>NZ_LMUG01000009.1:0-165170 GCF_009766125.1 Acidisoma sp. S159
CAATCCAGCGCTTCTGCCAAAGAACCGTCGACGTCCAGCAGAGATGTGGATAGAAACTTCGGAATCAGGACACTAGCCGACGACTGCTGGTCCATTCCAAATCTCCGGACCATGACGGTCAGCCCGCGGTTCTTCGGCAGTCCAGCGGAGGCGGTGGGGGAGAATGCAGCTTTGGACTGTTGATACCGGAGTGATGCTCCCCAGAAGCGCCGTTTGAATTCTCCCCAAGTGGCCTTGTTTGCTGGGCTTGCGGAGCTAGCTCCGCAAGCCCAGCGGCCGCGATGCGTGGATGCTTCCCCCGATCGGCGGGAGGGGCGCAACGGTGGTCAGGCTGGAGGGGATGGTGATGATCCTGGATCTGCATCGGCAGGGGCTCACGATATCTGATATCGCCCGACAGTGTGGGCTCGATCGCAAGACCGTCCGCCGTTACATCGAGCGTGGGCTGGAACCGCCGGCCTATGGGCCGCGGCAGCCGAGACCGACGCTTCTGGACCCGTTCACCAGCTACCTCCGTGAGCGGGTGAAGACCTATCCCGGGTTGACCGGCTCGCGGCTTCTCCGAGAGCTGAAGGAGTTGGGATACGCGGGCAGCTACACGGCCGTCACCGACTTCCTGCGCGACGTGCGGCCAAGCGCCGACACCAAGTTCGAGGCGCGCTTCGAGACCGCCCCGGGGAGCAGGCTCAGGCAGACTTTGCACGGTTCCAGGTCGTGTTCACCGACGAGCCCACGACGCCGCGGATTGTTTGGCTGTTCTCCATGGTGCTCGGCTACAGCCGCCTAATCTGGGCGAGATACGTGGTGCACCAGGACCTCGCGACGGTGCTGCGTTGCCACGTTGCCGCCTTCGAGGCGTTTGGCGGCGCGCCACGGGAGATCCTCTATGATCGCATGAAGACCGCGGTGACCGGCGAAGGCGAACGCGATGGCATCGTTTACAATACCGTCGCCAATCCGCGGGTGCACGCCACCACACGCCGGGTCGTCAACGAAGCCTTTGCCGAGGAGAAGCTGCATCTGCGTCCTTTGCCGCTGGCACCGTTCCGGGCAGTCCTGCGACTTGAACGTCGCATCTCTCGCGACGGCATGGTGAGCGTCGGCGGCAATCTCTACAGCGTGCCGGATGCCACCCGCCGCCGCATGGTGGAGGTGCACACGCTGGCCGAGGAGGTCCACATCTTCGAAGACGGCGCCCTGATCGCCGCTCATCCCGTCCTGGAAGGCCGCCACCAGCGGCGCGTTGCACCGGGCCACCGAAAGATCGGTGCCGAGACGCGCAGGCGCAGGGACGAAGCGATAACTCGGCTCGGCCGCACCGGCGACATGGTGACGCCACGGCCGTTGGAGTTCTACGACGCCGTCGGCCGCCGACTGGCGCGGGAGAACCGCCCATGAACGCGCTCGCCGAGCTCACGCCTTCCATGTTCGACCGCATCCGCCACGACCTGGTCGGGCTAAAAATGCCGCGGGCGCTGGAAGCCCTGGACCAGATCGTCCGCCGCTTGGAGCGCGCCGAGATCAGCGCCTTGGAGGCAATCGACATCCTGCTCTCCGAGGAACTGACGCTACGCGAGAACAGCCGCATCAAGACCGCGCTGCGCATGGGCCGCCTCGCCACCATCAAGACGCTTGCCGGGTTCGACTTCTCCTTCCAGCCCTCGCTCGACCGTGATCGGATCCTAACGCTGGCCCAACTCGGGTTCGTCGCGCGCCACGAGGTCGTCCACTTCCTCGGACCGCCAGGCACGGGAAAAAGCCACTTGGCGACGGCCCTCGGTGTCGAGGCGGTGAAAGCGGGCCGCAGTGTCTACTTCTGCACATTGGCCGATCTGCTCGGCCAACTCGCCCGCGCCGAGCGCGAAGGTCGATTGCACGAACGCATCCGGTTCTTTGCCCGGGCGGGGCTGCTAATCGTCGACGAGATCGGCTACCTGCCGGTCGTACCCGGCGGTGGCAATTTGTTCTTCCAACTCGTCGCTGCACGTTACGAACGCGGCGCTATGATCTTGACCTCCAATCGTGGCTTTGCCGAATGGGACGATGTCTTCGGCGACCCAGTCGTCGCCACGGCGCTGCTCGACCGCTTGCTCCACCATGCTGTCGTCGTGCAGATTGAAGGCTCCAGCTATCGCCTACGCCAACATGCCGAACTCATGCCCGAGCACGTCCGCTCGAAGGCGATCATCACCCCACCAACGTCAACATTAGCGACGCGCCGGCGCGGTCGGCCACCCAAAAATGACCATGCACACCCTGGCCCCTAACCGGCGAAAGTGAGGAATCTTACTTCGGCGGAGCTGCGGATAATTCACGCGGCATTGACATTGGACTTCTAAGGCCGCTCCGATGACCAACGGAAGTCGGCAAGCATCTCGGTCGCCCGCACGCCCCCTCGGGGCAAGCTCGGGCCTCCAGCACGGCAATCCGGCGATCCAATGACTGCGACATCGTCCTCACGCCCCTCGCTCACCCCACGAGACGACTGCCAATGTCTGGCGAGGGCTTGGTGCTTTGCATGCGCCAAGATCTGCCTCTTCTGAAGGTGACATTCCGAGTGGCATCCAGACGGAGGCCTTTTGTAGAACAGCGCCAGTCGCATTGGCCTCCAAGGCCCCAAGACGGCGGATCAACGAGATAGCATCCAGATCGCTCCCCCCGGCATGCAGACGAGATCCCATGAGCGATCGAGGAACGCGACGTTTTCGCGGCCGGCAGCCGCGCCCCTCCAAAATATCAATGCTGGCGTGTGTCGACGGCTCGTCTGGCGCGGCTGAGCCCGCAATCACCTCGAGAGTGCTGCAGGACGCTTCGGACGATAGTCCCGCCACCAAAGGATCGTGCCCCTCCGTTCAGAGCGCTCTTGATTACGGAGTGGAAAGCGGCGACAGGCGGCGCAGCGAGGATGCATAGCGTCTCCCAGCAAGCTCATTAAACACTGCTCCATGATATTTACTTAAATACACCTTTGCTTTCGTCTCGTTTCGGCAATATGTCGCGAAATCATTGTCAGCCGACAAACCACTAGCATCTTCGGCACACCAAGCATGGATCATGCCTTCATACCAGTTTAAGAACCTGTATCCCTTTAGGCTGAGTTTTCTGAACCAGTCAGTTCCGATGTCGAGACTCAGTGTGCCGAACGGTTCGATCTCTCCGATCGGGGAAACGAGATTTCGCACCATCTGAAGATTGACCAAGCACCCAAACTCATTGAGGCGGCATTCCGGGAAAGGCATTGGGCTTTCGCGGTCGATGCCCTCGATAAAGGTGCGCGGCGAGGGGTGATTTTGAACGATCGCGGCGGCCTCTGCATAGTCAGGCTTGTAATTTGCGTAGGTGTTGCCGTCACAGAAGCCGGCACTGTGGGCGGGGCAATTCCAGCACTGCCCAACCCGTCCGACGCCCGCGTATTCTTGACCTTCCAATCTCCGAAGCATGCCTCCGATGATATCGGTCTCGTAGAGACAATCGTTGTGGGTAAGGAACAAAAAGGGCTTGTCGCTTTCCTCCCAACCATACTGATAGCGTATGGAACGTCGATAATCATCTTGCTTGAGGCGCTGCTTGTCCGTGAAGGCGACCCCAATGTGATGCTGCGGTTTGAAATGCACGATGCTCTTGTGGCGGAAGCATTCGACAACTGACACTACTTCGTCGTCGAAGGGTTGCTGCCTCTCTTCCTGAAAGTATATCTTGTCGATATGCTGACTGCAATGCTGGAGGAGTGATGCTAGAGTTATGGCAGTTTGGTATGGTTTGCCATAGGCGCAAATTACGACATCCACCAAATTCCGTGGCTGTGTCGGATCCTCCCGACCGGTTGCATCATCTGCTGACGAGCGTAGAGTTGCATCTACATCCGGTTCCAGCAATTTCCACTGATCTTTATGCACGAGATTGATGTGTGGCTCGACCGCTCGATCATCAACTGTCGCTTCCGCGATGAGCCAATACTTGTCAACCTCGCCGGCAATGACGCCTCTAAGGAGCACGCCTTTTCGCACGGCCCTCTTTTGATCGTCAGGCAAATCGCGTGAGTGACGGAGTTTGGACTTTAAGAAAGTATCTATGAGAGCGAGCCACTCTCGCCGCTCTGGAGACATCAATTGAGCCACCGCACCCTCGACCAATGGAATATCCCGCTCACATGAGAGCGGTTTAGCCTTTGCTGCCTCGCTTGAAGGGATGGCGGCCTATTGGTTCACCATTTGCCTTCAAGTTCGGCATTCGCAGAAGAGACCCAGGCTAGCGCAAATGGGTGCGAGCGCATACCGTGTTAGGGCTTTGATGGACCCAGCCAAGACCTTAGCAGGACTGGAGAACGGAACCGATGACGACCGTGTGCGTGACGTCCCGCGGTTAGACTGCGGGCACGACGAGTCGCGGCGCGTTGGCGGCGGGCAGGCCGTCAAATCGTGGCTGAACCTGCACTGGCGTGGTCGAGACAGCAATGGTGTTGTTGCGGTGATTTGTCCTGGGCATTGCCTCTCGCCATCCGAACCGTGGTGGGCCGCCGGATGGATCAGGTCTTCGACAACTTTATTTCCGCTTTCGGCCGCACCTGCTTGACGGTGGCGGAAACGGCTCCAAAACAGCTCGCTCAGAGCTGGTCAGAAGGCGGGCAAAGGGGGCCCTTCCGCCTTACGAGCCAGAGCTAAACGCCGCGCAAGCTGCTCTCTTGTGAGAGCCATGCAACAACATCCGCGGCGTTCCGGTCCGGCGGGAATACGGGATAGAAGACGTGGGTTATGGTTCCATCATCGATGATGAGCGTGAATCGCTTTAACAGTGTCATGCCGCTCGCTTCGAAGGTCGGCAAAGCCAGCGCCTTGGTCAGCGCCTCAGCTTCATCGGACAGTAGTGGAAACGGAAGGTGCAGACGTTCCGCCGCCTCGGCCTGAAAGTTAGTGTCCTGTGTCGATAGGCCGAAAACATGGCTGGCCCCGAGGGCCTGGAGCTCCGCGAAGTGATCCCGGAAAGCACAGGATTGAGGGGAGCAACCGCGCGCCCCCGGGATCATGTCCCAACCCTCAGGATTGGGGATGCCGGGCCGACCAGTCCGAGGATAAGCATAAACCACGGAGCACCCCGGAAGCGCCGCGAGGTCCACAGTGCGACCATCCGTCGCGGCCAGCGGGACCGAGGGTAGCTTGGCGCCCATTAAATGCTTGATCGCTCCGTCGTCCTGAGGAGCCGGAATGCTCGTCCAATCCGGCGTATCAACGAAGGTTTCCGCCATCAGACATCTCCCTGCTGCCAAGCGACGTGATTGCCTGCAAGCCGTCGCCTGGCCGATGGTGATACCCGACGATTTTAACTCTGATACGGATCGAGCGCACGCCGAGTTTTGTGGGGTCTCCCCGGCAAGGGATGTGGATTGTCTCATTCCGGACAAGACGCGCTGGTCCGCGTAGTGCCGCCCAGGCCGACCGTGCTGATGGCGACTTCCCCCGCCGCGAAATACCCCGCCCTTTCGCGGTGAGGCGATAGCTGGCAGCCTGGGGCATGCTCGTGTCGCTGCTACCCTTTTTGGCCTTCGCCATCGTGGCCTCCGCGACGCCGGGTCCGAACAACCTCATGGTATTCTCGGCTGCCGCCACGCACGGCCTTCGGGCCACGATCCCACTCATCCTTGGAATTGCGTTGGGCTTCGGGGTTCTGGTTGCCGTGGTCGGCAGCGGCCTCGCGGGTCCGCTCACGCGCTATCCCCCGCTCTACACCGCGCTGCGCTTGCTGGGCGCCGCTTGGCTGTTGTTTCTCGCCTGGAAAATCGCGCGGGCAGGGAGTAAATCCTTGCCCACCAAGGCGGCATCGCGCGCCCCTATGGGGTTTTGGGGCGGAAGCGCGTTCCAGTGGGTCAACCCAAAGGCCTGGATCCTGGCGTTGGCCACGACCGCGATCTACACGGTGCCGGGCCACAACCTTTATGCCCAAGTTTGCTCGCTGGCGCTGATTTTCGTTCTTATTTCCGTGCCATGCGTTGGAATGTGGGCGATTCTTGGACTAGGCGTCAGCCGGCTTCTCGAATCTCCGGCACGCTTACGCTTCTTCAATTTGCTCATGGGGGTGCTTTTGGCCGCCTCGGTCATACCGGTGATCTGGGATAGGTAGTTGCCAAGATGCTTTTCTGGCGTCATGCGACATCTACCACTATTGGGTGTTCAGAATTTACTTGCTCCGGAACAGAATTTGTTGACACTTCCAGTCAATATCACAAGAAACTGGAGGGCGGCTATGAGTGGTACACAATCCGGGACATGCTTTTGCGGTGCTGTCGAGATCAAAGTGACCGGCGAGCCGAATGCAATGGGCTATTGCCATTGTGAATCATGTCGTTCGTGGTCGGCTGGCCCCGTCAATGCTTTCACACTTTGGTCGCCAGAGGCCGTGGAGGTGACAAAAGGCGCGGAGAACATCGCGACATTTCAAAAGACAGATATGAGCCAGCGCCAATTCTGCCAGCTTTGTGGCGGCCACGTGATGACCGCGCATCCTCCTCTGAATATGATTGACGTCTATGCGGCAACGATACCAGGGCTAACCTTCGTGCCCCAGGTGCATGTTAACTACGCCAACACCGTTTTGCCGATGCGAGACGGGCTGCCAAAGTTGAAGGACTTTCCGGCCGAATTTGGTGGCTCCGGCGAACTCGTTGCGGAATAGGTCGATTGCGGGGCTTTAGTCTCACCCGGCCGGAGATATCGTAAAGCGGTCGCAGGCTGCTTTAACAGCCTGCGACATTCGCGATGCGGACAATCGTCAATCCGCCGGCTGGACCGGCTCCCAGGCGACCTAGGCCAGAATGGGCCTGTGGACGGCGCTTCGGAGGGTGGTTTCCGCCCTCCTTTTTGCTTGTTGCGGCCCGTGAAATCGGCCGGCGGGTATGCTAGCTTCGAAAAATGTCCCTCACTATCGCGTTGATCGTCATCTTGTTCTCGACGCTTATGGCCGCCTTCGCGAGCATCGCCGTGCATCGGAAGGTCCACCTGGATGTCCGGCGGCGCCATAGCGAGGTTGGGACCGCTGTCTTTCTTCAACTCGGGGTGATCTTCGCTGTTTTGTTAGCATTCGTCTTCAGCGAGGTCTGGAGCCAGTATAACGCGGCCGCGAGCGCGATTGAATTCGAGTGTGGTTCTCTCGAGGATGCGGCGACGCTCATGAGCGCGATGCCTGCAGATCAGGCGCGGCCGCTTCTCGCGGCCGAAGCTGCCTATGTTGCTTCCGTCGTGAAAGACGAATGGCCCGAGATGTTCGCGAATCGCGCACCGAACAACGGCGCGGACCGGAAGCTCACAAGTCTGATCCAAAACGTCGTGCGGCTGCGGCCGACCAGCCCGGCGGATCTAGGGACACGACAGCAACTGTTGATTTACCTGGAGCAGGCACATAGCCAGCGAACCATGAGGATCTTCCAGCTGGCGAGCGGTATTCCCATTTTTCTCTGGGCGCTTTTGATAGGCTTGGGCGCGATCCTAGCTGCATTCGTGACCATGGCAGGAGTTGAAAGCGGTCGCGCGCTTGCAAGCTTCTCGATGACGTTCGCTGCGACAGTCGCCGCGATCCTCGTCCTGATTCACCTGCTCGACTATCCGTTCGAAGGAGCGCTCGCCATGCAGCCTGATCATTTTGTCACAACGTTGCAGAAAATCACGGCGCTCGAGCACTCGTTGCAATAAGAAATGGCCCTCCATGTCCTAATAGTCTCGCAAACTCTCGCCTTGCGTGAGCTTGCCGTCTATTGTGGTGATGAGGGCTAGAAAAGCCCACGTTTAAGTCAGGAGCGGTGATGCCAACAGATATTCGAGTCGTGGCGATACTCAAGTTCAAAGCCGGCAAAAAGGACGCGGTGGCAGCGGCCATTCGTGGCTGCCTGCAGCCCAGCCGCGCGGAGCCTGGCTGTCTTTTTTACGTTCCGCATTGGGACAAGGAAGACGACCAACGGGTCGTGTTCGTTGAGCATTGGCGGAGCCAGGACGACCTCGACAAACACATGCAGACCCCTCACTTCAGTGCCCTGATCGAGAAGCTCGACGGTCTGCTCGATGGTGCTCCAGACATTCGGACCCTAACAGAGTTTGAGTAGTCCCTGCTCGGAGGTGACAGCTTGGGAGCCTAGTGGCTCGTCGGCTGTCCAGGTGAGTATCGCAGCCTAAACATGTCCTCGCGCGCTGGGAGATTGAGTTTGTCGGAGGAAAGCGGAACGCGCGAGACGATGGCGTCGTCCGTTTACAGCCAGCTGCGAGACGAGCTGCTGCATTGTCGTATCCAGCCGAACAGTAAACTCCGCGTGGAATGGGCGGTCGCGCGATATGGCGCGGGCGCCTCGCCCGTAAGGGAGGCGCTGAACAGGTTGGCGTCGGAGGGGTTGCTCGATCGGCGGGACCAGCGCGGCTTCTTCGTGACACCAATCACTCTCGAAGAACTCGAGGAGCTGACGAGAACGAGATGCTGGCTGGAGGAGCGCGCCCTACGCGAGAGCATGCTCCACCGGACGACGGAATGGGAGGAGACAATCGTGCTCTCGCTCCACCGTTTGTCACGCGTGCCGAGGCGGATGGCGAACACCGGCGCCTATAACCCGGAATGGGAGGCGCGGCACCGCGCCTTTCATCGCGCCCTCATCGCGGGATGCCGCTCACAACCGCTGATAGGTTTTTGCGAACAGCTTGCGGATCGCGCCTATCGCTATCGGCAGGTAGCGCGTGAGGGGGTCGGCGCGCCGCGAAACGAACTCACGGAACACAACGACATCGCGTCAAAAGTGATCGAGGGCAATATAGACGCCGCGGTGGACGCCCTGATGCATCACTACATCCTCACCAGCGAGCTATGCGCCAGTGGCCTCGTTCAACAGCCCGATGCGGCAGTTGTCGTTGCATCCGCCGCGGGATAGCCGAGCTTACTCCGCGGCAAGAGGAACGTCGTTCCTGGCAAGCCGGAATGTAAGATCGATGACTGGCCGCCCATCCTTCTGCTCGGCAGCCACGATCAACGATTTGCGCACCCCGAAAACCGCGTCGCTGCCGAGATAGCGGTCACCCGCTACGAAAATCTCGGTAGTGACGGAACGGTGACCGGGCGCCATCACAAGGAAATGAAAATGTGCCGGTCGCCATGCGGTTCGGCCACCGGCACGCAGCAATTCGCCAACGGGGCCGTCGTCCGGAACCATATAAGGTCCCGGCAATACTGTGGTGAAACTAAAGGTGCCATCATCCGCGCAACGCATCTTGCAGCGGAAGGCATTGTCCGGAACTGCGTCGTCTTGAGTAGCGTAGAGACCGTTCTCCGCCGTCTGCCACATGTCGATCGCCGCGCCGGGTACGGGTGCCCCATCAACATCGACGACGCGACCGAGCACCAGCTGTCCGGTTCCATCAGCGGTCGGCCTCAGATCTCCGCCAAGCGGAACCTGCGGGCTATCCGACGCGTAAAACGGTCCGAGCACGCTGCCTTCTGTCGCGCCCTGCGGTGCGTCCGTCATATCGACGAGTGAACTCAGCCCCAGCACATCCGACAGCAACATGAACTCGTCGCGCTTATCCGAGCTGATCTCGCCGCAGCGAAACAGAAACCCAATCGCCTCGGCCCATTCGGCATGGGTAAGCTGGTTTTCCCGCGCGAAGCTGTGCAGATGTCCTACGAGGCTGTTCAGCAACTGCTGTTGTCGTGGCGTCTTCATGACGAAGGAGGCGATGACCTTCTCGGTGACATTCGCCGGGCTGATATCATAGGCGGGAGTCTGACTTTGGCGATCCATGAGGGTTTTCCCTGTCACGCGGCGACGAGTGGCGAAGCGGCTCGTTGCGCCACCTCATCCTGGATGACATTGCGCAGAACGCCAATTCCTTCGATCTCGACCTCCGCGACATCTCCATGTCGCATCCACAAGGGCGGCTTGCGCGCATGGCCGACGCCGGAGGGTGTTCCCATCACAACGACATCGCCTGGCTCCAAGGTAATGCATTCCGACAACAGCGCGAGGGTTTCCGCCACTGGGAAGATCATCTCCCGCGTATTCGCATTCTGCACCACTTGGCCGTTCAGCCGGCAGGTGATGCTGAGGCCGCTGGCCCCGCGTGGCAATTCGTCAGCGGTCACCAGGTAAGGACCGAAGCCGCCGGATTGTTCGAAATTCTTGCCCATCGTCCACTGAATCGTCTTGCGCTGATAGTCGCGCACGGAGGCATCGTTGAAGCAGGAATACCCGTAGACTGCATCGACCGCCTGTTCAGGCGTGGCGTGGCGGATGGGTGAGCCAATCACCAGGGCGAGCTCTGCCTCGTAATCAAGCTGCTCGGAGACGATCGGGCGGATGATAGGGGCGCCATGCGCCGTCAGGCTCCGAGGGCAACGCAGGAAGATGGTGGGCCAGGAAGGGCGCTGATAGCCTCCCTCCGCCGCATGCTCCGTATAGTTCAGCCCGAGGCAGAGCATCTTGCCGGCCGACGGGATCAGGGGTCGGAAGGTTATGCTTTCGGGATTGAGAAGCGAGTGGCCGGCCCCAACCGCCGCTAGAGCTTTGTCGCGTAAGACGGCTCCGCCGGTGATGAATTCGACGAGTTCGCTGGGAAATCCCTCATCCAACCCGGTAAGATCGAGGATACCCCCCTCTTGCGCGATGCCGACCGCGGGTCGGCCGTTCTTCAAGAACGATAGCAGACGCATTGTTCCCTCGTTTTCCCACCCTTCCCAAGGATCTAGCATCGGCGAACAGGTCCGACAAGGAAAATCGATATTTCGCTTGGAATGGTAAGTTCTGACGACGACACCGCGAACGGATCATATTACCGCGCAATGTGCATTGCAGCATAATAAAATCGATATTCCATGTTTACACTTGAAAACATATGCCGCAAGATGGGCTTCTCATCGGGGTCGGTGAGATAGGGCCGCCGTAGAGCCGCCGTGGGGAGCGTTGATGACCGAGACGCGCATACTCGAAAATTTTTTTAGCCTTTCCGGAAAAGTCGCGATGGTGACTGGCGCTGCGGGAGGGCTCGGCCGCGCTATTGCCGCGGCCTATCTCCAGGCGGGGGCTAAGGTGGTCCTCGCTGACTTGAAGGAGGGCGAGCTTCAGAGCGCTGCGGAGGAGCTTGGCGCTCTGGGCGATGTATTCCCGGTCGCCGTCGATGTCACTAAGGCTGCTGCCGTCGAGGAAGCTGTCTCTTCCGCCCACGCGCATTTCAAGCGCCTCGACATCCTGGTGACGGCCGCAGGGATCGCGCGGCGCAAGGCCGCTGAGGAATTGCCGCCCGAAGAATTCGACTTTGTAATGGACGTCAACGTTAAGGGCACGCTGTTCTGCGCGCAATCCGTTGGCCGTCATATGATCGCGCAAGGCGGCGGGCGCATCATCACCATCGGCTCGGTGCGTGGTCTTGTCGGCCATCCGCTTGGCTACGTCGCCTATGGTGTGAGCAAGGGCGCGGTTCATCTGCTGACACGTCAGCTTGCAACCGAATGGGCGAAGCATAGCATCAACGTGAACTGCATTGCACCGAGCGTGCTCAAAACACCTCTCGCCGACTTCATCCTGAAGACCCCGGAAGTGCGGGATCTCTTCATGTCTCGCATTCCTTTCAATCGTGCGGCCGAGCCGGAGGAATTGAGTGGCACCGCGATCTTCCTGGCCTCCCCAGCAGCCAGCTTCATCACGGGTCAGATCCTTTTCGTCGATGGCGGAAGTGTCGCCGGGTAGCCAGAAACTTCGGTCTCAGCGTCGCGGCCAAAGAAGCCGACAAAAGCAAAAGCATTAACGGAGGAGACATCCATGAAAACGCCAAAGAGCCAGTCCTGCAGAGGCGGAATGTTCCGCCGTAGCCTGTTCGCGGCCAGCTTCGCCGTTGCCGCGGTAACGTCCATGGCGACGGCCTATGTCTCGCCGGCCCGCGCGGCGGAGAAAGGCAGCCTGATCATCGGCATCGATGAAACAGCATCGGAATACTGGGCCGAATATACCCAGGGCGCCCAGGATATCGCCGACTCGATCGGCACGAAGCTCACGGTCATCACAAGCAATTACCAGGGTGCGCAGTTGCTCGCGCAGCTTGGCGCGATCTATGCCACCGGCTGCAGCAAATGCGCGCTGGCGACGGACCCGTCGTCCAACGCATTCGTCAAGGCGGTGGTCCATCGTTCGGCGGTCGCGCAAGTGCCGATCGTCACCATCTGGAACCGCCCAGAAAATATCCATCCGTGGGATACCGACCCGAAATACTGGGTGGCTCACACCTCCTTCGATGGTGTGATGTCCGGCTATTACCAGATGACGGCGCTTTGCAAGGCACTCGGCGGCAAGGGTCAGATCGCGGCAGTCGAGGGGGTGCCTTCCACGCCGCCCGCCTATCAGCGCATCCAGGGCCTGCACAAAGCGCTGGCTGAATGCCCTGGCGTGAAGCTTCTCGATACCCAGGTCGGAGACTGGCAGGAAACCAAGTCTCAAAACATCGTGCGTACCTGGATTGCGCGCTATGGCGACAAGCTGAACGGCGTTTTCGCCTCGAATGACGCGATGGCTCGTGGTGCAGTGGCCGCTTTGCGCGAGAAAAACTTGAACGGCAAGGTTTTCGTGACCGGTTCGGATGGTTCGAAAGTCGCGCTCGATATGGTGAAGAGCGGTGACATGCTCGTGACCGTGTGGAATGATCCCGTTCTACAGGGCGCCGTTTCCATCTCGCTTGCCCATGCCGCAGCGGTCGGGGACATCGATCCCGAGAAGCTGACCCACGCGCAACGTGACTTCTACCTAAAGCAGGAAGTGGTCGATAAGAGCAACGTTGACCAGTATCTCGCGCTCAAGGCCAATGCACCGAAATACACCTACGACCAGATGAAGGCCAATTTCTGGAAAGACTCTGCTGGCCAGATCCCGGTCGGTGCCAATAAATAGGCTATCTCGAGGAGCGGGAGGCGCGGCCGGATCATGAAGCTCGTCGCCAAGGCCGGGGAGGTGCCCGGCCAGCCCGCTTCCCGTTCGCTGCGTTTCCCGGCCAGGCCGGGCCGTTGGCTGCAAAGCATCGGTCCGGTAGCTGTTCTAGTCGTCCTTGCTCTCGCTTTTCAACTTGCGAGCCACAACTTCCTCTCGCCTGGAAACCTCGCGGCTATTGCTGAGGCGGTAGCTGTTCCCGTCATCCTGGCGACCGGCCTGAGCTTCGTCATTCTCCTTGGCGCCATCGACCTGTCGCTCGAAGGCGTGATGGCGACATCGAGCATGACTGTCGCGTTGCTCGCGGCTAATAATGTCAACGGGCATCACTGGGGCATCTGGGCCATCGTCGCGGCGCTCGGTGTCGGCGTCGTCTTCGGGGCCTTCAACGGCGTTCTGAATACCTACTTCCGAATGCCTTCGCTGATCGTGACGCTCGGTTCTTGGTTCATTGGCCTCGGTATCGCGAGCGTGCTGTTTCCGAGCCAGGTGCCTGGCATCCGCGATCCCATCGTGCTCGGTCTCGCCTCGACGCAATTTGCCGGCCTTAGCCTCATCGTCTTTATCGCCGTCGCGGTGCTGGCGATTTTCCACCTTGTCCTGAACTACACTCATCTCGGCCGCATGATCTACGCGGTCGGCGGCGGGGAGGCGACGCTGGTCGCCACCGGCCTGCGCGTGCCGCTATTCAAGCTCGCCGCCTTCATGATTTCCGGCTTTCTCGCGGCCTTGGCGGGCCTGCTGCTGTCGGCGCAACTAGGCGACGGCAATGCGGATATCGGCAATGGCTTGCTGTTTCCAGCTGTCAGCGCCTGCGTGCTCGGCGGCACATTGCTGAGCGGCGGACGGGGCGGCGCGATCCAATCCGCGATCGGCGCGGTGATCCTGGAAGTGCTCAATAACGGTCTGATCCAGATCGGCGCCGGACCCTATGTGCGCAACATCATCAGCGGTGCGGTCATCGTGACGGTCGTCGCGATCAGCGGCCTGCATCTCCGCCGCAAACTGAGGATCGTCAAATGACGAATCTTCTGGAAGTCCGCAGCGTCGGCAAAACCTTCGGCCGCGTTGTCGCACTCGAGCCGATCGATCTCAGCCTTCGCCAGGGCGAGGTGCTGGGGCTGGTTGGCCAAAATGGCTCGGGCAAATCAACGCTGCTCAAGATCATGGCCGGCCTGGTGCAGCCGGGGCAGGGCGAGATGCTTCTGCGGGACAAGCTCGTCCGCCTAAATAGTCCTGCCGAGGCCACCATGCATGGCATCGGCATGGTGCATCAGGAACAGTCGCTCGTGCCGAACCTCACGGTCGCCGAGAATATCTTCCTGGACAAGCCGAACGCCGCCAAACGCCACGGCCTCTATCGTTGGCGCCGTTTGTTCGAGGCGGCGGAGCGGCAACTCAAGAAGATCGAAGTCGATATCGATCCACGCGCGATCGTCGAGGATCTGCGCTTTGCCGAGCGCCAGCAAGTAGAACTCGCTAAGGTTCTCGCCATCGAGGATCTGGTCGATCACCCGCCGATCATTCTGTTCGACGAGCCGACCTCCGTCCTGACCCAAGGCGAGATCGTGCAACTTTTCCGCCAGATCGACCGGCTGCGGCAAACGGCCGCCATAGTCTTCGTGTCCCATCGTCTCGACGAAATCCTCTCCATTTGCGATCGTGCCGTGGTTATGACGGACGGCCGCAAGGTTGCGGAGCACCCGACCGCCGATATTGATCGCGACAGCCTGTACCGCCTCATGGTCGGCCGCCAGCGAGCGACTCATGGGCCACGGGTGAGCGTAAGCGGCAGTCCGGCGTCCACAGAAAAGCCTCGGCTTGAAGTGGAGAACCTTTCCTCAGCGAACCATGTGCGTGGGGTGGGCCTAAGCGTGGCACCCGGTGAAATTCTCGGCATGCTAGGTGTCCAGAGTTCAGGCGCGGAGGAGCTTTGCCGCGCCATATTCGGCGCCGAGGATGAAATGACCGGCGTCATTCGCTTGAACGGACGCGAGACCGATGTTGCCTCTCCGGCCTCCGCCGTTCGTCAAGGCATCGGCTACCTTCCGGCCAATCGTCACCTCGAAGGGTTGCTGAAGGGCCGCACGCTGGTCGAGAATATGGTGCTGACCTCCGGCCTCGATTACGGGCATGGCGGCATCGTCATCAATCGCGCCGCAGAGCGAAAAGCCGCGACAACCTGGATCGAGCGCCTCAAGGTCAAAACACGCTCGAGCGATGCCAGAATCGACGAGCTGAGTGGCGGCAACCAGCAGAAGGTCGTGCTCGGCAAATGGCTGATGTCGCGGCGCCTGCAGCTTCTGTTGCTAGATCATCCAACGCGAGGCCTCGACCCTGGCGCGCGAGACGATCTGTTCGACGCGGTGCGTGACGAAGTCGCGAAAGGTCTCGCTGTGATCTTCGTTGCCGACACCATCGGCGAGGTATTGGATTTCTCGGATCGCATTGTCGTCATGCGGGACGGCGCCATAAGCGCGCAATATGATCTGAACCGCGGAGATGCGCCAAGCGAGGAAGACCTCGTCCGCGCGATGGTCTGAGCCAGAGGTAGAACCGCCATGTCCGCATTCAGAGGCACAGGCCGCGCCGAAGGCTTCGACCTCGCCGTGGCTCTGCGGCGTTTCGTGCCAATCAGCGTTTTGGTCCTGCTGCTCGGCGCCAGCGCCATCGTGGCACCCGGCACCCTGTCCTTCTCCGCGCTCACCGGCTTCGTCTCGGATGCGGCGCCGTTGTTGATCCTGGTCATTGGCAGCACCATGCCGATCCTGACTGGCAGCATCGACCTCTCGGTCGCCGGCATTGCCTCATTAACTGGTGTGCTCGTCGTGCAGCTTGCGCCGATCTTCGGTCCCTGGACCTGCCTCGTGGTGCTGCTGATCGCGATTGCTTTCGGTGCGCTTCAGGGTTTCGCGCATGCCTGGCTGCAGATTCCGTCCTTCATCACCACGCTGGGCACCCTGAGCATGCTGTCCGGGCTGTCGCTGCTGCTGTCGAATGCGACGGCGCAGCCGCTGCCGGACAGCGATCCCTTCATCACGCTGCTCAGCAACACCACCTTCGGCATTCCAAACACCGGCTACGCCGTGATCGTGGTGGTGGCGCTGCTGGCCCTGCTCATGCGCTACAGCCGGATCGGCCGCGACCTTTTCGCCTTGGGAGCGGGGGAGCGGACCGCCGTCATGTCCGGCGTGCGCACGATCCGAGTGCGCAGCTTCGCCTTCGCGTCCTCGGCGGGCTGCGCGGCGCTCGCGGGTCTGGCACTCGTCTCGGTCACGGAGTTCAGCTCGCCGACGCTGGCGGGTAACCTGCTTTTGCTTTCCATCGTCGGTGTGGTGCTAGGCGGCACTGCGATTTCGGGTGGCGTGGGGGGCTTGTGGGCCGGCGTGATCGGCGGTTTGATCACGGCATGGCTGCGCGTCGCCACAGTGCTGATCGGCGTCGCTCCGACGGCCCAATATATTGTCTTCGGTATCATGGCGCTCATCGCCGTCGGCCTGACCACGGATCGTGGCAAGATCGGCGTCATCAAATAACTGGCGCGGAAATAAGCGCTGGAAACTGGAAGGACTGAGGGAATGCCACGTCTGGAAGACAAGGTCGCGATCATCACCGGTGGTGGCACCGGCATCGGCGAAGCAACCTGCGAGCGCTTTGCCCAGGAAGGTGCCCGGGTCGCGATCTTCGATGTCGATCTCGCCTCGGCCGAGAAAACGGCGGAACGCCTTCGCGGCGGTGGCTATGAAGCCTTCGCCATCCGTGTCGATGTCACCAAGGAAGACACCATCACCGAGGGTGTGCGGCAGGTGATCGATCGCTGGGGCAAGATCGACATTCTGGTCAACAACGCCGGCATTCCGGGCGCAAACAAATTCACCCATGAGGCGACTGTCGAGGAATGGGATCTTGTTTTCGCGGTGAATGCGCGCGGCCCTTTCCTGTGCAGCAAGCATGTTCTGCCGCATATGATGGCGGCGAAGCGTGGCTCCATCGTCAACTTCTCTTCGATCTACGGGCTGATCGGCAATGACGATCTGCCGCCCTACCACGCCACCAAGGGCGCCGTGCTGATGATGACCAAGACGGATGCTATCTGCTACGCGCCCTATGGCATCCGCGTGAACTGCGTGCATCCCGGTTCCACCAAGACGCCGCTGTTCCTGAAGGCCGGCGAAACTTATCCGGGCGGCTTCGACCACTATATCGAGATGATGAGCGCCAAGCATCCGCTGACCTTGGGCGAACCGGTGGATGTCGCGAATTGCGTGCTGTTCCTCGCCTCGGATGAGGCGCGGTTCGTGACCGGCGCCAGCTTGGTTTGCGACGGCGGCTATACCGCGCAATAATCTTACCGAACAAGAGGGCGGCCCAATGCTGTTCGCGATCCACTGCCTCGACAAGCCTGGCGCCCTCGATCAACGCCTGGCGCGCCACGCTGAGCACCGCGCATATCTCGCCGAGGGGCGGGTTCACCTCATCGTCGCGGGTCCGCTTGTCTCGGATGACGGAACTGCCATGCTCGGCAGCCTCTTCATCGTCGATGCGCCATCGCGCGAAGCGGCGGAGGCTTTCAATGCCGACGATCCCTTCACCAAGCACGGGATCTGGGGCGAGGTCATTATCAAGCGCTTCGACAAGAGGACGGACAACCGGTCCGATTTACCGGCCTCGTGACCACAGCCACACGCAAAGTCTGGGACGCCGCGCGGCAGGATCGCAATGCACGACGCGCGGCGGGCGCGGCTTTCGCCGATGGCAAGCTGGTGCCGGCGGCGAATACGACAGCGTTGCTGGAGTCAGTCATTTGTCCGGGTGACCGGTTGTGCGTCGAAGGCGACAATCAGAAACAGGCGGATCACCTTGCAGCCGCGCTTGCAGCGGCCGATCCGGCAAAACTGTACGACTTGCATATCGTACAGTCGGGCGTCGTGCTTCCCGAGCATATCGACCTGTTTCGGCGCGGCATCGCGAAGAAGCTCGATTTTTCCTATTCCGGTCCGCAGAGCACCGCCATTGCTCGCGCGCTGAGGGCGGGCACCATCGAACTCGGCGCCATCCACACCTATCTGGAGCTGTTTGCCCGCTACTTCGTGGATCTCACGCCGAATGTCGCGCTGATCGCGGCGGTTTCGGCCGATCGCGAAGGGAATCTCTATACCGGCGCCAATACCGAGGACACGCCTACCATCGTGGAGGCGACAGCTTTCAAGAACGGCATCGTGGTGGCGCAGGTGAACACGCTGGTCGATCGCGTCCCGCGCGTGGACATCCCCGCTGACCAGGTCGATTTCGTCATCGTCGCGCCACGGCCATTCTATGTCGAGCCGCTTTTTACGCGCGATCCGGCGAGCCTGACCGAACTGCACGTCCTGATGGCGATGCTCGCGATTCGTGGTATCTATGCAGAATATGGCATCCGTCGCCTCAACCATGGCATCGGCTTTTCCACTGCCGCGATCGAGCTTTTGCTGCCGACCTATGGCGAACAACTCGGGCTGAAGGGGAAAATTGCGACGCACTGGGCGCTCAATCCGCACCCGACATTGATCCCCGCGATCGAGAGCGGCTGGGTAGAGCAGATCCACTGTTTCGGCTCGGAAGTCGGCATGCAGGATTACATTGCCGCGCGGCCAGACATCTTTTTCACGGGCCGCGATGGTTCGCTGCGCTCCAACCGTGCGCTTTGCCAGGTTGCGGGTCTCTATGCCTGCGACCTCTTTATCGGTTCGACGCTTCAGATCGATCTCGCGGGCAATAGTTCGACGGTGCTGCGCGACCGCATCGCGGGTTTTGGCGGCGCGCCCAATATGGGCTCCGATCCGCATGGGCGCCGCCATCCGTCCGAGCCTTGGTTGAAGGCGGGACGGGAAGGGGCTTCGGAACAAGGTATGGCCCAAGGCCGCAAGCTCGTGGTGCAGATGGTCGAAAGCTTCGGAGACAAGATGGCGCCAGTTTTCGTCGAGGAACTCGATTGTGTGGCACTCGCCGACGAATTGAAGCTCGATCTTGTGCCGATCATGATCCGAGGCGACGATGTGACCCACATAGTCACCGCGGAAGGTATCGCCAATTTGCTCCTTTGCCGAACAGCCGGGGAGCGTGAACAGGCGATCCGCGGCGTCGCAGGCTATACGGATGTCGGCCGTGGACGCGACAAAGCGATGGTCGCGCGCCTGCGCGAAAGACGGGCGATCCTCTATCCTGAGGATTTAGGCATCGACGTTCTGGAGGCGCAGCGGCACCTGCTTGCCGCGCGGTCGATCAAGGATCTCGTGCGCTGGTCCGAAGGCCTCTATCAGCCGCCCGGCAAGTTCCGCAATTGGTGATTCGTGATGGAAACGATCGATATCTGCCATTCGGGCCTCAAACCGTTGCCGGGTAGAAAGCCTTGGGCCTTGGTGGGTGTTGTCGCTTCCGGCAACCTCGAGGTTTTGCTTGAGCGTGAGGAAGGCGATCGTTGCTACGTCCACATCGAAACCAGCGTTCCGGGCTTTGCCACCGTGTGGCGCGCCGTCGTCGAGGATTTTGTGACGCGCGCCGCTCCTGGTGGCCTGCGCATCTCGATCAATGATTGCGGCGCGCGACCGGATACCGTTTCGTTGCGGCTCCTTCAGGGCGCCCGGCTGATGGAGGATGCGCCATGAGGCCGGACGCCCTCGTCGCAACGAGCTGGTATGAATCCAGCGCCCGCGAGCGTCTCGCTGAATTGCTCGACCCCGGCAGTTTCACTGAAATTATTCCGCCCACCGAACGCTGTATCAGCCCGCATCTTGCCGGCTTCGATCTTCCCTCGGCTTTCGACGACGGCATCGTCATCGGCAGCGGGCGGCTCGAGGGGAACCGCGTGCTCGTCGCCGCTCAGGAGAGCAGTTTCCTAGGCGGGACTTTCGGCGAGGTCCATGGCGCTAAAATGATTGGCTTGTTGCGGGCAGCCGCCGGCTCTTCAGGCGTATCGGCGGTGCTGCTGCTACTCGACACGGGTGGCGTGCGACTACAGGAGGCGAATGCCGGGGAAATAGCCGTCGGGCAGGCGATCGTGGCGTTATTGGAAGCGCGCGCTGCGGGCGTGCCCGTCCTCGCGCTGATCGGCGGCCGCGCGGGCTGCTTTGGCGGTGGTGGGCTTATCGCGGGATCCTGCAGTGCCGTCGTGATTTCGGAGCAAGGGCGTCTCGGCGTCAGCGGACCAGAGGTTATTGAAACAAATCGCGGCGTCGAGGAATTCGATGCGCGCGACAGGCCATTGGTCTGGCGCATCACCGGCGGCCGGACTCGTCGACTGCTGGGTATCGCGGATGCCTATGTGGAAGACACCATCGACGCGTTCCGTACCGCCGCCAATCGTCTGCTCGCGGATGCGCCGCCCTTAGACCTGCCGGTGCTTCTGGCGGAACACGAGACGCTGGCGCAACGCCTCGCCATCTTCGGCGATTGTCGCGACGCTCCCGAGATCTGGCAGCTCCTGCATCTGCTCACCGCAGTGCAGGACGTGTCCGACGCCGCATTCGAGAAAATGGTCGCCGGATTGCAAGCCCCACCGGACGGGCCGGCGGCCCTGGCTGTCGCATCGCAGCCCGTTGTCCTCTCGGAAATGCTTGGCGTCGCTTTCGATTGGCGACATCAGGTCACGATCGATACGGATGGTGTCATCCTTGGGAACGCTCATCCGCCATCCGGTGTGCCGATGGCGATCGTCGGCCTCGCGAAAGGCCTGCCACTCGGTGCTGCGGCGGCGCTCAGACTTTCCGCTGCTGTGCAGTCCGTGATGCAATCCGCCCCCAGCCAGCCGATCCTTGTTCTCGTCGATACTGAGGGCCAGACGATGAGTCGCGGGGAGGAGCTGCTCGGCCTCAGCCAAGCGATTGCTCATCTGGCGAAAACCATTGTCCTGGCGCGTCTTTCTGGGCACCGCGTTATTGCACTTCTGTACGGCAAGGCGGTGGCGGCGGCCTTTATCGCGCTCGGGCTGGTGGCGGAGACCGCGCTTGCGCTACCAAAAGCCGATCCCGCCGTCATGAATCTCGCAGCGATCGCCCGCGTGACCAAGCTGCCACTCGCGCACTTGGAATCGATGTCGCAGACAACGCCGGTTTTCGCCCCGGGCCTCGGCCCAATGCTGCGCTTGGGAGCGATCAGCGAAATCATCGGTCCGGACATCAATCTGGCAACGCGCCTGGGCGAGATTTTTGCGACACCCGGCAAGCTGGTAGCGAATGTCGCATTGCCGGGTGCTGATCTGGCGCGCCGCGTGCAAGCCGAAGCCTCGCGCGAGTAAGCGGTGCGGCGTCACGACCTACTGACAGTCGATCCCGCCTACTGGTCGTCGATGCTGCGCGACAAGCCGGAATTCGCGGCAATTTCGTTGCTGGACGAATGGGCGATGCGAGGCTTCCCGGTTATCCTGCGGCGTGCTTTGCCGGGTGAAACACCTAACCTCGTGCCGACGGGTATTCCTCTCCCGCCCTCGCAAGGCAGGCGGCATGTTGCAATTCTTCTACCGGCCGCCGCCATCATTGCCGTCCGGCAGCCGCTGCGCGCGGAGGAGGTGATCGCGGCGGCACCATCGTCCTGGCGCGAAACTCTCATTGCTGCCGGTCAGGCCCCAGGCGCGGAGGACGGCGCGCGGGTCTTCGGAAGTCTGCTTTGGGAGAGCATCACGGGTTTTTCTTACATGACGGAGAAATCGGATCTCGATCTTCTATGGTTCTGCCCTGACGATCCGTTCCCGCTCGCCACCGCCATCGCGGATCTTGAACAGCGTAGTCCCGTTCGGATCGATGGAGAGATCGTCTTACCGGATGGCGGGGGGTGCCACTGGCGGGAAATTCTCGACACAGGATTGCCGGATGTCCTGGTGAAAACGCTCACCGGTGTTGAGCTACGATCGAAAGCATCTCTTCGGCCCAGTCCGCGCACTTCATGAACGCCACTATTGAAGCGTTCGCCTCTCGAAGTGACCAAGCCGCAGCGCTGGCCGAGATCGCCGTGCGATGCCTCCGCCTTGAGTTGGAGACGTGGCCGAAACCGGGGCTGGTCAGCCACATTGATAGCGGCAGCCATGCCGATATGGATGCCACGATGCTGCGCGCCAGTGCCGCGACCTTGCGTTCGCATTTCGCGGCTCTCGTCGCGGCAGGTACAGAGGGCGCCACCATGCCGCGCTTGCGCCAACTCGGTTTGGCGGCGGAGCGCGACATGCTGGCACGAACTGGGGGCGTCAACACACATCGCGGCGCGATTTTCGCGCTTGGGCTGCTCTGTGCCGCCGCCGGCTTCCTTGGCCGTCGCGGCGGGGTCTCGGTGGAGGGCAGCCTGGGTCGATGCGTCAGGACTCGATGGGGCGAGGCCATCATGGTGGCGGTCGGATCATCCAGCCATGGCGCGAAGGTCAGAGCGCAACACGGCGCCGGTGGCGCGAGAAGCGAGGCGGCAAATGGCTTCGACACCGTCTACAGGATCGGACTGCCCGCACTAAGGTGGGCGCGCCGCCATCATGCGGAGGACGACGAGCCACCGCGCGTCCAATGTTTCTTCGCGCTTCTGGCCGCTGTCGAGGACACCAACCTCTTGTATCGTGGTGGTGCGGAGGGGCTGGTATTTGCGCGAGAAGCGGCCCGGCGCTTTCTCGAAGGTGGCGGCGTTGCGCGACCCAAATGGCGCGATGCGGCTTCCGTCATCCATGCGGAGTTCGTGCGACGCGGATTAAGCCCCGGTGGCTGTGCTGACTTGCTCGCCGCTGCCCTCTTCATCGATCTGCTCGAAGTCTGATGGCGGAGGCGCTTGCCTTCTTGCTCGCCGGCCAAGGAGCGCAGCATGCCGGCATGTTCGACGCGCTTCAGAACCAACCTGAGGCCGAGCCAGTCTTCGCCGCGGCCTCAGCGCTTCTCGGGGGAACAGATCCCCGCGATCTGGTGCGCGCGCCTGCCGCCGACCTACAACAAAACCGCCCGGCACAAATTCTATGTTGCACTGCTATCGCCGCAAGCTGGGCGATCTTATCGCCGAGGATTACGCAGCCATACACTCTTGCGGGCTACAGCCTTGGCGACCTGGCGACATGGCATTGCGCCGGCCTACTCAACGCGCCGACATTGTTGCAATTGGCGGCCGCGCGAGCGGAGGCGATGGATGATGTCGGGCGTCAGTCACCCGGCGGCCTGATCGCCGTCTTAGGTCTAAGGCGCAGCGCGATCGACGAAGTTTGCCGGGAGCACAAGGCGGAAGTCGCCATCATCAACGGAGAGGATCACTTCGTCCTCGGCTGCCGATCGGACTTGCTTGCCTCCCTCGTGGAGGCGCTGGAGCAGGCACGAGCCGCTGTGGTCCGCCCATTGCCAGTCTCTGTCGCCTCGCACACCTCGCTGCTGCAACCAGCGACCCCTGCCTTCCATCAGCGATTGGCAGCGGTCAGCATGCCGGAGATCGTTCCAAATACTGTCCGACTGCTTTCCGGCCTCGATGGCGAAAGCGTCTTCAAGACGGCACCCGGGCAAGCCAAGCTTGCAGCCGCCATCTCGCACACCATCGACTGGGCCGCGTGTCTCGACGCTTGCGGCGAGGCAGGGGCGACGACGATTCTGGAGCTCGGACCCGGCCGCGCCTTGGCGACCATGGCACGCGAGGCAATACCCGAGGCACGTATTCGCAGCTTCGATGATTTCCGCACCCTCGACGGCGTCTCTGCGTGGTTGGAGGCTGAGTGACCGCCGCGAGCAGGCCAAGACCTAAGGACGAACGAGGATCTTGAGGTGCTGCCCCTGTGGGTCGAGCAGCGCCTCGAACCCTTCGGCCACTACATCCTTCGCATCAATCGTCGCGGTGACGACGCGTTCCACCGGGAAAATCCCAGCCGCGATCATGCGGGCAATGCGTGACCAGCTCTGCACCGGATAACACCATGTTGCTTCGATGCTGATGTCCTTCAGTGCCCAGGTCATCGGCGTCACGGTCGCGGGCTTGATATGCAGCCCAGCCTGAACAACGACACCCTGGCGCCGCACGGAATCGACACAGGCGTTGAGCGAGGCTTCGTTGCCGACGCATTCGATCGCCGTATCGACGCCGATGCCTTCTTCCGTATGGCTGCGCACCACCTCGGCGACATTTTGCTCCCGCGGATTGATCGCGATCACGCCGGGCACAATTTCCTGCGCCTTCCGCAGACGATGCGGGTTAGTCTCGGCCACGAACAGGATGCTGGCACCCGCCGCGCGCGCGGCAAGCAATGTCAGCGCGCCGATGGGTCCAGCACCCGAAACCAGCACTGAAGAACCTGACGTGACCCGCCCGCGGTCCACAGCATAAACCGCGACAGCCGCCGGCTCAATCAGTGCGGCTTGTGCATCGCTCAGCGAATCCGGCACCGGAATCGCGTTGATCGCATCAACCACGGCCTTCTGCCCGAAACCGCCCCAGGCCCAGGACAGCCCCACAACACCCAGCCGATCGCTGAGATGCACCAGCCCGCGCCGGGCGAAATAATCATCCTCTGGCGCCATCAAAGGCTGGATGGAAACACGATCGCCCGGCTTGAGGTTCGTCACGGCCTTGCCGGTCGCCAGAATCTTCGCGGAAAACTCATGGCCCAGGATCTGCGGCAGCACAGCGCCTGTCAGGCTGTTCGGTGTCGCCGGGGTCACGATCGGACCCGCGATATACTCGTGCAGATCGGTGCCGCAGATGCCGCAGAGCTTCGGCTCGATCAGCACCTGGTGGTCGAGAACCTCGCTAGGCTCCGCGATCTCTTCCACCCGGATATCACGCTTGTCGTAGAACCGAACTGCCCGCATGACGCACTTCCTTTAAATCGCCGCCCGCTGTCGCTTGGCCGCCGTAAATCAGTCGCGGTTATCCATGCGTTTGAGGAAGGGGTGGATCGACACCGTCTTCCAAACATTCGCTGCCTTGAAGGGGTCGTTGTCGTGGAACGACTGAACCTCAGCTTGTGTTGCTGCTTCGACCAGGAACAGACTGCCGATCATCGTCTCGTTGTCCGCCGCAAGGAGCGGACCCGAGATCACGATGCGCACCGGGGACTTGGAGAGATAGGTCTTGTGCGCCTCGTAGTGCGCAAGCCGCGTCTGGACCGCATCAGGGTGATCCAGACAATGAATGATGAAATGCATGCGCGTTTCGCTTTCGTTGATCGTCAGCTGACGGAGTAGCCGCCGTCAGTCATGAGTAGATGGCCGTTCACGCCGGTTGCGGCATCGGAAACCAGGAACCCGACCGTGCCGGCAATTTCCTCCTGCCGCAGTAGCCGGCCGATCGGCATGTCCTCGATCCAGATTTTCATGACCTCCGGCTGGGTGCGTCCCACCTCGGCCAATAGTTCCGTATCGACATAGCCCGGCCCAACCGCGTTGACGCGGATGCCGAAGGGCGCCCATTCGATGGCGAGGATGCGCGCCATATGCGCGACGCCAGCTTTGGCGACATCGTAGCCGACATGCAGTTCGGGCCGCACCGCCTTCACGCCGGCGATCGAGGAGATCAGCACCATCGCGCCTGTTTTCTTGGCGATCATCGCCGGAGCAAAGGCGCGCGCCGTATAGAACACCCCGTCGAGATTGACGGCCATGACCCGGCGCCAATCCTCGTCCGTATGATCGACCGCGGATTTTTCATACGCGATGCCCGCATTGGCGACGAGGATATCCACCCGGCCATGCTTGTCGAGCACCTGCTTGGCGGCGGCATCGACGGCTTTGGAATCGGTTACGTCGAACACCAGTGCGCTCGCCGGCGATCCGAGTTCGCGCGCGGTCTCCTCCACGGTCGCGTTGCGGTCCGCCAGCACCACTGTCGCGCCCAAAGCCGCTAGGTGGCGGGAAATCGTCGCGCCGATGCCGCGGGCGGCACCCGTGACCACAGCGACGCGGCCCTGCAGGCCGTAGACGGATAATCCGGACATTGCTTCCTCCTCTAGTCGGCTCGCCCGGCTTACCGCGGGCATTTCAGTCTCTGTGCGTGGCTTACCTGGTGCGGTAGCAGGCTGCCGCCAATACGATCACGAGACCCTTGAGAATGATCTGGAACTGCACGGGCAATCCGACAAGCAGCACGATGTTGGATACCAGCACCAGAACGGCCGCGCCCGCGAGCGCGCCCGGTATCGTGCCACGGCCTCCGGACAGCGCAAAGCCGCCTATGACCGCCGCCACGATGCTGTCGAGTTCGAAGCCGCTACCCACCGAGTTATCGACGATCTCGGCATAGCCGCCCAGAATGAGTCCCGCGATCGCGGCAAGGCAGCCCGACGCGACATAGGCTCCGATGGTGATGACCGCCACCGGATAGCCCAGCAGCCCCGCCGCCACCGGATTGCCGCCGATGATGTAGATCTTGCGGCCGAGAATCGTGCGATGAACCACAATCCCGACCACAGCTGCGATGGGCACGAGAACGAATAGGCTGAGCGGCACCTGATGCCAGCTCTGGGTGCCCAGTGCCCGGAAGAAGGGCGGCATCGCCCCGGTCGGCGCGCCATGTGTCCAGGCGAAGCGCAGCCCCTGAAGGACGATCATGCTCGCAAGCGTCGCGAGGAAGGGCGAGACTTGGCGTTTGGTCACCAAAAGACCGTTCACTAGGCCCGTGGCGGCGCCGATCAGCACGGCGACAACGATGATCGGCAGAACCGCGTGATTGTCCCCCGAGAAGCTGGTCCCGACCACGGCGGCGGTCGCCATGACGGAGGCGACCGACAGATCCAGCCCCCGCGCCATGATGACCAGGCATTGTCCGAGAGCCACCAAGGCGAGCGGCACAAGCTGTATGACGAGGTTAGAGAGGTTTCGCGCATGGAGAAAGGACGGCGCGACAATGCCGGAAACGACGATGAATAGCACGAGGAAGACGTAGATGCCCCATCGCGCGGCGAGGGCCCGAAGCTCTCCGCTATGGCGGCGGATGCCGGCGGTTTTGACGCCGGCGGGCAGCGCTTGCTCGCTCATCACGCGACCTTCTTCCGCTCGACATAGGCCGAGACCGCAACCATGATGATCAACCCTTGGGCGATCAGTTGGATCTGCGTCGAAACATGCATGAAGTTCAGCAGATTGTTCAAGACGGACAAAAGATAGGCACCCAGCAACGTGCCGATGACGCCGCCGCGCCCTCCGCTGAGCATTGTCCCACCGACCACCACGGGCGTGACGGATTCCAGCGTGTAGTAGGTGCCCGCGTAAGGCTGTCCGGTGCCGAAGCGCGAGACGAGATAAATCGCCGTGAGCGCACAGAAAAATCCGCAGAGCGCGTAGACGAGAACGGTGACTCGCCGAACCGGCAAACCAAGCAGCACCGCAGCCGCGGGCTCGTCGCCGGTCGCATAAATCGCGCGCCCCGTCGCCGTTCGCCGCATCAGGAAGGCGACGAGGAGATACAGCAGAACCGTGATCGTCGCGCTTACGGACAGGCCTCCGACCCGCGAATAAGCCAGCGCGTCGAACCCGTCAGGCGTGCTTCCTGCCGGGCCCAGGGCGTAGAGCAACGCGACACCCTGCAACACCGCACCCATCCCGAGCGTTACGATCAGCGGATGGATACGAAGGAAAACCACGCCCAGCCCGTTGACGACACCGATCAGCACGCCGAGCGCGATGACCCCCGCGCAGACCGGCAGAACCAGCGAGCCATCGCCATTGATCAAGCCGGAGGTCAACACGGAAAGCAGGCTGATTTGCGAGCCGACCGAAAGGTCGATGCCTCCCGTCAGGATCGTCAGCGTCTGACCGAGCGAGACCAAGGCAAGATCGGTCGACTGCTCATAGATGTTGAGGAAATTTGTGCTGCGGGCAAAGCGGTCGGTCAACACCGAGCCGATAACAATGAGCACGGCGATGAAAAGCACGACCAGTCCCAGCCGGATAACATGGGGCGATGGCCGGAAGGTCGGACTCTTCGCCGGTGATGAGATGCTCAAACCATTCTCCTCAGGCCGCCTGAGCGTGATGGGTCGCGAGTTCCATCACCGCCTCTTCGGTAATCGCGTCGCCCTCCAGGAACCCGGCGATCACGCCTTCCCGCATCACATAGACGCTGTCGGACATGCCGATGACTTCCGGAAGCTCCGAGCTGATCATGAGGATGGCGATGCCCTGCGCCGCAAGGTCTCGCATGATGCGATAAATTTCGGTGCGCGCCCCAACATCCACGCCGCGCGTCGGCTCATCCAGGATCAGCACGCGGCGGCATGTTCGAGCCCAGCGCGCGATGAGCAGCTTCTGCTGGTTGCCGCCCGACATGGTAGCGACCGGATTGGACGGGCCACGACAAACGACGCGGTAATTCGCAATGCCAGATTCTGCGACCTCTTGCTCCTTTCCGCGATCCAGGAAAGGCCCGCTCTGCACGGTGCCAAGGGAGGCCGCGGTGATATTCGCCGCCACGTCCAGCAGCATGGCGAGACCCTGGCCCTTGCGGTCTTCGGTCACGAAGCCGATCCCGAGCGAGATAGCCATCGCAGGCGTCATATGGCGGATGGTCTTGCCGTCGCAGGTGACCGAACCCGAGTCCATAGGCAGACCGCCAAATATCGCCATCGCGAGTTCCGACCGGCCGGCGCCGACCAGCCCAGCGAGGCCCGTGATGGTCCCGGCACGCAGCGAAAGCCCGGCGCCCCGAACGCGGCGGCCAAGGTCAATGCCCTCAGCTATCAGAACCACCGCCGGCTCCTGTTGCGCGGCTGTCAAAGCGGGCTTCGGCGGGAAGAGGTGGCTAAGATCGCGTCCGACCATCATGGTGATGAGGTCGGCACGGCTGACCTCCGACACTTTCCGGCTACCGACCACCCGGCCATCTTTGATGACGGTTAATTGATCACAGAGCTGAAAGATTTCTTCCAATCGATGCGATATGTAAATGACTGCGACGCCCTCGTCCCGCAGTCGCCTGATGCGCTCGAACAGAAGAACCACCTCCTGCCCAGCGATGACAGCGGTCGGCTCGTCCAGGATGAGAACCTTGGGCCGATGGATCAGCGCCTTGGCGATCTCCACCATCTGCTGGTCGGCGACGGTAAGGCTCTCCACCAATCGCTGCGGATCGAGCGCAACGCCCAGCCGCGCCAATACCTCGCGCGCGGCGGTAACCGCGCCTTTGCGGTCGAGCAGCCCTAGCCGTGTCCGTGGCGCCTGGCCGACGAAAATGTTCTCGGCCACCGTGAGGTGGGGGAAAAGCACGAATTCCTGGTAGATCACATGGATCCCGGCGGCCTTCGCCTCCGCCGGTCCATGCCACTTCACGACGCGGCCATCGAGCCGCAACTCGCCTTCATCCGGGGGCTGGACCCCCGCGATGACCTTCGTCAAAGTCGACTTTCCCGCTCCGTTCTCTCCGACAAGCGCATGAATTTCCCCGGCCGCGACATCCAGGCTGATGTCGGAAAGCGCCTGAACGCCGGGGAAATACTTGCTGATGCCGGAGACGGAGAGCACGGGGGTGCGCCTCGTGTTCAGTGTGGATATTGAATATGCGCTGTGGCGGGGTTGTAGGTCGGCCCTAGATCGTTGGTGATCAGCAGATCCGGCGGTCCATTCGGCACAACCATGTCTTTGATCGCGCGGTCGGGATGGGGGATCGAGGGTGTCTCATCACCATCCGTCAAACCGATCTGGGAATTCACCGTCACGACGCAGGGAACTGTCGCCCCCGACAGAACCTTGATTGCCACGTCGATCGCAAGCCGGCCCTGAGCTGGCGGGTCACCAATCTCCAGCATGGGCACGTGATACTTCAGCGCATCCTGTAGCGCGCCATTGATATCGGCAGTCGTGTGCATCGGGATCTCGCCCGGCTTGAATCCGGCTTCGAGAAAGGCCTCTATCGAGCCCGGAACCTGCAAGCCATGCGCCGACCAGACGGCGTCGATCTTATGGCCATATTTCGCGATGACCGCCTGCATGACCTGCTTGGCCTTCACCGGGCTCCAATCCGAATAGACGGTATCGAGAATATGGATGTCGGGATACTGCGCGAAGATCTCCTTCGCGGGGCCCATGCGGTTCTCGTTCGGGCTCGATCCGGCCTGGCCGCCGAGCAGGACAATATTGCCCTTGCCGTGCAGCTTCTCGACGATCCACTGCGCCCAAAGACGGCCCATCATCGGATCAGAGGCATTCACATAGGTCACGAAATGATCGGAGGAGATGCGCCGGTCGAGCATGACGACCGGGATGCCTTGCTTCATGGCGCGTGTCACGACGGGATCCAGCGCCTTCTCGGTATTCGCGCTGACGATCAGCAGATCGACCCCTTGCGAGACGAGATCCTGCACATCCGAGACCTGTTTGGAGTCGTCATGCCCGGCATCGGTAATGATGAGCTTCTTGACCACGTCCTTGTGATCTTCCGCGCCCTGCTTGATCTCGTCGAGCATGACGACGCGCCAGCTATCACCGAGACCGGCATTCGAGAAGCCGATCGTGTAGGGCGGCGGCTTCTTGTATTGCGCGGTATTGCGCAGGCAGGTGGTCAATGCCGGATTGAAGAGCATGGTGCGCGGCGCGCCCTGATAGCCGTCCGCCAGCGCGGGCGCGGTGATCGCCCCCACAGCCAGCATCCCGAGGAAAATAGTTTTCAAACTGTCCCGCATCGTATCCCCCTACCGGTCCCTATGGGAAACCAGCTGTTCTTTGCGCTGAGCTTATGAACAGCTTCGGCCTCTGAGAATTGCGATTTTGTCCAAAGCGGATAAATTGACGCTCGTCAGGATAGTTCCGGCGGTAGAGTTTGCGATGCCGCAAGAGCCGTCGCGATGCCGTTGTGCAGTTGCGAAGACATGGGAGAAATGCCGATGTTAAGCCCCTTCGTATATGAAGCGCTACCGATGCGCGTGCTCTTCGGCAATGGCACAGTCGCGAAGCTCGCTTTCGAGGCTGAGAGGCTCGGGATGAAGCGCGTTCTCGTGCTCTCCACGCCTGAACAGGCCGCGCAGGCCCAGGACATTGCCACGACTTTGGGACCGCTAAGCGCCGGGGTCTTCTCGCAGGCCACCATGCACACGCCGAGCCATATCACGGAACTCGCGCTCGAAGTCGTCCGGCGCGAGGCCGTGGATGGCGTGGTTTCCGTGGGCGGCGGGTCTACGACAGGGCTGGGCAAAGCCATCGCGCTCCGCACGGATCTGCCGCAGATCGTCATCCCGACTACCTATGCCGGCTCCGAGATGACGCCAATTCTGGGCGAGACGAATAACGGCGAGAAGGTCACGCAGCGCACCCTCAAGGTTCTGCCAGAGACGACGATCTACGACGTCTCGCTTACGCTGAGCTTGCCCGTTGGTTTGACCGCGACCAGCGGCATGAATGCCATCGCCCATGCCGTCGAGGCGCTCTATGCCGAGGAAGGCAATCCGATCATCTCCCTGATGGCCGAGGACGCCATCGCCGCATTGGCGGCGGCATTGCCGGTCATCATCGAAAAGCCGCGCGATCTCGAGGCGCGTACCCGCGCGCAATATGGTGCATGGCTCTGCGGTGTTGCGCTGGGAAGCGTCGGCATGGCGCTGCATCACAAGCTTTGCCACGTGCTGGGCGGCAGTTTTGGCTTGCCCCATGCGGAAACCCATACTGTGGTTCTGCCTCACGCGGTCGCCTATAACGCCGCAGCGGCGCCGGAGGCAATGCGCCGCATCGCCCGTGCGCTGGGCGCATCTGATGCCGCTGGCGGTCTGCATGACATTGCCCGCAAACTGAACGCGCCGACAGCACTTGCCGCGCTCGGGATGAAGGAATCCGATCTTGACCGTGCTGCCGATCTGGCGACCGCGAAACCATATCCGAATCCCCGCCCATTGGAGCGCACCGCCATCCGCGCTTTGCTGGAAGACGCTTTTCGCGGCGCTCGTCCGAAATCTTCCAATTCCGTCATCCACGGAGCCGCCGCATGAGCGTGGTCGATCGCGACTTCAACGAAGAGACCGCAACGGAGATCGTGCTCGGCCGCAACGCCGCCTGCACCAGTCCCCGCCTCAAGCAGATCATGGAGGTCTTGGTGCCTCATCTGCATGCGGTGGTGCGAGAGCTTGAACTGACCTCGGCGGAATGGATGGCGGCGATTGAGTTTCTGACTGCGACCGGTCAGATCAGCAGCGATCGGCGGCAGGAGTTTATTCTACTCTCCGACACGCTCGGCGTTTCCATGCTGGTCGATGCGATCAACAACCGCAAAACGCAGGACGTCACGCCTTCCACCGTGCTTGGTCCTTTCCATGTTGATGGCGCGCCGCGCATGGCGATGGGAGAAAACATTTCCAAGGACGGTCGCGGCGAGCCCCTTTTCGTGTCGGGCCGCGTGCTGGATGAAAACGGCGAGCCCCTCCAAGGCGCGGTCCTGGATGTCTGGCAAACCTCGGAAGATGGTTTCTACGACACGCAAGATCCGCGCCAGCCCGACATGAATCTCCGAGGCGTCTTCCGCACGGGCAGCGACGGCCGCTTCTGGTTTCGCACCATCGTGCCCGCTTCTTACCCGATCCCAAATGACGGGCCGGTCGGACGAATGCTGAAGGCTCTGGCGCGCCATCCCATGCGCCCGGCCCATATTCATTTCATCGTCACCGCCGCCGGTTTCGACTCTCTTGCGACCCATGTTTTTCTCGCCGATGATCCCTATTTGCAGAGCGACGCGGTGTTTGGCGTGAAAGATGCACTTATTCGAGAGGTCGAGATTTCCCAAGATTCCGACCGTGCCGCCGCCTTTGGGACGCAGGCGCCGTTCAAGTCGCTCGACATTGATATCCGGCTGCAGCACGAGGAGGTTGGCCACATACGCGGGTCGCGCGCCGGCTTCGCAGAGGGAAAGACTTCATGATGGACGTGGCGACGGGCACCCCCCGTCTAGGCTGGATCGGCCTTGGCAAGATGGGTGCGCCGATGTGCTTGCACCTGCTCAAGGCAGGCCATTCCGTCGATGTCTTTGACACGCTGACCAGCGCGATGACCGCGGTTGAGGCAGAGGGCGCCACTGTTGCCGCCTCTGCTCGCGCGGTTGCTGAAAGTGCCGCGATCATTTTCGTGTCGCTACCGAACGACGGCGCGCTGCGTAGCCTGATTCTGGGTGAGCACGGCATCGTTTCCGCCCTCAAGCCTGGGAAAATTATCATCGAGACAAGCACGGTTTCGCCCACCGTTTCTCAGCAGGTCGCTGAGGCCTTGACCGCAGGGGGCGTAGATTATCTGCGCGCCCCTATCTCCGGCAGCACGGCCACAGCGGCTTCCGCGAAACTCACCGTGCTCGCGTCAGGGCCTGAAGCCGCGTATCGGTGCGTCGAACCTCTCCTGGGTGCTTTTGCTATTCGCTGCTTCTACCTCGGCTCTGCCGAGGAAGCCCGTTACATGAAACTTGCAATCAATATGCTGGTGGGATCCACCTCGGCCGTGCTTGCAGAGGCGCTGACCTTCGGTCGCAAAGGCAATCTCGATGTCGCGCAGATGCTGGAGGTGATCGGCGAGAGCGCCGTTGCGTCTCCGCTGATAGCCTATAAGCGAGACATGCTGTCGCGACGCGACTTCAGTCCCGCCTTCTCGGTCACTCAGATGATCAAGGACTTCGACCTGGTGCTAGACGCGGCAAGATCGGAACACGTGCCGGTCTATCTCATCGCGCTGATCCGCCAACAATATGAAGCGGCCTATGCGCAGGGACGCGGCGACGAGGACTTCTTCGTGCTCATGGAACAATACGAAGCGCTGGCAGGTTTTGCCGCGACCGCGCCTACGGCGGCTCCCGTCTGACCGGCGATGGGGAAAGCCTGCACTAACGCGCTGGAGACCCTGCGGATCCTCGAGTTCCTTGAGCATCTTCGCGCACCCTGGGCAGCCCTTTTCCCTTACGGCGACCCCGAACTTGTGTGGCGCATCGTCAACCACCTCATCCGCAGCAATCTAAAAAGCGAAGTGGTGACCATCTCGGCGCTCGCCCAGGCGGGTTACGCGCCCTACACGACCGCCCAACGCAAGGTCGAGGAGTTGATCGCCACCGGTCTGATCGAGAGGGTCCCGCGCGGCAAAACCGGAAAATCCTTCGCGCTGCAGCCAAGTTCGGTGCTCTACGAATCCTTCGAGACTTACATGCGGCAGGTCAAGGGCTTGTTGGCGCAGACCTTCGGGAACCGGCAAAAAACGGAAGAGGCAGACAATTATTATTTCGGCGGCATGCCGTCGGGCGAAGTCATGGGACCGCCGCCACGCCTGCTGCAGCAACCAAGCCGGCGGCCCGATCTGCGCTTCCTTATGGGTGAGGACAACTACTTCATCGCGTTGCAAAACATGTGGGCGGATCTGCGCACCAGCTTCGGCGCGCGGCGGGACTTCGATCTCGCGGGCCTGCCCCAACTCTACCGCCTCGCGACCGCTAATGCTTCGCGCCCAGTTTCAGAATATGACGTGATCGCGGTCAATTTTCCTTGGGTTGGCGAATTCGCAAGCCGAGGCCTGATCCGGCCCATCAGCAGCGAACTCGCCATAGCGGGCATCAAGCCCGACGACTTCCACAATCGCTTCTGGCCGAGCGGGCAATGGCGAGGACAGCAGTTCGGCGTGCCGATCTACTGCACAATCGAAACCCTCGCTATTCGGCGCGACCTGTTCCACGACGCCGGCCTCACGCAGCCGCGCACTTTCGACCAGGTAATCACGGCGGGCCGCGCGCTGCATGCACCAGCGCATGGCCGCTACGGCATCGTATGGAATGCCGCACGGGGCATGCCGATCGCCTCGAGTTTTCTGTTTTTACTCGGATGCTGCGGTGCTTTCATCGTGAGTCGCGGCGATGATGGGCCGGATGCCCGGCCGCATTTGCCTCTAGAGGCCAGCCTGCGTGTGCTCAACTATATGCATCGCCTGACCGAAATCTCGCCCCCTGGCGTCGCCGAACTGGACTGGGAATCGAGCCTCGACATCTTCCTCAATGGTCACGCCGCCATGACCTATTGCTGGAGCATGCGGGCCACGCGTTTCGAATACGACACTCGGTCGCGTGTGCGTCGGCAGGTGGATTACTTGCCACATCCCGCCGGACCCGAGGGTGCCAGCACTGCGCCTGTCGGAGGCTTCGTCCTCGCGGTTCCCGCCAATCTTCCCGAAAGTCGCGTGCAACGGGCGGTGGACGCCATCGCCTGGATGCATTCGCCGGATATGGTTCGCAGCCATGTCAAAAGCGGCTTTCCTGTGCTACCGCGCTTCAGCCTCGCCTCCGACCCTGAGATGCAGCAGAGCTCGTCGATCGTGCATTTCGTCGAACGTGTCGCGCAGCGCAATTTACTCGATAGTTGGCAGCGGCCGCCCATTCCGGAATATCCGGCGATCGAACGGATCCTCGGCGAAGAGATCCACGACGCGCTGACGGGCCGCAAAACCGATGTCGCCGCCTTGAGCGCTGCGCAATCGGCGATCGACGCGCTCTACAAGGTATCGCGCCCCGCGCGCAGTTCTCGTGGTCGCAAGAAAGACGATGCCGAGGCTCCAGCGGCAGTGGCGCGGAATGACCAGACGGCATTTCGCGTCGGCGCCTGACAGGATCGGCTTGGCGTAGCGAACGGATGGAATGAGGGAGCAAGAAACAATGGCAATCGTCAAGGTTGCGCTTATCGGTCTCGGCTGGTGGGGCCGCAAGATGGTCGATACGCTGGGAACGAAGAGCGACGTTATCCGCATAACCCGCGCCGTGGATCCGGCGATCGAATCCGCTCGCGATTTCGCGTCGGCTCGCGGGCTTCCGGTTGGCAATGATTTTGCCGATGCGCTCGCCGATCCCGAGATCGATGCGGTCATCCTAGCGACACCGCACTCGCTGCACGAAGCCCAAATCGCCCAGGCGGTGGCGGCGGGCAAGCACGTCTTCTGCGAAAAGCCACTGGCCCTCACCGGCGCCGGTGCGGCGCGCGCGGTGAAACTATGCCGAGACGCCAGGCTCGTCCTCGGCATGGGTCATGAGCGCCGTTTCGAGCCGCCGATGGCGGAACTGCTGCGGGACGCGGCGGCCGGGCGGCTCGGACGCCTGCTGCAGATTGAGGCGAATTTCAGCCACGACAAATTCCTCACGCTCGATCCGACAAATTGGCGCCTAAAACCCGACCAGGCGCCGGCGGGGGGCATGACCGCAACCGGCATTCACCTTACCGATCTTGCCATCCACCTGATGGGAGCAGCGTCGGAGGTGACGGTAACCTGCGAGCAGTTGGCCTCGAAACTTCCGTCCGGCGATACGATGAGCGCCTATATCCGCTTCATCGGCGGCGGCACCGCCTATGTTTCGGCGAGCCTCGCCACACCCTTTGTCTCTCGCTTCGCTGTTTTCGGCACGAAAGGCTGGGTCGAAATCCGTGACCGTGCCCATGTCGAGGCGCCTGCTGGCTGGGTTGTGATCAAGGGTTCCTCCACCGGGCCGATCGCAACATCGGAAGTTGGGCCTTCGGAAGCAGTGTTCGCCAATCTCGAAGCCTTCGGGCGGGCTGTGGCCGGTGCCGCGCCCTATCCCATCACCGGTGAGGAGATGATCGCGAATATCACATTGCTGGAGACGATCGTGCGCGCTTCGGGCTCCGGCAAGGTCGAGCCGGTCGACAAGGTCGATCTAACACTGCAACGCGCTTTGGCGGAGGCCGTATGATGCGAGCCCTGACATTCAACGCACCCGAACAGGCGGAATTGCGGACCGTCGAAATGCCACGGATCACGCCGGATGAGATCCTCGTCCGCATGAAAGCCGTCGGCATCTGCCACTCGGACTACGAGTTGCTCGGTGGCCGCTACATCATCCCGATCTCCTATCCGGTAACGCCGGGTCACGAATGGAGCGGCGAGATCGTGGAACTAGGGCGCAACGTTCAGGGTTTCTCGGTCGGCGACCGGGTCGTTGGGGAATGCGTGGTGCGTTTGCCAGACCGCATCCACCATTTCGGGTTCTCGCTGGATGGCGCGGATCGTGAGTTCTTCACCGTGCGGCCGGAATGGCTGCACAAATTGCCCGACGGCATCGACGATCTGGCGGCTTCCTTCATTGAGCCATTCACCTGCGGCTTCTACGGTGTGCAGAGGCTGGGCGGCACCGATGCGAGCGAGACGGTCGTCGTTTCCGGCGGCGGCACGATCGGCCTTGTCTCGGCGGCAGCGGCCATCGGCATGGGCGCGCGGGTGATTGTCATCGACCCGATTGCACACCGGCGAGAAGCCGCGCTCAAGCTTGGCGCGGATGCGGTGATCGATCCTCTGGCCGAAAACCCCGTCGATCGCGTCATGGAAATGACGCGTGGTGGCGCGGATCTCGTGATCGAGGCTGCGGGACATGATCGGTCGCTGGGCAAGGTCTTTGATCTGGTGCGTGAAGAAGGCCGCGTCGCGATGATCGGCATCAATATCGGGCGCGAGGTATCCTCGCATCTCGGCAATATCCAGATGCGCAATCTCACCGTAAAGGGCTGCATCGGTTCGCCCGGCGTTTGGCCTGCCGCGATACGCTTCCTGGAGCGCACCGGCCTAGATTTGTCGCCGATCCGCACCCATAGCTTCCCGTTGGAGGAGGCAGTTTCGGCCTTCGAACTCGGGAAGCAGGCGGATAAATGCATCAAGGTTACGTTGTTGAATAGCTAGAATCCTGGAAGCACGGTGAGATCGTCATGGAAAGACTGAATGACCGCGTCGTTATCGTAACGGGTGGCGCGCAGGGGCTCGGCGAAGGTATCGTGCGACGTCTTTTGCGGGATGGCGCGCGGGTGGTGATCGCCGATCGCAATGGCGAAAAGGCGCGGAGCCTCGCCGCTGAACTGAGCGCCGACGGAACGAGAGCGCTCGGCGTTGCTGTCGATGTTGCCGAACGCAATCAGGTGCAAGCGATGATCGCACAAACGTCGGAGGCCTTCGGCGGCATCGACGTTCTCTTCAACAATGCCGGCTTCAACAAGCCACTGCCCTTCTTCGATGCGGATGAGGACAACTTCAACTCAATCATGCGGGTCAACGCGCTGGCGGTGCTGATCGGCATGCAGGAAGTCGGAAAATACATGATCAAGCAGGGCAGGGGCGGCAAGATAATCAATACCGCCTCGATCGCCGGGCGGCAGGGTTATCCCGAATTCGCGCCCTATTGCGCCAGCAAGGCGGCCGTCATCTCGCTCACTCAAGCCGGTGCTCGCGCCATGGCGCCGGACCATATCACGGTCAATGGCATTGCGCCCGGTGTTGTCGTGACCCCGCTTTGGGACGGGTTGGAGCAGGATATGATCGACAAAGGCGTCATCAAGGAGAGGGGGGAATTCATCAACTCGTTCTCTGCCGGAATCCTGATCGGTCGGCCGGCAAAGCCGCAGGATCTCGATGGTGTCGCCGCTTTTCTCGCCTCGTCGGATTCCGATTACATGACAGGCCAGATCATCATGTGTGACGGCGGCATGGTTCTCGTTTAGAGACGCGCGGGTCCGGGCGCAACGTTGCTCCCGGACCCGGCCCCAAATTACGGAATGATCTTGCTCTGACGCAGCCGAGCAAAAAGATCGAGGAGAGACTTGCGGCTATCCTGATAGGCGAGGAAACCGGCATTCCGGCTCTTCGACATATCAGTGACGCATTCGAGCTGACGGCCGAGATCCGCATCCGTGTGCCACGGTGAAACCAGGCGATCGAGCTTCGTCTCCCGCAAGCCATACTTTGCGGCGATATCCGCCCAGGCCGCTGTGTCGTCCTTCATCTGCTCTTCGAGCAGTGTGGGATGGCCAGGATAGGGCGCCGCCTCGATCCCGAACTGTGCGGCGATCTGGGACCACATCCAGCGCCAGCGGAAAACATCGCCATTAACGATGTTGAAGGCTTCGTTTCGTGCCGCCGGCGTGGTCGCGGCCCATTCCAGCTGTTCCGCGAGAATTCGCGAATCCGTGATGTCGACTAGGTTATTCCACTGTTCCGGGGAGCCGGGGAACAGGAACGGGCGCCCGAGCTCACGGCAAATCGTCGCGTAGACAGCGAGCGTCACGCCCATGTTCATCGCATTGCCGATGGCATAGCCGATGACGGTATGTGGCCGATGGATGCTCCAGCCAAAGCCTTGCTTTTCGGCAGCGGCGTAAACCTCGTCCTCCTGCGTATAGTAGAAGTTGTCGCCCGGCAGCCGCGGTTGCTCCTCACGGAAAGGCGTGCTGGGAAGATTGCCTTTGCCATAGGACTCGAATGGCCCGAGGTAGTGCTTCAACCCCGTCACAAGTGCGACGTGCTCGAGCGGCGCGGTCCGCAGCGCGTTCAACAGGTTGTGCACTAGCCGCCCATTGATCTCGCAGTTTTCGATTTCCGTGGGCTGGCGCATCCAGGTTGTGATGAACACATGGCTCGGCCGAATGTCTTGCAGGGCGTGACCGAGGGCAGCGGTGTCGAGAAGGTCTGCGGCGACGGGGTGCACGCCTTCGAGATCCGTGAGCGGCCTGCGCGCGAGCCCGTGGACCTGCCAGCCGTTCCCGGCAAGCCGCCCGGCAAGCGTATTGCCGATGATGCCGCTCGCGCCGACCACCAGCGCTGATCGAGTTGTCATGGAAAACCTCCGGAAATTCTAGCAAGTGCCAATCAGGCTCGGAGAGTGATACCGCTAAGTGCCGTGAATGGGCTAGACGACATCCATCTGCCAGCCATGTCTCGCTTTGCCGAGGAGGAAAGCCCATGAAAAACGACCAAGCCGCATCAGCATCTCTTTCGCAAGCCGTCGGCCGGTCCGAGGAGCGGCATGATGTGGTCGGCCCCGTCACCTTGCGCGGCTTCGCGGCCCTCCTCGATCTCTCTCCGGACGAAGCGCGTCTGGATGAGGGTTTGCCGCCGCTGTGGCACTGGGGCCTGTTCCAGGACTGGGTGCGGCCAGCTTCGATCGGAGATGACGGTCATCCGCGGCGAGGCGGCTTTCTGCCCGCGATAGAGGGGCTAGACAGCCGGATGTTTGCCGGCGGGCGGCTGCAGTTTCTCCGGCGGCTTAGGCCGGGTGAGGCAGTCACCCGCCGCTCCATTATCCGCGAGGTGAAAGAGACGGAGGGCGGGGCAGGGCGCTTGGTTGTGATAACCGTCGAGCACCGCATCGGCGGCGACGCGGGCGATGCCACGATCGAGGAGCAGGACCTCGTCTTTCGCGCTGCGGTTCCTCTTCCAGCGCGCGCGGACGCTTCCGCGCCGCCAGCTCCTACCGACGCCTGGCGTCGCGAAGTGAGGCCTGATTCCGTTACCCTGTTTCGCATGTCGGCATTGACCGGCAATGGCCATCGGATTCATTACGACCACCCCTATGCGACCGGCGTAGAGGGCTATCCGGCCCTCGTCGTTCACGGACCAATGCAGGCGATCTGGATGGCGGATCTTCTGCGGCGTCATACGCCCGAGGGTCAGCGCCTTGGCCGGTTCTCCTTCCGTGGACGCCGGCCTGCATTTGCCGACAAGCGGTTGACGCTAGAGGGATGGCCTCTGAAAGGCGGCTTCCAACTGCGAACGTTGAACGAAGACGGCGTCGTCTGCATGACGGCGGAGGCCGAGTTGGTTTCCGAGTGAACCGCCGCGCACGACTATAAAACGACTCCACCATGCCGCATCATAGAAGCGCCGTGGTTGAGCCGATGAATTCCCAGAACCGCTTCGGCCAAACGCTCCGATGCTTCCACGCCGAGCACATTATCGACGAGACCGGAGAATTTTCCACGTAACTCGATTTCGGTCAGGAAGTTCGTGGGTTCTCCTTTCGGCACGATCACGCTGCGAACGAAAACCTGGTCTCCGGACTTCACGGTCAGTTTTCCCGACATATTGACGGGAAACTCGGCTTCCATGTCCGGATCATTCTCGCAACTCACCCGCTGCATCAGAGTGCGGACGGAGGGATCGCCTAGCTGCCGATAGCTATCCCACTCCATCTTCCCGTTCAGCAACGCCACCGCGACAACGAAGGGGCCGCTGAATTGGGCATCGACGATATTCGCGGGGTTCAGCTTTTTCTGTACTGGCTCACCGATGAGCAGAATTCCGGCACGGGAGATGCCGAGGGTGACCGCATCAATGGTCTCGGCGGTTAATCCAAGTTCCGCGCGAAGGGCGATCGCCGCGTCAATGCCGGCATGACCCCAGCGGCAGGACGGGTAGGGCTTCACCCCCGTCCGCATCAGTTCCCATTCCACGCCGATATTCTGCAGCACGCGCTCCGGCTCGGGTGCTGGGGCGTAGGATCGCAGGAACCCGTGCTTGCCCTCGATCGGTTGCGCCGCTCCCTTAAACCCCTCGCGAGCCAAGGTTGCCGCCGCAAAGCCCGCCATGCTCGCCCAACCGACCTGGAAGCGCTTCGTCCAGGCGCCATTGGCGAGAAATTGCAGGCTCCCCGCACTCTGGCTAAGCACAATGCCAAGTGCATGCTCGGTCGCGGCGGCATCCATCCGAAATGCGCGCGCAGCCGCGGCAGCAGCACCGAAGGCGCCGCACGTCGCCGAGGGGTGAAAGCCGCGATCGTAATGCGCCCCTGCGGGCAGCGCGAGCGCCAGACGCAGCGCCACCTCGTACCCGGCCACAATTGCCGCCAGAAGTTCTGCACCGGAAGCGCCGCTGATTTCCGCCGCTGCCAAGGCCGCCGGAATGACCGTCGCGCCGGGATGGAGAATGGCCGCCGCATGGGTGTCGTCGAAGTCGAGCGAATGGGCGAGCGTTCCGTTCACCAGCACCGCTCCCGCCGGCGCATAGCCTACGGGATCAGCAAAAACCCGCGCCTCACCCAAGCCCAGCCCCATCGCTCGCACGGCAGCCAGGAGGGAAGGCGTGCTCTCGGAATCATGACGCGCGCGAACTGCGTTGCCGACCAGGTCGAGGAGCAGGAAACGGGCACGCTCCGCCAGCTCAGCCGAGAGGTCGCCCGGCTGAAGTCCGGAGGTGAAGGCAGCCAGCTGCTCGGTGATATTCATGCCAGTCGCTCCGCCTCCGCTCATTCCAATAGAACGCAAATCCGCCGTCAATATGAGCGCGGTAGACCGAGCACATGTTCCGAAAGATAGCTCAGTATGAGGTTGGTCGAGATCGGTGCCACCTGATACAGCCGGGTCTCGCGGAACTTGCGCTCGACATCGTATTCCTCGGCGAAGCCGAAGCCGCCATGGGTTTGCACGCAGGCTTCCGCCGCGTCCCAGGAAGCCTCAGCGGCGAGCAGCTTCGCCATATTGGCTTCAGCGGCGCAATTCAGCCCAGCTTCGAACAGCGCCGCCGCCCGCTGCACCATGAGTTCCGCCCCCCGCATCCGGGCATAGGCTTTCGCAATTGGAAACTGCACGCCCTGGTTCTGGCCGATCGGCCGGCCGAAAACGACACGCTCATTGGCGTAGGCGGTGGTCTTCTCGATGAACCACTTGGCGTCGCCGATACACTCCGCGGCGATCAGGATCCGCTCGGCATTCATGCCCGACAGAATGTAGCGAAACCCGCGACCCTCCTCGCCGACCAAAGCGCTGGCCGGGATACGAACATTGTCGAAAAACACTTCCGTCGTCGCGTGGTTCATCATCGTGCGGATCGGCCGGATAGTCAGGCCATTCTCCTTCAAGGCGCGCATGTCGAGCAGGAAAACCGACAACCCGTCGGTCCGCTTCTTAATCACCTCGCGGGGCGTGGTCCGTGCGAGCAGTAGCATGAGATCGGAATGTTCGGCGCGGGAGGTCCAGATCTTCTGGCCGTTGATGACATATTCGTCGCCGTCGCGCTTTGCGGTGGTCTTGAGCGCGGTGGTGTCTGAGCCTGAGGTCGGTTCAGTCACGCCGAAAGCCTGCAAACGCAGCTCGCCGCTGGCGATTTTGGGCAGGTAGAACGCCTTCTGGGTCTCGCTGCCATACCGCAGCAAAGTGCCCATGATATACATCTGCGCGTGACAGGCGGCTCCATTGCATCCCGCGCGTTGCACCTCTTCGAGGATCGCGGCGGCCGCGGACAGCGTCAGCCCTGAGCCGCCATGCTCTTCCGGGATCAGCGCCGCGAGCCATCCGCCTTCAGCGAGAGCACGAACGAATTCCGCCGGATAGGCTGAGTCTCGATCCAAGGCGCGCCAATAGCTGCCGGGGAATTGCGAGCAGAGGCGCGCCACCTCGACGCGGATCTCCGCATGCGGGTCCGAATCGAGCGAGGCGGATGATGGGTTCAAGCGATTTCTCCGTCGACGAGAAGGGCAGGGCGCGCCCCACCTCACTGCCCATCAGTTGGGCCCCGAAGACTATGACGGCTGGCGCCTCGGATCAAAAATCGTTAAGCGGCCCAGGCTGAGGTCGATGCCCGCCCATCGCCGATCGCGGTTGCGCGAAGCGAGGCGAGGCGAGGATCGCCCGAAGGGACAGACCTAAAATGATGAGCGCTAAGTCCTTCCCTCATTAAGTATCCAATGACTGCAACGAAAAAAGCGGCTCTTGTGCCTTTTTAACATGGCTGGCTAGGCGACCCACCTAAGAGGGAAGTCAACGGATGCAATCTCAGCCGAAAACCTCTCTTTGGATGGCAGGTGCCTTCTCGGCCGCGATCTGCCTCGCTGGGGCTATGCTCGTGACCTTTGGCACGGGCCTGGAGGGAATTTCCGCCGCTCTGGCCGCCACGGCACGGCTGGGTTTCATGTTTTTCCTGCCTGCCTACGCCGGCAGCTCCATGGTCGCGCTGTTCGGCCCGGCTTTCCTGCCACTGAAGCGATACGGCCGGGAGCTTGGCCTGGCTTTCATCTCCGTTCTGACGGTGCATCTGAGCCTCGTTACATGGCTCTGCCTGATCGGGGAGGCGCCGGGGCGCTCTACCTTCATTCTATTCGGTATCGGCGTGATCTGCGCCTATGCCATTGCGCTGCTATCGCTCGGCGGGCTCCGGAAGGCCATGGGACCCGGCGTATGGTGGTTGGTGCGCGTGTTGGGGATGAATTACATCCTCTACGCCTTCGCCATCGATTTTCTCAATAGCCCTCTGCATGGCAGCGCATGGCATATCGCCCTCTATCTACCTTTCGCCAGCCTGGCCCTCGTCGCGCCGGTTCTGCGTATCGCTGCCGCGATACGACGCGCCGATCACCTGCTGCGTCACTCGCCTTATCGGCCAAATGACCGGCGCAAGGTCACATCGTAAGTACGTCAAGGTCACATCGTAAGTACGTGCAGGCCGAGGCGCCGGCTATCGCGCGACCTCGATGATCATGGCGTGATCGCTCAGGCCGAGAGAAACGGAGCGGACGTTCTTCAAAACCTGCACAGGTTCGGTTCCGGTCGTCACATCATAGACTTTGACGGTCTGATGCTTTCCCCCTAGCGCGACAGTGACATTGTCGCTGCCCTTCACGCGCTCGTCCCAAACGATCAGTTCAAAGGTTCCGCTGCTTTTCTGCAGAAGCAAGTCGTGAACAGTCTCCGGTTGATTTGAAATTGAGTAGGTAAGGCGCCTCGGATGGGCGAGCTGCCCGCTATCGGCGAGGATCGTCGTCAGGTTATGGATATAAGTGGCGGCAAGCTTCGGAGCGCTCTTGTGATACAGGCCTTGATTGCCTGCGCCACCCTCATCGTCCCGCATCTCATAGATAAAAGTATATTGCCAACCACGCTTGAACTGCGCGAGATAGGTATTCGTCAGAACGGTGCCCTGGGTGTGCTCGCCACCCGCGTTGACAGCCGTATCCCAACCCGTTTCCGTCGTGACGCGCGCCACATGCGGCAATTGCTGGTCGCTGTAGCCTTTGTAGTGGTGGGCCCAGGTAAGTCCGTTATTTCCATAGAGCCCGTCCCAACGGCCGTTGAGCGTGGGATCGGCGGCGTTCCAGGCTTGGTTGTCGCCATATTGGTTGCCGTTTCCGCTGACATAGTTGTGCGGATTCACATAGTCGGCGAAGCGGGCTTTGTCGGGAAAGATCGCCTCCGCGCCTACGGGGATTGTCAGGAACTGCAAACCGACATTGTCGGTTTCCGCCCCGGTTTCGGAGGGGCTGAAGACCGCATAGCGCTTGAGAACCAGATCACTCTTCACGGCGGCATACAGGTCCTTCTGGTACAACGCCACCGGAATCCAACTCTTGCCCTGTCCGCCGCCGCGCTGGCCGTTGTAGAGAATTGGAAAATTGTTGACCTCGTTCGGTCCCTCCAGCGCGAGAAGCGCGTTCGCTTTCGCGAGTGTTCTTCCGTCGTTCAGGAGGTTGTCGAGATGCAGCTCCCCCCCATCGCTAATGGTGAAGTGCGCGCCGGTCTTCTGATGGATCATCACATCGCTGTCGATGTGGCGCGACCCGTCCCGGACCTGGCGGATCCCAGTAAATTTCAAGGGTTCGACATAGGAGTTAGGGTCATAGCCTTGATCGACATGGGTATTAACCCCGAGGGAACTCAGGAAACGGTCCGCGCTCACTGCGAGAACTCCGGTGAGACGCGAGTGTTTGTGGGATGACGCGCCAAACGCGCTCGACACAGCCGTCGGCAATACGTTCAGAACGCTGTGCCGGCCGACGAGGTTGGGCAGAACAAAAGCCGCGGACAAGATGCAAGTTGTCGCGACGTAGTATGAAGACATGCGCATCAAATACCGCCGATCTGGTCAAGTGTAACGCATCTTAGGCCACGGCCGCTGACCGCAGACTCACGGGAGCCTATCCACCAGCCCATCCGCGCCACGTCTTTCGTCCGCGGAACATCGTCGGAGCCAGGCCGGGCACCAAGTCAGCCGATCGGACAAGGCGAGGAAGGCGAAAATCCCATCGGTTCAAGCCAATAGTCCTGATATTGCACAGCTCACGGATTCTGCGAAAGCTCATCATTTCGGAGTCCGGTGGGTGTCAGAACAGGATATTACCTTCCGTTCATGGCGAAGTTTTTCCAGGCACAACTGGCCGAAACCGATCTGCGGCTGCTTCGCGTCTTCCATACCGTCGCGGAGAAAGGCGGATTTACGGCTGCCGAGGTGACTCTGGGCAAGAGCAAATCGGCGATCAGCGCCGATATTTCGGCGCTGGAGAGCCGGCTCGGGGTAACGCTCTGCCAGCGCGGGCGGGGCGGTTTCTCTCTCACCAGCGAGGGAGTTCAGGTCCGCGAGGCGATCGAGCGCCTGCTGGTCGACTTCGATAGATTTCGCGATCGCGTCAATCGGGCCCGCGGCCGTTTGACGGGCACCCTGACCCTCCATGTGACCGACAATATCGTCACCTATAGCGATAGCCCGCTCGTCCGCGTCATGGGCAAATTCGCGTGCGACCATCCGGAGGTCTTCATCCAGCTCGCCTCCGCCCCAGCCAGTGACGTCGAGCAGGCCGTCCTCGAAGGGCGGGCCGCGATCGGCGTTTCGGTCCTGCCCAGGCTGGTCCCCGCGCTCGATCTGGTGCCGCTCTTCACCGAGACTTTGTATCTCTTCGCCGGTGCGGGCCATCCGCTCTTTTTGGCCGATCCGCAAAGTCTGACGCCGGAGGTCATCGGCCAATACAGATCGGTGGAAGTCTCGGCCGGAGCGACCGGACCCCACTGGCCGATCTGGCGCGAACATCTCAATTTCTCCGCTCATGCCGGCAGCATCGATGCCCGCGCCATCCTGCTCCTGAGCGGCGAGTTCCTCGGCTTCCTCCCGCCAGCCTATGCCGAGCCCTGGGTCAACCAAGGCCGGATGAAGGCGCTTATCCCAGACCGGCTATTCCTCACCAATGTCTTCCATGCCCTGACCCGGCGCGGGGCATCGCATGGATTGGTGGTGGAGTCGTTCAAAGCGATGCTGATCGCGGGTTTTGCCGACGAAGCGGGCACTTCGACGGATTTCGCGCCGGATCAGGCCGGCTGAAGTTCAGTTTGCGCCTTTCGCAACCATCGCCGCCTCGCCCCATCCTATAAATCGGCCTGCTAGGGCTGCTTGGAGTTGAAGCGATGCAGGATTGGGTCTCGGCGCGAGGGGCGAGGGTGGTGCCTTCCACCGTACTGAAGTCGCTCAGCGCGCGGTCCGATCTGCGCGGGCTGCTGCAACTTGGCAGCCAAATCGCGGCCATCGCGGCGACCATCGCCCTGGTAGTCATCCTGGCCTCCAGCGCTTGGGTCGTCTTGCCCTTCGCGGCGCTCGGCATCTTGTTGAACTGTATCTACGCGGGCCAGCATGAGATGAGCCACCGCACGGCCTTCCGCTCCCGTTGGCTGAATGACGGCGTGGGCGCCGCCATTGGCTTCCTCTCGATCTATCCCGCGCGCTGGGACCGCTACTTCCATTTCGCCCATCACCGCCACACCCAGGATCCGGAACGCGACCCCGAGCTACAGGCCCGTGGGGCGTACACGCCAATGTCCTATGCGCTCTACCTCATGGGCTTCACCTACTGGTATGGACGCGCCCGCAGCACCATCCGGATCGCTAGAGGACTTCTGCCCAGCTACGCGACCTATCTGTCACCGGCCCAGCGGGATGAGGTCATCGCCGAGGCGCGGTGGCACCTTCTCGGCTACGCGGCAATCCTGCTGATTTCCCTGGGTCTTCAGAACTGGGCCGCTTTGACCTTCTGGCTCGCGCCCATGATGCTGTTCAAATGGGTCCACAACCTGCAGAACACCGGCGAGCACACTTGCCTCACCCATGAGCAGGACACGCTCCGCAACACCCGCACCCTGCGCGGTCCGCCCCTGGTGCGATGGCTGGTCTGGAACATGTCCTACCACACCGCTCACCACACCTTCCCTGGCATTCCCTTCTTCGCTTTGCCGGCGCTCAACCATGAGATCCAGACCCGTCTCGGCGAAGTGCTGCCCGGCGCGGGATATATCGGCGCCCAGGTCGAAATCGTGGCGACGCTGCTGCGGGACGGGGACCGCATGGAAGCGGTGGCGTGAGCGCCCATCGGCTGGAGGTCTTCCAATCCCTCTGGGCCATGGAGCAGCGCCGCCCGGGCGTCCCCGAGCGGCCAGTCGAGGAAAGCTTTGCCATGGTGGCCGAGGCCGGCTTCGACGGCATGTGCATCGACCTCGGCGTGACTCCCATCGAGCAGGTCGCAGCCCTGGAGCCGCTTTTCGAGCGATACGGGCTCGCCTGCCTCATCACGGCGTTCGTTAAAACCATGGGCGGCCTCGCGCCGGTGCTTGATCTCGCTCGCCGGATGGACGCGCGCCACGTCAACCTCATCGGCCAGGTGATGCCGCTTGGTGTCGAAGCGACCGTGCCGGTGGCGCGCCGCTGGATGGAGATGGCCGAGAACGCCGGCGTCGCCCTGCACTTCGAGACGCATCGCAACAGCATCACCAACGACATGTTCGCGATGCTGCAACTGCTCGACGCCGTGCCGGAGTTGGTGATCTCGGCTGATCTCTCGCATTACGTGGTGGGCCGCGAATTCGACTCTCCGCCGGATGAACGCACCCAGTCGCATATCGCGCGGCTCCTGGCCCGCGCCGGCTCGTTCCAGGGGCGCGTCGCCTCTCGCCAGCAGATCCAGGTGCCTTTCGGCTTCCCGCAATACGCCAAATGGCTCGACCTGTTCCTGGCGTGGTGGGAGAAGGGATTCCGTCACTGGCGCGGGCACAGCGAACGCCGTCTCGAATACGGCGCGCTGAACTTTCTCTGCGAACTCGGACCACACGAATACGCAATGACCGGACCGGACGGATACGAGCTGTCAGATCGCTGGAACGAGGCGCTGATCCTTAAGAACCACGTTCGATGCATCTGGGCCGCGCTGGATGCAGAGGATGCCGCATCACGACAGCACGCCTAACTCGAAATTCACTTGAAATCCGCAGCGCTGATGAGCTCTAGGCCGAGGGTGACATCGTGACCTCCGGCTGGGGCTGGGTTGGGCATTATCGATCGAAGCTGGCTTGCCACGAGGCGCGGCTTTGGTGTCATGAGACGTCATTTTCCTGGCAAGGAGGACATGATGACGTTCCGCTGCGAGATTCCGGCACGGCCCACGGTCCAACAGGATGACGATGCCGTTCGGATCACGCGCTGGGACTTCGCACCCGGATCCGCGACCGGATGGCACGAGCACGGCTGGCCCTATGTCGTCGTCATGCTGGTGGCGGGAACGCTGCTGGTTCACGACGGAGCGAAGGTGACAGCGGTGCCGCTGGCCCAGGGGCAGTCCTACACGCGCGTCGCCGGCATCAAGCATGACGTGATGAACGGCTCGGACTACCCGATCGCCTTCGTGGAGATCGAACTCAAGCAGCCCTACGACATCGCGCCAAACCCCGGCGCCTGAAGCAACCCCGCAATGGCCATTTCCGAGCCTGCCATTTCCCCACTTTCCGACTCCGGCCCTGCCGAGCTTTTCGCCGCCTTCGCCGCAGGCGTGCAGACCCAGACCCTGCTCCGATCCACAATCACCGCCGCCTATCGCAGATCTGAACCCGACTGCCTTCCAACCCTGGTCGCGGCAGCCACCCTATCGCCCTCCGCCGCCCAGAAGGCTGAGGCACTGGCCCGCCAACTCGTCGAAGCCTTGCGGCGGAAGAAGCGCAGCGGGGGCGTGGATGGCCTCATTCACGAATACGCTCTGTCGAGCCAGGAGGGTGTCGCGCTGATGTGCCTGGCGGAGGCGCTGCTGCGGATCCCGGATGTCGGCACGCGGGACGCTCTGATCCGCGACAAGATCGCACCCGGCGATTGGCGCGCTCATCTTGGCCGCAGCCCGTCCTTGTTCGTGAATGCCGCCACCTGGGGTCTCGTCGTCACCGGCCGCCTGACCGCCACCAACAGCGAGACGACGCTGTCCGCCGCGCTCACCCGGCTGATCGGCAAGGGTGGTGAGCCACTCATCCGGCGGGGCGTCGATATGGCCATGCGCATGATGGGCGAGCAGTTCGTTCTCGGCCAGACGATCGACGAGGCGGTCACCCGCGGCCGCCGGATGGAAGCCAAGGGATTCCGCTACTCCTACGACATGCTCGGCGAGGCGGCGGCGACGGCAGAGGACGCAGCACGCTATCTCACGGAATACGAGGCGGCGATCCACGCGATCGGTAAGGCGTCAAAGCGGCGCGGCATTCTTGAGGGCGCTGGAATTTCGATCAAGCTCTCGGCGCTGCATCCGCGCTACAGCCGAGCCCAGCAGGATCGCGTCATTCGCGAACTCTTGCCGCGCCTCCTGCATCTGGCTCGGATGGCGCGCGGCTACGACATTGGCTTGAACATCGACGCCGAGGAAGCTGATCGTCTCGAACTGTCGCTCGATTTGCTGGAGGCGCTATGCCAAGAGCCCGCACTCGCCGGCTGGGGCGGCATCGGCTTCGTCGTGCAGGCTTACCAGAAGCGTGCCTTCTTCGTGCTGGACTGGGTCATCGATCTCGCACGGCGAACGGGCCATCGTATCATGCTAAGACTTGTGAAAGGTGCTTACTGGGACAGCGAGATCAAGCGCGCTCAGGTTGATGGTCAGGATGGATTCCCGGTCTTCACCCGCAAGGTCTACACGGACGTCTCATATCTTGCTTGCGCCCGTAAGCTGCTCGATGCCCCGGACGCCATCTTCCCCCAATTCGCCACCCATAACGCGCAGACCCTCGCCGCGATCATCGCGATGGCAAGCGAGCCGTTCTCGCCCGGTCAATACGAGTTCCAATGCCTCCACGGCATGGGCGAGCCGCTGTACGAGGAAGTTGTCGGGGCCGCCAAGCTCGGCCGCCCCTGTCGCATCTACGCCCCGGTCGGCACACATGAGACCTTGCTCGCCTACCTCGTGCGCCGGTTGCTGGAAAACGGCGCTAATTCCTCCTTCGTCAATCGCATCGCAGATTCCGCAGTCGCAATCGACGACCTCATCGCCGATCCCGTAACGACCGTGCGCGCCCAACACGCGAACTACACGCCGCATCCGGCAATCGCTCTCCCGAGCGACCTTTTCCGGCCGGATCGCGCAAACTCCGCAGGGCTGGATCTGTCCAACGAACAGACTCTCGCCTTGCTAGCCACTGTGTTGATTGACAGCCGGAACATCGCATGGCGCACGCAAGCGCCGAGTGTTCTACCGCAAGGCATCGCTAGGCCGATCCTCAATCCGGCGGATAGGCGCGATGAAGTCGGCACCGCATGGGATTCGTCTGGCGCGGAGCTCGAGAGCGCGCTCTCACGAGCCGCCGCGGCCGCATCTGCCTGGGCGGGAACGGCGGCGGCCGAGCGAGCCGCGATCCTCGCCCGAGCCGCCGACGAACTGGAAGCGCGGCGCCCGGAGCTGTTGGGACTTCTGGTCCGCGAGGCCGGCAAGACGCTCCCAAATGCAATCGGAGAGGTGCGGGAAGCTGCCGATTTCCTTCGCTACTACGGGGTTGAGGCGGCCCGTCAGTCCGGTGTTTCGGGACGGCCACTCGGCCCCGTGGCCTGCATCAGCCCGTGGAATTTCCCGCTTGCCATCTTCACTGGCCAGGTGGCGGCAGCGCTCGCCGCGGGCAATCCAGTACTCGCCAAGCCCGCCGAGGAGACGCCACTCGTCGCCACTGAAGCGGTGCGGATTTTTCATGAATCCGGCATTCCCCCGGACGTGCTGCAACTCATTCCCGGCGTTGGTGCCACCGGTGCCGCCCTGGTGGCCGATGCGCGAGTACAGGGCGTGGTCTTCACCGGGTCCACCTCGGTCGCGCGAGCAATCCAGAAGCAACTCGCCGGCCGCCTTTCGACCGACGGTACTCCCATCCCGCTGATCGCGGAAACCGGCGGCCAGAACGCCCTCGTCGTCGATAGCTCCGCCCTGGCCGAGCAGGTGGTCGCCGACGTGCTCGCTTCGGCCTTCGATTCAGCCGGCCAGCGCTGCTCCGCTCTCCGCATCCTGTGCCTCCAGGACGACACCGCTGACCGCACCCTGGCCATGCTGCGTGGCGCGATGCGGGAGCTAACGATCGGCCGGCCCGACAGCCTGGACGTCGATATCGGCCCCGTCATCAGCGCAGAGGCCCAGGCCGCGCTCCACGCCCATATCCAGACAATGCGCGAGCGGGGCCACAAGGTTGAGGCCTTGCCGCTGCCCGACGAAACCCGTCACGGCACCTTCGTCGCCCCCACACTGATCGAGATAAGCGCCATCGCCGATGTTGAGCGCGAAGTCTTCGGCCCGATTCTGCATGTCTTGCGTTTCGACCGCGAGAAGCTCGATGCGCTGATCGACGAGGTCAATGCGACCGGCTATGGCCTGACCTTCGGCCTGCACACCCGGATCGACGAAACAGTCGCGCGAGTCACAGCGCGCGTCCGGGCGGGCAATGTCTATGTCAACCGCAACATAATAGGCGCTGTCGTCGGCTCCCAGCCTTTCGGGGGTGGGGGTCTGTCCGGCACCGGACCGAAGGCAGGCGGTCCGCTGTATTTGCGGCGACTTATGACGACACCAGGCCCTGGCCATATGACAAGGGGCCTAGGCTGCGCGGCAGGAGACAGTTTCGCCGAGTGGCTGCGAAAAACAGGACGCGACGAGGCGGCCAAGCGCTGCAAGGCTTATCTCGACCGCTCGCCGCTCAACGTGTCGACCGACTTGCCGGGCCCGGCAGGTGAGCGCAACGTCTATCAACTTCATCCCAGAGGCTGCATCGCCGCGGTGTCACAGACGGAGGCAGGACTCTTGGACCAGCTTGGCGCGATCCTCGCCACGGGAAATACCGCTCTCGTCGATCGCCGGCATCCCTCACTCGCCGCGCTTACAGGCTTGCCACCGGACCTTGCGCGCCACGTTGTTGTCGCCGCTGACTGGCTGTCCGTTCCTGACATCGGTGGTGTATTGTTTGAGGGTGACGGAGACGCGCTGATGAACCTGAACGCTGAAGTAGCCGCTCGCCCAGGCGCGATCCTCACCGTACAGAACCTGCCCGTCGGCGAAACGGGATACTGCCTGGATTGGCTGCTCGAGGAAGTCTCGACCAGTACCAACACGGCTGCAGCGGGCGGCAACGCGACGCTTATGGCGATCACCTGATGACACCGGCCGAGACGCTCCACACCTTCCATTGCATTGACGGACATACCTGCGGCAATCCCGTTCGGCTGGTCGCTGGCGGCGGCCCGCTGCTGCGTGGCGCCACAATGAGCGAGAAGCGGCAGGACTTCATCACGCATCACGACTGGATCCGCCGTGCCCTCATGTTCGAGCCACGCGGCCACGACGTGATGAGCGGTTCCATCCTTTATCCGCCGACGCGCGATGACTGCGACATCGGTATTCTCTTCATCGAGGTCTCCGGCTGCCTGCCGATGTGCGGCCACGGCATGATCGGCACCGTCACGATGGCGCTGGAAAACGGCCTGGCGACAGCGCGGGAGGAGGGGCGGCTGATGCTCGACGCTCCTGCTGGGCCGGTTATGGCTGAATATCGCCGCCATGGACGCTTCATCGACAGCGTGCGCATCCACAACGTGCCATCCTACCTCGCGGCGGAAGCGGTCCTCATTGATGTGCCGGGTCTCGGCGAGCTCGCGGTCGATGTCGCCTATGGCGGCAATTTCTACGCCATCATCGACACGCAAAAGAATTTCGGCGGATTGGAGAGCCTTTCCGCCGCCGAGGTCCAGCACTACAGCCCAATCGTCCGCACGCTCGTCAACGCCGCGACAAACGCCGAGCATCCGGAGGATTTGACGATCCGCGGTATCAGCCACGTCCAATGGACCGGCGCGCCGCGCGACAAGCGCGCGCATGGCCGCAACGCAGTCTTCTATGGCGACAAGGCGATCGACCGCTCGCCTTGCGGCACCGGAACCTCGGCCCGCATGGCGCAGCTCGCAGCCAAGGGAAAGCTGAGTGTCGGCGATGACTTCATCCACGAAAGCATAATCGGCAGCCTGTTCGACGGCCGCGTCGAAAGCGACGCCTCCGTCGGCAATGTAAAGGGCATCCGCCCCAGCATCGCCGGATGGGCGCGCATGCATGGCTACAACACGATCTTCGTCGATCCGCGCGATCCTTTCGCGCATGGTTTCCAGGTCGTCTAACGCCGTGCCAAAGCCGCGCATCCATCTAGGTTTCGACTTTTCCTATACGCATATGGGCGGCCGATGGCGCATGCCCGGCTCCTGGCCCGGCCGCACTTTCCCTGATGTGGCGATGTTCGAGGAAATGGCGCGGATCGCCGAACGTGGCTGCCTCGACCTGCTGTTTTCCGGAGATGGCACCGGGGTCCCGGATACCTGGCGCGGCTCGCGTGACGCGGCGATCGAGTGGGGTGTGAGCTGGCCGCGCCAGGACCTCAATCCGCTGACCGTCGCCATGTCCCGCGTAACCAAGCATATCGGTTTCGGCCTGACCTATTCCTCGACCTTCATGCATCCATACTACACCGCACGGCTAATGAACTCGCTCGATCACATCACGAACGGGCGGATCGCGATGAACCTCGTCACCTCCACCCGCAAATCCGACGCCGCCAACTTCGGCTTCAACGAGCTGATGGAGCACAACACGCGCTACGAGCGCATGGAGGAATTCACCGACGTCTGCCGCGCCCTTTGGGACAGCACAGAACCCGACGCTATGCGGTGGGACCGCGAAACCGGCCGCGTAACGGACCCCGGCAAGGTCCATAACGTGAAACATGTCGGCAGATTCTTCAAGGTCGAGGGACCGCTCAACACGCCGCCATCGCCGCAGGGCCGCCCGGTTCTCATCCAAGCCGGCGGCTCGCCGCGCGGCATCCGCGCTTCCGCCTATGTCGCCGACCTTGTTTTCGGCCCCGACACGACGCTCGCGCAGCAGGTCAAACACCGCCATGCCCTCGATAGCGCTCTGACCGATCTAGGCCGTGCATCCAAGGGCGTCGGAATTCTGTGGCAAACGCCGATCGTCGTGGCGGAGACGGAGCGCGAGGCAAAGACGCAGCGCGATCGTCTGCTGACCGCCATCCCGCCTGAAGCAGTCGGCGCCTATCTCTCCTACAATAGCGGTTACGACTTCTCGACTTTGCCCGAGCGCTTCTCTCTGCAGGAGATCCAGCAGCAGATCATTGCCGCCAACGCCTCGCCGATCGGCTTCGTCCACGAGCTGCAAATGCAACTCGGCGAGACCGCGGAAGTCACCCGCGACACCTTCTTCGAGCACGGCCTCCGTGCCGCGACCAGCTATGACAAGACGGTCGCGGGCAGCGCCGCGCAGATGGCCGATCATCTGGAGGAAGCCTTCGAGGCGACCGGCAGCCGTGGTGGCTTTATGCTTGGCCACACCGTCTCGATGCCGAAAGACCTCATCGCCATTGTTGATCTTCTGGTCCCGGAGCTGCAGCGCCGCGGCCGCTTCCGCACGGCCTATTCCGGACGGACGCTGCGGGACAACCTGGCGGACACCTAACTCAGATCGTGCAGATCCTTCCCGAGAGGTGCGCTCACGCGAAAATCCGAAAACGCGACCTCTAGCCCCGATCGTTCAGGCGTGCAGCACATTGGCCCGACGAGATAACGCGCGGCCTTCGGAAATGGCGCCAGCCGAAATAGCGGCCAAGTTTCGCCATCCGCCGATACCTGCAACCTCAACACACCCTGCGCCACCGTCGCGCGGATCCAGAAGCTTGCCGCATCGCCGCCGTAAGCACCAATCGACCAGTCGGACTTCCCATCGGTCAGCACGCTGCTGAGCATCGCCGCCCCGTCGGAGATCTCGATCCCAGCCTTGAGCCATTGCGTCTCATCGATGCGCAGCATGAGACCCGCCTGATCATAGAGTTCCTCGTATCTCGCCTGAACCTTGATCTGCGCGGTGAAATCGCCGCTCACCAACCGGCCGAAGAAATGGCCGCTATCCCGCGTGAAGCCATAGTGCGTCTCGCGCCAAAAATCCGTCTCGGACTCTGTGATGACGCGCAGGGCGCCATCCTCCAGGCTCCAGTTCCGGGGCTCGTTCAGCCACGCACAGTCCTCGAACATGCCTTGCTCAGCCTTCACGAATTCGCATTGATGATCGCCTTGATCCGCGTTGCCAGCATGTCCATGCCGAAAGGCTTGATCATCACCTGCATGCCCGGCTCCAACTGGCTGTTGCCGACGATAGCGTTCTCCGCATAGCCCGTAATGAACAAGACCTTCAGCTCAGCGCGACTGATGCGTGCCGCGTCGGCCAACTGCCGGCCATTCATTCCACCCGGCAACCCGACATCGGTGATGAGCAGGTCGACCCGCGCGTCCGACTGCAACACCGCCAAGCCTGATGCGCCATCCGCCGCTTCGATCGCTCCATAGCCTAGCTCCTCAAGCACTTCCGCGACGAGCATCCGCACCGTCGGTTCGTCATCCACGACCAGCACGGTCTCGCCTGCCTCCGCCCTTGGCGGCGAAGCGAAGTGGAGAGGCACCGCGTCCTCCTGGACCTCGCCATGGTGCCGAGGCAGATAAATCCCGACTGTCGCGCCTTCGCCTATTTCGGATGTGATCCTCACCTGACCACCGGACTGCTTGGCGAAGCCGTAGATCATCGACAGGCCAAGCCCGGTGCCCTGACCAAGCGGCTTGGTTGTGAAGAACGGGTCGAAGGCTCTCGCCACCACGTCAGGCGGCATCCCGATCCCGCTGTCACTGACGCGGATCACCACATATTCCCCCGCAATCATGTCGCGCTGCCGCGCTTCCGCCTCGACCAGCGAAATATTGGCGGTCTCGATCGTCAGTCGCCCCCCATCCGGCATCGCATCCCGCGCATTGATACAAAGATTGAGGAGCGCGTTCTCCAACTGATTCGGATCGCACAGCGTCGGCCATAGTTCACCTGCCAACACTGTCTCGACACTGATTTGCGGCCCCATCGTGCGCCGGATCAGTTCCTCCATCTCGGCCACCAGCCGGTTAGCCTGGGTGGGCTTTGGATCGAGCGTCTGGCGGCGGGAGAAAGCCAATAGCCGGTGGGTCAGGGCGGCGGCGCGGCTGGCCGCGCCCTGGGCCGCCGCAACATAGCGATCGACCTCGCCGAGGCGCCCTTGCGCGACACGCGTCTGCAAAAGCTCCAGACTACCCGAGATGCCGGTCAGCAGATTGTTGAAGTCATGCGCGAGACCGCCTGTAAGCTGGCCGACCGCCTCCATTTTCTGACTCTGACGCAGCTGCTCTTCCAGCAGCCGCCGTGTTTCGGCCTGCTCCTTGTTCGAGGTGATATCGCGAACGCTCGCATAGACGAGCCCGTCGCGCGGCACCGCGTTCCATGAAAAATTGCGGTAGCTGCCGTCCCTGTGCCGGTAGCGATTTTCGAAGCTGAGCTGCGCCTCTCCGACTTTCAGCCCCGCTGCTGCCTTCAATGTTGCGGGACGGTCGGCGGGATGCACGAAGTCGATGGAGGGCACCGCCTTCATCTCATCTTCGGTCCAACCCAGCGTTGCGGTCCAGGCCGGATTCAGACTGAGGAAGAAACCCTCGAAATTCGCCACGCAGAGCATGTCCCGGGACGTCTGCCACACTTGGTCACGCTCGCGCGTGCGATCCTCGACACGCCGCTCCAGCGTCGCATTGATCTCCTGCAACGCAATTTCCGCCCGCCTGCGGGCAATGGCGGCACGGGTACGGTCCGCGAGGTTACGAAGAAAATCGATCTCCTCAGGCAGCCAGGCGCGCGCCTCGCCATGGGCGAGATAAAACACGGCCACAAAGACACCGCGTTCGAAGATCGGCACATTGACAGCGGCGCGGACACCGATCGCCCCAAAAGCGCCAGCCCCTCCGGCGGTGCGCCGATCAAGCTCCGTATCCGGGAAGACAACGGTTTCGCCCCGCTTCAGGTCGTCGATATAGGAACCGAAGTCACGAAAGCGGTGCATGCCGGCGATGCTGGCGATCCCAGGCGCCGTCCAGTCCCGCTCGATCGTTACCGTCTCCCAGGCAGCATCGATCGCTCCGTACCCCGCGCGGTTGATGTCGAGCGTGCGCCCCAGAATCTCGGCCGCCGCGAACGCCATCGCTGCAGGCTCCGCCGTCTCGCGCAACCGGTCGCCCAATTCCAGCAAGGCGACTTGCCGGATCTCCGCCTGCCTGCTCTCGGTAATATCGCGGCCGACGGTGACCAGGCGCTCCGGCCGCCCGTCGGCGTCGAACAGCGGTGAGACGACGACATCCCACCACTTCGGCGTGCCTTTATGAGTTGCGCAGAAACCCCTGAAGCGACCGGTGCCGCCGGCACGCGCTTCCGCCACGGCGGCGCAGGCGGCTACGTGGTCGTCATCCTTCCAGACACGAAGCCAGGACAGTCCGAGAATGGCATCGACATCGGCGATCTCCATGCTCTCGATGCCGCCGGCGTTGACGAATTGCGTATGGCCCTCGAGGTCGAGCACCACGATGCAATCGCGGCTCGAGGAAAGGATGAGCGCGTTGAGACCCTGCGCCTCGCGCAAAGCTTCCTCAGCGCGCCGGTTCTCCGTGATGTCCCGTGAAACGGCGAGCAGCTTCTCCGGCTTCCCATCCGCATCGAGCATCGCGGTGACCTGCACGTCCCACCACCGTGGCGTTCCGGCCATCGTGTCGCCCTGGCTTTGAAAATGGCCCGTGCAGCCTCGTCGCGCGGCTTCCACCGCGGCCAGCGCCTGTTCGTTGCCCGTGTCCTTCCAGAAGCCAGGCCAAGGACAGCCATGAATGCTGCCGAAATCATTCACCTCCATGACACGCCTGCCGCCATCGCTCATGAAGATGAGCCGGGCGTCGAGGTCGAGCACGCTGATGCAATCATTGGACGCGGCAAGGATGCTGCGGGTGAATTCCGCATCCGCCCGATGCCTCTCCGCGACGCGCCGGTCCTCGGTGAGGTCCCGAAGGATTTTGATGAAGCCGAGATGCACGCCGGCGTCGTTCTTCAGCGGCATGAGCTCGCCGCTCGCCCAGAACCGCGACTGATCCTTCTTGAGGTGCCAGCGTTCATCGCTGGCGCGCCCGACTGTCAGCGCGCGGTGCATTTCGGTACCCAGCCGGTCAATCGCCCGATCTTCCGGGGTGAAAAAGCGATCGGCCGGCGCGCCCTTCATTTCCTCCGCCGACCATCCGAAAATGCGCTCCGCACCGGTATTCCAGTCGGTGACCTGTCCTTCCTGATCCGTGGCGACGATCGCGAAATCGATGGCGCTCTCGAGAATGAGGCGACGACGATGCTCATCCTCCCGCTCGGCCGCCAGCGTCTCCCGCAGCAGATGCTCCTCGGTGACGTCGCGGCAAACGGCGAGCACGCCACCCACGCCATTCGGCACGGCTTCGTCATCGATCGCGGAAAAGCTGTAGGTCCAGAAGGACGGACCGTGGGCCCCGTGCCGCCGGACGGGGATCTGTTGATCCTCGTGCCAGGTGCTGGGCCCGCCATTCATAACGCCGTCGATCTGCGGACCAAAAATGGCCCAAGATTCCGGCCACCACTCATGGCCGCTGCCGCCGAGCGCAGCCGGATGCTTCTCCGGCCCCATCGTCTGGCGATAGGCGTCGTTATAGAACTGGACGAGACGAGGTCCCCACCAGATGAACATCGGGTGCTGAGAGGAGAGCGCCAAGCGGATGACGGTCTTCAGGCTCTGCGGCCAAGTTTCGAGCGGCCCGAGCGGGCTCGTCGACCAATCCCGCGCCCGCATCAGCGCGGCGATTTCACCGCCGCCCGCAACAAAGCCTGGCACGCCAATCGTCATGCGTAGCGGCTCGGCGATGGACCCGATATCCAAGGGGGTTCGCGACAAAGGCGGTGCGCCATGGGCGGGTTTGTGACACGCTCACAAACGAACCGAAAGCCCTCCAAGGTTGCCCCGAGATCAGGCCCCGGCCAGCGCGGCCATACGGGCCCGTTTCGGCACCCGGGTCGCGTGGGCGGCCACGCTGAGGAGAGTGGGCGCTAGCCCCGCCGTCGCGAGAAGCAGGTTTTGCGCATGCGGGTTGAGGAAGAGCCGCGAAACGACAGTCGCTCGGGAAACCTGCGAACCAACATCCCGACGAAGGCGTTCGATGTAGGAGGAAGGAGTTCCTCCTTGCAGCAGCCCGCTCGCCGCGCGGCGGGCGCTATGCAACGCGATCGACATTCCGTCTCCCGAGAAGGAGGGGATAACGGCGGCCTGATCTCCGAGCCGCCAGGTCTCCGCCTCGTCGGGCTGCGCGACAAAGCCGTAGGGGATGCCGGCGATGGCCAGGGGCCGTCGCCAAGCCGCCTCGGCCTCCGCAAGGCGCTCGCCGAAAGACGGGACCTCGTGGGAGATGGCCACGAGCAGCCTCACCCAGTCGTGGCCGAGTTCCGCGAAACGCGACCGCCGCACGACGAGGCAGAGATTGGCCCGATCATCCTCGACTGGCTGGAGACCGGCATAGCCGCCATCGAACAGCGCTAGCACAATGTGCTGGTCGATGGCGGCCGCCTGAACCGTGCCAAGCCGGAAATACATTTTGAAGCCGATGAGGTCGGCTTGCTTCCCCGGCGGCCGGCCCGCACCACGCAAATCGTGCTTCCCAGTAGCGAGGACAAGCTTCGCCGCCGCAACCTGGGTCCCATCCCGCAGGCGCAGCCGCCAGCCATCACCTTCCTGTCTCGTCTCCACGACAGCCTCGCCGCGCAGCAGCCGCGTGCCCTCCGCCGCTGCGTGGGCGAGCAGCGCCTCGTCGAGCACGCGGCGGGAGAGGCTGCGGGCCGGAAAGGGGAGGGTGATGTTGACCTCCCGCTCGCCGGCCGCGAGCGAGAGCTTACTGATCGGCACCGCTCCGAGAGCCTCGGCGTCGATACCGAGGGCGTCGAGCGACACCAGCGCCTCGTGGCTAAGGAATTCGCCGCATACCTTGTCGTGCGGCCCCGCTTCGCGCTCGATCAGCAATACGTCGCGGCCCGCGCGGCTCAGCTCGATGGCCAGCCCAGCGCCCGCCGGGCCGCCACCGATGATCACGATTTCCGCTCCCACCGGCTGGAATGAGTGGCCCATCGCTCAGACGGTGCGGAACAGCATGGTTTCGGCCATGAGGCCGGGTCCGAAGGCCATGGCGCAGCCGCGCTGTCCCGGCGCGACGGATCGCATCATCCGCTCCAATACGAAGAGGATAGTGGCCGAGGACATGTTCCCAAAGTCGCGTAGCACACCCCGCGAAATGTCAAGCGCCGCCGCCGGCAATGCGAGGGCGCCACCGACGGCATCCAACACCGAGCGGCCTCCCGGATGGACGGCCCACAAACCCATCTCTTCTGGCCCAACCCCGTTGAGGATCATTGGTGCCGCCGCCGTCAAACCCTCCGCGAGCGCCGAAGGCACCTGCCCGGACAGGTGCATGTCGAAACCGAGGTCGCCGATACGCCAGGTGATCAACCCCTCGCTCTCAGGCACTAAAGCGGCGTGGAAGTGGTCGAGGGCCAAGCCTTCGGGTTCCGCGCTCACCAGTGACGCGGCGCAACCATCGGCAAAGACCAGGAACGACAGCACGCGTTCGAGATCCTGCGTTTCCTGAAGATGCAGCGTGCAAAGTTCGAGATTGATCAGAAGCACACGCGATTCTGACTCCGACCGAACGATGTGCCGCGCGAGCTTGAGCGCGTTGAATGCGGCATAGCAGCCCATGAAACCGACCATCGTGCGCTCGACATTCGGCCGCAAACCCAACGCTGCGGCAAGCTGCATGTCGAGCCCCGGCGCATAGAAGCCGGTGCAGGAGGTCACGATAAGGTGAGTGATGGCGCCAAGGTCATTGGTCCGTTTCAAGCTTGCCACGGCACCGAGCGCAAGCGGCAGGGCCGTGCGCTCGTAGAGCGCCATACGGGTGGCCGAAGAAGGAAAGGCGCCGCGCGTGTAGAAACCGCCATCATCGACGGCGGCGCCCCCGGGATCCTTCGCTGGCGCGAGAACGGAATAGCGATGGGAGATACCTGAGCGTTCAGCCATGCGGCGGAACAGCCGCGCCCGGCGCGGATCATCGAGTAGGGAATCGGCAAAGCAGACGAAGGCGTCGTGAACGTCATTCCTCGGCACGCTGGTGCCGATACCGTTGAGGTAGGCAACCGCCATGGGTGAGGCTACTTGTCCAGTGGAGCAGGCCTAGCGAGCAATCCGTGGCGCGAGCCCGCAGGGACCTGCGCGCCGGATGCTCATCATTATCACAGGATACTGGACAAGTGGATGCGCGGCGGGAAGCGGGTCTGCCCTGCCGACGCCAGCGATGTTTGTATCGAAGAGATCGAACCCGTCGCGTGTTTAATCCTGGGAGTGACTCAGCGTTTCGGGAGGAAAGCGCTCGCCTCATCCCGAAACGCAGCAACGAAAGGGCCTAGGCGGCTTGCGCCTCCCCGAAGTGCCGAGCGGCTCGTTCCGCGAGACGGCGTAGTGTGGCACTCGGAACCTGCCGCTGAGCCTGGGCACGCGGATAGGGCATTTCCTCGATCGGTGCCGCGTCTGGCAGAGAAGCCTCATGCTCCTGCCAGTTGTCGAAGGCGAAGCGATCGACATTGTCGATGAAGGTCTCCGACGGCACGCCCTCGGCAAGCACGAGCGCGTGATCCGCCAGCTCGACGTGATAATACGCGAAGAACAGCGGCGTGCGCGTCTCCCGCACGATCGAGACGCCGTTTTCGAGCGCGCCGGCTTGGATCAGCACATCGTCCACGAGCACCGCGTGGTCGGGCGACAGCAGCAGGTCGCGCAAGGGTAGCGCCTCGCCCAGCGCGCCAGCGCGGATACGGATCGGCATGATTTTGAGCGGATCGGAGAAATCGCGTGCGATGGACGCCTTGCCAAGCCAGCGCACGGGTGCGACCCCACCGCTCTGCGTGCTTACCAGGTCGCCGGGGAGCAGAGCCTCAACCAGAACTTCTCCATCAGGCGTGGCGATCCGCGTCCCGGCCAGGAAACAGTTGGGAGTGCCGTCCTGGATATTCCACTGAGTATGGCCGTCCTTGGGGTCGTCCTTAACCGCGGTGGAGATGAAGCTTAGAAATCCTTCGAGAAAGCCGTCCGTGCCGTTATTGGGCAGGAATAGGTGCAAGTTGCCCTGCTGATCCTCACCGATCAAACCCTGCAGTTCCGGCACCAGGGCGGATGTGGTGACGCCGATGTAGTTCATCGTCGAGAGCGTCGTCGAACCTTGCGAAACATCGAAGGCTTCTCTTAGCTGATCGCCAAGGATGTTCGGCGTGGCCCCATCACCGGTCAGCGTGACGCCACTCGCCGTGGGCACGGGGTTGTCGAGTATATACTGGCCGTTTTGGATAATTATATCGTATTCGAAATATGTTGTCATGCGCTGATCCTGTCGCTCGCTATACGATGATGAGGCGGAAGTGATCCGGTGGGCGGCTGGAGTCCGTTGCGAGAAGGCAATTAACGAAGCACTAAAGGCCCTAGCCTGTCGACCAAAAACGCATCAGCAACGATCCAAAATAATAGGCTAGATTACAAAAACAGGGTTCTTCTGCGATGCGCCGCAATATCGCGAAAAAACCCCGCATGTGCGCAAGAACTCTCGTCTCTATCTCGTAGAAGAGACGCGGCGCGAAGGATCGCCAAACTATTTCGAGGGCGGAGTCTCGCGAACACCAGGCGCATTGCGACCATGCGCGAGTTCAGTGATCACGCCATGCAGCGTCCGCAATTCCTGCTCCGTCACCTCGCCGCGCTGGAACAGGTGCCGTAGGTTGCGCACCATGCCCGGCCGCTTCGGCACATTGCGCAGAAAGCCGCAGGCGTCGAGTTCGCGAATAAGGTGGCCGAGGAAATTCTCCAGCTCCCCCTTCGTCGCAACCTTCGTTTCATTCGTCATCAAAACGCGCGGCGGCGTCTCCTCGACCGCGCTCCACCATTCATAAGCCATCACCATGACGGCCTGAGCGAGGTTGAGCGACATGAAGGCGGGGTTCAGCGGGAAACGCACCAGCATATCCGCCATCGCCATATCCTCGACATCGAGCCCGGCGCGCTCGGGCCCGAACAGGATGCCGCACCGCAAGTCGAGCGCCGCTGCCGTCCGCAGCTCGGCCGCGGCACCCCGCGCCGTCAGCACCGGCTTGACGATATGACGCGGCCGAGGACAGGTCGCCGCCACATGATGCAGGTCGGCCACCGCATCGGCTACCGTCTCATGCAGCGTCAACTCGTCGAGAATGCGGTCGGCGCCGGAGGCCATGCGCCAGGCCTTCTCCTGCGGCCAGCCATCCCGAGGTGCCACCAGCCGCAAGTGAAACAGCCCGCCATTGGCCATGGCCCGCGCGACGGCGCCCACATTATCCGCGAGCTGCGGCCGCACGAGGATGACGACCGGGCTATTGCCGATCGGCCCGATCTCCGCGCCCCGATCGCGTCCCGTCATGAGGCGGCGCCGCTCTCCACCCGCCGCCAGCTGGTGCCGGAGGCATTATCCTCCAGCGCGATTCCGCGGGCGAGCAACTCGGCGCGGATCGCATCCGCCCGCGCGAAATCCCGCGCCTTGCGGGCGGCGATCCGCTCGGCGATGGCCGCGGCGACGCCGGCATCTTCCTCATCGCCATGGAACCACGCCTCTGGGCTGGCCTGCAGCAGGCCCAGCACCCGCCCGGCGGCATGCAGCCCGGCCGCCGCCTCGGCATCCCCCGCCATGGCTTGGTCCGCCAGCACATGCAGCGCCGCGATGGCCGCCGGCGTATTGAGGTCGTCGCACAACGCCGCCATCAGCGGCCTCGGCACTTCGGCCGGCGTCTCCGCGAAGGCCGGCGCGTGGCGGGCGAGGGCGCGGTAAAACCGGTCGAGCTCCCGCCGCGCCTCGGCCAGCGCCGCCTCGGTGAAGTCGAGCGTGGCGCGGTAATGGGCGCGCAGCAGCAAAAACCGCACCGCCTCGCCCGGCGCGAGCGCCAGCACATCCCGCACCGTGCGGAAATTGCCGAGGCTCTTCGACATCTTCTCGCCGTCCACCAACAGCATGCCGTTATGGACCCAGGTATGGGCGAAGCGGCTGCCGGGGAAGGCGCAGCAGCTCTGGGCCATCTCATTCTCGTGGTGCGGAAACAGCAGGTCGCTGCCGCCGCCATGCAGGTCGAAATCCTCGCCGAGATAGCGCCAGGACATCGCCGAGCATTCGATATGCCAGCCCGGCCTCCCCCGGCCCCAAGGGCTGTCCCAACCCGGCAGCTCCGGCCCCTCTGGATTGGCCGGCGAGGGCTTCCACAGCACGAAGTCGCCCGGATCGCGCTTGAACGGTGCCACCTCGACGCGCGCCCCGGCCTGCATCTCCTCGGGCGAGCGGCCCGACAGGCGGCCATAATGCGGATCGCTCTCGACGGAGAACAGCACATGGCCCTCCGCCTCGTAGGCGTTCCCATTGGCGATGAGCTTCTCGATGATGGCGATCATCTGCGGGATATTATCGGTCGCCCGCGGCTCCTCATTCGGCGGCAGGGCGCCGAGGGCGGCCATATCCGCATGAAACTCGGCGGTGGTCCGGGCCGTAACCTCACCAATGGAGACCCCGAGCTCCGCCGCCCGCGCGTTGATCTTATCCTCCACGTCCGTGATGTTCCGGACATAGACGACATGCGGGAACAGCACCCGCAGCAGCCGCGCCAGCACATCGAACACCACAACCGGCCGGGCATTCCCCAGATGCGCCCGGTCATAGACCGTGGGCCCGCAGACATAGAGCCCCACGCGCTGCGGGTTGATCGGCGCAAAGACCTCGCGCCTGCGGGTGAGGCTATTGTGGAGTGTCAGGGCATGCATGGTCCGGGCGTTGTGCCGGGAGCGGGCGGGGAGGGCAAGCGACGCTCGCACACAGCTCCGACGCCCCAAACCTACCCCACCAACCACCCCGCCACCTCCGCCACCTCTCCGAACCCCCGCACCGTCGCATCCGCCTCCGCCCCAACCTCTTCCGGCCCGTAACCCCAGCTCGCGAAGATCGTCGGCAGTCCCGCCGCCTTGCCCGCCGCCACGTCGTTATGGTGGTCGCCGATCATCACCGACCGGCCCATATCGCCCCCCGCCGCCGCCACGGTCAGCCGCACATGTCCCGGATCCGGCTTGCGCACCGCGAAGCTGTCGCCGCCGCCGACCGCCGCCAGGAAGGGCAGCACGCCCAGATGGGTCAGCAAAACCCGCGCCGGAGCCTCCGGCTTGTTGGTGCAGACCGCGAGGCGCCAGCCTGCCGCCCGCAATTCCCTCAGCGCCGCGAGCGCCCCCGGATAGAGCGCCGTCTCCGCTGTCGCATTCGCCGCATAGTCGGCGGCGCCGGCGGCGAGATCCGTCTCGGTCAGCACCAGCCCCCGCGCCGCATAGCCGCGCTGGAACAAGGGCGGGATCCCGTCCCCCACCATCCCGCGCGCCTGCTCAAGCGTCAGCGGCGCCGCGCCATGCCGGGCCAAGCTGCGATTAAGCGCCGAGGTCAGATCCGGCAGGCTATCGCTCAGCGTCCCATCCAGATCGAGGACCAGCAGGCGAGGGGGCAGGGCCGTCATCGTGTTGCACTCCGAAACGAGAGTTGTTCGCCAAGCCTTTGACATGACGAGGCCGGGACCGCTACCGCTCGACTCATGAGCGCCACCGCCGTCATCCTCGCCGCGGGTCTTGGCACCCGCATGAAATCCGCCCTGCCCAAAGCGATGCACCCCATCGCGGGCCGCCCGATGCTCGCCCATCTGCTCGCCTCCGTCACCGCCGTTTTCGACAAGGTCGTGGTCGTGACAGGGCCAGAGATGGAAGCCGTGGCGCGCGCCGCGGCGCCGCATGAGGTGGTGATCCAGTCGGACCGCCTCGGCACCGCCCATGCGGCACTCCACGCCGCGGCCCAGTTCGGGACCGGCGAGGTCGCCATTCTCTATGCCGACAACCCGCTCATCACGCCGGAGACGCTGCGTCGCCTGAAGGAATCGCGGTCAGACAGCGGCGCCGGCCTGGCGCTGCTCGCCATGCGTCCGCCCGATCCTGGCCGCTATGGCCGCGTCATTCAGGACTCCAACGGTGATGTCACCGCGATCGTCGAATGGGCGGAGGCGAGCGAAACCGAACGCGCTGTTTCCCTCTGCAATGCCGGGGTGTTCTGTGCCCCCGGCCCCGATCTCGCGCGCTGGCTGGCAGGCGTCAGCAACGCCAATGCAAAAGGCGAATACTACCTCACCGATGTCGTCGCCCTAGCAGTCGCCGAAGGCCGCCGCGTCGTCGCCGTCGAAGCCGATTACGGAGAACTGCGTGGCGTGAACTCCCGCGCCGAACTCGCCCAGGCGGAAGCCGCCGTGCAGTCCCGCCTGCGCCAGGCCGCCATGGCGGGCGGCGCGACACTCACCGCCCCCGACACCGTCTTCCTCTCCGCCGACACAGTGTTGGAGCCCGACGTCACAATCGGCCCCCACGTTGTTTTCGGTCCGGGCGTGACCGTGCGCTCCGGCGCCGAAATCCGCGCCTTCAGCCACCTCGAAGGATGCTTGGTCGCCGAGGGTGCCATCATCGGCCCTTATGCCCGGCTCCGCCCCGGCGCCGAGGTCGGCGAGCGGGCTCATGTCGGCAATTTCGTCGAACTCAAGGCCACGAAACTCGGGGCCGGCGCCAAGGCCAACCACCTCGCCTATCTCGGGGATGCCGAGATCGGAGCCGGTTCCAATATCGGTGCCGGCACCATCACCTGCAATTACGACGGCTTCGCCAAGCATCGCACGGTCATCGGCGCCCGCAGTTTCGTCGGCTCCAACAGCACCATCGTCGCTCCGGTGACGCTCGGTCCCGGCAGCTTCATCGCCGCCGGCAGCACCATCACCCGCGACGTTCCAGCCGATGGCCTCGCCTTCGGCCGCGCCCGTCAGTCGGTCAATGAAGGCGGCGCCACCGCCATTCGCGCGACCTGGATCAGGCCCGCCCCACCCGAGAAGGAGACGCGCTGATGTGCGGCATCGTTGGCATTCTCGGCGCGCGCCCCGCCGCGCCGCTCATCCTCGAAGCCCTCGGCCGTCTCGAATATCGCGGCTATGACAGCGCCGGCATCGCGACCCTGGATGGCGAGGCAATCGACCGCCGCCGCGCCGAGGGCAAGCTGGGCAACCTCGCCGCCGTCCTCGATCGCCGGCCGCTCAACGGCACCACGGGCATCGGCCATACCCGCTGGGCCACCCACGGCGCGCCGACCGAGGGCAATGCCCATCCGCACGGCACCGCTCGGGTCTCCGTCGTCCACAACGGCATCATCGAGAACCACGCCGCTCTCCGCTCCGAGTTGGAAGCCGAGGGCCAGGAATTCACCACCGAGACCGACACGGAATCAGTCGCCCAGCTCCTCGACTTCTACCTCGCGCGTGGCATGACGCCCGAGGAAGCCGCCGCCGCCGCCTTGCCCCGCCTGGAAGGTGCCTATGCCCTGGCGCTCATCTTCGCGGGCCATCCCGATCTGCTCATCGGCGCCCGTCACGGCGCCCCGCTCGCGGTAGGGCTGGGCGATGACGAGATGTTCCTAGGTTCGGACGCCCTGGCGCTCGCCCCGCTGACTCGTCGCATCGTCTATCTTGAGGACGGCGACTGGGCCGCCATCAGCCGCGCCGAGGCTCGCTTCTTCGACCGCGCCAACCGCCCTGTGACGCGGGACGCCCGCCAAACCCGGCTCTCCGGCGCCGCCATCGGCAAGGGGGGCTATCGCCATTTCATGGAGAAGGAGTTGCACGAGCACCCAGTGGTGATCGGCAATGTCCTCAACCGCATGATCGACCCCGCGACCCGCCGTGTCGCTCTGCCCGATCCCGGTATCGACCTCGCCTCCGTCTCCCGCGTCACGCTCAGTGCCTGCGGATCCGCTTTCTACGCCGGCCTGGTCGGCCGCGTCTGGCTGGAGAGCCTCGCCCGCCTTCCCACCGACGGCGATGTTGCCAGCGAGTTCCGCTACCGCGCGCCACCCTTGGCCGCCGGTGGCATGGGACTGCTGGTCAGCCAATCGGGCGAGACCGCCGATACCCTGGCGGCGCTGCGCTACATGCAGGACGAGGGGCAGCACGTCCTTTCCATCGTCAACGTCCCCGAAAGCAGCATGGCGCGCGAAAGCGATGCCGTGCTGGAGACGCTCGCCGGTCCCGAGATCGGCGTCGCCAGCACCAAGGCCTTCACGGCGCAGCTAACCGTCCTGGCCGTCCTGGCTCTGGCCACCGCCCGTGCGCGCGGCACGATGGACGCGGCGCGGGAAGCCGCCCTGGTTGCGGCATTGCTCGAAATCCCCGGCCGCGCCGCCGAGGTGCTGGAAGGCGAAACCGCCGCCGCCATCGCCCGAGTCGCCGAGCGCATGGCCGAGGCTCGCGACGTTCTCTATCTCGGCCGCGGCGCCTGCTTCCCGATCGCCCTCGAAGGCGCGCTGAAACTCAAGGAGATCAGCTATATCCACGCCGAGGGCTATGCCGCCGGCGAGATGAAGCACGGCCCCATCGCGCTGATCGACCGCCATGTCCCGGTGGTCGCCATCGCCCCGTCCGGTCCGCTTTTCGAGAAAACCGCCTCCAACGTGCAGGAGGCAGCGGCGCGCGGCGGCCAGGTCATCGTCTTCAGCGATGTGGCCGGGGCGGAGAAACTGAAGGGCATCGCCGCCGAGACAGTGGTGCTGCCGGACTGCGATCCAGTCTGGGCACCGATCCTTTATGCCGTGCCGGTGCAGATGCTGGCCTATCAGGTCGCCGTATTGAAGGGCACCGATGTCGACCAGCCGCGCAACCTCGCAAAGTCCGTAACGGTCGAGTAGGACTGCCCCGCCGGTGGTTGCAGCCCACGGATCGCACTGCTAAAGCAGCGCCGCACCCGCGCGAGACCCGGCGGCGTCGCATCGGCCGGAGCGTAGCGCAGCCTGGTAGCGCATCAGTCTGGGGGACTGGGGGTCGTGGGTTCGAATCCCGCCGCTCCGACCAAAAAATCAAAGCCTTACAGGCTGTCCAGTTCGCATAGTTCTTGGACGGTTTGCAGAACTGGAAGTGCAACCCGGCAACCTGGGAAGGCTTCTAGTCGGCCTTGAAAAAAGTTCGGAGCATCGCGTATCGCCCGAGATGCTCGTCGGGAGCCCTTGCGACCGCGCTCCATACTCCGTCTCAAGCTGACCTCATCACAGCCAACCATCCGGTGACCTGACACTGGGTGGGAAGTCGTTCCGTTCGCTTCTGGAACCGGGGCGCGAACGTCCGTGGCGCTCAGTGCGGTTCGCGCACATTGACGACAGCCTCCGCCACCACGCTGTTATAGGCCGGCGAGCCCGGCACCAGCGTGCCGAGCCGGTTCATCAACTCGAAATTCAGCCTCGCGGTCTCTTCGGAGTTATGGTCAGCATCCTCGTAGAACATGACCGCTGGGATTAGCTCGGCCATCGGTCTCTTCCGCATGACTTGAGCCTAATCAATGACACGCTTTCCGGAACAATAAAATGAGCCATTCGAAGGTCTGTTGTTGCAAACTCATGATGTCTGAGGCTGAATGTCATTGTGCTGATCCGATAGCTCTTCCCGGCTTGCCGATACAGCATAGACCGTCAGCGCGCGGCTCGGTGATTGCTGGTCCGTAATCGGAAGAAGGATCTGGCCAGCAATGAGCTCCGTCATGTCGTTCGGCGCGGCGCTGCTGCGTTGCAAGCCCGTGGGTGCGTTGGCCGACGAGGCGGATGCAGGACGCGGCGGTCATCTGGCGCGCTCGATGGGGCTGTTTCAGCTGGTGATGCTGGGCGTCGGCGCCACTGTCGGCACTGGTATCTTCGTCGCCTTGACGGCCGCGGTGCCGGAATCAGGGCCCGGCGTGATGATCTCTTTCGTCATCGCGGGCGTCACCGCCGCGTTGACCGCGCTGTGCTACGCCGAGCTTGCCTCGACCATTCCCGTGTCCGGCTCTTCGTATTCTTATGCTTATGCCACGCTCGGGGAATTTTTCGCCTTCATTGTCGGCGCCTGCCTGCTGCTTGAATACGCCGTGTCGGCCTCGGCGATCGCCGTGGGGTGGGGCCAATATCTGAATGAATTGCTGCGCGACGTGACGGGCCTGCAGATGCCCGCGTCGATCAGCCAGCCGCCCGGGGCAGGTGGTGTGTTCAATGTGCCGGCCGTCGTGCTGGTCGCGATCTGTACACTGCTGCTGCTGCGAGGAGCGCGTGAGTCCGCCACGGTGAACGCCGTTCTGGTGCTGGTGAAACTCGGCGTGCTTTTGCTGTTCGTCGTGATCGCGCTGACGGCATTCAAGCCCCACAATCTGACGCCATTCACGCCGCATGGCTGGGTCGGCGTGGGCACCGCCGCCTCGACAATTTTCTTTTCCTATATCGGCATCGACGCCGTATCGACCGCCGGTGACGAGGTGAAGGATCCTGGCCGCACCTTGCCGCTGGGCATCATCATATCGCTGGTCCTGGTGACCTGCATTTACTTCGCTGTCGCCTTCGCGGCGGTGGGCGCGCAGCCCTGGACCGAGTTCGCCGGACAGAACGCCGGCTTGGCAGTGATTTTGCGCAACGTCACCGGAGCGGCTTGGCCGTCGCTGCTATTCTCGGTGGGGGCGATCATCTCGATCTTCAGCGTGATGTTGGTGACCATGTATGGACAGACGCGTATTCTCTTCACCATGAGCCGTGACGGGCTGCTCCCGAAGCTTTTCCAAACCCTCGATCCGAAGACACGGTCGCCAACAAACAACACGCTGATCGTCGCGGGTTTCGTCGCGGCGCTTGCCGCGGTGGTACCGCTGGGTGTGCTCGTCAACCTGACGAGCATGGGCACGCTGGTGGCTTTCGGTGTTGTTTCGCTGGGTGTCATGATCTTGCGGCGCACCCGGCCCGACCTCAAGCGGGGATTCCGGGTGCCGCTTTATCCGCTCGTGCCGGTGGCGAGCGTGGGCTTCTGCCTCTATCTCGTGACCGAGCTGCCGAGGCAGACGCATCTGTTGTTCGTGCTCTGGGTGGTTGCGGCGCTGCTGTTGTATTTCGGTTATTCGTTCCGCAATTCAGAAATGTCGGCAAAGTAGCTCCGGAAAGCATTTGGCATGACCAGCCGTGCGATTTCGTCGTTCCTTCGCGATGAATGGTTTCTCGCGGTCAGCGCCGCAACCTGTCTAGCGTTTTACCTGTTCAGGGGCTCGATTTTCGCTGGACTGTCGAGCCCGCCCTATCTCGCGCTTGTTTTCATATGGCTCTTCGCCGTCATGGTCGGCACGGCGCTGTCTGTCGTCCGACAGGCCGACCACCTTGCGGCTCGGCTCGGCGAACCATATGGCACGCTGATCCTGACCCTCTCGATGACGTTCATCGAAGTCACCAGCATCACGGCCGTGATGATGCATGGGGAGAACAACCCGACCCTTGCCCGTGATACGATGTTCGCCACCGTGATGATAATCCTCAATGGGTTGGTGGGCCTGTCGCTCCTGATCGGCGGCTGGCGGCATCGCGAACAGCAATACAATCTTCGGGGCGCCAATGCCTATCTCGGTGTAATCGTTCCATTGGTCGTGCTCAGCCTGATACTGCCGAATTTCACGCAGTCAACGCTGGGGCCGACGCTTTCCTTCCCGCAACGGATGTTTTTGGTGCTGGTTTCGGTTGGGCTCTACTGCACGTTCCTTGCGATGCAGATGGGCCAGCTGCGAGGCAATTTCGCGTCCGTCACCATGATCCCCGAGCCGTCGCGCGATGAGGCTGGCTCTCGGTCCAGCCTCCTACCGAGGGTCGTGTTGCTGGTTGTCTATCTTGTGCCGGTCGTATTCTTGAGCGAGAAACTGGCGCACCCGATCGATTACATTATCGAGACACTGGACGCTCCCACAGTGCTGGGCGGCGTGATCGTGGCTGTCTTGGGATGCACGCCCGAGGCTCTCGGCGCCGTGCGCAGCGCGCTCGCCAATGACGTGCAACGTTCCATCAATATTCTGCTCGGGGCAGTCCTATCGACCATCGGCATGACGATCCCCGCGATGTTACTCGTCAGCCATCTAGCAGGCCGGGACATGCTTCTCGGTCTGGGGCACACGGACACCGTGATGCTGTTGCTGACGCTCTTCGTGAGCGCGCTCACCTTTGCCAGCGGGCACAGCAACATCATCCAAGGCGCCGTGCATCTGATCATGTTCGCCGCATATCTGCTCCTCCTCGTTCAGAACTGAGGCAGGCGCCGCCCGCCCTTTCCTCGTCGGTGTTTGGGACCTGGCGATTTCCCAGCCAAAGACATTCGGGCACCTGGTGCTTCTCGGGCGGCCGCTCCCGCCCAGGCATGTCCTGGCGGCATTGTGCACTGCACAAAAATCGCTTGCGGTCGGTCGCTGGTGCTGACAGTCTCGTTTCGGCACCGCGCCAGTCGCGTGGCGACGGCCCGTTTTCCGGGCACTCTCGGCGCTTCGAAGGCGCTGATTAAATTCTTAGGGCTTCAGATGGCAACCGGACCGGCCGGAAGCGACCGGCCTTTGACTGACACTGAGTCAGGTGGAGCGAGCATGGACGGCTACTACGTAGAGGTTTGGCAATCCGACGGCGAGCAAGCCGAGGAGCACAGCACATTGCAGACCTTCGAGGGTGCGATGGACTGGATCATGTCGAGGAAGTTCGACGACGCGGGTCTCAAGGGGCGCATCACGACGCGCGATCCGATCACTCTTGAACAGCAGAACGTGATCCAACGCTTCGGGGTGCAGATCGAAGCACACTGAAGTCTTGAGAATGCTTAGATACGCGCCGCACAGACATGGCGCGTATCGTCTGCTTCTAAGAAGCTTCAGGCGATCCTCGGCTGGACTCCTTATTGGTCCCGCCCCAGCCGAGCCCGTGCTCCTCTCGGCCAACGTTGACAAGCACGGAAACCAGGCAGCCAATACCCGGCGAACGCGTGGAGCGGTTCGATCTGTGACGCGCCTCGGCTAGATCCGGAAAATGCTGCACCTGGGAGTACAGGAAATGGATATCGCAGAACTAACTGCGGAACAGTTCACGAGCCGCGAGGGGCCTCCCTTCGACACCGATCACCTCGATCGGCTGATGGATGAGGCCGGCCTTGACGTGCTGGTCATAAACAGCAAGCACAACGTTCAGTATCTGCTTGGCGGCTATCGCTTTTTCTTCTTCGATGCGATGGATGCCATCGGGGTGAGCCGGTATCTTCCCGTCATCGTCTACGCCAAGGGGAGGGCGCAGGATTCCGGCTATATCGGCAATACCATGGAGTCCTATGAGCGGGATCTGGGCAAGTTCTGGATGCCCTCCGTTCAGACCAAAAGCTGGACCAGCCAGACCTCTGCGGAACTCGCCGTCGATCACATCCGGAAACTGGGTCTTGAGACCAGGCGGATCGGCGTGGAGATGGCGTTCTTGCCCGCCGATGCCTTCCTAGTCCTTCAGAATGGACTGCCTGGCGCGAAGTTCGCGGATGCTCTGTTGCCGCTCGAACGCCTCCGTGCGGTCAAGAGCCCGAGGGAGCTGAAGCTCCTGCGGGAAGCCTCGGAGAAGGTCGTGGACTCGATGATGGCGGTGATCTCCACCCATGGGCCAGGCAGCTCGAAACGGCAGATGGTCGAAGCCCTCAAGCGTGAGGAAGTCGCCCGCGGAATGACCTTCGAATACTGTCTGATTACTGCCGGCCAGAGCCATAACCGCGCGCCCTCCGATCAGATCTGGCAGCAGGGCGAAGTCATGTCGATCGATTCAGGCGGGAACTACAAGGGCTATATTGGCGATGTCTGTCGCATGGGCATTCTCGGCGAACCCGATTCGGAACTGATCGATCTGCTCGGTGAGATTGATGCCATCCAAATGGCGGCTCGCCAGCCCATCAAGGCGAAGGCTCGCGGCGGGGATGTGTTTTCGCCCGCCCTCGCGATTCTCGATCGCTCGCTGCACAAAGCCTACACCCACTTCACTGCCCACGGCATGGGCATCATCAGCCACGAAGCCCCTCGGCTTACTAGCAACGGCTTCGTGCCCTATCCCGGGTACGACGAGGACCGCCCGCTTCAGACCGGTATGGTGATTTCGATTGAGACCACGATGCTGCATCCCACCCGGGGCTATATCAAGCTCGAGGACACCGTCGCCGTCACCGAGACCGGGTGGACTGGCTTCGGCGACGGGGGCCGAGGCTGGAATCGCGGCGGGGCGGCGAAGTAACACTTAGGATGGCGGGGAAGCCTCCGCCGGCTTTGGTCAGGCGTTCTCGTTTTTCGGAGCTCCTCCGAATGCCTCCGCGTTCGCTGCTTCGTCAGAGACGACGATCCGGTCCCGACCACTCTCTTTCGCAGCGTAGAGTGCTCGGTCCGCCCGCTCGATCAAGGTTTTGACGTCGGCTGAAGGCGTCGACGGGAGAGCCGCGACGCCGATGCTGACAGTGACGATGCCGCTCGCTGAGTTTTCATGCGGAATGGCAGAGCCGCGCACGGCTGCCCGGATCGCATTCGCGACGACAAGTGCGCCCTGCTCATCCGTATCCGGCAGAAGAACCGCGAATTCCTCCCCGCCGTAGCGCGCCGCCAGGTCAGTGGGCCTCTGCAGCGTTGCACGGAGCGTTGCCGCGATCCGTCGAAGACAACCGTCGCCCGCGTCGTGTCCATAGTGATCGTTGAAGGCCTTGAACGAGTCTACATCGATCATGAGCAAGGCGAGGCCACCATTCATGCGGTTCGCGCGAACGACCTCGCTGCCGATGGAGCGGTCGAACTGACGTCGGTTCGAAATGCCAGTCAAGCCATCGACCAGGGCCAACTGCTGCAACGAATTCGCCATCCCATTGAAGGTTGTCGCGAAGATATGCATCTCCTTCATTGGGATCTTATCGAGATCGACGCGCGCATCCAGCTCCCCGCGTGACAGGCGAGAGGCGGTAGCAGCCAGATGCCGCATCGGCTGCAGAACCCGCAACTCCGCCAGCCAGCCAACGACCGAGATAGCGATCCCGAATGCCAGTAGGGCAACGGCGAGAATGATGGCTATCTCGTGCCTGGCGTCCTGGACCGCGCTTTCTCCCGCCAAGCCGGTGGTATGAAAGGCGAGTGAGTAGCGGGAAGCCGACTCCAGCACGAGCAGACAGAACAACGGCAGCATCGCGATGCCCACAAGCACCATAAGCTTGCCGCGAAGATTCAACATGCGCAGGGTTCCAAAAAGCCATCACCGAATCCCTCACCTTAACCCAGGTCGGCGCGACCAGCGAACCACGTTTCACTTCAAAAGACGCGTTCCAAATAAAAATTTGGACCAACTGTGAATTCATTGGCGAAGTTATTGAAAGCACGGACTGCCCAGTGATGTCATTCGAGCAAAATCTCTAGCCGACTGGGAATCGCTAGCCACCAATCATCAAAAAATCGGAAGATCTGGTGATCGAGAAGCGTTCGTATAGCGCAACATCCGCGGATATGACTGCAAGCAAGCGGACTCGCCTTCCCCGGTATCGAAGCGAGAAAACTATAGGCAAATCTTAGTTAGCGTGGGAAGGTTGCCGGCAAGAGACCAAAAATACATCACTGCACCGGTCATTAAATAAATGGGGAGCCTCGTCTTGACGGCACTTACCGTAACGAATTTGAACGACTCCGGCACTGGCTCTCTGCGCGCCGCCATTGTGGCTGCAAACGCTGCCCCGATCGGAACTCAGTCAACGATCGATTTTGCCGTCAGCGGAACCGTTGCGTTGCAGAGCGATCTTCCTCCGATCGCGCGCAGTGTCGTCATCGACGCGACCACCGCACCGGGCCATCAAACGGGTGGAGCGCCCAGCGTCGAACTCAATTGCAACGGCAATGCGGGTCTTGTTTTCGCGCCGGGTTCGGACAATTCGCAGCTTCTCGGTGTCGCCTTGGGCGATGCTTCGGGCAATGGCGTCACTTTAGATTCCAGCGCCATCACACTCGCGGGAAATTATATTGGTCTGAACCTCCAGGGAACGGCTTTCGGCAACGGCGGAGACGGTATCCACGTCTCCGCCACTTCAGCCAACGATATAATCGGTTCGAATCCAACCGCCGCCTCTGGCGTAATTTCCAATGTCGTCTCCGGAAATGCCGGAAACGGAATAGTTCTCGATGGTTCCTTCGGCAATACCTTGGTCAATAACTACATCGGAACGGACCCCACCGGCACCAAAGCAATCGCGAATGGCGGCAACGGCGTTTGGGTGACGGGCGCATCCCACGGCAACACAATCGGCGGAACAGCCTTTACCGATACCGCAACCGGCGCGGTCAATAACCCGACCGGCGACAAGGGATCCGTCCCCGCGGTTTTCGTCGTGCCGCCACTTGGGAATCTCGTGTCTGGCAATGGCGCGAACGGCATCCTTATCGACAACAATTCTCAGAACAATGTACTAAACGGAAATTTTGTCGGCACCACCGCCGACGGTGATTCAGCGCTCGGGAATGCGTTGGACGGCGTCGCCATCAACGGGGCCAACAACAATTCTCTGATTGGCTGCCAGTTCGTCAACAACCCGTTCGTCTACTACAATGTCCTAAGCGCGAACGGTGGGAACGGTCTTCACGTCACTAACTCGGACAACGTCACAGTTCAGGCCAATTTCTTCGGAATTGGCGCCAATAATACCACGGTAATCGGAAATGCGCTGAACGGCATCCTTGTTGATGGTAGTTCTAAAAACACCCAGGTCGGCGGCGTCATTCCCTTGGGGAATGTCTCGGCCGGCAATGGGCAGAACGGCATAGAGGTCGCGGGAACCGCCAGCGGCTTCACGACCTTCAACACCTTCGGTGGCTTGCTGGCGTTCAAAGGCGCCGCGCCGAACGGCAATGATGGGCTCCTCATCACCTCGACCGGCGGCGGCCAGTTGAGCCGAACAAATGTTTTCTCCGGCAATGCCAATAACGGCATCGAAATCGGTGGGAACGCTTCTGGTGTCACGGTTGATCCGGATATCGTGGGCCTCACGACGGATGGAACCGGGCTGCTTCCCAATAGAGGGAACGGCGTCGTGCTCGATGGCACGGCTCACGACAACATCATCGGTGGTGATCTGGGTTCCGTCATCCCGGAAAATCTTTTCTCCGGCAATGACGGCTATGGCCTCGCGATTCTGAACCAGGCCCATGACAATCAGGTCCTCAATACCTGGGTTGGGGTCGATGCTCTCGGCACTGTGCCGGATGGCACGTCGCCGCAATCCTTTGGCAATCAGCTGGGCGGCATCCTGGTCGGCGATACGGCAATGGGCAATATCATCGGCGGCACCGCGCCCGGAGGCGAGCCCGTTGCTGATGTGGTGAGCGGTAACGTCGGCAACGGCATCACCCTGGCGAGTAGCACAAGCTCAACCGAGATAACTAACGACATCATCGGATTCGGTTCCGACGGCATAAAGCCCGTCCCGAACACCGGCGATTCCATTGCTACGAACGCGAGCACGAACAACACCATCTCCAACAATCTGGTGTTCGCCGGAAACACCTTGGAACCCTTCGTCTTCAGCGGCGGAGGCGGCCTTGAATCCTTCGCCAACGCCTCCTTTGGCGACCAATCGGTCTTCTACGCCGGCTCGGGTCCGCTTCCCGACCCAGCCACATCTGGCAATGGCACCCTCGTCATCAACGGAAGCGGTTCCGATATCACGGTGCCGGGTGGGTATTCGGCCATCTATGATGAGGTCGGCAACGATACCATCACCGGCAGCGGCAATCTGAGCATCTATTTGCAGGGCGATCTTTCGATCGGCACCGACTTCAGCACGGGCTCAGGGGCGGACACCATCTTCGCGGGCGGTGCCGATACGATCACGGGCGGCTTGGGCAACAGCAGCGTTATCACAAACGGAAACAACTCCGTTGTCGGAGGATCCGGCTCCATCACGGTCGACGATACGTCGGGGAACAATCTTTCCTTCGTGGGCGGCAGTGGTGCCGCTTCGGTTATCGGTGGCGCCGGGAATTCCACGCTCTTCGGAAGCACAGGATCCAGCGCGACATTCCTCGCGGGCGGATCCGGCAACAGCACACTAATGGGCGGTTCGGGAACAGGCGCATCGACGATCGGCGGCGGCAACAACGTCACGGCCTTCGCATCCGGCAACGGACCGGCGACGCTCACCGCGGGAACCGGCAGTTCCCTGCTGAACGGAACGACTGGCACGGGAAACGAGCTCGTCAGCACAAACCCGCTCGGCAACAGCGGCTCCGCCCTTATCGGGCTGAACGCGGCGGCCGACACCGTCGTTGGGGGCAGCGGCAACTCGACAATCGTGGGCGGCGCCGGGCCAGACACCTACGCATTCCTGTCGGGTCATGCGGGAGGCACAGCGACGATCCTCGGCTTGGCGGATGGCGACATAATCGCCTTCGGTGGCTATGAAAATGCCGCGGGTGGGACGGCCAACCCCATTCAGACGGAAACGGTTGTCGATGGCAGCGATCAGATCAAACTGACGGATGGAACAACGATCAACCTGACGGGGGTCAACCACACTCTCTTCACCTAGCTCCGATCTCGGTAGCACCGGGCAATCATCTCTCAACGACTGCTACCCAAATCGAGAAATCGCCGATGATTCTGTTTCCACCACTCATCTCCCTGATCATCCTGCTTATCATCTTCGGCGGCGCGCTGGTCGGCATGCTGATCGCGCGTCGCCTGCCTGAACAGCATCTCAGCAGCGAAACAAAAGCTGTTATCACTACCTCCATGGCGGTCGTGGGAACCATGTCGGCTTTGGTCATCAGTCTATTGATCTCGAGCGCCAATACGTCGTTTTCGGCACGCAACGCGGAAGTCGCACAGTTGTCGACCGATATCATCAGAATGAACAGTTTGCTCGTCCGCTATGGACCCGCAGCCGATCCCGCCCGTCAGGCTCTGCAACAATATGCCGCGATGACCTACCACGACCTTTTCGCACGAAGAGAGGGTAGGAAGACGACAGTTGAAAACGCTTCAACGGACAAAGTGTTGGAGCAAATTCAGGATCGTATTCTGAATCTCAAGTCCGGCGACAGCCGCCAGCAATGGCTGGCCTCGCAAGCGCTCCAACTCGCCGCCGATGTCAGCGCTGCGCGATGGTTACTGGTGCAGGAGGAGGTGAGTTCCTTTCCATTGCCATTCCTCGGCGCGGTCATCCTTTGGCTAACCGTCCTATTCGCGAGCTACGGTCTGTTCGCACCCAGAAATGTCACAGCGCTCGTCGCCATATTTCTCTGCGCATTCGCGGTCGCGGCGGCGGTCAAGCTGATCCTTGATATGGACACACCTTTCGCGGGTGGCATCCGGCTGTCGGCTCCCCCGATCCGAATATCAAGTGACCCGATACGCCACGCAATCGAACTTCTAGGCAAGTGAGTGTCATGAATAAAAGCCGCAAGCTGATCTCTTTTGAAAACCGGCATTTCGCCGTCACGGCACTCGGAACCTTGTCGCTTATCACGATCGTCGTCTTGGCGGCCGCTCGGCCGCTTCCGGCTTTCGCCGACGCCGCAAGCGCCGATGCCTGTGCCACGACACTCTCGCCACCATCGCAGATGATCTACCAGGCGACGGCGCCCGATATTCACAAAGGGGTCAACATAAAGGACGTGGTGACCTCCCACACGCGTCAGCTGGTCATGGATGGCAAGCTCGAATTATCCATAGCGCGGCCCTCCGCAATGGCTGCGGCCACTTGCCTGAAGAAATTGCGGGAATAGTTGATGCAGCGGTAGGGCGGCTCGCACATTCTCAGCGCTGCGCTTAGAATCTTTTCCAGATCCGCACGAACTCCGCCAAATCCTGGGCGTTTACATCGGATACCAGCCAATAAGTGGCCCCGTCCTGATTCCAATGCAGGAAATTATAGCCGTCGCGGCTCCCGGATGACGAGATGGGTGTGACGGCATTCGTGTCGGGCCAGGTGAACAGGTTGATGATATGCTTGCCATGCTTGTAGATCAGCGCTGCCGCTAGGCGCCCGTCGAGATATTCAAGCCGCCCGCCGACCAAAGGGAAGCCTTTCGACGTCAGGTCCTTTACGGGTGGCGCGAACGGCAGTCGGCCGTCGAACCAGGGCTTGACCGTGTGCTGGTCAGTCGAAACCACATCCATGAGATGCCCTGGCTGAAGTGCCCGGATATGGGCTGAAACCACAGCATCCTGTAGGGCCACTCCTCCGCTGGGAAGCAGGAGGAACAGCCCTAACGAAGCGGCGACCGCGAAGCCTGCACCGAAGGAGGCGCTGGATGCGAAAGGCAGCCGGACCTGCCAACGCGATCGCCTAGCGCGACGCGCGCTCGGCACTGGGGCGGGGGCGGCGGCCCTGATGGCGCCATCGATAGCGTCGCGCAATGCCTGGGACGCCGTGTAGCGGGGCGCCTCCTCCCGCAATCGGCGGGACAGTGCGAGTAGCTGAGCTTGCGTCTCCGCGCAGGCCGGGCAGCGCTCCAGATGGGCGCCCACGCGCGCGGCATCGGCCACCGGCAGTTCGCCATCGACATCGGCTTGGATGAGCAGTTGCATCTCGTCGCAGGTGCTATCGCTCAAACCACTTCTCCTTCAACCTGCGTGCCGAGGATCGCCTGGCGTGCCCGCCAAAGCCGCGACATGACGGTGCCGACCGGTAGGCCAATGACCTGAGCGATCTCCTTGTAGGAAAGTTCCTCCAACTCCCGGAGAACCAGACATTCACGCAACTCCACTGGCAAGGCGGAAAGGGCACGTTCGAGACTGTCGAGCCGTTCGCGATGAGCCAGCGCCTCCTCAGGATCGTCCGACGGATCCGGAATATTCAGAACAACATCGTCGTCGGCGAAGGACGACGCCCCGGCATGCCGCGTTTCGACGGTCTGCTTTCGGGCCGCAAGAGTGCTGTAAGCAGCATTGCGGACGATTTGCATGAGCCAGGCGCGCGCATCGCCGCCGCGAAACGACGGAAAGTAATTCAAAGCGCGAAGCACGGCTTCCTGCACCACGTCCTCGGCGAGGCTCGCATCCCGCACGAGCCATCGCGCAAGATTGTTTGCGGAATCGAGGTGCGGCAATACGACTTGCTCAAATGTCGTGCTGTCCGCAGGGCTCTTTAACCGATCGGTAGCCGGTCGCAGAGGCCACTTCATCGAACAGCTCTCGTCACCTCTATGACTCCGTTGCCGCGGAGCCGGGAAAGTCATTACAACCCCGTGGCGCCCCGAAGCCAAGGGCATGTCGAGCACTATACCGAAATATGCCCGACCTGCCCCAAACATAGACTTAGCCGTCGCCGGTGTCGAGCGGGTGGCATTGCGCAGCTACCGGCCAGCCCGCCCTATTTGCAAACAAAAGCAGATCAACCTCCCATTGTATATCGGTGGCCTTCGGTTGACGTTTGCTGGGTATAGAAGGCGGTTTGAGCGGCGGCATCGCCTGCACCGGCGGTTGCGGCCGAGCCTTCGCCGGGCAAAGAAAGTTCGGATACCTGCGGCGGTCCGGACACCGCGCATCCGGCGAGTGCAACGCATACCGCAATAGCGGACAATAGTTTTCGCATGACAGATCCAATTCTGTGTAAGGAAACTAATTCGGCAAAGCGCGGCGGTGACGCGAGGATCGCCGCCGGCTTCGAGATCGGAAGAACCAGAAGGTTGTATGTATTGACCGATCTAGATATTAGGCGAGATAATCCGGTCTCTGACTTGGCATAACAACGCTGTTGCTACCTTGAGTGCTATTACCGGCAAGGTAAGTGGGGTGCTGATTCGGCAAGACAGTCTCGTTCCGCGCCTCTTTGTACGAATTGTGGCTCGAGACCGGCTGACCAGCCATCGCGACCCCCGTCATGCCGAGCGTCACCGCCGCGATAGCCGCCATCAGAATGCTTTTCATTTTGTCGTTCCTTGTATGTGTTGGTATCTAAGAGACCACAACGTGGCTCGATTTATTCCGTCTATTCGAATTATTCTGCGTTTTATATAGCCGTGAGCGTAAAGAAATGCGTCCGTCAAAAGATGTGCTTGGAAAACCTACCGCACGACGACTGTGCCCAACATGTATGGATGCACTGAACAGTAATAGTGATACGTGCCAGCCTTGGTGAATACATGAGCGAAGCTATCGCCGGTATCGAGCGCCGGTGACGAGATCGTCGGCGCCGCGGTCGCTTCCACCACGGTATGTGGCATGTCGTCCTGGTTGGTCCAGATCACGCGGGTTCCAGCATCGACAACGAGTTGCGCAGGCGAGAACTTGAAATTGTCGATCGTCACCCGCGCATCCGCCGCGAAGGCGGTTCGGGCAGTCAGCAGCAGCGCGCAGGTGAGGATCGCGGCGTATTTAATTCTGGTCATAAGAATTTTCCTTGAGTCGGATGTCAGGCAGCGAGCGTCGTGTCGATGATGGCGAGCGGTGTCGCGGTCCGGACTCGCGTGACTTTCGTAATCCCAAGCATGGCGCGCAGATGGCCCGGCGGGACGTTTTTCATCGGCCCTGGCGACGCGGCGGTTCCGGGCGCCGGCTGCGGGAAAGCCGTCGAGCGCGCGGTATGGAAGGCGCAATTGCCTTCGACTTTCTGCATGATCTGATGGATATGTCCGTTAAGCACGGTGACCGAGCCGAAGCGGCGCAGCAGTGTGAGAGCCTGCCCTGCATCGGCGGTTCCCCAGCCCCATGCCTCGCTCACAGTCCAGAGTGGAACATGGGCGAAAACAACGATCGGCTGACTTGCCGAACGGCCCTCCAAATCCTTGGCGAGCCAATCGAGCTGATCGGCACCAAGATTGCCCATCCCGCCGGCCTTGAAATTCTGCACATTGTTGAGTGCAATGAAATGGACGCCGGCTTGATCGAAAGAATACCAGCCGCGTGGAGCCTTTGGTGCGAAGCGCGCGAAGAAAGCCTTGCCGTCGTCGAATAGCACGTCGTGCTCCCCCGGCACGTAATGAGTGTCGAGCCTCGCGCCACGGATGATCTGGTCGGCTGTGTCGAACTGCTTTGCCTTCGACAAATGGCTGACATCGCCCGTGTGAATCATTAGGCCAGCATTGCTCTTCTGAGCATTCACCAATGCGATGGCCGCCTGCAGCGTGCCGGGCGTATCGGTATTCGGCGGATGGTTGAAGCCGATATGGCTATCGCTGATCTGTAGGAAACTGAAAGTGGCGTCAGATTCGGTAGCTGCCTCTGCGGCTCCGATCAGTCGGGAATGCGGCACGCCGCCGGTGACCGTCCATAATACCCCGGCACCGGCCCAAACCATGCATTCCAGCGCCTCACGGCGAGACTTCCCGCCATTTCGGCTAGTCTCTGAAGCGTCAAAAACCTCGTTCATCGTCACGTCTCCTCATGTGTCTGAGGTAGAGACCGAGGGGAGACGCGCTTTATTCTCCGTCGCTTGATTTTTTTTCCGGTGAGGCAGTTTTTCCGATTTTGACGCAACCCTTGCAATCAACCGGGTGCTGGCCACCTCCGAAACAACCAACTCAGCTAAAAGGAGCGAGAAGGCGATGAAGTCTTATCTATGCAGACGGGGCATGCTCCCCGTTTTGAGTCTTGCCATCGTTCTCGGTGCGGCCTCTGGCGCTATGGCACAGACAGCGACCTCCTCCTCGGCGAGCGAGGCTCAAGGGGCAACCTCTGGCCTTGGCACATCCCATCGCTTCGCGACGGCTGCCGCCGCTTCAGCGCATTGCCCCGGTGATACGATCGTGTGGTCTTCCGGTTCGGAGCTAACCTACAGCCTCTCGGCGGGATCGTCGGGTGGCGCGCATGGCTTTTATGCCTGCAAGGCCGAAGCTGACAGCGCCGGGTTCCATGCCGCGCCCTGATTTGGGGTTAGCCTTGCGCTAAGCCGGATCGCTTTCCGGGGTGAAGGCGTTGAAGCCGATGATCGTATAGGTATCGGCGACGCCTTCGACTTTCTGTAGCACTGTCGTCACGAACAGCCCCGGATCCTGCCCTTCGGCCAGACGGAACTTGGCGAGCAAGTCATATTGCCCGGATGTCGAAAAGATCTCCGCCACCGGCTCCACAGTGTCGAGAATGCGCGCCGCTACCTCATAGGATGTGCCGAGGTGGCACTTGATCTGCACGAAGATCGTCCGCGCCTTGATCGCCGTCATCTGTCCTCCGATCGCCTCACCGAGGTCTCCCGGGCTTCCCGCCCTGCTAGGCGATGCCCATCTCTCTATGGACCGGCGAGGGGTATCTTGTCGCGGTCCGGGGGATCGTCATGCGGAATGTCGCCTATCTCGCCCTTCTCGGCTTGGCCGCCTGTGCCACGGGTCAAGCACCGCCGCGCACCGTGCCGCAGGTCGATCTCCAGCGTTATGCCGGGCTTTGGCATGAGGTCGCGCGCTACCCCAACAGGTTCGAGGATGGCGGCAAGCTGCGCTGCGTCGATGTCACCGCGACCTATATCCAGCGGCCGGATGGCAAGATCACCGTGCGGAACGCCTGCCGGGATCTCGGCAAAGGCAAGACCCGCATGTCGGAGGGTTGGGCGAAGGTCGCGGACCCTTCCGGCGCCAAGCTTCGCGTGACCTTCTTCTGGCCCTTCTTCGGCGATTATTGGGTGATCGGCCTCGATCCCGACTACCGCTGGGCCGTGGTGGGCACGCCTGATCGCCGCTACCTCTGGGTGCTATCCCGCACGCCGACCCTGCCGCAGGACATTTTCGTCCGTGCCACCGCGACGGCGGCCGGCCAAGGCTTCGACCTTGGCCCGCTGGTCAGGACCCCGCCCCAACTCTGAGCTTAGCTGACCCACCTTCCGCCTTGCGCATGTTCACGTTATGTTCGCATTCGGCTAGGAACATCGCATGTGAATACCCTCTCGACGACGCATTCGCTGGCGGAGCTGCGTCAGACCATCGCGCGGTTGGAGCGGCAGAACGCGCAGGCCGCCGACCGCCGGAATCTGCCCTTTGGCCTGGAGGAAATCGACAACCACCTGCCCGGAGGCGGCCTCGCCCTCGGCTGTCTGCACGAGGTCGCCGATACCGGGCCCGGACAGGAGCATGCGAGTGCCGCCGCCCTGATGGTGGCCGGCATCCTCGCGCGCATCTCCGGCACCGTGATCTGGGCCGCCGACCGGCGAGACCTCTTCGCTCCGGCGCTTGCCGGCGTCGGGCTCGGCCATGGCCGCATCCTGCATGTCGCGGCTGGGAACCGTGTGCTGCTCGCGATGGAGGAGGGGCTGCGTCATCCCGGCCTTGCCGGCGTGGTGGGGGAGGTGGGGCGGCTCGATCTGACAGCCTCGCGCCGGCTGCAACTCGCGGCGGAAGGTTCGGGGGTCGTCGCCTTCGCTTTGCGCCGTAGCCGGAAGTCAGCGGATCCGGCTTTGGCGGCGCCGCTCGCCGCGGTCAGCCGCTGGCGCATCGGCAGCCTGCCATCGGCGCCGCCAGTGCCTTACGCGCCGAAGGTGCAGGGGCTCGGCCCGATGCGCTGGCGGATCGACCTTGTCCGATGCCGCGGCGCTGAGCCCGCATCCTGGATCGTGGAGGCTTGTGATGCGAAGGGTCGCCTGCGTCTGGCTACCAACCTGGCCGACCGATCGCTGGCGCCGCCAGTTGGGAAGCGACGCGCCGGATAGATCCGTCCCGCTCATCACGCGCATGCATGACGGCCGGCGCATGGTCATCGCCTCCGCCGATGCGGCGGCGCAGGCGATGGGGCTGCGCGCCGGCATGCCGCTCGCCCAGGCACAAGCCATGCGCCCCGGCCTCACCGTGATCGATGCCGATACGGCCGCCGATGCGGCGGCGTTGCGTGACCTCGCCATCTGGTGCCAGCGCTATGCGCCGCTCACCGCCGCCGATCCGCCGGACGGCATCCGCATCGACAGCACAGGCGCCGATCACCTCCATGGCGGCGAGGCGGCGATGCTGGCCGATCTGCTGCAGCGTCTTGCCCGCAACGGCCTGGCCGCCCGCGCGGCTCTGGCCGATACGCCCGCCGCTTCCTGGGCCATGGCGCGCCACGGCCCAACGCCCGCGACGATCGTGCCGCCGGGCGGCACGGTGCCGGCCCTGGCACCGCTGCCGGTTACGGCACTTCGCCTGACCACCGATGTCTCTGCCGCGCTCGACCGCGTGGGGCTTGAGACGATAGGTCAACTCGCCGCCACACCGCGCGGCCCGCTTGTCCGCCGGTTCGGCGAGGGACTCATGCGCCGTCTGGATCATGCCCTCGGCCATAGTTTCGAGCCGCTGGAGCCGGTGCCGCCGACCTCCCTCATTCGCCAGCGCCTGACCTTTGCCGAGCCATTGCTGACGGGCGAAGCCTTCACCAACATCATCGCCCGCCTCACCCGCGCCGTCGCCGCCGGCCTGGAGCGGCGGGGAGAGGGCGCGCGGCGCCTGGATCTTGTCTTCGAGCGGGTGGATGGCCGTATGCAGCTCATCACCATCGGCACCGCCCGGCCCGTGCGCGATCCGCCGTATCTCGCCAAACTCCTCTGCGAATGGCTGGAAACGGTAGATCCCGGTTTGGGTGTCGAGGCGATGACCCTCTGGGTGCCGCTCGCCGAACCGCTGGCCGGGGAGCAGCTTCGTGTTCTGCCTAGCGAAACGCAGGCGACCGACCTCGGCCCTTTAGTAGATCGCCTTTCCAACCGCTTTGGCGCCGCGCGGGTCTATCGCATGGCCCCGGTGGAAAGCGATGTGCCGGAACGCTCGGCGGAACGTCGCGCGCCGCTCGATCCGGCGCCCGGCCTCGCCTGGCCTTCGACCTTGCCACGCCCCGTGCGCCTGATCTCTCCGCCGCAGCGGGTGGAGGCGCTGGCGATTTTGCCGGATCAGGCGCCTGCCTTCTTCGTCTGGCGCCGCCACCGCCACCGCATCCACCGCGCCGACGGACCCGAGCGTATCTTCGGCGAATGGTGGCGCCGCGATGCCGAAATGCGCGCGGTCCGCGATTACTGGGCTGTCGAGGATCTCGACGGCCGCCGCTTCTGGCTCTACCGGCGAGGCGACGGCATCGAACGTATCACCGGCGATTTATCCTGGTTCCTGCACGGGCTGTTTTGATCGGGGAGGGAGATTCCAATTTTATGCAATCTACTCTCCGGCGCTTTAGGCTTCTGACGTGTCCCGAACATCAAGATGAAACCTTAAGCCCAAAGCTGGTGACGCGGGGTTTCCACATTTCTCCGCGGTCCGGATGCTGGCACGCGTGTATCATGTAGTTTAGTTATGAGACCCATATAGCTGTCCGCATTACAAATCATCGCGTCTGGATTTGTCGGCAATCCTCTAAAGCGGATCTTTCCTGACTGAAAATATTCGTCGACATCTACGTATCCCGCTGATGGATGTTGGTGTGAAAACATATCGGAATCGGTACAATCCACAGTACCTGCAGCACGATGGCTCAGTTCATGGCCAGCGATCCAGTCACACAAACCTGGACTATCTTTTAGGAACTTGCGGTTTATCCTTACTGTTCCAGGAAACAGTGTCTTCCCGGTCCACATATTGCGGACAGTTGAATGGCCTTTTTCCGCAAGCTTCCGCGTGGGTGTCATCATGACACAGCCAAGGGCGCCATTCAACTCGGCCGTTTCCTTAGCGCCCATCAGCTTGATGGTGACATCGCCACGCGTATCGATATGCATACGCGATAGGGCGCGTTTTATGGTGGCGGCCTGCTCAGGCGAAGGACCGGACAGCGGAAGGAGAAAACACTCGGCCGCTATTCTCCGGGTGCGTTCGTCCCAATGGCCCGCGACAGCGTCGCACGCCGATTGAATCTTTACTCTTTCGCTCTCGACAATTTTCTTTAGTGTTTGGACTTCCTTCGCCGTGGCGGGGGCCTCGTCCTCTCGGGTTTCGACGGTCAAGCTGCCGCCTCCCAGCATTCGCGTCGGATGGGACTTTTGCCACGCCGATCTTCGAGAGTTGACGGCAAATGGGATGTTGGAACCGTTGTCCGCATGGAAAGCCCGCGCTGAGGTCGGAGCCGATCGAACCGGTGCAATGTGCATGCTGAACCTTCGTGGATTTGATTTTAGTCTCTATTCAGGAAGAGTTGCGCCGGGATTAATCCCTCATCCTGAACCGCAGCCGCCAGCCGAGCGTGCAGCCTCGTATCGCGAGAAACACCAGGAAAGCGATCCACAACCCGCTATTGCCCAGCAGCGGCGCCAATACCGCCCAGCACAGCAGGAAAATCGCGAGCGACAGCAGCATCATGTCGCGCATATCGCGAGACCAGCTCGCGCCGATGAAGATGCCGTCCATCTGGAAAGCCACGGCACCCGCCAGCGGCATTAACGCCGCCCAGCCGAGTGACTCCATTGCCGCTTGCCGCACCAAAGGCGCGCCGGTCAGCACTGCCACGAATGGCCGCGCGATCGCGAAATAGGCCAAGGTGAGCGCCAATCCGCTCGCGAGACTCCAGCCGAATGTAAGGCGCACCGCGCGGCGGAACCCAACTCTGTTGCTTGCGCCGATCATGACCCCGGCAAGCTGCTCCGCCGCCGCCGCGAACCCGTCCAGACAATTGGCCGCCAGCGCGAAGAACTGCATGTGAATGGCATTCGCCGCCAACACCACCGCCCCGAAAGCCGCGCTCTGCCGCGTGAAGAAAGCGAAAGCGAAGAGCAGCGCGAGCGTGCGGATGAGAATGTCGCGATTGAGCACGCCCATGCGCCGCCAGCCGTCGCGATCGGATAGCGCGATGCGCGCACCCGCCGCGAACAGTCCGCTCCATCGCCACAGCAAAAGCAGCCCCGCCGCGAAAGCCACCGTTTCGCCGGCGAAAGCGGCCATGGCCGCGCCCCTTACGCCCCAGCCCAGCGCCAGCACGGTCCAGGCGCAGACCGCCATATTGGTGCCATTGAGGAGAATCTGCAGCGCGAGACCCCAGCTGGCACGCCCGCGCCCGAGCAGCACGCCAAGGATCGCGTAATTGCCCAGCGCCATTGGCGCCGAAAGGATACGGATAAGCGTATAATCACGCGCCGCGGCAAAGACCCGCCCATGCGCCCCTAGCAGCGGCAGCCCGAACCGCGTCTCCGGCCCGCTCAGCGCGACGATCACCGAACCCAGCAGCATCGCCAGCACGAGCGCGCGCAATTGCACCGCGCGCATCTCCGCCACATCCCCCCGGCCCATCGCCTGCGCCACAAGGCCGAGCGTTGCACTGCGCAAAAAACTCAGGCTCGTCAGCAGGAGGTCGAAGAGTATCGCGGCGATGGCGATGCCGGCGGAGAGTTCCGGGTCGGCCAGCCGACCCACCGCCGCCGTTGAAACCACGCCCACCAGCGCCGTGCTGAGATAGGCCAGCATCATCGGCAGGGCGATGGCCAGTACCGCGCGATGCCCCGGCATCTCCGTCTCGATGCCAGAGGCTCCGCTCACGCCCACCGATCAGCCGATCGCGGCCTGGGCCTCGGCCAGCGTCAGCCGGCCATCATAGAGCGCGCGGCCGATGATGACCCCCTCGATGCCCGGTGTCTCGGAGGCGACAGCGCGCAGCGCCCGCAGGTCCGCGACGGAGCCCACACCCCCCGAGGCGATCACCGGCGTTGTCACCGCGCGCGCCAGTGCTGCCGTCTGGTCGAGGTTGAGGCCGGACAACATTCCGTCCCGCCCGATATCGGTGAAGATCACCGCCGCTGCCCCGGCATCCTCGAAGCGCAGCGCCAGCTCGATCGTCGTGATGGTTGAGGTCGCGGCCCAGCCCTCGGTCGCCACCATGCCGTCCCTCGCGTCGATGCCGACCGCGATGCGGCCAGGAAACCGGCGGCAAGCGGCACGGACCAGCTCGGGGTCCCGCGCGGCGATGCTGCCGAGGATGACCCGGCGAATGCCGGCGGCGAGCCACGCCTCGATGCCCACCATATCCCGAATGCCGCCGCCAAGCTGCACCGGCACCTTGGCGACGCCCAGAATAGTGGCCACCGCGTCGCCATTCCGCGACCGCCCGGCGAAGGCCCCGTCGAGATCGACGACATGCAACCACGTCGCCCCGGCGTCCTGCCACGCCTCCGCCTGCGCGCCTGGATCGGTAGCGTAGACGGTCGCCTGGTCCATTTCGCCCTGACGTAGCCGCACGCAGGCGCCGCCCTTGAGGTCGATGGCCGGGTAGACGGTGAGGGGCTGATCACGGGGCAGGGCGGGCAAGGCGCGTTCAGCTCTTCCGTTGCAGCAACTTATAGAAGTAATGGCCCGCGATGATCTGGCCGCCGACGCGGGCATAGGCGGGATGGGTGCCCCAGCGCTGGTAGCCGAGACCCTCATAGAGCGCGATGGCGCCCTCATGTGTCTCGCGCACATCGAGGTTCAGCACCTGATAGCCCAGGCTGCGCGCCCGTTCCTCCACCCGCAACGCAAGCATCCGGGCAAGGCCGAGACGGCGGGCATAAGGCGCGACAAAGGCCTGGGTGATGACCGCGGCCATCGCCTGCGCCTCGTTATTCCGCGACGGACGGACAAGCTGGGTCGAGCCGCAGACGATGCCGTCCACTCGCCCGACATAGACCTCGCGCTCCGGCACCATGAGCAGGCCGCGGAAATAGCTCTCCAGCACCTGCCGCCCCGGTGGCGTGATCCAGCCGAAACCGCCGCCGTCGATAATGGCGGCATCCGTCGCCTCGCAGAGGGCGAGCAGGTCCTCCTCGTTGAACGACGAAATCCGCTCCACCGAGAGCTTCGCCGTCGGCTCGCGTCCGATCGCCCGAGGTTCGAGATCGGCGGGCAGCGCCGCGGACTGAAATGCGGTGTCGTCGTCGATGGCGCTCATGGCGACCAGCCTAGGAAATTGCCGAGAATGCGCAGACCGGTGGCCTGGCTCTTCTCCGGGTGGAATTGCGTCCCCGCCCGATTGCCCGAGGCCACGATAGCCACAACCGGACCACCGTAATCCGTCGTCGCCAGGCATTCCTCCGCAGCACCTTCAGCCAGAGCGAAGCTATGGACGAAATAGGCGTGGTCCCCGCGCTCCAACCCATCGAGCAAAGGATGGCTGCCAGGCTCGAAGTCGAGCTCGTTCCAGCCCATTTGCGGCAGCCGAAGGCCGGGCGCGGCCATGCGCGAAATCTCGCCGCCAATCCAGCCGAGGCCAGGTGTCGTGCCGAATTCCAACCCGCGCTCCGCCATAAGCTGCATGCCGACGCAGATGCCGAGGAAAGGCGCGCCGCCCGCGACCGCGCTTTCGATCGCCGGCCGCAGCCCGTCCACCGCGTCGAGACCGCCCATGCAATCCGCGAAGGCGCCCTGGCCCGGCAGCACGATGCGGTCGGCCTTAGCCACCATCTCGGGATCGGCGGTGATCACCACCTCGGCGGCGATCCCAGCCCGCTCCGCCGCCGTGGCAAGCGCCCGGGACGCGGAAGCGAGGTTGCCGCTGCCATAGTCGATAACCGCGACCTTCATCCGGCGAGCGATCCCTTCGTCGATGGCACGCGATCGAGCTGCCGGGCATCCGGCTCGACCGCCATGCGAAGCGCCCGCGCAGCGGCCTTGAAGCAGGCCTCGGCGATATGGTGATCGTTGCGCCCCGCCCTCTGGATCAGATGCAGCGCGAAAAGCCCGTTGGCGGAGAGCGCCCGAAAGAACTCCTCGAACAGCTCAGTATCCATCTCGCCGATCTTCGGCCGGGTGAAGCGCACCTGCCAGCCAAACGTGGCGCGGCCGGAGAGATCCACCGCCGCCTCAACCAGTGCCTCATCCATCGGCACCACCGAATGGCCGTAGCGCGTGATGCCGCGCTTCTCACCGAGCGCCTGCAGGATCGCCTGGCCGAGCACGATGCCAACATCCTCGACGGTATGGTGGAAATCGACGTGAAGATCGCCCTGCGCCTGGATGTCCAGATCGAACAGCGCGTGGCGGCCGAGGGCGGTCAGCATATGGTCGAAGAAGCCGATGCCGGTTGCGGCGCGCACCTCGCCGGTGCCATCCAGATCGAGGCGAAGGGTGACCTCGGTCTCCGACGTGCGGCGGGTGAGGTGATGGCAGCGGGCAGCCGGAGGGGCGGGCGCATCCATGGCGCGTTCATAGTCCATTAGAGGTTGCCTGTCGCGCCCGGACGGTGCCCGGCATATGACGATCCCGAGCGGATCAAGCACGCACCAAGGTCCTTCCGGGGCCGGGAAGACCTCATCTCAGCCGCGCCGCGCCGGCAGCAAGCCCACGCGGGCCTCGACCTCAGCGACAATCGGATCGGCGATCGAAGCCGCCCGCACCGCACCGGCCGACAGGATGGAGTCAACGTGGTCCGGATCGGCGAGCAGCCTCTTCGTCTCACGCGCGATAGGGGCAAGCTTGGTGACCGTGAGTTCGGCCAGGGCCTCCTTGAATGCCGAGAAACCTTGGCCGCCGAACTGTTCCAGCACCGCCGTCGCCGTCGTCTCGGCCAGAGCCGCATAGATGCCGATGAGATTGCGCGCCTCGGCCCGCCCTTCCAGGCCCGCTGGCTCGCTCGGCAGCGGCTCGGGGTCAGTGCGCGCGCGCCGGATCTTGGCGGCGATAACCTCGGGCTCGTCATTGAGGTTGATCCGGCTCTGGTCGGAGGGATCGGATTTCGACATTTTCTTCGTGCCGTCGCGCAACGACATGACACGCGTCGCTCCGCCGATGATCAATGGCTCGATTGTGGGAAAGAACTCGCCGCCATAGTCGTGGTTGAATTTCTGGCCGATATCATTGGCCAGCTCCAAATGCTGCTTCTGGTCATCCCCAACTGGTACCCGGGTAGCGTGATATGCCAGGATGTCAGCGGCCATGAGATTGGGGTAAACATAGAGACCGGCCGACGCCGCCTCACGGTCCTTACCCGCCTTATCCTTGAATTGGGTCATGCGGTTCAGCCAGCCTAGCCGTGCAACGCAATTGAAAATCCAGGCGAGGCGGACGTGGGCCGGAACGGCCGATTGATGAAACAGGATATGACGGTCGGGATCGACACCACAGGCAACGATAACCGCGGCCATTTCCCGCGTCTGGCGCCTCAGCGCTTCCGGCTCCTGCCATACCGTGAGCGCATGGAGGTCAACGACGCAATACAAGCATTCGTGGTCGGATTGCAGGGCGACCCAGTTCCGGATGGCGCCAAGGTAATTGCCAAGAGTTGGGATTCCGGAAGGCTGGATCCCCGAGAATACGCGTTGCATGGACCTTGATCTCCTGTCGCCGGCGGCGGCTTTTCCGCGCAACTGGCGGGAACGTCAATCGCCGAACCACCGGGCAGACGCGATGCTGCGCCGCGCCATGCAAGTTGACCGATCGGTCAGCTCGTCTCTAAAGATTGCGCCGTCGCCTGTAAGTGAGCGTTAGGATGGCCCGAATGAGGCTCCGCTACCCCGCCGCCGCTTTTCTCCTTGCCGGGTCGCTCGCTGCCAGTGGCACGGCTGCCCGCGCCCAGATGGGTGGTGGACCGCCTGCTGTTGGTGTGGTGAAGGCCGAGCTGAAGCCGATCTACCAGTCCAGCCAATATGTCGGCCGCATCCAGGCGATCAACCGCGTAACACTCCAGGCCCGTGTCATTGGCTTCCTCGAGCAGCGGAATTTCAAGGAAGGCAGCGACGTCAAGAAGGACCAAGTTCTCTTCGTGATCGAGCAGCCGCCCTATAAGGCAGCCGTGCTCCAAGCCCAGGGCGCGGTCGCCCAGGCTCAGGCCCAGCTTCGCAATGCGACGATCAGCCTCGGCCGTTCCCGCACCCTGCTCAATACGCCAGCCGGCCAGCAATCCACCGTGGATACCGACGTCGCGACAGCCGGGTCCAATCAGGGGCAGCTCATGACGGCGCAGGCGCAGCTCCTGCAGGCCGAAATCAATCTCGGCTATACGACCATCGCTGCCCCCGTCGATGGCCGGATCGGCCTTTCAACCGACCCCGGCAACGTCGTCTCGCCCACCAGCGGCTCGCTCGCGACGATCGTGAGCCAGGATCCGGAATACGTGCTCTTTCCGGTGTCCGAGCTCGCCTTGAACCAGCTTCAGGATGAATATTCCGGCAAAGGCGGCCTCCAGGCGCTGACCGTTAAACTTCAGCTCCCTGACGGCAAGATGTACGACAAAACGGCGAAGATCGACTTCTCCGGCATCTCCGTGAGCTCCTCCACCGACACCGTGACACTGCGCGCGGTGGTGGCCAATCCGAACCGCGGCGCACCTGACGGAACCGAGGGCAATCGCACCCTCGTGGATGGCGGCTTTGTGACCGTCTACCTGCAGTCGGCCTCGCCCGAGCAGCAGATCACCGTGCCACGCTCGGCGATCCTGGCCGACCAGCAGGGCGACTATGTCTTCGTCGTTGGGGCCGATTCCAAGGCCCAGCGCCGCAACGTCACGCTGGCTGATTCGGCGAATGTCCTGGCCGTCGTCACCTCCGGCCTCAAGCCCGGCGAGACCGTTGTCGCCGACGGTGTACAGCGGGTGAAGCCGGGCGCTTCCGTCAAGCCGGTGCCCTATACGCCGCCCAATTACGATGCCTCGGCTGGGACGAGCGGAACTGCCAACTAGATGATTTCCTCCGTCTTCATCGATCGGCCGCGGCTCGCCGTCGTCATCGCGGTTCTGATCACGCTCGCCGGCTTGCTGGCGCTGCTGCGCATCCCTGTCGCGCAGTTCCCCGACATCGTGCCGCCGCAGGTCTCGGTCACCACCAGCTATCCGGGCGCTTCGGCCGCCGTGGTGGAGGCGACCGTCGCGCAGCCGCTCGAGGCGCAGATCGTCGGCGCTGACAAGATGCTGTACATGCGCTCGTACAGTGGCAACGACGGCAGCTACAGCCTGACCGTCAGCTTCGCGCTCGGCACCGATCCCAACATCGACGTGGTGAACGTCGAAAACCGCGTAACCCAGGCGCTGTCGCAGCTCCCGCAGCAGGTCCAGCTCGAAGGCGTCCAGCTGCGGCAGAAGTCTTCCGCCATTTTGCAGTTCGTTATCTTCTCGAGCCCGAAGAAGACGCTCAAACCGCTCTTCATCAGCAACTACATTACGATCAACGTGCTCGACGTGCTGTCGCGCACGCCGGGCGTGGGTCAGGCCTTCCTGTTCGGCGCGCAGAACTACTCGATGCGTATCTGGATGAACACGGCGCGGCTGACCCAGCTCAACCTGGCGCCGCTTGACATCATCAACGCGATCAACAGCCAGAACGTGCAGGCGGCGGTAGGCACCATCGGTGCCGAACCAATCGGTCCCGAGCAGCAGTTCCAGGTCAATATCCAGACCCAGGGGCGCCTCGTCACGCCGACACAGTTCGGCAATATCGTACTGCGTGCCAACCAGGACGGCTCGATCCTGCGCATCAAGGATGTCGCGCGAATAGAACTCGGCGCGCAGAGCCAGGACACCCAGGCGCAGCTCGACGGCGCGCCGGCGCTGGGCATCGGTATCTACCTGGAACCGGGCGCCAATGCGGTCGCGACCTCGCAGCGGGTGCGCGATGTCATCGCCGATCTGTCTAAGCGGTTCCCGCCGGACCTCAAAGCCCAGGTCATCTACGACACCAGCGACTTCGTGAACGACACCATCCACGAGGTGGTCAAGACCATCCTGGAAGCCTTTGCCCTCGTCGTGCTCGTCGTCTTCCTATTCCTCGGCGGCAATATCCGGGCGACCATCATTCCCGCTGTCGCGGTGCCTGTAAGCCTCATCGGCGCCTTCGCGATCCTGCTCGCCCTCGGCTTCTCGGCCAATACGATTTCGATGCTGGCGCTCGTCGTGGCGATCGGCGTGGTGGTTGATGACGCGATCGTCGTGGTCGAAAACGTCGAACGCGTCATGGAGGAGAGACCGGATTTAACCCCGGCCGATGCCACCAAGCTCGCGATGCGGCAGATCTTCGGCCCCATCATCGCGATCTCGCTGGTGCTGCTGTCGGTGTTCGTACCGGTAGGCTTCATCCCCGGCCTGTCGGGCCAGCTCTTCAAGCAATTTGCGGTCACCATCAGCGTGACCATGTTGATCTCGGCCACCAATGCGCTGACGCTTTCGCCCGCCCTCTGCGCGCTCTTCCTGCGACCGGTGAAGAATCGAGAGACCCGCAAGGGACCCTTCTCGCGCCTCAGCCGCGGCATCGACCATGTGCGAGACGGCTACGGCAATGTCGTCGCGCGCCTCGTGCGCTTCGCCCTGCTCGTGGTTCCCGTCATCGCGATCGCTGCCGCAGTGGTTCTGTTCCTGGCAGCGCGAACACCCGGCGGCTTCCTTCCTGAAGAAGATCAGGGCGCCTACTTCACGGCTGTCCAGCTCCCGGACGGCGCATCCATCAACCGCACACAGGGGATCGTCGATCGCGTCGCCGGCATGATCAAGGCCGAAGACGGCGTCGCCCACGTTATCTCGATCGTCGGCTACTCGATCCTGGACGGCGCGGCGGAGCCTAACGCGGCCTTCGTCGTGGCGAGGCTGGCCGGCTTCTCCCATCGCACCCATCCCGCGCAAACGGTCAACGCCTTGATCGGCCGCATGTTCGGTGAGTCTCAGCAGATCCTCGGGGCCAACGTCTTCCCGTTCAATCTGCCGCCCATCATCGGCCTCTCAACCGGTGGCGGCTTCGAATACCAGATGCAGGCGCTAAACGGGCAGGAGCCGCAGGACATGGCCTCGGTCCTCGGCAGCCTGCTCGTTGCGGCCAATACCGACCCGCGCCTCAGCCGTGTCTTCTCGACCTTCTCGGCCAGCAACCCCTCGGTCTATCTCAACATCGACCGCGACAAGGCGCAGGCGCTCGGCGTCAATATCAACGACATCTTCACTACGCTCCAGGCGACGATGGGCGGCTTCTACATCAACAACTTCAACCTGTTCGGCCGCGTCTGGCAGGTCAACGTCGAGGGCGAGGGCAAGGACCGCAACGCCTTTGCCTCCTTGTGGAAGATCTACATTCGCAATGCCCAGGGCGACATGGTGCCCCTGCGTTCCCTCGCGACGATGAGCATCGTCACGGGTCCACAGGTCATCACGCGCTACAACAACGTCCGCTCGGTCACGATCGACGGCTCGCCGGCACCCGGCGAATCCTCCTCGCAGGCGCTCGCCGCGATGGAACAGATTTCCGACAAGGTGCTGCCCAACGGCTATGGCTACGAGTGGACAGGCACCGCCTATCAGGAGATCCAGGCGGGCGGACAGACCGGCATCGTGCTCGCGCTCGCCGTGCTCTTTGCCTATTTGTTCCTCGTCGCTCTCTATGAGAGCTGGACCATCCCGATGTCCGTTCTGATCTCGGTGGTGGTCGCCGCCGTCGGCGCCTTCATCGGACTGACTGTCACCGGTCTGGCTCTCAATCTCTATGCCCAGATCGGCCTCGTCACCCTGATCGCGCTCTCGGCCAAGAACGGCATTCTAATCGTGGAATTCGCCAAAGAGCAGCGCGAGATGGGCAAGCCGATCCGTCAGGCGGCGGTCGAGGGTTCCAAGCTGCGATTCCGCGCGGTGATGATGACATCCTTCGCCTTCATCCTCGGCCTCGTGCCGCTGGTGATCGCGACGGGCGCGGCGCAGATCAGCCGCCGCTCGGTGGGCACGCCGGTGTTCTTCGGCATGATCGCCGCGAGCTTCGTGGGCATCTTCGTGATCCCGATGCTCTACACGGTCTTCCAGACCATGCGCGAATGGGCCCGCGTCCATATCTTCCGCATGAAGGCGATGGAATTCCACGAAGCACCGCACGCTCCGCCTCCAAGCGAACCTCTACCGGGGCCCGAGCACCACTAGAGCAGAATGTCTCTGATCCGGACGGTGCTATTTCACCCCGTCATGCTCTGCAAAGGCCGAGAATCCACGCCTTCGTGGAGCGAGCAAGGCGTGGATGGCACGCCTTCGCGTGCCATGACGGATCTTTGGGTCGCGGTTCAATTGGATCACCACGCGGCCTAGCTTGGCGCCTTTTTAGGCCAGTGTCGCCAGCGCTCGCTCGAAGATCACCGGATCGACATTGCCGCCGCTGAGAACCACGGCGGTCGTGCGATCCCGTCCGTCAAAGGCGCCGGACAGCAAGGCGGCAAGTCCAATCGCGCCACTCGGTTCCAGCACGAGTTTGAGGTGCAGGAACGCGAAAGCCATCGCCCGCAGCACTGCGTCATCGGTCACCACCACTCCGCCCGCCAGCCGCTCGCGGTTGATCGCGAAGGTGAGTTCGCCCGGAGACGCCGACATCAGCCCATCGCAAAGAACCGAACCGCCATCGCCGTTCTGCTCCCGCTGGCCCGACAGCAGCGAACGGCGCAGATCGTCCCGCCCCTCCGGCTCCAGGGCATAGACACGAGCCGACGAGAAATCATGCTCCAGCGCCAGTGTGCAGCCCGCGATAAGACCCCCGCCGCTTACCGGCACCAGCAGCGCATCGATGTCGAGCCCCCCAGCCGCCGCATCCTCGGCGAGTTCCAGCGCGGCGGTTGCCTGGCCGGCGATGACATGCGGATGGTCAAAGGGCGGGATGACCGCCGCGCCGATCCGCTCTGCCTCCGCGCGGGCCAGCGCTTCGCGATCGTCTCGCAGACGGTCGAAGGGAATGACGGTCGCGCCCCAGCCGCGCGTCGCGGCGGTTTTGATCGCTGGCGCATCGGCCGGCATGAAAATCGTGGCCGGCATCCCCACCGACGCCGCCGCATAGGCGACTGCCTGCGCATGATTGCCCGAGGAAAAGGCGACGACCCCCGCGCGATGGCCCGCTTCCGCGAGGCTCAGCACCGCGTTCATGGCTCCGCGCAGCTTGAAACTGCCGGTGTGCTGCAAAGCCTCGGGCTTGAGCAGAACGGTGCCGCCGATGGCGCGATCGAGCACCGCGCTCCGCAGCAGCGGCGTATGCCGCACCCGGTCACCGATCCGCGCGCGGGCGGCCATAAGGTCATCATAACTGGGCGGCATCATCGTCAAGGCGCGTCTCCTGAGGGCAAACGTGTCAGCAACTGGCCTGCGTTCGGACCCGCGGTGATGGCATAGAGGGTATAACTCTCGCCAATCCGGCCATGGCGTCCGCGTCCGATATCGCCGGTCTTCGCGATCGCCGACCAGGGGGCCGCGTCGGGCGCCGTGCGGCGGCGATCGGTCCGCACGAGCAAGCCGAGTGCCCCAGGCGCAAGGGTGGCGCGCGGCAAGCGGAACAGGAACCAACGCGGGTCCTCGGCCACCAGCGGCAATGTCGCCGGCAAGCGCAAGGCGAGTTCGCCCGCCAGGCCATATTCATCGACAGCGACGAAACTCGCCTTCATCGCTTTTGCGCGATCCTCCACGGTGGCGGCGAAAGGCGCCCAGCCACCAAGCACGCGAATCGTCGGATCGCTCACTCCACCGAGCGGCAGCGGGCTCCCTATCGCTTGCACGTAAACGAGGAGGGTTAACGCGAAACCAAGCCCGATCGCCGGCCGCAAGATCCGCGCTGTCAGCGGCACGGCGATCGCGGCGATGACGGCGGCCGGATAGACGATCTCCGGCCAATTCCCCTGCACCCGGTCACCCAGCGCGTGCTGCACGAAGACGAGGGCGGGCAGCACGCCCAGCGCCACGAGCAATCCCGCCGCCGGGTCGCGCGTCGAAACGGCGCGGCGCGTCGCCGTCCACAGACCCATCACGCACAGCACGAAGATGAGCGGCGTCGCCAAACCAAGCTGCCCGCCAATCAGCTCGCCAAGGAACTGCATGGCGCGCGCCGGATGCCAGGAGCCTGTGCGGCCTCCCTGTTTGAGGAAACTCGCCCAGTGATGGTCGGCATTCCACAGGATGACCGGCAAGAACAACAGCAGCGCCAGCAGCAGCCCAACCCAGGGCCGTGGATCCCGCAGCCAGCGCCGTCCCGCCGGAAGCAGCAGCAACCAAAGCCCAATCCCCGGCAGCAGCAGCGCCGCGGTGTATTTGCTGACGAGCGCCAATCCCGCTGCGACCCCGACCGCAATCCACCACCAGCCCGAATCGCCGGAAACAATGCGCGCCATCGCCCAAAGCGTGGCGATCCAGAACAACAGCAGCGGCGTATCGGGCGTCATCAAGGCGCCACCCGCGCCGAACAACAGCGTCCCGTTGAGCAGCGCCGCCGAGGCATAGCCTCGGCCCGCACCCAAACGCCGTGCGGCATCCTGGATCATCAGTGAACCAGCCGCCGCCGAAAGCGGCGCCAGCAGCCGGATGCCGCAACCCCCGTCGCCGCAAAGCGCCGTGCCAATCCTCACCCACAGCGCCACCATCGGCGGATGGTCGAGAAACCCCGGCGCCAGCGCGCGCGACCATATCCAGTAATAAGCCTCGTCGGGCGACACCGGTACCGCCGCCGCCACTGCGAGCCGCAGCACCGTGAGGCCGCCAATGGCGAGAAGGAAAAGGGAATAGTCGGAGGGGCGGCTGCGGCCAGTCATGCTGGCCGCAGCCTATGCCCGAGGCTCAGGTCGTGCGCCAGACCAGGGTCGAGGACACCGCATAGTTCCACACCACGCCGATCGCGGCGCCAATCGCGGCTGCGGCGATACCGCGATGCCCATCCGAATAAAGCGCCGTTGCGATGCCGATATTCGCCACCGCGCCAAGGCCACAAACAATCATGAACAGCACCAGACCACGCAACAGCCGTGCCCCGCGCAGCCGGTGCGTCCGATAGGTCAGCCGATTGTTGAGCTGGAAGTTGAAGAGCATGGCGATCGCGATCGCGATAATCTCCGCCGTCAGAAAGTCGAGGCCGCTGGCGCGTCCCGCAAGCATCACGGCGAGGTTCACCACCATGCCCAGCGCCCCCACCAACGCGAACGCGACGAACCGCAGCGGCACCACGCCGCCCAACCCCTTATCGACCAGCAGTGCCGCGAACTGGATCATCACCAGCGTATCGAGCTTGCTCTCGCCAGCCTCCCGCCGGTGGAACTGACACGGGATCTCCAGCAGCTGGAGGCGACGCGGTGCGGAGAGAATCACGTCGAGCAGGATCTTGAAGCCCTGGGCGGAGAGGCGGGGCGCGATTTCCTCGAAAAGCGGCCGAGGCATCATGAAGAAGCCGCTCATCGGGTCGCTCACCTGCATCGGCAACACCCGCTGCGCGATGCTGATCCCGGCATTTGAGATCCGATGACGCATGGCGGAGGACAGGCCGTCATTCGACCCACCCAGCGCATGACGGCTGCCGATCGCGATGTCGCAGCCGCCGGCCCGCAGCCGCGCCAGCATGGTGGGCAGCGCCGTCTGATCATGCTGCAAATCGCCATCCATCACCGCGACAAACGCGGCTGAGGAGGAGAGGGCGCCTTCGACCACGGCAGAAGAGAGGCCTCGGCGACCGATCCTGCGGATACAGCGTACCCGCGGATCCTGCGCCGCAATGGCCCGCGCGGCGGCGGCCGTGCCGTCGGGGCTGTCGTCATCGACGAAGATGATTTCCCAGGCGACGCCGGGAAGGGCGGCCGCGACCCTCTCGACCATCGGCGCCACGTTCGGCCGCTCCTTGAAGCAGGGCACAACGATGGACAACTCCGCCACCGTCGAGATGGCGGGGGCCATGCCCTCGGGCCTCGCCCAAGGGGCTGAGGCTGCTGCGGCGCCCTGCTCAGAAATCGATCGGTCCATGACGAGGTCGTTCATCCTGCGGAACCCTCCTGCCGGCAACAGGGACGTTGAGGGCGGGTGCCGGTATCCTCTGGATTTCAGGCAGCATTTAGGCGTTTTCGGGATGCCATCCGGGCGGCGCCATCTCGAAACCCGCAAAATCGAAGGCCGGTGCGACGATGCAGGACACGAGCGTCCAGTCCCCTAGGCTCCAGGCCCGCTGCCATTCATCGGCAGGAATGCTGTGCTGCAACTCCTCGCCGGCCCCGAGTCCTGGCCCGAGCCGCACCGCCGCAACGGGACCGCTCAGCGGGGCGCCCTCCAGCATTAGCGGCGCCCCGGCATGCCAGAGCCAGATCTCGACGGCATCGACCTTATGCCAATGGCTAACGACACCGCGCGGCAGCAGGAAATAGATGGCCGTCACGGCACCGCGTCCACCGACCGTTTCCGACGGCGCCCGGAAAGTCTCCCGGTAGAAGCCACCCTCGGGGTGGGGGATCAGCTGGAGCGAGGCGACGACCTCCTCCGCCGATATGTTTGCAACACCGAAAATCACGGCTCCTCGCGAGCGGGCATGGGAGTGGTCTCCGGCGCCTTCTGACCCGCAGCCGGTCGAGGCCGGCAAGTCGATCCAATCAACCGCGCTATACTCGAAAGCACGCTGTCATGGCCGTGAGTCATCGTTAGGGTAGAAATTGATTGTTTCCCAGAGGATCGTAGGAAGAAGAAGTTTCTAGCGGGTAACGAAATCGAGATATGGTAACCGACACGAGAGCGTTCCTTGATTGACGATCTAAACATATCGAGGGTTCGTAAAAAACTCGTATCCGCTGCCATCTATTCTTGCGGAAGCATGCTGTGAGCTTGCTGCGGCGGAGCGGCTAGCCGGCTTTATTTCCCGCTCCCGCCCGCGCACCAACGTGAGCAGTCATCCCGGCGGCGCCGTCTGCGCAATGCCATCCAGCCGCGAGAAGGTTTCGAACCAATGGGCGAGGCGCGGCGTATGGTCCCGCCACTTATCGCCCGCGAACCGAAAGTCGAGATAGCCCAGCGCGCAGGCAACGGTGATGCCGCCAATGTCGGGCGTTCCCACAGGCGGCGGCGAACCCTCCAGGGCCTCGATCCCGCGCTGAACCGCCGCCTTCTGGCGCGCAATAGCGGTCGTGCGCGCCGCTTCCTCGGGGCGCGCAGACTCCATGCGCGCCAGCACCGCGGCCTCCATGATCCCGTCGGCCAGCGCCTGGTTTCGCAGCGCCTGCCAACGGGCGGCGCCATGGTCCGGGAAAAGCGGCGGCGCGTCGCCTACGCTGTCGAGATACTCGCAGATCAGCGGGCTGTCGTACAGCGCGACCCCATCCTCGGTGAGCAGGCACGGCACCTTGGACAGGGGATTAGCCGCGAGCAACCCGCCCGGCGAGGAATGCGGATCGGTCGTCATACGCTCGATCCGGCTATCCAGCCCGCGAGTAATCGCACAAGCCACCACCTTGCGAACGAAAGGGCTCGTGGCCGAGTAGAAAAGCTTCATGCGGAATCCCCGGCGGCTTCGGTCAAAGAGAGGGAGGGGGCCGTTCAGCCCTTGAAGACATCCTTCGCCGCCCGCAGCCGTCCAAAGGACGCCGCGTCGCGGGCGAGCAGGAAGGGGTTCACTGTCAGCTCGTCCCGTAGCCGCACCGGCAGCGTCTGCTCATGGGCCGCGCGCTTGCGGTCCACCGCTGCCGCCGTCTCGCGCAGCAGCGCGTTATCGGGATCGACATTCAGCGCGAAGCGGGCATTCGACTGAGTGTATTCATGCCCGGCGCAGATCAGCGTGTCCGGCGGCAGGGCGGCGATCTTGCGGAGGCTCGTGAAGAACTGCTCAGGCGTGCTTTCCGCCATGCGGCCGCAGCCAAGGCTGAACAGCGTATCGCCGCAGAACAGGATCGGACCATCTGGGAAAAAGTAGGAGATATGGCCCGAGGTATGGCCGCGCGTATCGATCACCCGCCCGCGCGCCGTCCCTAGGGTAACCTCGTCGCCTTCCGCCACCTGCCTGTCGAGCGGCGGCAGCCGGTGGGCGTCAGCCGCGCCGCCGATCACCGGGCAGTCGAAGCGCGCCCGCAGTGCGCCGACGCCGGCGACATGGTCGTCGTGATGGTGGGTCAGCAGAATGAGGTCGAGCCGTCCGCCCATTTCCTCGATCGCGCGGATGGCGGCATCGCCATCGGCTGGATCGACAAAGGCCACGCTGCCTGTGCTGTCGTCCCGCAGGATCCAGGCGTAGTTGTCGGAAAGCATGGGAACGCTGAATACGGACAGGGTCATGCGCCCCATGTAGCATCGCCCTCGGCGGTCGGGAATGGCCCGTTGGGGCCTCCATGCTCTAAGCTGAAAGCCATGGCACTGGACGTACACACCGCCGCCGACTTCTACGCCACTGCCCAAGGGGCGGTGGCGGCGCGGCTGGTCCGCGACAGGCTGGCACAGCTCTGGCCGCGCATGGAGGGGATGGCGGTCCTCGGCCTCGGCTACGCGCCGCCTTACCTGCGCGCCTGGCGTGAGGCGGCGCAGGTCACCATCGCGGTCACGACAGCGGAGCTCGGCGCCGCCCGTTGGCCGGCCTCGGCCGCTAATCTTTCCTGTATGGCGGAGGAGGAGGCGCTGCCCTTCGCTGGCCCGAGCTTCGACCGCGTGCTGCTCGTGCATGGACTTGAAGCTTCGGAGAACACCCGACGCCTCCTGCGGGAGATCTGGCGGGTGATGAAGGATGACGGCCGCCTGATGGTGGTCGCGCCGAACCGCCGCGGGATGTGGGCCTATGCCGAGAGCACACCCTTCGGCCACGGCACACCCTATTCGCCTGGCCAGGTCGGTCGGCTGCTGGCGGGCAGCCTGTTCCGCGTGGAGAATCGAGAGACGGCGCTATTCCTGCCGCCCACCGCGATGCGCCTCATCCTGCGCAGCAATCGCGTATGGGAAGGGCTCGGCCATCGCCTGATCCCGCAATTCGCCGGCGTCACGATCACAGAAGCAGTCAAGGACGTCTATTCGGCGATCCCGACAAAGCCGAACGCCAGCCGCCGCTTCGTCTTGGCCGAGGTGCCCTGAGGCAAGCCGAACGCCAGCCCACCTATTCACCTTGCCAGATTGGAGAAATCCTCGACATAAGGCTGAGGACGGCGTGTTCTGGGCATGCCGGGCGAGGAGACGTTCGGATGCTTCTGCTCATCATCATTATTCTGCTGGTCATCGTGCTGGGCGGTGGCGGCATGGGCTGGCGTCGCGGCTACTACCGCGAGCGCCCGCATTACGGCTACGGCACCGGCGGCCTGGGCTTGTTCCTCATCATCGTCCTCATCCTGTTCCTGCTCTTCGGCCACCACCGCTACTACTGAGCGCGATCGCCTAAGCCTTAGCCTCCGCCACGGTCGCCACCGCTCTTCGCGGAGGCGACCGCTTCTTCAGAACCTTTGCCGGCCGTATCTCCTGCACGCGTTCGCCACGAACCTGCATCAGGCGATGGGCGAGGAATCCCGTCACGGCGGCTTCCTCCGGCGTCAAGTTGCCAACTCCCTGGGTCAGCTCCTCTCGCGCCCGCTGCTTCAGCGCGCCGAGCAGGCTCCCATCCAGATAGCCGTCGAAGATCGCTGGGTGGATATAGCATTTCCGACAAATGGCCGGCGTATTGCCCAGCAACTTCGCCACCGCTTCCACAGCCCGCAACATGCTCTTCTTCGGCGGCAAACCCTCCGCCGCCGAAGCCAATTCCTGCAGCGCCAGCGCCGCCAGATTAGTCGCGGCCCAGGTACGAAAATCCTTTGCCGTGACCCCTTCGCCTGAGATCTCCCGAAGATACTCGTTAACATCCGACGAGCCGACGGCATGCGTCGCGCCGTTTTCATCGAGGAACTGGAACAACTCCTGCCCAGGCAAGTCTTGGCACTTGCGCACAATCCGCGCGAGGCGCTCGTCCTGCAGATCGATGTGGTGAGTAATGCCGTGCTTGCCCCGGAAATCGAGAACAAGCCTTCGCCCGCGCACCTTCACATGCCGGTTGCGCAGCGTCGTCAGCCCGAAGCTTTTATTGCTCTGGGCATATTCCTCATTGCCCACGCGCATGAGCGTGACCTCCAGAAGCCGCACGATCGAGGCAAGAACCTTTTCCCTCGGCAAGCCTGACCTCGCGAGATCGCTCTGCACCCGCGCCCGGATGGTCGGCAACACCTGGCCGAAGACCATCATATGCCCGTATTTCGCCTGGTCCCGCACCTCGCGCCATCGCAGGTGATAGCGATATTGCCGCCGCCCACGTGCGTCTTTGCCAACCGCCTGAAGATGCCCGTCCGGATCACTGCAAATCCAGACATCTCGATAGGCCGGCGGAATCGCCAGCTTGCGAATGCGATCGAGTGTCGCAGCATCACGCACGATCTTGCCGGACGGTCCCTTGTAGATGTTCCCACGTGCCGTGGTGGTGCGGCTAATGCCGGGCGTGCCGTCGTTGACATAATGCAGGTTCGCGGCCTCGGCCGCCCGCTCGACACTTTGATCGAGATCAATGAGACGCTTAAGCGCCGAGCTTCGGCGCGGCTGTTTCAACGATTGCTCTTGGGAGCCGCGCACAGGGGCCTGGGCCGCGGTCTTTTTCTTTGCCATAGTTCTGCAACTCAGACGTCAGGCCCAGCCGCGCAAGCGCCACTGTCACAAACAACAGCGTGAGGTCCCGCGTGACCGAATCCGTGATGCAGGGCCACGGCTACTACAATGCCCATTCCGAGCTGCAGGCGCGCTCGGCCCAGGCGAGCGATCCCATCCTCGACACCGCTCTGCGCGAACTCGCCATTCCCGCCACCGGGCCGATTACTTTGGCCGACTTCGGCTCCTCTCAGGGGCGCAACTCCCTGCGGCCGATCGGACGGGCACTGAGCGCTCTGATCGCGCGCGGAGGCGCCGATCGGGACTTCGCGGTCATCCACACGGATCAACCGCATAACGACTTCGCCTCGCTCTTCACGCTCTTGCAGGAGAGCCCGGACAGCTACCTCCGCGATCAACCCCATGTCTTCGCCTATGCCATCGGCCGCACGTTCTACGGCCCCTTGCTTCCCGCCGGCAGCCTGACCTTCGGCTGGTCGTCGATTGCGCTGCACTGGCTAAGCCGAAGACCGGCCATTGCCCCCAACCACCTATGGTTCGATCGCGGACCGCCCGAGGTGCGGGACGCCTTCGCGGCCGTAGCGGCGGAGGATTGGCAAAGCTTCCTCACCCACCGCGCAAAAGAACTCGCCCCCGGCGGCCAACTCGTTCTCGTCTCGGGCGCCAATGACGAAGGGGGCCAATGCGGTATCGAGGGCGTCTTCGATTTCGCGAATGAAGTGCTGCAAAGGATGGTAGCGGATGGAGCCGTGCCAAAAGCCGCCTACCAGGCCATGACCGTCCCCGTCCGCCCCCGCAGCCGCGCGGATTTCGAGGCACCCTTCCGAAGTGGCCTGCTCCCCGACCTGAAGCTCGAGGAAATCACGATTGCTCCGACCCCTAATCCCGCTTTGGACAACTGGCGCGCCGATGGCGACGCCGACGCTCTCGCCCAAGTCATGACCGGCTTCTTCGTGGGCGCCTTCGGGCCCACGCTCTTCGGGGACGATCAGCCATCGGAAAACGCCTTCGCCCTCCGCCTCCACCAAGCCATCGCGGCACAGCCGGAACAGGCCGCGCGAGAGCTTGTTACGGGCACGGTGCGCGTCTCCCGCTTGTAACGCCCCTCCGCGCAGCGCAAGTTTGGTGCGGAGGCCGAGGAGGGCCGGGCTATGATCCGTCTACCAGCGCCAAAGCAGGACGTTCTCGACCGCGCCCCTGAAATCGTGGCCGGACTGCGTGCCCTCCTGCCAGAGAATGGCGTCATCTCGGAGCCCCTACGGCTCAGCCCCTACGAGACGGACGGCCTCGCGGCCTACAAACAGCCACCCATGGCCGTGGTGCTGCCGGAAACGACCGAGCAAGTCGCCGCCGTGCTCGCATTTTGCCATCGCAACGGCGTGCGCGTCATTCCGCGCGGTGCTGGCACCAGCCTCTCCGGCGGCGCCCTGCCGCTCGCGGATGCCGTGGTCATTGGCATGATGCGGATGAACCGGATCCTCGACATCGATTATTCCGACCGCTGCGCCACTGTTCAGGCTGGCGTCACCAATCTCGGCATTACGGCCGCGATGCAGGATAACGGCTTCTTCTACGCGCCTGACCCCTCCAGCCAGCTTGCCTGCATGATCGGCGGCAATGTCGCGATGAATTCCGGCGGGGCGCATTGCCTGAAATACGGTGTCACCGCGAATAATCTCCTCGGCCTCAAGATCGTCACCATCGAAGGCGAAATCCTCGACATCGGCGGCGACCACCTCGACGCCGCTGGCTACGACTGGCTCGGCCTGCTGACCGGCAGCGAAGGCCAGCTCGCCATGGTCACTGAAGTCACCGTGCGGATCCTGCGCGCGGCCGAGGGCGCCCGCGCCATGCTCGCCGCCTTCCGGTCCAACGAAGTCGCTGGCGCTTGCGTCGATCGCATCATCGGCTCCGGCATCATCCCGGTGGCGCTCGAATTCATGGACCGCCCCGCCATCCACGCCTGCGAGGCTTTCGCCCATGCCGGCTATCCGCTCGATGCCGAGGCCATGCTCATCATCGAAGTCGAAGGCTGCACCGAGGAACAAGACGATCTGCTCGACCGCATCCGCGCGATCTGCAGCGAGTTCGATCCCATCAGCCTGCATGTCTCGACATCGGCGGAAGAAAGCGCCGCGATCTGGAAGGGACGCAAAGGTGCTTTCGGTGCCATCGGCCGCATCAGCCCCGACTACCTCTGCATGGACGGCACAATCCCGACCAGCCGCCTCGCCGAGGTGCTGCACCGCATGCAGCAGATGAGCGACGCCTGCGGCCTCAAAGTCGCCAATATCTTCCATGCGGGAGACGGCAACCTGCATCCCCTCATCATGTTCGACGCCAATGATCCGGACAGTTTCGCGCGCGCCGAGAAATTCGGTGCCGACATCCTCCGTCTCTGTGTCGAGGTCGGTGGCTGTCTGACCGGCGAGCATGGTGTGGGAATCGAGAAGCGTGACCTCATGGGTGTGCAGTTCAATGATGTCGAGTTGGACCAGCAGCGCCGAATCAAATCCGCTTTCGATCCCGACTGGCTGTTGAACCCCGCCAAGGTCTTCCCGCTGGCCGCATGATGATGAGTGCTGTCGTTTCTCCCGCCGATGAGGCCGAGATCGCCGCCATCGTGACAGACGCCGCCGCGCGACGAGAGCCACTACTCATCCAGGGAAACGGCTCGAAACTCGGAATGCTGCGGCCTGTCCAGGCGGCGCGTACGCTCTCCACCCGCAACCTCTCGGGCATCACGCTCTACGCTCCGCGCGAGCTGGTGATCTCCGCCCGTGCAGGAACCCCGATCACGGAAATCGAAGCGGCACTCGCCGAACACGGCCAGCACCTCATTGCGGAACCACCGGAACTCGGCGCACTGCTCGGCAGCGACGCGCCGCAAACCATCGGCGGCATGGTGGCGACAAACCTCAGCGGCCCGCGCCGCGTTGCCTGGGGCGCCATGCGCGATCACGTCATCGGCATTCGCGCGGTAAACGGTTCAGGCGAGATCATCCGCTCAGGTGGCCGCGTACTCAAGAACGTGACCGGACTCGATCTCTGCAAGCTCCTGACCGGCAGCCACGGAACACTCGGCGTGCTGACCGAAATCACGCTGAAGGTTCTACCAGCGCCCCAGGACACGGGCTCGCTCGCCATCGTTGGCCTAAGCGCGGAGCAAGCTGTGGCCGCGATGTCTGCGGCCCTTGGCTCGCCTTATGGCGTATCCTCCGCCGCCTGGCTGCCATCTGGCATGACGGATGGTCTCGCGCCACTCTCCGGTGCCTCCGCCGCACTGATCCGGATCGAGGATTTCGCCAGATCCGTCGTCTATCGCATCGGTCGCCTCCAGCAGGATCTCGTACGCTTCGGTAAGGCGATCATCCTGGACGCGGAAACGAGCCGCCAGACATGGCACGCGGTCCGGGACGCCACAGTGCTGAGGCACACGGACGAGGAGGCGCTGTGGCGGGTCTCGGTCCGCCCCTCCCGTGGCGCCGCGGCTTTGGCGACGGCGCAAGCAGCGGGCGCGCGCGGCTTCCTCGACTGGGGCGGCGGCCTGATCTGGCTCGCTGGTCCCGCAACCGAGGCGACGCACAAGGCGATAGCCGCCGCCGCTACCGCCGCTGGTGGCGTCTGGACGCTTATGCGGGCTCCCGACAGCCTACGCGCGAGCGTGGATGTGGTGCCGAGCGAAGCGCCAGCGCTCGCCGCGATCACCCGCCGCGTGAAATCCGCCATGGACCCGCAGGGCATCCTCAATCCCGGACGTCTCTATGCGTGGCTCTAGCATGATGCTGCGACACGCCGCTTGCTTCGACGGCGACAGCGCGTGTCGCATGTCATCACCCGCCGATCTGGACTAACGACATGCAAACCAGCTTCACGCCCGAACAATTGCGCGACCCCGATACCGCATCCTCCAACCAGGTACTGAGAACCTGCGTGCATTGCGGCATGTGCACGGCAACCTGCCCAACCTTCGTGCTGCTCGGCGACGAGTTGGATAGCCCTCGCGGCCGAATTTACCTCATCAAGAACATGCTGGAATCCGGCCGTCCCGCGACAGAGGAAGTCGTGCGGCATGTCGATCGCTGCCTCTCCTGCCTGTCCTGCATGACGACCTGCCCATCCGGCGTGAACTACATGCACCTCGTCGATCACGCCCGGCACTACATCGAGGAAACCTATACCCGCCCTTGGCACGAACGCCTGTTGCGGACCGTGCTTTCGCGCATATTGCCCAACCCACGCCTGTTCCGCACGGCCGTGGGGGCCGCCCAACTCGGCCGGCCCCTCGGCCAACTAATCCCAGGGCAGAGCATGCTCGCCCAGCGCATGCGCGCGATGCTTACCCTCGCGCCCGCGCGTCTCCCGCCGCCGAGCCCGGCCCAGGCTCCGCAAATCCATCGAGCCCAAGGAGAGCGGCGCGGCCGCGTGGCGCTGCTCGTCGGCTGCGCCCAAACCGTATTGGCGCCCGCCATCAACGAGGCCAGCATCCGCCTCCTTACGCGCCTCGGCATCGAGGTTGTTATCGCGAAGGGCGTCGGCTGTTGCGGCGCGCTTACTCACCACATGGGCCGCCACGATCAGGCTATGGCGACAGCCCGCGCCGCGATCGCGGGATGGAGTGCCGAACTCGAAGGGCAGGGGCTGGACGCTATCCTCATCAACACTTCCGGCTGCGGCACGACAGTCAAAGACTACGGCTTCATGTTTCGCAACGAGGCCGAACCTTGGCGCACTCGCGCCGAAACGGTTTCCGCCCTCGCGCTCGATATCAGCGAATACCTCATGCGCATCGGCTATCGTCCGACGCGTGAAACGCCAGATCTCAGCGTTGCCTACCACTCAGCCTGCAGCCTGCAACACGGCCAGCGCGTGACGAGCGAACCCAAGTCGCTGCTCAAGACCGCCGGCTTTCGCGTCGTGGAACCGCGTGACGCTCATCTCTGCTGCGGTTCCGCTGGCACATACAATATCGTGCAGCCCGAAATCGCCGGCCGCCTGCGCACTCGCAAGCTGGAGACGCTGGTCGCGACCAAGCCCGATCTCGTCGCCGCCGGCAACATAGGCTGCATCACGCAACTCGCTAACGGCGGCCTGCCCGTGGTGCATACAATCGAACTCCTGGATTGGATGGCGGGAGGTCCGCGCCCCGCCATCCTCGACAGCGTCTCGGCAACCGCGCCTCAGCCGAGTTCGCCGACAATAAGATAGGGCACGCCCGCTGCCGTCTGGCCCTCCGCCATCGCGAAATTGGCAACGTAGCCGACGCCGGCGAAGGTGATATTCTCCGTATTGCCGAAGCCCGAGGACACCGACAGCGTCTGTCCCTGTAGTTCAGGACTGCCAAAAACCCCAGCCCAAGCCTCGGTCGACACGCCGGCCATAAAGCCCCAGAGCACCATCGAATCCCCGGCGTGAAAGTTCTCGGTCGTTGTCCAGGCATTGCTCGCGGTCAGGATCGACGAAAAGCTATCGGTTCCTGTGCCGCCAATAAGCAAATTCGATCCGCTGCCGCCATTGAGCGCATTGTTCCCGGAGGACACCGCGATCTTGTCATTGCCGGAACCTGTCGTCACCGAGGCATTCGCTCCGCTGGCCAGCACCGAAAGGGCGTCGTCGCCGCCGTAGAGAAATTGCGGGGAGGACGCGGTGGAAGTGTAATCCGTGAAACCACCCGTCAGCGACGTTGCGGTCAGGGTTGGCGGTATGACGACAAGCGCCGCGGCCGGAGCTGTCGTCGCAAAGACGTTGCCCGGATATAGCGCCTCGACATTTGCATAGTCCGTCGCGTCGAGTACCGTGTTCTGCGGCAGCAGAATGGGATTCATAATCGAATACGCATCGCTCGACTCGCCGAGCCCCAATGTATGTCCAATTTCGTGCAACGTGAGTTGCTCGAAGGTCGGATTGAGGTCGTCATCCGTGCCCGCGGCTTCATAGGTGAGCCCGTTCGAGCCTGTATAGAGCGACGTGTACGCCGGATCTTGCAGATGGACCGTGGTGCCGGAGGTAATGGCACCGCTGTCATCGGTGCTGAGGCAGGTGAGGCCGAGCGCCCGCGACGCTAGATTTTGCGCGAACCCGATGCTGATATCGCTCGTGCTCCCAGGCGCATCCTCTACAAAATTAATGCCGCTCGCGGCACTCCAGGTCACGAAAGCCGCGGCGACTAGTGCCTGTTGGGTCGGGTCGGTTATGGCATCGCTGAAACCGCTGCCGCTTACGGCATTGGCAAAACTCCAGCTCACCGTCGAGGACGGCTGAATGCCACCCTCGTACGAAGTATCAATGAGTGATGTCAAATTATGTCGCGCAGACTACTTGCGCAGCCGCGCGCCTTTCTTATTCGGGTTCCGAGAATACTTCCGGGTGACTTCAAGGCATCAGCTAGCGCGAAATCCGCGCCGTCAATCTGCCCTTAAGATTCTCGTAACTGAATATTAACTAATTGAGGTAATCAACTTTTTGAGAGGATCTCTGCTACCAGGCGATTCCGAACGCCTCTACAGGCGCTTCTTGCGGAAGCGCTGATCTCAGCTGAAGTTTTCCACAGCCTACAATTTCTCGATAGGTGGGTGAGGGGACAAGTAGCCGGAGCCCGCGGCTGCGAGACGCGCGGTTGCGCTCGGTCGTGGGCTATCGCTCATCCAAACGATTATTCAGGACTACTGATATAGAGCAACTTAATACTTGCGCCGCCTCAGCAACGGCTCAGTTGGATTTCCGACTCACGCTTCGCAGCAGGCCGTAGAGACTGATCGCCGCCCAGAACCCCTCGATAATCGCCGAGGGCAAATTCCACGCCGCGACGAGCGATGCGAGGATCAACAGCGCGCCGAACAAGTTGACAGTGAGATAAAGCCGCCCGGTAGCGTCCACCCACTTTTGCTGCGTCGAGAAGAAGGCGCCGATAATCAGCGCGGCCCCAAAGGCGCCCGCTCCTGTCAGGATCTCGGGCCACATCACAGCCTTACCGCGACGACGAACAGTTGAAGGAATCGCGGTCCCAATTTTCGAGCGCTATCTCTGTGGAGTGCGGCGCAAACTGCACTCCCATAGACAACCTACCCGCAGCAATCGCCTTTGCCCGCCAGCGTGCTTGCCTTGTTCACGCTCTCAGGCACATCGTTGCTCGGGTTCATGCTGAAGAATCCAGCCGGCGACAGGGTAAACCCGCAGGAGATGCTGGGCTGCACAGGAAAATCCTCCGGCCGCACGATATGGTGCAATCCGAAGGTATGCCACAGCACAATATCTGTGTTCTCGATCGGCCGGTCCTGCTTCACCAGTTCCGCCAGACTGTCATGGCCATCCGAATTGCAGACGAACTCGCCGGCGGGATAGCGCTCCTCTTCCTGGAATGGCGTCACCCAAAGATGATTGCGTGTGAAGCTCGAGCGGACGCCTGAAGGCCCATCCTCCGCCAGGAAGGGCGTCACGCAATCCGGCGTATGAAGCTTGTAGGCGACGGGCCTGCCGACATGGTTGAGCTTCTCGGGGTTTACGACCTTCCAGGAACGATGCGTTTCCAGATTTGCCCGCCGTGCCGCGGCAAGTTCCGTCTTCAGCACGGTCTCCTCGCCATAGAAAGCGTTGCCGTGCGGATTTGTCGGACTCACCGGCTCAGCATGGGTATTGGTCTCGACCACGCTATTCTTCGGGCCATCAACGGCCATGTCGAGCCGCGCGCAGAAAATATGCTGATGGATCGGGGCCACCAAACCTGGTGCCAGTTCCGACGCATATTTGCCTGGCTGTCCCGGCTCACAGGCATTCGTATTGACGATGCCGGTCGCTTTCATCTCGAAATCGATGTCACCGGCCTGAGTGAAATTCCAATACTGCGCGTATTCATAGTTCCCGACTGTGCAGATGCAGGAAATTACCAATTTCCGGCCCCGCCGCAGAATGGTGCGGTCAGCACGGAAATCCCAGTGCTTCCAAAGAACACCGGCGTCTTCCTCGTGAATGCAGATCGCCTTCTCGATCGTGAAGGGCGAGCCATCCAGCGCATTGAGATGCGCGTCGAGGTAGTGGATCGTGCCCAGACAATCGCATCCCAGCCGCAGCGAATTGGTAAATTTGCCGAAACCATATTCGCCGATGTCGAAAATGTTTTGCCGGTAATGTCCACGCTCCGGCGAGCCATAGGGCACCACCAATTCAGCGAGTGCCGCGCGCCGCACGATGGGACGTCCGTCCCAGCGGATGTCATGCAGGATAAGCCCGTCGCGTGGATTGAAGCCGATCGCCAGCGTCCATTTGTCCCAAGCGATCGCGTGGCCGTCCATCGTGAAGCTCACGCCCTCCGGCTGCACCACATTCAGCGGCTTCAGCGGCGCGCGAGCGGCGGGCAGGAACTCGGGATCGTAATTCAGCTCCTGCATGGGGATCGGCGGCGCGCCGGGATGGTCATCCACCCGCAACACCTCGCCCGTCTTGATATCGACGACGGCGTTCAACCCCTCGATCGGATGCGCGTAGAAATTCTCGAAGGCCCGTAGACGCAGCCAGGAGAAGGTGTGGCTGATGAGCCGACCCTCTTCCTCCTTGTAACCGAAATTGCCGCCGGTCCAGGCATCGACGCAAACGCCGGTCATATCGGTGATGCCGCGCTTGCGGCAGGCCTCGATGAAACGCGCATCGGCCTTCACCACGCGCTCGACCGACATGAGCTGCTCGACCTGCACCATCGGCCGCGCTTCGGGAAAGTTCTGCTTGGTCAGAATGCGCTTCTCGGCGAGGGAGACAGTCAGCTTCCAAACGCCCGGCCGGTCACGATGGGAGACGCCAACGCGGGCCACGCGTTCCATCGCTTTGCCGGCGATGTGGTCGCGGAAAATCTCGGGTGTCGGCTCGCGAAGCTCGATCGTCTCGAAGAGCGCGCCTTCGCCAAGTTCGGCATCGGCCTTGACCACGGCCACCACGGCGACGATTTCCGCGGCTGTCAAAGGCGCCAGGGCCTGCAGGTAGGCAGGCGGCGGCGGCGCCGCGAAGCCAGCCTCGGGATATGCCGTCTGATCGATATCGTTCATAGGAATGTCCTTGCCCGCATCACCCTGCTCGTACCGCAACTTTAGCAGGTCTGTGAGTATGTCAACAAACGTTAAATACAGCGCCAGGACTTCATCGAGCGCGACATCCCGCCGCTCGCCGCTCCGCCGCCCTAGCCCTTCACGCCGCCGGTCGTCAGCCCAGCCACCAAGGCCCGTTGCAGGAAAATACCGATGATCACTGGCGGCAAAGCGGCGAGGATCCCGGCCGTCGCCAGCAACCCGTAGTCGGAAACACGGCCATTCGCGAGATCGGCGATCACAACCGTCAGCGTCTGTGCGCTCTGGTCGCTGGTGAAGATCATCGCATAGAGGAACTCATCCCACACGATCAGCACACCAAACAGAATCGTCGTACTGATGATGGGCCGCGCCAGTGGCAGCGTGATCATGATCCAGATCCGCCACAAATTCGCGCCGTCGATTGCCGCGGCCTGTTCGAGCTCGGCCGGAATGGAATCGATGCCGCCCTTGAGGAGCCATGTCGTGAAGGGCAGCACGATGGTGCTGTCAGCGATCATCAGCCCCCAAGGCGAATTCAGCATCGAGAAGCCCGACAAGATGCGATAGAGCGGCACGACGAAAAGCAGCGGCGGCAGCATGTAAGTCGCGACAACAAGCAACAACAGCCGGTCCAGCTTGCCCTCGCGCCGTGAGATCAACCACGCCGCGGGCATCGCCAGCAGGAAAGACACCACGACCGCGCCAGCCGCGACCTCCAGCGTGTTGCGCAGCGCGAATAGAAAGATCTGCCCGTCGCTATTGGTCGCGAGACTCAGTAAGCGATGATACCGCGAAAAATCCAAGCGTTGCGGAATCCAATGCAGCGGCAAGCTGGTAAGATCACGCGTGCTGCTCACGCTCATAATAACGAGCCACAACAGTGGCGTGACGACAACGATACCGACCAGGATCATCGCGAGATAGCCGAGAGCCCGGCCGAGCGGGGTCATCCTCATACGTCAGGCCGTCGCCGGTTGCGCGCGCGAGACGCGCATATAGCCGCCGATCAACACCACGCTGATCGCGACGGAAAGCAAGGCGATGGCGGCGCCATAGCCCGCATTGCCGAACGAAAACGCTTGTTCATAGACCATGATGCTCAGCGACTTGGTGGCATTGGCCGGCCCGCCGCGCGTCATGATCCAGATAATGTCGAAGACCTTGATCGTGTCGATAATCCGCAGCACCGCGGCGATCGTCAGCGGAGTGATGATCGCCGGCAGGATCACCGCGCGGAACCGCCCCCAGGCGTTCGCGCCGTCGATCAATGCGGCTTCCTTCAACTCTCGCGGCACGTTCTGCAGCCCGGCCAGCGTGATGAGTGCGACGAATGGAAAGGTCTTCCAAATATCCGCCGCGGCAATCGCCGTAAGCGCGACCCCTGGTTCGCCAAGCCAGCTGCGATAAGCGCCGATGATCCCGGTCTGCGTCAGAAGCGCGTTCAGCGCGCCGAAGTCGGGATTGTAGATCACCCGCCAGGCCATTGCGTTAATGACGGTCGGGAGCGCCCAGGGAATCAACAACAGCCCGCGGAGAATGTTCCGTCCGCGCAGCGGCAGGTCGAGCAACAGCCCGATCAGCAGCCCCAGGATCATCTCGATAATAACTGTCGAGAGGCTGAAGGTGAGGGTGACTTGCAGGGCATGTCGAAAACCATGCGACCGCAGCGCGTGAGCGTAATTGGCAAGGCCCACGAAGTTGCCGGTCGCGTCACCCAGCTGCGCGTCGGTGAAGCTTAGCCAGACGGTCTGGACCAGCGGCCATCCGATGACGGCGAGCAGGCCCAGACCCAGGGGCAACAGCAGAAGAAGGGTGCGTCGCCCCAGCATCGCCTGCGATCAGTCGCCGTTGATGCTGTCGGCGGCTGCCTGAAGCGCTGCCTTCGGCGTAACCTTGCCGAGCAGAGCCTGCTGGATGTTCTGCTGCAACGCGGCCGAGAACTGCTGGTAGTTCGGCACGAAGGGGCGGGGGAAGAGCTGGCCTTCGGCTTGCTCCATGGCGCGCGCCATCGGACCCTCGTCGCCATCCATCAGCTTCGGATCCTGGAACGACGCCTTCCAAGACGGGATGGCGTCGGCGGTATAGGCGTCCTCGACCGGCTGCGAGGTCAGGTAGGTGATATAGTCCCAGGCGGCATCGGCATTGGTGCTGCTGGTGGGAATGCCGAGACCCATGGCGCCGTTGACCGACGAGATCTTGCTGCGGCCCGGCACGCCCGGACTCACCTCAACGCCGACCTGCCCGGTGACCTTGGATTCCTTGGCATTGTACTGCGCGAGCGACCACATATAGGACCAGTTCAGCGCAAAAGCCGCCTGGCCCGCCGAGAAGACGCGGCGCACATCTTCTTCCAAGTATTCGGTGGAATGCGGATTGGTGGTGCCGTCCTTCATCGTGGCTACCATGAAGTTCAGCGCGTCCAGGCCGCCGCCGGTCTGGAAGGCGGGGGCGCCATCGGCCGTGAGGAAGCTGCCATTATAGGCGGACATCAGCACGGTATAGTCGCAGATCATCGCCTCGGCCTGGCTCCAGCTCCAGACCAGCGGATACTGCAGAATGCCCTTGTCCTTGATGATCTTGGCGTCCTTGATCACGTCTGGCCAAGTCGTCGGCACTTCGGTGATCCCGGCCTTGGCCATGATCGCCTTGTTGTAGAAAAGAAACTTGCTGTCGACGAGCCAGGGAAGACCGTAGCGCTTGTCCTGATAAGTAACGGTGGTCCAGGAGCCAGGCTCGAGCCCATCATTGATCGCGGGCGACACGCGGCTCGTGACATCCATCAGGATGTGCTTCTTCGCGAATTCCGCCGGCCAGATCACGTCGAACAGCACGACGTCATAGCCGTGCGAGGAGCCCTTCGAGAGCACGATTTTGTCGTGCAACGACTCATAGGGAACGAATTCGAGATCGACCGTGACGTCAGGATGCAGCTTGGTATAGGCGTCGGTCATCTTCCGCACGTCGGCTTCGCTGTAACCGGCCTGAGCCATGAAGAGACCATGGAGAACCGTATTGGCGCGGGCGTGCTGCGCTCCGGCGACGGCCAGTCCAACGAGACACGTGCAGGCGAGCCAGGCTGTCCTCGACATTTTCCGGTCCTCTCGGTTTGAGCGGCGATCTGGGCCGCCATTAAATCAATTTGCTTGGCTAAAGGGTGGCGGACCGATCAGGCTTTTGTCAAGGATGTCTTCACCATTTCGCTCTCGACGCCCCTCGACAATACAATCGCCGAAGCGGAGCGTGGCGCAAGCCGGTTGAGCGTCCAGTGAAATGCAGTGTTCTCTCGGACGCAGCGGGCGTTTCACAAACATACGAAACGATTTGGTTAATCGAACAGCTTCTATCGCGAGCCAAGCACGGTCTGAGCCTGGCTCAACTTCGCATTGCCTTCCGTCGGCCGCGATTTCCACAATAGGTCCAAACTCGGTTGCACCATGATCGAAATCGGAAGCGCTGCGGCCCCAAGCGCAGGCATGTCCTGCGCACGAGCGAGCGATAGGCGTGGTAACTGTCGCTGCGCATCGGGATGCACCGATGGCAACAACGGCTCGGTCTCGGAGATCAAGGCGTCCCGTACAGTGTCAGGCAGGTCGCCGCCAATCACCACGGTCTCCGGATCGAACATGACCTCGATATTGTGGATGGCGAGACGCAGATACGGCGCCGCATCGGCGATCCATCCAAGCAGCAGCGGGTCACGCGCGGCCATCCGCTCGGCAAGCTCCTCCATCCGCACGCTATCGGGCACGCGGTCCGGTCCGCTCACCGCCTCGGCGGCCGCGTAGATCGAAACATACTGTTCCAGGCAGCCCCGATTGCCGCAGGAGCAGGGGCGGCCCCCGGGCTTGACGATCATATGCCCGATTTCGCCCGCGCCGCCCGATCCGCCGCGATAATGTTCGCCCGCAACGACCATGCCGCCGCCGGTGCCCAGCCCGAAATGCAAATAGAAGAAATGCCGAGCGACACGCCCGACGCCATGTAGCCGCTCGCCGATGGCCCCGGCGCGCGCGTCGTTTTCGGCGATCACCGGCAGGCCGAGCCGGGCGCTCAGCACCTCGGCGAGAGGGTATTGCAGGTCCTGCACCCCCGCCATCATCGTCTCGACTGTCAGCACGCCATTCCGCACCAAGCCCGGCAAACCACAACCCACGCCCCATAGCTTTGCGCGCGGCAATGCGGCTCGTTGCAGCAGTGTCTCCACCGCCGCCTCCATCTCATCCACCAGAGTCTCCAATGGCAGCACGACCTGTGCCAAAGGACGAGATTCCGTCGCAACAACATCCCCTGCAAGGTCCACGAGCACGCCGCTCAGCGTTTGGTGGCCCAGGTTGAGGCCGATCGCGAATCCGCCCTGGGGATCGAGCGAAATCTCCGTCGCCGGCTGCCCGCGCTGTCCACGCCTCAGAGCCCCCTCGCGGATGAGCCCGGCTTCGGCCAACTCCGCCGAGATATTGGACACCGCCTGAGCCGTGAGCCCCGTCAGCCGCGCGAGATCCGCCCGCGTGATCGGGCCGCTCCGTCGCACAGCCTCCAATATCACGCGGCGATTGAGCGCCTTCGCGTGCTCGATGTTGGTGCCTTGCAGCACGTTTCCCTCTCCCGTGGCGATGACCTCGCCTCTTGGTTAATTCATTCAAATGGATTTATTCTAGGATGAACAGCCCACCCGACAGGGAGATGACGATGAAGATCGACGGCTACATCCGCGAGCAGCCCGCCATTCTCTCGGCGCTGCCCGACCTCGTCGCGCCCAAATTGGCGGCGCTCCCGAGCCTCGCGAGCCGGCCCGAGCGTCTCATCCTCCTCGGCACCGGCTCCTCGATGAATGCGCTCATCGCCGCCGGCCCTGCGCTCGAGCAAGCGACCGGTGCCACGCTCTCCTTCAAAGAGCCTGAGGCCTTCCTGAGATACTCGCCGCGTGCCCAAGGCCCGAAGGCATTGGTTCTCGCCCTTTCCCAATCCGGCCGCAGCACGACGACAGTAGAGGCGGTGCGCCAGTCGGTCACGCTTGGTCTGCCGACCGTCGCCGTCGTCGGTGAGGAGGGCAGTCCGCTCGGCCAAACCGGCGCCGAGATGGTGCTCATGCCGATCGGCGAGGAAAAAGCCGGCCCGAAGACCAAGGGCTATACCGCGAGCGTCCTGACCTTGCTCACCATCGCCGGCCACCTCGGCGGCGAGAAGCCGGACACGGCCGGGCTCGAAGCCACGCTCGAAACCACAGTGCGGCAATCCGAGGCCGCCGCCGTCGATCTCCTCGCCCGCTACGGCGTGCCCGACTACATCCAGGTCGCAGGCCAATTCGGCCATGTCGGCAGTGCCATCGAGGGCGGCCTCAAGATCGCCGAGATCACCGGCGTCCCGACCTCCGGCTATGACATCGAGGAAGCGCTGCACGGCCACGCCTATGGCACCAACGACCGCAGCCTCGTCATCGTCATCGCCCGTGACGTCGATGAGGCCCGGGTCGCCGCGAATCTCGGTGAGGCCCTGACGGCACTCGGCCCCAAGCTCGCCATCGCCAACCTATCTGACTTCGCCACGCGTTTCGACCTCGCGATCGACTGGCCGAAGACGAAGGCGGGCTGGGCGGATGCAACCTGGGTGCTATTCCCCTTCCAATGGATCGCCTTCCACATCGCTCGCGCGAAAGGGATCGAGGTTCCGGGTATGATCTATCCCGATCTCGGCAAGCGGCTGAACGTCAAGATCCGGGCTGCCTGATGTCCGAAGGCAGGCTCCGCCACGCCATCGGCGTTGATGTCGGCGGCACCTCGGTTAAGCTCGGCCTGGTGCGAGGGGATGGCCATATTCTCACGCGCCGCGCCCTGCCACTCGACCGTGCGCTGCAGTTTTCGGCCTTCGCGGCGCAGATCGGCGGCGAGATCGAGCGAATGATCGATGCGGATCCGGCCCCGGTGGCGATCGGTGTCGGCATCCCCGGCTATGCTAATCCGCGGACAGGAGCGATCATGAAGCCTGTGCCGAATGCCCCGCCGCTGGCCGGTGGATCCCTCAAGGCAAGCTTCGAGGAGCGCTTCGGCCTGCCGACCGTAGTCGGCAACGACGGCGTATGCGCCACAGCGGGCGAATTGGACTGCGGCGCCGGCCGCGCTTTCCAGCGCTTCGCCGTCCTAACCCTCGGTACCGGCATCGGCGGCGCCGTGGTGATCGATGGGCAGGTGATCGAGGGGCCGGACGGCCTGCCGCCCGAGATCGGCGCGATCTGCCTGGATCCCAACCGCAGTGACCTGCCCAGCCGCGTTCCCGGCACCTTCGAATTCCTCGCCAGCGCGACGGCGCTGCTGCGGCGCTACCAATTTCTCGGCCCGGACGGTCATGACGTGACAACCACGAAGCAAGTCTTCGATCTCGCGAAATCGGGCGACGAGATTGCACTGCGCGTGGTGCGGGAAGGGGGCCGCTGGATCGCTCAGGCGATTGGCATGATGTCGAATATGCTCAACCTCGAAGCCGTCATTCTCGGCGGCGGCCTATCGCTCGCGGGAACCTTCCTGCTCGATACGGTGAGGCCTTTCCTCGAAGGCTTCTACTGGGCGCCCTTCGGCCGGCCGCCTCAGCTCCTCCTCGCCGAAACCGGCAATGACGCAGGAATCATCGGCGCGGCCGCATTGGGGTTGCGCGGCCTGAGCCGTTAGATCTGATACCCCGCGAGGCGCAGCTTGCGATCCGTCTCCCACTGGTTAAGGGCATAGACGGACCAGATCGCCGCCGGCACCCAGCCGATAATGGTCGCGTGCAAGAAAAGGCAGAGTATCCCTGCCCAAGGCCGTCCGATCGTGAAAAACGAAATGCCGGGAAGCAGCAAAGCGAGCAGCAGGCGCATGACGGTGTTCTCCGGAGACGTCACGAATCAGATAGCGCGCTACTCCTTGCCGTCCAATGAGCAACCGACGTTACCGCACGTGGTCCCACGGCAAGAACGCACTCTAAAAGTCTGGCCCTAGGCAGCATCCTGAATGTCGAAGCGAGCCACCTTGCCCTCTCGAAAACGAAAAACGTGCCCGACCGTCCTGTCTTTCAGCCCGTGCGCCTGCCCCCGGAGCGGTTTGCCCTCGAGATCGCGGACGGATTGCCGGACCTCCGCGACGATCGCGCCATCCTCAGCCCGATGAAAGCCCACAGGCTCAACACACGGACTGACCAAGGCCCACTGGCTTGTCCAGTACCCGCGAATGGCCTCGTGGCCGTGGACATGGCCACCATCCATGCCATTGGCCCAGGCGACATCATCGGCGAGCATGGCCAGCACGCCGTCGATATCCCGCGCGTTGAAGCGATCGTAGATGTGTTCGAGGGTTTTGACGTCATCGTCCATCGGGATTCTCCTTGCATAGTGCGGGCGCTGTGTGAGAGGTCAATTCAATTACATATGCACATATGCATCAGCAAGACAGTAGGTGCAAGGAATGAGGGCGATGGACCTGGATGTGCTCTCGACGCCGGGGCACCTGATCAGCCTCGCGGCACGCGGCTTCGCCCGCCTCAGCGAAGCGCGGCTCAAGCCGCTCGGCTTCGGCGTTGGACATCTGCCCGTGCTGGTCGCACTTCAGGATGGCCGGGCAAGCACGCAACGTGATCTCGCCCGCTTCGCCAAGATCGAGCAGCCGCCGATGGCGCAGATGCTCGCCCGCATGGAGCGGGACCGGCTGATCGAGAGGACACCTGACCCTGCCGATGGCCGCAGCAGCCGCATCACGCTGACCGAGGTCGCGGAAGCGCGCCTGCCCGACGCGGTTGCTGTCCTCCTTCAAGGCAATCGCGAAGTACTGCGCGACTTCACGGACGAGGAGGCCGGGCAGCTCGTCAACCTGCTGACGCGCCTGATCGCGAACCTCGATCGGGTCGCGAGCGCCGAACCACCGGCGCGCCAGTTTTAGAGAAGGAGGAGTGACCTGATCGTCTGTTGGCAGGCTGGCTGAGTCCGGACCCTAGATCATCGCTGCGAGCTGACCCTCGCGCCGCGCCGCGTCGCTTCCGCCAGACTGTCGCTGCCACAGTGACGCATAGATGCCGCCCCGCGCGATGAGCGCGTCATGGGTGCCCTCTTCCGCGATGCGGCCCTGATCCAGCACCACCAGGCGGTCCATCTGCGCGATGGTGGAAAGCCGATGCGCGATGGCGATAACCGTGCGGCCCTCCATCAGCCCCGTGAGCTGCTCCTGAATTGCCGCCTCGACCTCTGAATCCAGCGCCGAGGTCGCTTCGTCCAGCACGAGAATCGGTGCGTTCTTGAGAATGACCCGCGCGATGGCGATACGCTGCCGCTGGCCGCCGGAAAGCTTCACGCCGCGCTCCCCCACATGGCTCTCGAAACCCACGCGGCCTTCATTGTCGCGCAACCCCTCGATGAAGCTCAGCGCATGAGCGCGTTCGGCGGCACCACGAATCTCAGCCTCCGTCGCATGCGGCCGTCCGAAACGAATATTGTCGCGGATCGAGCGATGCAGCAGCGACGTATCCTGCGTCACCATCCCAATCGCCGCGCGCAAACTCTCCTGCGTCAAACCCGCGATATCTTGCCCGTCGACGAGAATGCGCCCCGTCGCGGGATCGTAGAAATGCAGCAGCAGGTTGACGAGCGTCGATTTGCCCGTGCCCGACCGTCCCACCAGCCCAATCCGCTCGCCCGGCGCGATATCGAGCGAAACGCCGCGCAGCACGCCGCCGAGGCGGCCCTGGAAATTGATCTCCGGCGTGCGGCCATAATCGAAGACCACATTCTCGAAGCGGATGGCGCCATGGTCTAGCCTTAGCGGCACGGCGTCTGGCGCGTCGGGCATCTGCAACGGCTGCGCGATCGAGCGCATGCCATCCTGCACCGTGCCGACATTCTCGAAGATCGAGGTGATGTTCTGCGACACCCAGGCCGAGATATTCGCGATCTGCCACGCCATCGGGATCGCCATCGCGACGGTGCCAACGGGCACCCGGCCATCCAGCCACAGCCACACGCCGATTGTGCCGGTGCCAGTTACCATCAGCGCATTCGTCATCGCCTGGGTGATGTTCCAGACCGTGGTGAGGCGTAGTTGATAGCGAAAAGCATTCGTGTGCTCGTCGATCCCCTGGCGAATAAAGTCATCCTCCGCGCGAACCCGTGCGAACAATTTGACCGTCAGAATATTGCTGTAGCTATCAACCACGCGGCCCGTGAGACCCGAGCGAACCGTCGACATCGCGCGCGACCGTTCCCGCATGCGTGGCACAAACAGACGCAGCATCGTCGCATAGACGATGAACCAGATGAGGATCGGCATGGCGAGCCGCCAATCGGCGCGACTGAGCAGCACCGCCGAACTCGAACCATAGACAAGGATGTACCAAACCGCATTGGTCGCCGAGACCACGCTCTCTCGTAGCGACGGCCCAGTCTGCATGACACGCGTCGCGATGCGGCCGGCAAAGTCATTCTGAAAGAACGTCCAGCTCTGCCGCGCGACGTGCCAGTGATTTTGCCAGCGGATGAGATTGGTCACGCTCGGCACGATCGTCTGGTTGGTCACCAAGTTCTGCGCCAGAAGCGCCGCCGGCCGCACCACCAGCAGCACCACCAGCATGGTGACCAGTTGCCATCCGGCATCGGGGATCAGCGTCTTCGGCGTATGATTGGTCACCAGCGAGACGATGCGGCCGACGAAGACCGGGATCGTCACATCCAGCGCGGCGACCGCTAGCCCGGCGGCGAACAGCGCCAAAACCAGTCCCGGAGTCTGGCGCACGAAATGCCAGTAGAAGCTCGCGAGGGGATGCGGTTGATCCATGGTAGGCGGCGGTCGATCCGGATCGACCTCGGTTGGCTGAAGGATGGCTTCGAAGAAACGGAACATGCCCCTAGGGGTGGCCCCACGCGCGAACGGGATCAACCCCGAGTTGGGGGAGGGAGGCCTGTCGTGCGGTGAAAGGAGTCGTCAATCCTCGCCAACGATCCACTCCGCCAGCCGTCCTTCGATCGCCTCACCGTCACCCGAGAGGATCACCACCTTCAACCGTGACCTCTCACCGGACCTGATTGTCACCGCCCCCTTTCGCAACTCAAGCGCGGTCGCCAGAAAAGCGACGAGCGCCGCATTCGCCGCGCCCTCTACCGGAGGCGCGACCAGCCTAAGCTGAAGCGCCGCGCGCCCCTCCGCGCCGACCACGACACCATCCAGCCCGTTGCGGTTGGCACGAGGCACCAAACGCACCGCCAGCATCACGCCCTCGGGCGTCCGGCGGTACGGAACGGTGGTCACCGCTAAATCCCCAGCGGCGCCAGACGTATCGCCGGCACTATCGCGCCGGCGTCCAGGGCTGGCGCGTGCGGTGGCCGAATGACCAGAGCATCAGCCCGCGCCAGCCGGCTGAGCATCCCGGAATCCTGCACCGGGAAGGGATGCGCGATCCATCCTCCGGCATCCTGGGTCAGCAGGCTCGCACGCACATAATCCTCGCGCCCGTCATTGGCGGGCATCGCGGCCCCGAGCCGCACCGGTTCCGCCATCGGTGGATCACCCGGAAGCCCGGTCAGCCGCGCGATCGCGGGCATCAGGAACAGGATGCCGCAGACCAAAGCAGAAACCGGATTGCCCGGCAGCCCCAGCATCGGCATATCGCCAAGCCGCCCGTACATCAGCGGCTTGCCCGGGCGCATCGCGATGCGCCAGAAATCGAGCACCATCCCCTGCGCCGCCAGCGCCGCCTGCACCAGATCGTGGTCCCCGACGCTCGCCCCGCCCGTCGTCACCAGGAGATCCGCGCCCCGAGCCCCCGCAGCCGCCTCGGCGATCCCTTCGAGCGTATCGGGAGCCGTCGGCAGCAGCACCGGTTCACCTCCGGCCGCACGCACGAGGGCGGCGATCGCAGGACCGTTCGAGGCCACCACGCCGCCGGGCCTCAGCGGCTCACCCGGCAAGGCAATCTCATCGCCGGTGGAAAGGATGGCGACCCTCGGCGCCCGATGTACGGAGAGCCAGGGATGACCCCCGCTCGCCGCGAGACCGACCAGCCGAGCCAGCAGGCGCACCCCGGCCGGGATAAGGGTCTCGCCGGTGGCGAAATCCTGCCCCTCCGGCCGGATATGCCGGTCGGGCGCGGGCGATACGGTGACGATCACCTCCTCGCCGTCGCGCTCCGCGTTCTCCTGGATGAGGATGGTATCGGCCCCCTCGGGCACGACGCTGCCAGTGAAAAGCCGCACGGCTTCCCCGGCAGCCACCTTCCCGGCGAAGGGATGCCCCGCCGGTGCCGCGCCAATCAGCCGCAGCCGGGCGCCTTGCGCCGCATCCGCTGCCCGAACCGCGTAGCCGTCCATCGCGGAAACATCCGCGGGCGGATGGCTCACCCGCGCCACGACCGGCGCCGCGGTCACCCGCCCTGCCGCCTCGGCAAGGCTCACGATCTCAGCCCCTGTCGGCACCAGGCCGCTCAGGATCCGCGTCCGCGCCTCCGCCACCGAGATCATGGCGCGTGGAAATCGCCAGACGCGCCACCGGATTTGGCGACGACGCGCAACCCCTCGACGACCATGCCTCGATCCACCGCCTTGCACATGTCGTAAACCGTCAGCGCCGCGACGGACGCCGCGGTCAGCGCCTCCATCTCCACCCCAGTCCGCCCCACGGTGCGGACGGTGGCGACGATCTCGACCGCCGACCCGCCCGCATCGGTCGTGAGTTCGACCGTCACGGCGGAGAGGGGCAGGGGGTGGCAAAGCGGAATGAGATCGGCCGTGCGCTTGGCAGCCATGATGCCCGCGATCCGCGCGACACCCAGCACATCACCCTTTTTCGCCGTGCCGCCCAAGATGATCGCCAATGTCTCGGCCCGCATCGTAACGCGAGCGCGTGCTGTCGCCTCCCGCTCGGTTACCGACTTGCCGGAAACATCAACCATGATGGCCTGGCCGGCCGCATCGAAATGGGTGAGGGCATCGCCGCTCAAGCGCCGTGCGCCGCCCGCTCGGGGCCAATCAGGGCGCGCACCGCCTGCGTCACATCCGGCTGGCGCATCAGGCTCTCGCCGACGAGGTAGCATTGGATCCCGCCCTCGACGAGCTGGCGCACGTCGGCCGCCGTGCGTATGCCGCTCTCCGCGACAAGAAACTTGTCGGGCGGCACCAGCGGCGCAAGCTTGATCGAAGTATGAAGATCGATCTTCAGCGTCTTGAGATTACGATTATTTATGCCAATGAGCGGCGTCTGCAGTCCCAGGGCGCGATCAAGCTCCGCCTCATCATGCACCTCGGCCAGCACGTCGAGGTCGATCGCCCGGGCCAGCGCCTCCAGCTCACGCGCTTCATTATCGGTGAGCGCGGCCATGATCAGCAGAATGCAATCCGCACCCATCGCCCGGCTCTCGTAAACCTGCCAAGGCTCGAGGATGAAATCCTTGCGCAGAACCGGCAGAGGCACCGCCTCCCTCGCCGCCTTGAGATGCGCCGGCTCACCCTGAAAATACGGCTGGTCGGTCAGGACCGAGAGACAGGTCGCTCCGCCATTCGCATAAGCGCGCGCAAGCTTCGCCGGATCGAAGTCCTCGCGGATCAGGCCGCCCGAAGGCGAGGCTTTCTTGATCTCCGCGATCAGCGCCACGCCGCTGATATTGACGTGGTCCATCAGCGTCCGCCCGAAGCCACGCGGCGGCTTCTGCGCCGCCGCCTTCTGACGCATCGCCTCAATCGAAACCGCCCCACGGCGCCGCTCAGTCTCCGCCCGCGTATGAGCGCAGATCTGGACGAGGAGGTCGGAGGTCTCAGTGGTCATGATTTCGTCTTCGTTTCATCATCGGTCTGGGTTTCCCGCCGCAGAGTCTCCAGCGCGGCCCGTGCGGCCCCGCTATCGATGGCCGCCGCGGCCGCCGCTATACCATCCGTCAGGCCGGTAACAGTCCCCGCTACCATCAATGCACCTGCCACATTCAGGAGTACCGTATCGCGATAGGCGCCGGCCTCGCCCTCCAGCAGCCGCATCAGAGCCGCCGCATTGGCCGCCGCGTCCCCGCCGCGCAGCGCCGACAGAGGCGCGTGAGGCAACCCGACCTCCGACGCTTCCAAGGTGACGTCCTGTACCCGCCCAGCTTCGAGAACCGAGATATGGTTGGTTCCGGACAGCGTCAGTTCGTCGAGGCCCTGGCCATGGACGATCCAGGCATGGCTCGTGCCCAGCCTGCCCAGCGCCTCGGCAACCGGCCGCGTCCAGTGGGAGGCATAGACCCCGGTGAACTGCCGTGCCACCCCGGCGGGATTGGCCAATGGCCCGAGCAGGTTGAACAATGTCCGCGTGCCGAGTTCCGCCCGCACCGGGGCCGCATGACGCAAGGCCGGATGATGCGCAGGAGCGAACAGGAAGGCGCAGCCGGTATCGGCGAGGATTTCCTCAAGCCGCGCCGCCGGAAGATTGATGCGGATGCCGAGATGTTCGAGCACATCGGCGGCGCCGGCCTGGGAACTCAGCGCTCTATTGCCATGCTTGGCGACCGGCACACCGCAGCCCGCCACCACGAAGGTCACGGCGGTTGAGATATTGAGCGTTCCGGCCTCGTCTCCCCCGGTGCCGCAGACATCGATGGCACCCTCCGGCGCCATGATCGACACCATGCGCGCGCGCAAAGCCCGCACGGCGCCGACCATTTCGGCCACTGTCTCGCCGCGCACGCGCATCGCCATCAGCATGCCGCCGATCTGCGCATGCGTCGCATCGCCCGTGATGATCGCCCCGAAGGCAGCCTCGGCTTCAGCCTCGGTCAGCGTCTCGCCTCGGGCGAGCCGGCCCAGCAGCGGCCGGATCCCACCGGTCACGAGCTTGTCGCCCGAGAGCCGGTTAGACCGAGGCGTATCACGAGAAGAGGCGGCGGCTCAGTAATCCGCCGCTCACGCGGCGCGGCGGGATACATCGCCAGGAGCGTTGCGGCCACGCGCGATGGCCAGGAAGTTTGCCAGGATCTCGTGCCCGTATTCGCTCGCAATGCTCTCGGGATGGAACTGCACGCCGAAGATCGGCAGGGTGCGGTGCCGCAGACCCATGATGATCCCGTCCTCGGTAAAAGCAGTCGGCTCCAGTTCGCCCGGCAAGGTCGAGCGCTCCACGATCAGGCTATGATACCGCGTTGCCTGGAATGGGCTCGGCAGCCCCTCGAACACGTCGCTGCCGCCATGCGTGATGGCGCTGACCTTGCCGTGCATAGGCGAGGGCGCCCGCACCACCGCTCCCCCGAAAGCCTGCCCGATCGCCTGATGACCGAGGCAAACTCCTAGCAAAGGAACCTTGCCCGCCGTGGCGCGGATGAGGTCGAGGCAGATGCCAGCCTCGTTCGGCGTGCAAGGACCGGGCGACAGCACGATCGCCTCAGGCGCCATGCTCACCACCGCATCCACGCTGATCGCGTCGTTACGCCAGACCTCGCTGGGCGTGCCGAGGTCGCCCAGGAACTGCACCAGGTTGAAGGTGAAACTGTCGTAGTTGTCGATGAGCACGATCATGCCGATATTGTGCTCCGCGCACCCCCATAGGGTCAATCAGAGCGCACCGCCCACGCCGGGCGGCCGAAGCACGCGGCGCGATGTTGAAGGGCAAAGCATGAGCACCCAGACCGAGATCAAAACCTACCCCGTGACCCACACGGACGCCGAGTGGAAGCGCCTGCTCACCCCCGAGCAGTATCAGGTGCTCCGGCACCACGGCACGGAGCGGCCGGGCAGCTGCGCCCTGCTGCGCGAGAAGCGAGCCGGAACCTTCGAATGCGCCGGCTGCGGGCAGGCCCTGTTCCACGGGGACACCAAGTTCGAGAGCGGCACCGGCTGGCCAAGCTTCAATGTTCCCCTCGCCGGCGCGGTCGAGGCGACAGAGGACCGCAGCCTGGGCATGGTCCGCACCGAGGTTCACTGCAGCCGCTGCGGTGGCCATCTCGGCCATGTCTTCCCCGACGGCCCACCGCCGACCTACGAGCGCTACTGCATGAACGGCGTCGCCCTGAACTTCGTTCCGGACTGATTTCGGCTGACGGCATCATCCGCCACGGCGTCTCGGACCAACTCCGAGGTGACGCGGCGGAGGAAGTTTCCCCAAAACTTGACGACATCCGAGCGCTGCGTCATCTGGAACGCTCCATGCGGGGAGTCTGCCTGATGTCTTTGGCGCGCGCGGCGGTGGTCGGGCGGACGGCGGGAAGCACAGGGGATAGCGGTTTCGTCAGGCTGGTAAACGCGCCGAACGGCTTAGTGGCCCTCTAGCCGTGCCGCCCCCGCGCAACCGGCCACCGACGATCCATGATGTGGCGCGACTCTCGCGGCTGTCGAAATCCACCGTCTCAAACGTCATTCGCAATGTGGCCGGCGTCAACCCGCAGACCCGCGAGCGCGTGCAGTCGGCAATCGTCGCGCTTGGCTATCAGCCCAATATCGTCGCCCGCCAGCTCGTGCAGCAACGCAGCGCGGTACTTGGCGTGGTGGTAGGCGACCTGGCCAATCCCTTCTATGCCGAGATGGCGAAGTTCATCGAACACTTCGCCACGTTCCACGGCTTTCAGGTGATGATCTGCAACACGCAGGTCGATGAGGACGTGGAATTCACCGGCATCCGTAACCTCATCGAGCACCGGGTCGCCGGCCTCCTATTCCTCGCCTACGCGGGCGATGCGGAGGGAGCGCGCACCGTCGTGGGTGACCGTGTGCCGGTCGTCTTCGTCACCTGTTCCGCGAACTGGGGCGATGTGGTCGCGGTGGACGATGTCGCGGCGGCGACCGCGGCCACGCGGCACCTGATTGCGCTTGGGCACCGGCGTATCGCCTATTTCGCGGACTCGGTGCGGGAGGAAAAGGCTGATGTCGATCGTAGGGGCGGCTATGCCGCTGCCCTCACAGAGGCCGGTCTCGCGCCATGTTTTCTGCTTTGGCACGAAAAGCCCGATACCGCGCTGATCGACGGTGTCGTGGCGCCGATTGAGGCGGTGCTAACCGGCGACAAGCGGGTTACCGCCATTTTCGCCGCGAACGACCTCCACGCCATCGAAGTGCTCGACTGCGCCGCGCGCGCGGGTCTGCGGGTGCCGGAAGATCTCTCGGTGGTTGGCTTCGACGATATCGCGCTCGCCCGCTTAGCGCGCATCGGCCTCACCACCATCGCGCAACCGAAACAGGCACTGGCGCGTCTTGCGGTGGAGACCCTGACCCGCCGCATCTCGGGCGAACTTGATGGCGCCTTTTTGCGGCACAGCCCGGACTTCACTCTGATACCCCGCATGACCTCCGCGGCAGCTCCGGACTGGTGAGGGTCCCCGGTGCCCGATCCAAGCAGTGCGCGCTTCCTCCGAAATCTCGTGACTCGCTGAGCGGCTTTCTGGGGGCGGCGCGGCCGCAAGCAGGCCGCGCCGCCCCCGGGCGCGGACTTACTGGGTTCTGGTGTCCTTGGCAGCACTGCCTGCACCCGCGGTCGGCGCAGAACTCTGGCCAGGTGACGCCGTCTCTTTTACCGGCAACTTACGGGCAGGCTCTTGAGCGCAGGCCGCGAGCAGAATTGCGCCGGCGAGAAGGGCGAGGATCGAAGAGGATTTCATTACAGCTCCGGTGGTCGAGAAAGCGGGAAGTCCGCGTTTATTACCTTGAACTGTCGGGCGTGGTTCACAAAGCCGTGCTTCGTGAAGATCCGGTGATAAGTTTCGCTGAACGCATCGCACGGAGCCGTGCCACATGTCCCGCCAGCTCATGCCAAGGCGCGGCGTGCCAGGCACGGCAGGCGAGGCCCGAGGTCGAAGGCAGTACGAAAATCGCGGGAAGTTCCGCCTCCGGCAAATCCTCCTGGCGGCCATAGGCGAGGCGGCCAGTGGGCACGCCAAGGAATGCGGAGGCGGCCCGTTTACTGTTGAAGGCGAGCACTCCGGGCAGGTACCGCCGCAGGCTTGCCGCCAGCCTCGCCCGGTCGAACCCCGTTGCGGGCAGGGTATCGTCCTGCCCGAAGGCGGTCTTGCAGACATCGGTCAGCCCGATGCCGATTGCCAGCATCTCGGGATATTGCTCGGGCCGGAGCAGACGCGGCGTAAGCCCGGTCTCGGCGAGGATCCGCCAGAACCGATTGCCCGGATTGGCGTAATAGGCCTGCCGCGCGGCCGATATCGTCCCCGGAGCAGTGCCACAGATCACAAGGTCGAGGCCGGGCGCCAGCACATCGGGAACGATGTCCGGGAGCGGGGTCAGGGCGAGGTCGGCAACGTCCATGGCGCGCGGTCTAGGACAAAACCCAATCCGCATAAAGCCGCGGCGTCTCGTCGCGGGCTCTGCCATTGCCCCTCGTGCAACAGCCCCAACTTAGTCGCGGACAAGCGGGAGCGGTTGCATGGAATGCCGGGTGGATGGACAAGTCGCGATCGTGACGGGTGCGAGTTCCGGGATCGGCTATGGCTGCGCTGAAGCCCTGGCCGAGGCGGGCGCCGCCGTCGCGATCAACTACAATAGCCAACCGGATCCGGCCGCGGCTCTGGCAAAGAAGATCACCGAGGCCGGCGGCCGCGCCATTGCCATCGGCGCCGACGTATCCAAACCCGAGGATGTCGAAAAACTCTTCGCCGAGACGCTCGCTGCCTTCGGCGCCATCGACATCCTGATTGCCAATTCCGGCATGCAGAAAGACGCCCCGCTGACTGAGATGACGATCGAGGACTGGCGCAAGGTGCTCGACGTCAACCTCACCGGCCAGTTCCTCTGCGCTCAGGCTGCGGTCCGCCAATTCCTTCGCCAGACCGATCGCAAGGTCTCGCGCGCCCGCGGCAAAATCATCTGTATGAGTTCGGTGCACGAGGTCATTCCCTGGGCTGGGCATGTAAACTACGCGGCCTCCAAAGGCGGCATCATGCTGATGATGAAGACCATGGCCCAGGAAGTCTCCGAACACGGCATCCGCATCAACTCGATCGCGCCCGGCGCCATCCGCACCGCAATCAACGTCAAAGAAACCGAAGGCGACAAGGCGAAGGAACTGCTCAAGCTGATCCCTTACGGCCGCATCGGCGAGGCCACCGATATCGGCCGCGCCGCCGTCTGGCTCGCCTCTGACCAATCGGATTACGTTGTCGGCACCACGCTCTTCGTCGATGGCGGCATGTGCCTCTATCCCGAGTTTCGCGGGAATGGCTGAGCCCGTGCCGCCCGAGCGCTCAATCAGCGACCACGGCATCATCGGTGACCGCGCCACCGCGGCTTTGGTTTCCCATGATGCCGCCATCGACTTCCTGTGCTGGCCGCATTTCGACAGCCCGACGATCTTCGCCGAATTGCTCGACCCTTCAGGCGGCGTGTTCACGCTACGCCCTGATCTACCCGGCGCGCGTCGCATCCAGTCCTACATCCCCGATACGAATATTCTCGTCACCCGCTGGCTCTGTACCGAAGGCAGCGCGGAGGTGTTGGATGTGCTGGTGCCCAGGGATGGCCCAGGCGGCGGCCCCACCCGCCTTATCCGCCGCGCCGCCGCCACGCGCGGACGCGTGACCTTTCACCTCCTCTGCCGCCCGCGCCCCGACTACGGTCGCGAAACGCCGGCCGCCGGGGCTGGTGAGCGCTCAGTGACTTTCCAATCCAGCACGCTCGGACCGCTGCGCCTGAGCGGCCATGCCAGCCTTTCCGCCGGCGAGGGCGAAGCGACCGCGGAATTCACCCTCGAAGCCGGTCAAACGGTGGCGTTTCTTCTCGATGGTGCCGATCCCGCGCCGGACGCGCAGGCGCTCGACGTCCTGATTGAGATGGCGACCGAACATTGGCGGAAGTGGAGCGCGCGTTCCTCCTATCGCGGCCGCTGGCGAGAGACCGTGATGCGCTCCGCACTGGTTCTCAAGCTCATGACATCGCGCGATCATCATTCGATGATCGCCGCACCCACCTTCGGTTTGCCGGAATCCCTCGGTGAAGGCCGCAACTGGGATTATCGCGCCACCTGGATCCGCGACGCATCCTTCACTGTCTACGCCTTCATCCGCCTCGGCTATATCGAGGAGGCCAGCAACTTCATGAACTGGGTCGAGAATCGTTTGGCGGATTGCGATTCCGACGGTCAGGTGCAGATCATGTATCGCCTCAACGGTGGCAAGGATTTCCCGGAAAGCGAACTCGATCACATGGCGGGCTTTCAAGGCTCACGCCCGGTGCGTATCGGCAACGATGCTTCGGGCCAAGTGCAGCTCGACATCTATGGCGAGCTGATGGATAGCCTCTACCTCAAAAACAAATATGGTCGCGCGATCAGCTACGAGAGCTGGCGCAATGTCGAGCGCATGATCGGCTATGTTGTGAAGCACTGGCGCGATCCCGACCACGGGATCTGGGAGGTACGCGGAGAACCGCGTCATTTCCTGCACTCGCGGCTGATGTGCTGGGTCGCCCTCGATCGCGCCATCCGTCTCGCCGACAAGCGTTCATTGCCTGCTCCCATCGCGGAATGGGGCAAAGTGCGAAAAGAGATTTATGAGAGCATTCATGGAGAGTTCTGGAACGCCGAGGCCGGACATTTCGTTCAATGCAGCGACAACACCGAAGTCGATGCGTCACTTTTGCTGATGCCTTTGGTCCGCTTTATCGGTGCCACGGATCCGCGCTGGGTCGCGACGCTCGATGTCATCGAGAAACGCCTAACGGATGGCAGCCTGGTCTGGCGCTATCGCGGCGATGACGGGCTGGCGGGCAGCGAGGGCTCCTTCACCGCCTGTTCTTTCTGGTATGTCGAATGCCTGGCGCGCGCCGGGCGGCTGGAAGAGGCGCGCATGAAGTTCGAGCGCATCCTCGGCTACGGCAACCACCTCGGCCTCTTCGCCGAGGAGCTAAGTCCACGCGGTGACGCACTCGGCAACTTCCCGCAGGCTCTCACGCATCTCGCCCTGATCAGCGCCGCCTATTACCTCGACCGAGAATTGGCAGATGGTCGCGTCGAGACATGGAAGGCCTGACACCGCTTCGCGCAAGTGCTACTTTCAGGCGTCGAACGCAGCGTGCGGCTATCCATGATCCTCCCGCAGCGGATACTCTCGCTGCGGCGCATCTTCCTCGATCAGGGCCAGATTATTAACAACCATCGACTACTTCTCGTCGCTGACATCAAACGGATCGGGCTTAAGGGCAGAAGCGGTACATATCCGCGCCATTAATCCACGGCCATCGAAAAGTGCGTAACAGGCTCTAATAATAGCTGCTGGGCCACGCGATTGGAACCGGCTCAATCTGTAGCTCTACAGCTAATAATTGATGAAAATATAGACGCCCCTGATGACTTCCTACTATACGTTCTTGTTTCGGAACTTTCTTGTGGACTCGACCTGATTTCTTCGTTAGATCGTGTTTTAAGCGCCGTAGAATGCGCAGGCAGTTTCTCTGTCGGGAGCGGAAAGATGTCGTCCGATGAAGACGCAAGAATGTTAGAGCCGTTCGAGGTCTTCTACGATAATCTGGCAAAAGCCACTCACAATGATTATAAGACAAAGCAACATTCTAAGGTAAAAGATTCGACCTCGTTCGAAGCGCAGCGACATCATTTACTTAGTCTTTATGATAACGTTATGGTGTCGCACAGTTTCGTAGATACGGGTGGTCAAGTATTCGACTGTGTACCCGTTAAAGAGCAGCCGGCCCTAAAGAGGTCGGGCAGGCCCCTTGCATCGCCGCCGGTTTTGCCGAGGTGCGCGTCCGATCCCGTCCCATCAAATATTCCTAGCTTGGCTCCTTTACGTCCCGGGCGCGCTGACCGTTACGGCAATGCGATGACGTGTCCCGAAGGTTCTGTTCCCTTACGACGCGTTACGTTAGGCGAGATGACCAAATTCGAGGACCTCGAGCATTTCTACAAGAAGAATCCTAGGAGTAACAGAAAACGATCATCTCAGCTCTTTACCCGCCCCGATGCGCCAAGTTCGACAGAACCCCCACACGAGTATGCGCATGCGTATCAGCGGGTCAACAACATTGGCGGACACAGCTTTTTGAACGTCTGGGATCCAACTATCGTGGACCCCCAAGTATTTTCGTTGTCACAACAATGGTATGTCGCAACAGGAAGCGCCGGTCTTCTCCAAACGGCGGAGGTCGGCTGGCAGGTCTTCCCACAAAAATACGGCCACTCGAAGCCTGTCCTGTTCACTTATTGGACCGCCGACGGCTACACAAGCAGCGGCTCTTATAGCGCTGATGCTGGAGATTTCGTGCAGTACAGCCCGACGTGCGCCATAGGTGTTGCACTGGAGCAAGTTAGTGCGCTTGGAGGCGAGCAAGCGGAATTAGAGCTCAGCTTCCTGCTCTCCGAAGGAAACTGGTGGCTTTACGTGAATGGCACCGACGTTGTTAATGCTGTAGGATACTATCCGACCACACTTTACAGAAATGGTCCGATGACGACTGGAGCCACCGAGATAGACTATGGCGGAGAAACTGTCGGCGCGGGTTCATATCCCGCAATGGGAAGTGGAAACTTCGCGGCTCAAGGTAGCGGGCAAGCGGCGTATCAGCGAAATATTTACTACTATCCGTCGGGTGGCAGTATTCAAGACGCTGATCTTCTGCCATCGCAGGACTGGCCGGATTCCTATACGATCATAAATCAACAGTCGGCTGATTGGGGAAAGTACTTTTTCTTCGGCGGTCCAGGAACAGTAGCTCGGCCCACAGGGGTTACATAATCTTAACTAATGCAGGTGGCGTGGTGAACCCTTCTTCGGGCGGACAGCTCCACCGAACTTCGCCTTCATTCAAAATCTAAACAGCGCCTCTCTTCGCGCTAACGTTCGTTGCTCCACTCAAGCCAGTTTGTCAAGCGATCGACGGTCTGCGTGTCCTTAGAGCGACTCTGTGACTTAGGCATGTACAGTTCTCAATACTCAAAAGCATGTCAATGGCGGCGCGATTTAATTAGGATTCATGATGAGCGTCGACGACATCGACCAGATACCCGCGAAAGGAGACCTGCTCAGTGGGCATCGGAGGCGACAGAAAGCAAAGACACTTGTCCCAGCACTGAAAACGAGACGGGGGTGCCAGCGGCGCCGGGCAGCGCACTCGATCCAGCGCCAGAGGGTTTTGTTATCGATGTTATCCTCGGCGCTGCTTGGTATGCCAGGAAATATCGGTCCGCTGAGGCAACTGCTTATTGGTACTTCGCGGCCAACCTGGCGCTTGTCGCGTGCGTTCCACTAGTCCTCTATTTAGTCTCGCAAACTAAGGGAACTGGCGCTTCACAGACCGCGACCGCGGTCGCGCAACTCAGCGGGCTCCTCACCGGCGTCTTCGCGCTGCAGAAGATGTTGTCCGCCTGGTTCCCGTCTTCCGCCGGCACGGCGAGGTGCCCGCCTGTCGACAATGTCGTCAACGCCATTGCCAGTAGCGGTGGTGGAAGCGGGCCGGTTGCGCCCGGCGCCGGGTTTGCGGTTCCTACGTTCGGTTTTGCCCTTCCCAGGCGCGTTGTGCCAGGTCCAGCGCCTGCTCCCGGAGCGCCTCAACTAGCCCAAGGCCAAGCTACCTTTGAGGATCTGGTGGATGTGGGCAAAACGAATCTACAAGTGCTCCCTTCCGAGGTTCAAGACGATAGCGTTACGAACAGGATATTCAGGATAATGATCAAATCCTCGGCGCAGGCTCAGCTTGACAGAGCAAGAGTCCCGGGGCCGCCTGGAGGCGTTCCCAACGACCGCGTGCAAATGGAGCAAGCGAAGTTGGATGCCTTCAGCGTTCCTTCGAGCTTGACGGTCGGCGAGCTCAAATCATTCGCCAAGAAAGCCGCCATCGCAACATTAAACGACACGGTCCTAGCCATCATTACCTGACGGAAGTCAGCATACTGCGCTTCTGTCTCGACCGAATTTTGCTTTAGTTTTTGGGAAGAGGATCATCTTATCGATGCCTTTTTTTCTGGACGAAGATGGCCCGCCTCGCGATGCCATCGCACTTTGTTTCTCAGGCGGTGGCTATCGAGCCATGCTCTTCCATGCAGGCGCGATCTGGCGACTTAACGAGCTCGGCTTGCTCCGGAAGATTGCACTGGTCTCAAGTGTATCCGGCGGATCGATCGCGGCGGGCGTTCTCGCGGTGGCCCTGGCCCGTACGGACCTTCAATGGATTGGGGAACACCTGACAAATCTCGATCAGGTCTTCATCCGGCCTATTCTCAAGCAAGCTGGCGACGGCATCGACTATGAGGCAATCACACTCGGTCTCCTACCTTGGGACCACGCTTTTAGGCATGTGGCCGAATCCTACGGACGCAACTTCGCAGGCACAAGAACGCTGCAAGACCTGCCTAGCCAGCCAGAATTCGTCTTCAATACGACGAACTTGATGAGTGGTCGGGACATGCAATTCTCCCGGAGTCTTGTACTGGATTGGCAGGTCGGCAGCATCCGGAACCCCAGTTTCCCGCTCTCAGAGGTCATCGCTGCCTCCTCAGCCTTTCCGCCGTTCTTTCGCCAGCCGCCTTCGATTTCAGCCACCTGACAGTCGATCCGCCGCAGAACGATGGAGGATTGCACCGGCCGCCTTTCACCCAGCGATGCATGCTGTCAGACGGCGGGGTCTACGACAACATGGGTCTTGAACCCGCCTGGAAGCGTTTCAAGACACTTCTTGTCAGCAACGCTGGGCGCCCGTTCGGCGATCTCGAGGCGCCCCCGACCGACTGGCTCAGCCAACTCCGGCGCGTCGTCGATATAACGATGGACCAGGATCAGGCGCTTCGTGAACGGATCCTGATCGGCGCGTACCGAGAAAATATCAGGACAGGAACTCTCTGGGGATTGAACGTCATGCCGGTGGTGCCGGCACGCTGCCTCCCGGCTTGTCTCAAGCCGAGTATGACAAGGCGAGGGATACGAGGACGCGGCTGAACACCTTCACGACGGATGAGCAGGCTTTGCTGATGAAGGCGGGCTATGCCTTAGCGGAGGAGAGCATCCGCCTTTACTACGCGCCGTCGGCGGGGCTCAGCACGGCGCCGGGAACTACTCCGCCGACGCCATAAAAAAGAACGCTTCAACGCGGCCTCCACACGAGGCCCATCAAGGAGTGACAGAAGCGATGGCGCATCCTCCAAACTCACCGTCTCCTGCCGCCAGTATGCCCACGCGTTACGCAACTCCGACCTATCACTTGCCCCCGCTATGTGGGGGAGTCCCAGCCGCCGCCAGCCACAAACAACTGGTTGATTGGAGCAAAGAGCAACTCGGTTCAATCCCGCCACCAAGCGGCGATGGCAATATCGACCTGGGCGACATCATCGGCGGCGGCGGCGTGCAGGAGATCGAGCAGCTCGGGGAAATCCGCTTCCACGTGCTCGATGACAGCGGCGCCGGCCATGCCGACGAGGCCGAAGAAATCGCCAACGAAATGGCAACTGATTTCAAGCCGAGCGCTGGGGGGCTCAATCCCGCCTTCCTATTTCATCTGGGCGACGTGCTCTACGGTCCCGGCAAAGCCGACCACTACGGCGAGCGATTCTACCGGCCGTATAGCCACTACCCGGGAAAGATCATTGCTATTGCCGGCAATCACGACGGTGAAGCCAAAACCCCAGCCGATAAGCCATCGCTCAGCGCCTTCCGAGCAAACTTCTGCACGACTCAGGCTGTGATACCCCAGCAGGCCGCCGGCAGCGGCATTTATCGGCAGACGATGACGCTGCCGGGAGTCTATTGGTGCCTCGATGCTCCTTTCGCACTGTCGTCGGAAATCCGGCAAGATCAGAGACTCAGATCACGCCGATTTCCGCAGCCTGCGAGCCGGGCTAAAGAACGTGCTGATACTTTACACTGGCACAATCTTACAGAAAAACGGCATGGGAAGAAGGACGCCACGATCTGCATAGCACTCCTTTATGATCTTTTGGTACCTGGGATCGTACAATATGCCGATTATAAAATGCTTGACGGAGTCAAAATGCGCGTAGTTTATCAGTGCCAGTTGTTGGTCCGCGTCGAGTGCCTGCAGAGGAAAAGATGACCGGATTTCGCCAATATCGAAGAACCATGGGAGCGCTTCTTGCCAGGCGGGCCATAAAACTTCGGGCTTGCTAGGACCGGGGAAGAAATTGAAGAACTGGATGAGATTGGGATCCCGCGAGACCGAGCTGTAGCGCATCATGTTCTTAAAGGTGCCAACAGAGAAGGAGGTTACGTCGCGCGTCAGAATCTCAAACTCTTCCCCCTTTCGCTTCCAAACTTGCGCCGCCACTGTTGCATGTTCTGGGCTCTGAAACTCAACTATCAAAGCCCAATCGGCGATCGCGTTATTCAACATCATCTGGGCAACGGGCACCCCAAGAAATTTCTCGATGTGGAGCTGCTCAGCATCATGCAGCGCAGTTTCACAGATGGCCTGGTCGAACGGAACCGCGCCGCCGAGTTCATTCCGCCGGATCTGACGGTAGGCAGTGATATCCGTCACTCCCGAACTCGCGGCCTTAGCGCGTAATGCGGTGGCGAATGCCCTTACCCTGTCGGAAAAGTCGGAGATATGCGGTCCCTTGAGAGTGACGACGGCAAAACCTGCCGGCACCGGCGCTGCCGCAATCCCCTCCGTCAGCGTAGCGGCATGCGGATTGTGCAGTCCCGGATAAGGAAACTTAGTGAAGTCAACAGTCATGGTGCTACCACTCCTCTCGTTACTATGCGTTATGCGCGTTGAAGTTTGAGGGCCGCGTAATTCTCCACGGCGATCCGCACGAGTCACTTGATACCGCAGGCTGACCTTGGGCCTTGATCGACGCGCCAGCGCGCCGGCATCATCCCACATTGCCACCTTAACATAGATAGCCACGCTCACTGCTTCGGTCGCCGCAGGGCCATGATACGCTTTGGTATTTGGGTTGTGAAGTTGCTAGTACGAAACAAAAAAGAATTGTCGCTTCGCATCATCAAGCGAGGCCATGCGGGCGGCGTGCCAATCGGCCGCGCCATCGGTCAGACTGCGCGGGGCACCGCCTACATCAAGCGCAATCCGCGCTGTATCAGCATAGCACATGTGCTTGGCGCCCATGCCAATCACACGGCGCACTTTCAGATTGCTGGAAAAAACGGGAGTAAGGTATGAATCACGACGATAGTGTTAGACAGCAAACTCTTAAGAAACTTCTAACTACACGGGACAGCGAGGCTCAAACCTTACCCCGCGACCATCGCCCAAACATCGATACCAAAATGGTCGAGCACGCTATGCGCGCCCTCCCAGATCATGCGCAAAGACACAAAGAATACGACGAATAACCCAACCCAGGCGATCCACCGCCGCTTCTCCAACTGCGTCGCAATCAAACTAGCGGCAACCCCCATCAGCACCACCGAAAGCAACAGGCCGAGGGCCAGGATCCAGGGATGGTCATGCGCGGCCCCGGCAACCGCCAGCACATTGTCCAGGCTCATTGATATATCGGCGATGGCGATCTGGATTGCCGCCTGCAACACGGTCTTGCTCTTCGCCACGCCACCCGCCCCATGAGCCGGCCGGCGCCGCAGTTCGCGGAACATCTTCCAGCAAACCCACAGCAGCAGCAGCCCGCCCGCCAGCGTCAATCCGATGATCGCCAGCAGCCGTAGCGCCACGAAGGCCATCGCCACGCGGATGACCACGGCGAAGCCCACGCCGAACAGCACCGCCCAGCGCCGCTGCCCGGCCGAAAGGCCGGTAACGGCCATGCCGATGACCACGGCATTATCCCCGGCCAGCATGAGGTCGATCACCAGCACCTGGGCCAGGGCGGCAAGCTGGGAGAGCAGCAGATCGTTCATCATCCCCTACCTCATGATCCGCCCCCTCCTTGTCAACGCCGCCCCCTGACGTTAGGGCGACCGGGCACCGCAGCCGGAACACCGCCATGGTCCCCCGCTATTCCCGCCCCGAGATGGCCGCCATCTGGTCGCCCGAGAACCGCTATCGCATCTGGTTCGAGATCGAGGCGCTGGCGGCCGAGGGCATGGCGCTCACTGGCGCGATCCCCGAGGAGGCGGCCCGCGTCATCCGCGAGAAGGGCGACGCCCGCCTCGCTACAATCGGCCCCGCCGATGTCGCCCGGATCGATGAGATCGAGCGCGAGACCCGCCATGACGTGATCGCTTTCCTCACCTGGCTCGCCGAGGGCATCGGCCCCGAGAGCCGCTACGTCCATCTCGGCATGACGAGTTCGGACGTGCTCGACACCTGCCTCTCGGTGCAGCTCGTGCAATCCACCGACCTGCTCATCGCCGATGTCGATGCGGTGCTGGCGGCGCTGAAGACCCGCGCGATCGAGCATAAGCACACCCTGACCATCGGCCGCAGCCATGCCATCCATGCCGAACCCACCAGCTTCGGCCTCAAGCTCGCCGGCCATTACGCGGAATTCGCCCGCAACCGGGCGCGGCTGGTCGCGGCGCGGGCCGAGATCGCCACCTGCGCCATATCCGGCGCGGTCGGCACCTACGCCCATCTCGACCTCGCGGTGGAAGCCCATGTCGCCGGGAAGCTCGGCCTGGCCATCGAGCCCGTCTCCACCCAGGTCATCCCAAGGGACCGCCACGCTGCGTGGTTCTCCGCCCTCGCCGTGGTGGCGAGTGGGATCGAACGCCTCGCGACCGAGGTGCGGCATCTGCAGCGCTCCGAGGTGCGGGAGGCGGAGGAGTTCTTCCACCCCGGCCAGAAGGGGTCGAGCGCCATGCCCCACAAACGCAACCCGGTGCTCAGCGAGAACCTCACCGGCCTCGCCCGCATCGTCCGCGCCGCCGTCGTGCCGGCGCTGGAGAACGTCACCCTGTGGCACGAGCGCGATATCAGCCACTCCTCGGTCGAGCGCGTCTTCGCGCCGGATGCCGCCATCGCACTCGACTTCGCGCTGGTGCGGCTGGCCGGGATGATGGCGAAGCTGGTCGTTCACCCCGAGCGGATGGCGGCCAATCTCGATGCGCTGGGCGGCGTCGTGCATAGCGGCGAGGTGCTCCTCGCGCTGGCCCGCGCCGGCATCCTGCGGGAGGACGCCTATCGCATCGTGCAACGCAATGCGATGGAGACCTGGACCAAGCTCGGCACGCCCGAGGGCCGCGACTTCCGCACCAACCTAGACGCCGATCCGGAAGTTGCCGGCCGCGTCCCTTCCGCGATCCTGGACGAGGCCATGCGACCCGAGGCCCATCTGCGCAACATCGACCGTCTCTTTGAGCGCGTCTTCGGTGAAAAGAGCGCAGGCGACAAATGATTGCGTCGGCCTCCGGTCAACGCGGCCCCATCTGAATTGCAATCCCGCGCACTCACGAAGCCGGGTTGCGTTCCATCGCGCCCTGGCATTTGACGGGAATCGCGCGGCACGACGAAGACCTCGAGCGCGTTACGACTTTGCAGGTACTGCGCGGTAATTTGGTGTTTCGTCCGCCGACACTTGGCAGTCGAAGAATTGAGTTTAATTGATTTTGAGTTAACAACGACTGTAGATAGTCCACCCCTCAGCGGAAGCGTGGAACATCGATGTCCGGGCATTTTGTCTTTCCGCCGTCGCTCGATCGTCCCCGCTCTCTCGTCCCCGCCTGGACACTGACGGGCGCAACCCTCTCAAGCCTTCTCGCGGGCGCCGACGTTTTGGCTGTCCTCGTCACCGGTTTGGTCTGCCGCCGCCTCAATCCGCTCGGACATACAGGCCATACGCTGCGCGAGATTCTCGTGATTCTCGCGACGGGTGCTTTGGTTGCCTGGCTCATACAGGAGAGGGGACTCTACCGCCGCCCCATGCGCGGCGAGACAATGCGCCTGCAGCAAGCCTTGGCACCGGCGCTTAGCGCTTTCGCATTTGTGGTGCTGGCCTTGCTGGTTTGGGACGGCATCGCAAGTCTAGCTACGCACGCACCATCTTTGGCGACCCTTGCCAACCGCAACTGGCTTTGTGCCTGGGCGCTCCTTTCGCCCTCAGCCGTGCTCGCCCTCCACGCCGTGCTCCATCCTTGGACATGGGAACATGTCGCGGGGGCGGAGCATCGGCGCCGCGCCATCATCATCGGCGGCGGAGATCACGTGCGCCATCTCGCCGCCCATCTCGCCGAGAACCCGCAAGACGCCTTCAGGGTCGTGGGCTTTCTGCCGACCACCAAGGGCGCGAGAGCCTTGGCTTTGCCGACATGGTCATTGCTGCGGGACCTGCTCGCCGTTCGAGACACCATCCGCGCGGGGGATGTCGATCTCATCGTGATCGCCTTGCCCGGCGCCGCCTCTTGGCGCATCCGGGAGATCGTCGGGCGCATGTCCGCGCTGCCGATCGACATTCGGCTCGCCCCGGATCTCGGCAGTTTCCATTTCCGCAATGCCCGCGTGTCCTCGATTTGTGGTCTCCCTTTCCTCCATCTCCGCGATCGTCCGATTTCCGGAACCGCCGCGGCAATCAAGCGTGCCGAGGATCTCGCGCTCGCCGCGGCGTTTCTGTTGCTACTTGCGCCGTTGATGACGCTGATCGCCTGCGCCATTCGCTTGGACAGCGCGGGACCGGTCTTCTTCAACCAGCCGCGTCTCGGCTTCAATCATCGCCTGATCCGCGTGAGGAAGTTTCGCACGATGCGGCCAGGCGCGCAGGATCTAGCGGGCTGTCGCCAGGCCGTCCGGGATGATCCGCGCGTGACACGCATCGGCCGGCTTCTCCGCCGCACCAGCCTCGACGAACTGCCGCAACTCTTCAACGTCATCCGAGGCGACATGTCGCTGATAGGACCGCGCCCGCATGCCTTGGGCACCGAGGCTGCCGGCCAGCCCTTCGACAAAGCGGTAGCCGACTACGCCGCGCGACACCGCGTCAAGCCGGGCATCACCGGCTGGGCGCAAGTCCATGGCTGGCGCGGCGAAACCGATACCGTCGAGAAGCTGCGTCAACGCGTCGCGCACGATATGTACTACATCGACAACTGGTCGATCCTTCTCGACCTCCGCGTCCTCGCGATGACCGCGCCGTCTTTGTGGTCGGAGCAAGCTTACTGAGATGAGCTCGTCCAAAGCTATCGTCATGCTCGGCGAAGGCCGAGCATCCACGCCTTCCTTCGCCGCCACAAGCAAGGCGTGGATCCTCGGCCTTCGCCGAGGATGACGTCACGGAGTCATTGCCACTGCGTCACTGCAAAGAAACGAGGTGAGCGTCCACCGTCGCACCCGCCGCACCGGCTGCCTGGAAGCTGAAACTCGTCGTGCCGTGTGCCACAATCGCGCCATTCGTCGTGGCATTGCCCAGCATGTAGACGTTGCCGACATGTGAGAGGATCGTCCCACCCGACAGCCCCGTGATGGCAGAGGCCGTATCGATCTCGACCCGCCAGGCATGCGAGGCCTTGTCGCTATCGTCGTTCACCGTCACGGTCGCCGTCCGCGCGCCGTTTGACACGTCTCCAATCGCGGCGGTGACATGGCCCGCGAGGCTCGTCGTCACGCTCGTATTCGTCGCCATTGTGCTGCTGCCATTGGTATTCACAACAGCCGCCTTCGCGGCCACAGTCGCCGCAGCACCAGGCACAAGCGTCGCCGTCGCGCTCGCGCGGCCAAGCGTCGTGGCCAGAGGATCACTCAGCGCCAGCATGAAGGTCAGCTTGCTCGTGGCCGCGCTGCCGAGAAGATGCACGGCGACAATTTCGCTCGTGGTGCCTGGCGCGAATGTCAGCGTGCCTGAGGTCGCGGTGTAATTGGTTCCCGCATGCGCCGTGCCGTCCTTGGTGGCATAGGCGATCGTCACGGTCTTCGTGGAGGCGGCCGAAAGCGTCACCGTGAAATCGACCCCGCTCGGCGCAAGCACGGTGGTGCTGTCCGCCGCGTGATAGAAACCCGGTGTGATCGCCGCGATCTTCGCTGGATCGACTGTCGCCCAATCATCTTCCAGGATGCCTCCGGTATCGCCGGAGGTCGGGTTCCAGTCCCAATATCCCCAGCTGATACCCTGCGCGCCGCCAACCCCGCCCGGCGCTTTCATATAAGCGACGAGTTGCTGCATCCATTGCTGGTCGCTCGTGGTTTGCAGCTTGGACCCGTATTCACCGACGAAAACCGGCGCCGTGCCTGTCTGATAGAGATTGCCCCAATACTGGTTCCACACCGCGGGCAGGTTGTTCGGGTAATTCGCCGCCGAGAACCACGGCTGCCCGCTGACGGAAGCCGGATAGTCATGCGGCGAATAGACCACCTTGTTGGCGGCCGTCAGAACCACCGGGTGAGCCTTCGCGCCCATAAGATTGCCGCCCCACCAAGTGTTGTTGCCCTGGTAGCTCTGCACGCCCTCGACGAACATCAGCCAGCTTTTGTTGACCGTTTGGATCGCGTCGCCCGCCCGCGTCGCGGCGGCCTCCCAGTCATTCGCGCTGCCATCGCCCCAGGTCGCGGCGCCATGCGGCTCGTTCGAGAGATCCGCGCCGATGACCGTATTGGTCCCGGCATAGCGCGTTGCCAGCGTCTTCCAGTCGGCGATCCACTGCGCCTCGGTATAGCCGCTGTCGTACCATAGCCCGTTGTCGTTAGGGCCGGAGCCCGCCGCGCTGCGATGGTCGTCCAGGATGATCTTGAGGCCGAGGGTCCCGGCATAGGCCACAATCTTATCCATGACCTGCAGGCCGTTCAGCCCCTGGAGATCCGGGTTCTTCGTGTAGTCGATGCCATTCGGCACGCTGGCGCTGTTGAGTAGCTGCAGCGAGAAGGGCAGGCGGATCGTGTTGAAGCCGAGCGAAACCATCTGCTTCATCATGGTCTGGTAGCTCTGCGCCCAGAGACCCTGCGGCGCGAAGGATGACGTCTCCAGCCCGAACCAATTCACCGCCGCGATCTTCACCGCGTGCCCGCTGGCATCGACGATCTGGTTCCCGCTGGTGCTGAGCGCTCCCGCCGGCAGCAACGTGCTTCCGGTCGCCGTTGTGTTGTTGGTTTCGGTGACGCTGACATCGGCCACGGTCGCGCTGGGCGGAACGTAAGGTGCGGGCGTCACGATGCTGCCGGTGGCGGTCGGGCGCGCGATCACGGCTCCACTCGGCTGGGAAAGCGTGAGGCTATAGGCTTTCGTGCTGCCGGCGGTGCCGGGATGCGTCGGCACGGTGATGGTCTGGCTCGTGACGCCGGGGGCGAAGGTCAGCGTGCCGCTGGCGGCGTTGTAATCCTTCCCGGCAGTGCCCGTGCCGTTGGCGGTCTTATAGCCGACGGTCACGGCGGTCTTGGCGGCGGCGGAAAGCGTTACCGTGAAGCTCTCGTTCAGCGTCGCGGCGGTGCCCTCCGTGACACTGCTATCTGAGACGGACAGGCTCGGCACGATTGGAGCGGAGGAGAGGGTTGCTCCATTCAGCGTGGCGCTGGTCGGAAAAACCGGGCTGCCGCCGGTCGCCTGGAAGCCGAAGGCGACATTGCCGCCCACCGCGATGGCGCTGTCATAGGGTAGATTGCCGATCACGTAGTTCGTGCCCGCGTGGCTGATGATCTGAGCATTCCAAATATTGGTAATCGCATTGGCGAGGTTGAAACTGACCGTCCAGCCGTTGACCGCCGTTTTCCCGGTATTGGTGATCGTCCCGCTGCCCGTAAAGCCTGTGTCCCAGTCGCTCGTATCGGTGATCGCGAAGGTTGCGCCTGTGCCGGCGAGCGTGGCGGTGGGAGTAGCGGCCATGGCGAATGAAATCCTGAGAACGAGATTTGTCGCATTAGCCGATAGCAGTATGTTAACTTTTGTTACAGTCTAAATTTCGTGATGAGTCCGCGCCAAATCCTCGGCAACTCGGTGCCCGTAGCGCCGCGCCGGACGCTCTATGAGGCGCAGGTTGGCCTCGACGAGCAGGATCAGCAGCGCCGTCGCTACGGCGATCACGAAGACGTCCGGCGCCCAGCCTCTAGACGCCACTGGCGGCAGAACCCGCGCCAGCATCGCCCGGGCGATCCAAAAGCTTGGCAAGTGGATGAGGTACAGGCTGTAGGACCGCTCGCCGATCCAGCCCATGAGGCCACGCCACCGGCCCACGCGGCGGAGATAGCCCCGGTCGAAACTGGCGATCCACACCAGACCCGCCGCCAGCACCGCCACCAGACCCATATGAAACGGCACGATCGCGTATCGCGCCGCCCCCACCATCAGCACCAGCAGCGTGAAGGGCAGGGGCCGCCAGATCCGGCTCTCCAGAAATCGGGGCGCCAGTGCCCGAGCCATCGGGCCGCCCTCCGCGAGTGCGATGAGCACCCCCAGCATGATCGCATCCGTCCGGACGAAGGACAGCAAGGAACCGAATTGCGGCCGGGGAAGGAGCAGCTGCAGCACCACGCCAAACCCGAGAACCTGTGGCAGAAGCCGCCCGGCAAACACCGCCACGAAGGGCAACACGAGATAGAACTGCTCCTCCAGCGACAGCGACCAGTAGACCGACAGCACCCCGCAATGTGCCTGACCTGCCACGCAGGCGGCCCAGTGGAAATTCGCGACATGCAGCACCGCCGCCGTCGCATCGGCGAGATCGAGCTGGATATGGCCAAAAAGATCAGTCCGGCGGGTGACGGCGGAGAGCAGAATGGGAATGGCGAGCCATAGCCAGGCGCTCGGCGCTAGCCGGAAGAAGCGGCGGATCCAAAATGCCCCGGCCTCGCGCCAGAATGCCTCACCGCTCGCGCCGCGCAGCCGCGGCAACAATGAGCGCGCGATGACATAGCCGGAAATGCAGAAGAACAGATCGACACCGCACCACAGCCCACCACCGAAATCCCAGCCCAATCCGTGATGCCATGGCAGCAGCACCTCGACATGGTTCAGGATCACCAACATCACCGCGACGCCCCGCAACACCTCGATCTCCGGGTTGCGCCCTGATGAGGCCTCCATCGCGTTGCTGCTACAACAAGCCCTCCCGGCGGAAACTCAGCCACCGCCCATTGCCGACGATGACGTGATCATGCAGCACGATGGAAAGCGGCTCCGCGGCCTCGCGGATCGACCGCGTCATCGTGATATCCTGCTGCGACGGCGTGGGATCGCCGCTCGGGTGGTTGTGCACCAGGATCAGCGCAGTGGCGCTGAGCTCCAAACCGCGCCGCACGATCTCGCGCGGATAGACAGGCGTAAGGTTAACCGTACCGCGCCCCTGCGCCTCATCCGCCAACAAGCGATTGCGCGTGTCGAGATAGAGCACACGGAAATGTTCCACCCGCTCGCGCGCCAGCACGGCATTGAGATATTCCATGAGCCGATCCCAGCTTTTGAGAACCGGCTGATCCATAACCTCGGCCCGCATAAGCCGCAGAGCCGCCGCCTGTATCGTCTTCAGCGCCGCGATTCCCGCGTCGCCCATACCCTCGACCTCGCGGAGTTCCTGCGCCGACGCCGAGATACATCCGGCATAGCTGCGAAAACGCGCGAGCAGAGCACGCGCGATTGCCTTGGTGTCCCGCCGCGGCAACGCCAGGAACAGCGTCATTTCCAGTACTTCGTGATCGGCCAAAGCCTCCGGCCCCGCTCGCAGCAACCGCAATCGCATGCGGTCGCGATGCCCTTCCGAGCCCACCGGCGCGGAAGCCGCGGACTGCGCAGAGAGCGGAGGACACAGCGTGCCTAGCAGATCTCCGGCTTCAGAGAGTTCGGACTGTCGTGGCTTTGCCATTGCGGCAGCCTGCCACGGCGCCACGTCAAGGCAAAGATGTTTCGATAACGAATCGTAAGCCGCTCGTGCGCCTAAGCCAGAGCCAGCTCCACCGCCGCCTCGACATGCAGTCCCGTCGTATCGAACATCGGGATGCCGGGTCGGTCGGATTGCGTGATGAGCAGCGGGATCTCGGTGCAACCGAGAATGACGCCCTCGCTACCCTGCGCCGCCAGCCGATCGACGACCGCAAGGTAAGTCGCCCGCGCGCTATCGGTGAACTGCCCGCGGCAAAGCTCGTCGAAGATGATGCGGTCGAGCACGTCCTGCTCCTCGGGCACCGGCACGTCGATGCGGATCCCGAACTGCTCCGTGTAGCGGCGCCGCAGAAATTCCGTCGCCATCGTCGGCTTTGTTCCGAGCAAGGCAATGCGCGAGAGCCCAGCCGCCTGGATCGCCCGCGCGGTCGGATCAACGATATGCAGAAACGGAATCGCGCGGCCCGCCGTGAAAACATCCGCCAGGCGATGCAGCGTGTTCGAGACGCAAAGGAAGAAATCGGCCCCGGCCGCTTCCAGCGCCGCCGCGCGATCCGCGAGGTAGGCGCCCATCACCTCCCAGCGGCCGTTGTGCACGCAGTCCGTGCAGAAAGCGAAATTCATCGAGGTCATCACAAGTTCGGCGGTATTCCAGCCTCCCAGCCGAGCATTCACCGCCGCATTCAGCCGCCGGTAGTAATCGGCCGTCGCCACATCGCTCGATCCGCCGATGATACCAATGCGCTTCAACCGCCAGCTCCGCCGCCGCCGAGCGCCCAGATGAGGATCCCCTTCTGTGCATGCAGCCGGTTCTCCGCCTCGTCGAACACCACCGAATAGGGGCCGTCGATCACCGCCGCCGTCACCTCTTCTCCGCGATGCGCGGGGAGGCAGTGCATGAACAGCGCATCCGGCGCCGCCTGCGCCATCACCGCCTCCGTCACGCGGAACGGCGCCAGCAGATTGTGGCGGCTCTCCCCCGCATCATCGGCCATGCTGACCCAGGTATCGGTCACCACGCACCGAGCATCGCGCACCGCCGCCAGCGGATCCTCCCCGAGCTCCACCCGCGCCCCTTCCGCGCGTGCCCAGTCCAGCACCCTGCGCGGCGGGGCGAGTTCGTTCGGCGTCGCCAGCCGCAGGTGGAAGCGGAAGCGCGCGGCGGCCTCGATCCAGCTACGCGCGACATTATTGCCGTCGCCCAGCCAGGCGATGGTCTGGCCGGAGATCGGCCCGCGATGCTCCTCGAAGGTCAGCACATCCGCCATGATCTGGCAGGGATGAGACGCCGCGGTGAGACCGTTGATCACCGGCACCGTCGCATGCCGCGCGAGTTCCTGCAGCTTCTCGGGTTGATCGGTCCGCAGCATGATCGCATCGACATAACGCGACAGCACCCGCGCCGTATCCGCGACAGTCTCGCCCCGGCCGAGCTGCATCTCGCGCCCCGACAGCACCACCACATCGCCGCCGAGTTCGCGTACGGCGAGTTGAAAGCTCACCCGCGTGCGGGTACTCGGCTTCTCGAAAATGAGAGCCACGGTCTTGTCAGTCAGCGGCTTGGCATGCCCGCGCCTGTCGGATTTGCAAACGGCGGCACTCTCCAGCATTCCCCGCAGGGTCGCGCTGTCGATATCGCTGAGATCGAGGAAGTGGCGCGGCCTGCCGCTCATGGCGAAGCCGCTTCCTTCGCCGGCAATGTGCATCGCGCGGCGGCGCGCGCGAGGCGGCTAAGCGCTTCGTCGCATTCCGTATTCGAGATAATGAGCGGAGGCACGAGACGCAGCACATTGTCCCCTGCGCCCACCGTCAGCAGACCTTCGGCGAGGCAGGCCGCCTGCAACTCGGTATTGGGCACGCCGCAGCGCAGACCGATCAGCAGACCCTGGCCACGGATCTCGGTAATGATGCCGGGGTGCTCGCGCATCAGCTTGCCCAGCCCCGCGCGCAGATACTCGGCCGTGCGCGCGACCCCATCGAGGAAGCCCGGCGCGAGCACGACATCCAGCACCGCGTTGCCGGCGGCGCAGGCGAGGGGGTTGCCGCCGAAAGTCGTGCCATGACTGCCGGGGCGCAGATGCTGCGCCACTTCCTCGCGCGCCAGCACGGCGCCTATCGGAAAGCCGCCGCCGAGACCTTTTGCCAGCGAAATGGCATCCGGCGTGATGCCCGCCCACTCATGCGCGAAGAGCTTGCCTGTGCGACCCATGCCGGTCTGGATTTCGTCGAGCCCCAGGAACAGGCCAAACTCGTCGCAAGCCGCACGCAGGCCGCGCAGAAAATCGGGCACGGCATTGCGGATGCCGCTCTCACCCTGGATCGGCTCGGCGATGATGCCGGCGGTCTCCGGCCCGATCGCGTCGCGCAGTGCGTTGAGGTTGTTGAACGGCACGTGGTCGAAACCATCCACGGGCGGCCCAAAGCCCTTGATATAGGCCGGGTTGCCGGTGGCGGAGATCATCGCCAGCGTGCGGCCGTGAAACGCGCCATCGAAGCAGATGATGCGCCAGCGCTCGGGATGGCCAGTTTCGGCCTGCGCCTTCCGCAGCATCTTGACCATGCCCTCGTTCGCCTCGGCGCCCGAGTTGCAGAAGAACACGCTGTCCGCGAAGCTCGCCGCCACCAGCCGCGCCGCGAGCCGCTCGGCTTCGGGCACGCGATAGAGGTTGGAGACATGCATGACGCGTCCGGCCTGCGCCGCGATGGCGGCCGTCAGACCCGCATGACCATGGCCGAGCAGCGAGGTCGCGATGCCCGCGCCGAAGTCGAGGAATCGTCGGCCATCCGTCGCATACAGCCAAGCGCCTTCGCCCCGCTCGAAAGCGAGGTCGGCGCGGTTGTAGTTCGGCATCAGCGCAGCGATCATGCGAACCTTCCAGGCACGGAAAGCAGCGATGTATGGGATCCGGGACCTATGACGTCAATCAATCCCCCGATGGCAGGTTAATGCATGGCGCGCAGCGAGCCGGGACGCATGGACGAGGCGAGTCTGCGGGAGGGGGCGCTCGCCCATATGCTGCGCTACGGCGGCACGGGCGCGTCCCTCACGCGCGCGCTCGACAAACGGATTCATCGCTGGGCGGAGGCGATGGGCGCGGCGGAGGGCGCCGATCGCGAGACCTTGGCGACGCAGGCGGAAAGCTGGCGAGCGGTGGCGCGGCAGGTGGTGGAAAGCCTCACCAAACTCGGCGCGGTCAATGATGCCGCCTTTGCCGAAAGCCGCGCGAGGCGCCTGCGCCGCACCGGCGGCTCCCGCCGCGCCGTCCTGGCCCATCTCGGCGCCAAAGGCGTGGGAAGCGAGACCGCCGCGACGGCCGTGCCGGAGAACGAAACCGCGGAACTGGCCGCCGCCCTGATCTTCGCCCGCCGCCGAAGGGTCGGGCCCTATTCCACAGAAGGCGGTCGGGCCCTCGAGCCAATGCGCGTCATGGCCGCCTTCGGCCGTGCCGGTTTCGGCTCCGCCGTGACCCGCCGCGTGCTCGCCTGCGACAGGGACGAGGCGGAGGACGTCATCCGCCGCGCCGCCAGCGGCGAGCCGCTCGCCGATCCCTTTGGCTAGGGTATGATGTCTCCAGATTGAACCGCGCTCATTCCACCACGTCATCCTCTCCGAGGATCAACGCCTTGCCTGCGTGACGAAGGCAAGGCTTGGATGGCACGGGGTGCCGAACGCCTTCGCGTGCCGTGACGAATCCGTTGGGTCGCCGCTCACTCCTGGATCTTCACCCGTGGCCTCCCTCAGGCAGCCGATGGGCTAAGCTGGCTGCTCGCCTTGTTGATGAAGACCGACAGGAAGGCCGCTCCCACCGCCAGCAATCCCGCAACAATAAAAGCCGGCATGTAACTGCCGTCCAACGTCCGCACGGCGCCGGCGAAGAAGGCGGCGCTGGCGGCACCAAGCTGGTGCCCTGCCACCACCCAGCCGAAGATCAGCGGCGCCCGCGTCTCCCCGAAAGCATCATTCGCGAGACGCAACGTCGGCGGCACGGTCGCGATCCAGTCCAACCCGAAGAACACGGCGAAGGTCGAAAGCCCGATTACGTCGAAGCCGGAGAAGGGCAGGTAGATCAGCGCCAATCCGCGGAGCCCGTAATACATGAAGAGCAGTTTTCGGGAATCGAAACGGTCGGTCAGCCAGCCGGACCCCGTTGTTCCGATCAGGTCGAAGATCCCCATCAGCGCCAAAAGCCCGGCCGCACGAACCTCGGGAATGCCGTGGTCGCTGCAGAGCGCGATGAGATGGGTGCCGACGATGCCGTTGGTCGTGAAGCCACAGACGAAGAAGCTCGCGAAGAGCAGCCAGAAGGTGCGGCTTTTCACACCCTCTGCCAAAGCGCCGAAGGCGTTGCGCAGCGGCGGCACGAGCGGTGGGGGAGGCGGCAGGTAGCTCGGCTCGGCGCCCCAAGGCACCAGCCCGATCGAAGCAGGCCGCTCCGGCACCAGCAATGCGAAGAGGGGCGCCACCAGCAGGGTCGCCGCCGCGACGGTCAGAACCACCGGCCGCCAGCCGGCGGAAGTCGCGATGGCGGAGAGGGCAGGGGTGAAGATAAGCGTTCCGGTCGCCGTGCTCGCCGTCAGCAGCCCCATCGCCAGGCCGCGATTGGTGGTGAACCAGCGGTTGACGATGATGGCCCCCAGCACATTGGCGACGCAGCCGGTCGCGATGCCGGACAGCACACCCCATGTGGCAACGAGCTGCCAAGGCACCGTCATGAAGGAGCTAGCACCCGTCGCGGCCGACATGCCGATGAGCGCGATGGTCACCACCCGCCGGACGCCAAACCGCTGGATCAGCGCGCCTGCGAAGGGACCCATCAGCCCGTAGAGGAAGATGCCGATCGCGGCGGCCAGCGCGATAATGGCGCGGCTCCAGCCGAAGCTGTGTTGCAGCGGCACCATCAGCACGCCCGGCGTGCCTCGCAAACCCGCAGAGACAAGCAGCGCCAGAAAGGCAACGCCCACCACCACAAAGATATAGCGCTTGCCGAAAGGGCGGCGCGCTGGCGGCACAGTCAGGGGAACGGCCGAACTGGATTGCATGACGCAATCCTAGGCCGGGTGGAGCGGATAGTAGAAGAGGCGATAGCGCAGCCGGAGGGTTGCTTAACTGTCGGCCTTATGAGCCTCGGCTGCCCCTTCGGCGCCCACAGCGATGGCATAGGCGGTATTGACCACCGCGACATGCGAAAAGGCCTGCGGAAAATTGCCAAGCTGCCGCTTGAGGCTGGGCGCGTATTCCTCCGCGAGCAGCCCGACATCATTGGAGATGGCGAGCAGCCGGTTGAACAGCGCCTCCGCCTCCTCCGCCCGGCCCTGCAGGGCGTAGTTGTCGGCCAGCCAGAAGCTGCAGGCCAGGAACACGCCCTCACCGGGCGGCAGCCCATCGGTGCTGCGCCGCGTGTCATAGCGCAGCACAAGCCCGTCCTCCACCAGCCCTTGCTCAATGGCCGCAACGGTGCCGAGCATGCGCGGGTCGTGCGCGCTCAGGAATCCGGTGCGAGGAATCAGCAGCAGGCTGGCATCGAGCTCATCGCCGCCATAGACCTGCACGAAGGCATTCAAACTCTTGTTGAAACCCTTCTCCAGGATCTCCACCCGCAGCGCCTCCCGGTTCTCCCGCCAGGTCTCCAGATCGCCTTCCATCCCATAGGTCTCGGCGTCGGAGATGCAGCGGTCCAGCGCGCTCCACGACATGATCTTGGAGAAGACGAAGGGCTGGCGGCCGCTGCGCACCTCCCAGATACCGTCATCGGGATCGCGCCAGATCTGACAGAGGTGGTTGGCGAGGGCCCGCTGCATCCCCCAGCCGGCGGGCAGGTCGGCAAGACCCAGGCGGCGGCCTTCCGACAAAACCGCCATGACCTCGCCATAGACATCGAGCTGAACCTGCTCCGATGCGGCGTTGCCGATCCGCACCGGGGCGGAATTGGCATAGCCAGGCAGCCAGGGCGCTTCCCACTCCGTCAGCCGCCGCTCGCCGCCGATGCCATACATGATCTGGATCTGGTCCGGCATCCCGGCAATCGCCCGCAGCAGCCAGTCCCGCCAGGCTTTCGCCTCGGTCAGATACCCGGCGCGCAGGAAAGCACCCAGGGTCAGCGTCGCGTCACGCAGCCAGCAGAAACGATAATCCCAGTTCCGGTTGCCGCCGAGCTGCTCCGGCAGCGATGTGGTGGCGGCCGCCACAATGCCGCCGGTGGGCGCATAGGTCAGCGCCTTGAGGGTGAGCAGCGAGCGTTCGACGGCGGCGGACCATTTGCCCTCGTAAACGGCCGAACCCGCCCAATCGGTCCAGAACTGCTCGGTGCTGTGATATTCCGCCTCGAAGTCCGGCCGTTCGGGCGGATCGAGATGCGACGCGTTATGGACCAAGGAGAACACCTGCCGCTCGCCGGCGCGCAGCGTGAAACTCACGGTGGTCGCCAGATGGTCGTTGAGCAACTCGATGGCGGAAAACAGGCTGACCCGGTCAGGCCCGCAGATGCCTTGGATACCCGTATCGTCCGGTAGGCGCGTCACCCAAGGGATCGCGGAGCCATAGTCGAAGCGCAAAGTGAGATCGAGCCGCAGCTCGACTTCCCCGCGGATGCCCTCGGCGATCCGGATGATGGCCGTCTCATTATGGCCAACCGGCATGAAATCAAGAACGCGAGCCTCGCCCTGATCCGTCACGATTTTAGTCTCGAGGATCATGCTGTGCGGCAGATAGACGCGACTAACCCGTGCGCCCTCAGCCGCGGCGCCCAATCGCCAGGAGCCATGCTCTGGGGTCCCCAGCAGTGCAGCGAGGCAGGCATCGCTATCGAAACGGGGGAGGCACAGCCAATCAATCGACCCGTCGCGGCTGACAAGGGCGCAGGTGTGGCAGTCCCCGATGATCGCATAATCCTCGATCAGGGGCTCGCGCCCGGTCACTTCCACCATCCGTCACGCTCCCGCTCTATGGTCAGCCTAGCTGGCAACGGCCAGCCATGGTTCGCCAGCGGGAAAAAAGTTCGTATCGGAACCGGACCGGCCCACGAAAGCCCGCGAGGGTGGTGGGCGCACAAGGACTCGAACCTTGGACCCGCTGATTAAGAGTCAGCTGCTCTACCAACTGAGCTATGCGCCCTCGGGCCGCCGTATAACAACGCTAACCCAGTCTGTGAAGCCTCCCCCCGGCGATATGTCGCGCCACGGGACTCGTAGCCTTTTATCGCTGAGATTCACTGACGTTGCGGAGAAGTCTGAACGGCGACCCATCGGCCCCCGTCATCTCAGCCGGCAGCGGCGCGTCTTGTCGCGGCCTCGTGACCGGCGGCCTTGCCGTTCGCCGCCTCGTTCATCACAACGCGCAAATCGCGAAGGAAGGCGGAACCCTTCAGGGTTTTTTGCACGAGCACGCTGCGACGATCCGCGGGATCGAGTTTGCGCCGCACCAGTTCGAATTCGGTCAGGCGATCAAGCGCGCGCGTGATGGCTGGCTTTGAGACCTCGAGATCCGCCGCCAAACCACGCACGGTATGCGCTTTGTCGGTCAGATAGCAGGTTAGGAATACTCCGAGCTGCCGCGCTGAGAGATCAGGCCCATCCCGACGGACAAGAGCCACAATCGTATCGCGAAGAACGCCAATAAGCTGGTCCGATGACTGACCGGCTACCATTTCTCAACCCTTTCATGGCAGGACGGTTTGAACCCCCGCCAAATACTTCGAGACCCCGAGGGTCCCCTTTGGCTGCCTAGCCTCGCCGTATGACTAGCGAAACTGGGGACAACCCAGTGTATGTTGTGCCTTGCTGAAAAGACAGCAATTTTCAGGTGGCATTACCCGATTTTAATACAACTCCGAAACCGTTCTCCATACGTAAGAAAATCAACTAGTTTAGTGACCCGCAGAACACCTCTCCTCTGCAAACTGGCGTATCGCGGCAGCAATGCTGCGAACACCCGGCGCTTCACCTCCCTCCGGACGGGCCGGACGAGTGGTGTCGTTCCACGCGTAAAGATCGATATGCGCCCAAGGAATCCGTTGCGGAACAAACCGCTGCAGGAAAAGGGCCCCAACAATGGCGCCTGCAAGAGGTGATGCCGAAACGTTGTTCAAGTCCGCGACGGCGCTATCAAGCCATCCTTCATAGCCTGGCCAAAGCGGCAGCTGCCAAAGCGGATCGTCCTCGCTGGATGCAGAGTGCACTAGACGGTGAGTCCATTTCTCATCCGACGAGAACAGGGCTGGGATATCTGGACCAAGTGCCGCGCGTGCGGCCCCTGTCAGGGTAGCAGCGTCAAGAATGAAATCTGGCCCTTCAGCCACTGCGTCGGTGAGAAGATCACAAAGAACGAGACGTCCTTCGGCATCGGTATTGCCCACTTCCACGGTTTTCCCGCTGCGTGTCCTGAGAACATCGAGCGGGCGCATCGCAGAGCCCGACACGCTATTCTCGACGCAGCCGATGCGCAACGTCATCTCGATCGGTAGATCCTCGGCCATAATTACGGCAGCGACCGCCATCAGCACGGCGGCTCCCCCCATGTCCTTCTTCATGCGCAGCATGGAGGAGGACGGTTTCAAATCATAGCCGCCGCTGTCGAAACAAACGCCCTTGCCGCAGAGTGCGATCTTAGGAGAATGCTCATCCGCCCGGCTACCGCGCCACCGCAGGATCGCGACGCGCGGCTTCCGGTCAGATCCACGACCGACAGCAGCAATTGCCGGATAAGATTCGCTAAGCTCCTCTCCTGCAACGATGTTAGCCTTCGCACCAAAACCTTGCGCTAAAGTTACCACGACCTCCGAAAGCTCCTCAGGGCCGAGGAGGTTTGCAGGCATGTTGACGAGATCCCGTGCCATCCAGATAGCGCGTGCCTGCGTGCCTGCGCTGCTCATCATAGGGTGTTCCAGCAAAGCGGGGCGCTTCACCTCGGACTTGAGATCGTTGTAGCGGTAGGCTCCTAGACAATACCCAAGTGCAGCGGCGGAGGGATCAGCGGTTCCCTCTGCCAGGCGCCAGCGGGAGAGGGCAGGCAGCGCGTAGGGCAGTGCGCCGAAAGGCGCGCCGCCAACCGTTTCCCCCAATCCGAGCAAGGCTGTGACACGGCCGTCGGCCGCCAGCGGAAGGATTTGCACGGTGCCGCTTTTCGCGGCGAAGCCCGTGAGCTTCAAGAACGCCGACTGCGCTGGCGCCAAACAATCAAGGGCTGCGGCAAGCTCGTCGGGGCGCAGCGCACGGATGAGGTGAACGGGCGCGTTCTCCGAGTCGCTGTCCACGGGCGGATCGAAGAGGCAATCCAAAGGGCGCAGCATCAGCCAGCATCTCCAGGCGCCGAACCGGTCACTTTTGCGGTCATCGCAGCGACGACACGGCGGATGAAGGCCGCCGGGGCGCGCGGCGCATCGCCCTCCTGCACCAGCGCTAGGTCGAGCAGCAGGCGCGCTTCCTCAGCGACCGACTCGCCGCCGGCGGCGCGAGAGGCGAGGGCGGCGATCCAGGGATGACCCGCATTGACCTCCAAAACCTGCGTTGCGCCCCAGGTCGGCCGGCCCGCGCGGCGGAGCAGCCTTTGCATATGGAGATCGGCACCGCCCTCGGCGCTGGCCAGCATCACCGGGCTCTCGCTGAGGTGCGCAGCCTGCCGAACCTCGGAAACCTCGTCGCCCAGCTCGGCCTTGATCGCCGCGAGGAGTGGCGCAATCGCCTCGTTCGGCTCTTTCTTCGCCCCGAGATCGGCCCCCGCCTGACGAGCATTCCGGACAGGCTTGTCGGCATAGGTCCCGAGTCGCTCGGGCCAAAACGCATCGATAGAGTCCGACAGCAGCAGAACCTCGTAACCGCACTTTGTGAATCCTTCGAGAACGGCGGCGCCGCGCAGCGACTCGATATCCTCGCCCGCCAACAGATAGATCGCCGGCTGGTCCGGTTTCATGCGCGAGACATAATCGTCGAAGGAGGTCCAGCCGGTTTCCGTCGAGGAACGGAAGCGGAGCAGAGGAGCGATATCGGCACGAGCGGCGCCATCCTCCCAAAGCCCCTCCTTCAGAACGCTACCGAAATTCTCCCAGAAACTCAGATAGCCGTTGGCGTCGGCTTTCTGTGCATCCTCACTCTCTTCGGTTGTCGGCGCGGCCGCAGCGGGGGGCGTCTTGGCGCGCGTCTTCAGTTCCGTGAGCACGCGGTTGACGATCGCCTTCCGCATCCGTGCCATCAGCGGCGTCGTCTGCAGCATTTCGCGCGAAACATTGAGCGGCAGATCCTCAGTATCCACCACGCCCTGAACGAAGCGCAGCCAAGGCGGCAACAGCTCCGCCTCATCGGTGATGAACATCCGCCGGACATGGAGTCGCAGCTTGCTCTTGCGATCGCCCTCAACAGGATCGAAGGGCTTGCTGTCGGGAATGAAGAGCAGAGCGGTATATTCCAGGGCTCCTTCCGCCCGCCAATGCATCGTTGCCCAGGGCTTGTCGAAGATATTGCCCAGGTGGCGATAGAAGCCGAGGTAGTCCTCCTCGGTCAGCTCGCTCTTCGGCCGCCGCCACAGCGCTGTGCCCTCGTTGGCGGCCTCCGTCTTGCCGTCATGAACAAGCTTGAGGGGCACGCTAATGTGATCCGCCCAGCGGCGTATGATTGTCTGCAGCCGCGAGGGCTCCAGGAACTCCTCCGCATCGGACTTCAGATGTAGGATGATATCCGTTCCCGCCGTCGCACGCTCCGCCGCGGAAAGCTCGAAACTGCCGCGCCCCGCGGATCGCCAGCTCCAGGCTGCCGATTCGCCGACCCGGCGAGAGATCACCTCGACCCGCTCCGCCACCATGAAGGCCGAGTAGAAGCCGACGCCGAATTGGCCGATGAGGCTGGGGCGTTCCTCCGGGTTCGCGTCCCGGATGGTGTCGCCGAAAGCGCGCGTTCCTGACCGCGCGATGGTGCCGAGGTTGCTCGCGAGTTCCTCCCGGGTCATACCGAGACCGTCATCCGAGATCGTGATCTGCCGTGCCGCCTTGTCCGGCGCGATGATCACCGCCGTATCGGGCGGCAGGGCCAGAGCGGGCTCGGTGAGCGCCTGAAACCTCCTGCGATCGATTGCATCCGCTGCATTAGCAACCAGCTCCCGCAAGAAAATTTCACGTTCCGAATAGAGTGCATTGACCACCAGGTCGAGCAGCCGGCCGACCTCCGCGCTGAAGGCGCGGGTCTCGGTGCCGCCCTCGGCGCCCGCCGCATTTCCGTCCCGCATGGTCTCCGCCGTCCCGTCGCTCATTCTTTCCATCCTTAGGCTCAGCGTTCTATGTGCCGCTGGTCGTTGTCATTTCAACCTGATTCCTGCGGCGCGCCATATCAATCTGCTCGCACTTGCAAACTCTTCGTTAAGCACCCAGAAAAGAAGCCATGCAGGGATTTTCCCCGCGAGTCCGCGCGGTTCTAGGTCCGACCAATACGGGCAAGACGCATCTCGCCATGGCTCGCTTGCTGGCCCACGCCTCCGGCATCATCGGCTTTCCCTTGCGACTCCTCGCGCGAGAAAATTACGACCGGATGGTCGCCGAGAAGGGCGTGCGATTCGTTGGACTGATCACCGGCGAAGAGAAGATCATCCCGCCAGAGGCGCGGTGGTTCTCCTGCACGGTGGAAGCCATGCCACTTGATCGCGCTGTGGAATTTGTCGCGATCGACGAGATTCAACTCTGCGCCGACCCGGATCGCGGCCACGTCTTCACTGACCGGCTCCTGCGCGCCCGCGGCCTCGTCGAGACCATGGTGATGGGGGCGGAGACCATCCGCCCGCTCATTCAGCGCTTGGTCCCCGATATTCAGATCGAGACCCGGCCGCGCCTCTCGAAGCTGGTCTATAGCGGCCCGGCCAAGCTCACCCGCCTGCCGCCGCGCAGTGCCGTCGTCGCCTTCTCGGCCGCCGAGGTCTATGCGATCGCCGAAATGATCCGCCGCCGCCGCGGTGGCTGCGCTGTGGTGATGGGCCGTCTTTCCCCGCGCACGCGCAACGCTCAGGTGGCGCTGTATCAGGAGAAAGAGGTCGATTTCCTTGTGGCCACGGATGCCATCGGCATGGGCCTCAATATGGACGTGGATCATGTCGGCTTCGCCGGCATCTCCAAATATGATGGCCACCGCCTGCGTCGCCTGACCGCGCCCGAGACGGCGCAGATCGCCGGCCGCGCCGGTCGCGGCATGCGGGACGGCACCTTCGGCAGTACCGCCGATTGTCCAGCGCTCCCCGAGGAACTCGTGCGAGCCGTCGAGGCGCATGACTTCGAGCCGCTCGACCAGCTCTGCTGGCGCAACAGCGACCTCGACTTTGCCTCGATCGATTCGCTCCTCGCCACGCTGCAAACCCCGCCGCCGCGCCGTGGCCTGGTGCGCGGCAACGATTCCTCCGACCTGCAAACTTTGGCCGCCCTGTCGCGGGATGACGCTGTGCGCGCGAAAGCCCGGGGACCCCGTCGCGTGCGGCTATTGTGGGAAGCCTGCCAGATCCCGGACTTCCGCAAGATCACCGATGACAGCCATGTCCAGCTCTGTGCCCGCATCTTCGGCCATGTCGCTGATGGCGGGCACCTGCCGGTCGACTGGATCGCCGCGCAGATGGACCGCCTCGATCGTGTCGAAGGCGATATCGACACCCTCATGCAGCGCCTCTCGGGCGTGCGTGTCTGGTCCTATGTCGCGGCGCGCGCCGACTGGGTAAAGGACGCCGCCCATTGGCAGGCGCGGGCGCGCGAGATCGAGGACCTCATTTCCGACAGCTTGCATGAGAAGCTCATGCACCGCTTCGTTGACCGCCGGGCCGCGCTCCTCATGCGCCGGCTGGAGGAAAGCGAGGGCCAGGATCTCCTCTCCGCCGTCACCGCCCGGGGCGAGGTGGTGGTCGAGGGCCATTCGGTCGGCCATGTCGCGGCCTTCACCTTCATCCCCGATCCGGCGGCGGTCGGCGGCGAGCGCCGCATGGTGCTGCGCGCCGCCCGCCGTGCCCTCGGCGAGGAAATCCCCCGCCGCGTCGCCCGCCTCGAAGCCGCCGGCGACGAGGCTTTCACAAGAACCCCCAACCACCGTCTGCTCTGGCAGGAACAGGAAATCGCGCGGCTGCGGCCGGGCCATTCGGTGCTGCGGCCGATGGTCGAGGTGGTGGCAAGCGAATTCCTCGACGGCCCGATGCGTGAGCGGATCCGGCGACGACTGCAAAGCTTCGTCGATGCCGAGATCGCCAGGGTTTTCGCGCCGCTCTTTGTGGCGGTCGGCGCCCCCGTGCCCCCCGCCGCGCGAGGTTTGCTGCACCGGCTGAGGGAAGGGATGGGCCTCGCGGCCGCGCAAGGCGAGGACGAGCAGCACGGCGCGCTACGTCTCGTCGGCGGCCGCTTCGCCTGGTTCCTGCCGGCTCTGCTGAGGCCTGCGGCGATGGCATTGCGCGCCTCGCTTCTCGCTCTGGCCAAAGGCGTCGAAACGCCCGCGCTCCCTCTGCCGAGCCTGACATCCATCGCCGCTGAACAGCCTTGGCCGGAGGGCTTCGCAACCGCCTTGGGCTGGGTCTCGGCCGGACCGGTACTTCTGCGTCTCGATGTCGCCGAGCGGCTGGCGGCCGAACTCCAGCGCGCCGCGGGCAGGCGCGGCAATCAGGCGCCTCTCCCGCCAGGACTCGCCTCGCGTCTTTCCCTCCGCGCGGAAATGCTGCCGGCGGTGCTGCGTGGCCTCGGTTTCCGCCTCCAGCCGGCGGCGGGGCTCAGTCCCGAGACCTACGGTCCGCCGATGTCGCCCGTTGTCACCTGGCGGCCCCGTCCGCGCATCACCCCGGGCACGGATCGCGCTCAGTCGGGCGCCGGTCCCTTCGCGTCTCTTGCCGTCCTTCGCCAGAGCGGCCGCCGTTGAGCTCGTCGCGACCCGCTCTCGCCGAACGGCAGCTCGAGGGCCGCGACTGGCAGCGCCTCGACCTCTGGCTATGGTGCGCGCGCGTCATGAAGGCGCGCTCGGATTGCGCGCGGCTGGTGGAATCGGGCGGCGTCCGCCTCAATTCGCAACCCACGGCTAAGGCCCATGCCCGAGTGCGGCCGGGCGACGTAATCACCCTTGGCTTGCGACAAGAAGTGCGAGTGCTGCGAGTTATCAGTTTAGCCGAGCGGCGAGGACCTGCGCCAGTGGCGCGCATGCTCTACCGGGAAATTGCTGAGTTGACGCCAACATCCGAGCCCGATGTCGCTGATCGCGAAGACTACGGACCCCGCGAAGTCACCGAGATTTAACCTCCTGATCGTTATCATTGCGAAGCCGCCCAATCGCGGAATAGCAAGCATACGCCGCCTGTTTTGCGTTCCACCTTTGGCTGCAACGTAAAAACGAGGAAGGCACAACCGTGGTTCAGCCCATTGACCGGAATGACGTACGCAACGCATTCAACAAAGAAGCACCGACCCAATTCGAAACCAAAAAAAGACAAATCAGCCTAAACTAGTCGACAGTGGCAGGCAGGTTGCATCGGCTGGTGGAAAGCAACGATTTAAGGAAAGACCCGAAGGGCCTAAAGACGCAATGGGGAGAGCTTCGCAGATAGTGCCGGAGTTAGCTCTGGAGGATTCGCCACTGCTGAAGAAAGAAGAAGATCATTTAAAGGAAATAATGTTTAAGATATCGACGAAATATCCACTTGTACATATCGCGCAATTTCTTCCCGGAATGGCCTCCTTAACCGACTTGACTCCACCGCGCGACATCCGCGCATTCATTAGAAATTTTGATGCTTGGGAGTATCGGCTCGCAATTGGGGGTATCCCCCGACGGGGGTACCACCTTCCAACGCTACCGCTTTGATCCCGGAATCGCGCTAGTGTCCTGGCCGAGAAATAACTAGACACCTTCGCGTGGCTATGATTCGCTGAGTTCCTGGCAGCGCAGGAGA
>NZ_LMUG01000055.1:0-1217 GCF_009766125.1 Acidisoma sp. S159
CGAAGCCCTTGCGCATGCGACAGCGGCCGACACCTTTATCTCAACGCTTTTCGATGTGAGCTGGCCAGACGCGCCGCACCGCGCATTGCGCAACAGCACCGTGATGGCTTGGGAAGCGGCGGGTCGACCGCCACCCGGCAGCCGACCCGGCGAGGGTGATGTCATTTACTGTTCTCCGACCTGCGGGCAGGTCGTCCGTTACGAAACAGACTTAGCACCCCCAGACGCGGTGGGTGATATTGAAGCCAGCTCGCTTCTGGCCGGCCAAGCCGTTGGCCTGGTAACCCGCATACAGCCCGCAGCCGAGATCCTACGCGAGATCTCCGAGGAAGCTCGAAATGTCATTGGGCGCCTCGCCGCGTTGATTTGAGCGATGCGCTGAAATCAATCACCCTTTGCACCGCGCGCCGAGGCGTTCAAACCGAAGCCGTCTCCTGATGCGTAAACGCCTTCGGTAAGACGGACCTACTGCGCACGCTGAGGCGATAGGAAGGCATGCACCACAGCTGCTCCCAAGTCAGCCACGGAGACTCCGCGAAGCAGAACGCAGCGCCAATCGTCATGCGGAGCCAAATGGGCTCTTTTTCGTCGTCCATCGCTCCCTCCGAAAGCCGCTGATGCTTAGCTCCTTGGTCCGAACACGTCGTCCGACAAGTCTTGAATGAAATGCGCACAGATCGAAACGCTTGGGTCCTGATTGGCCGTGGCCGGCACCGGCAACATTAAGGGGTGGTGTTCGACGTAGAGCACGACAAGGATTCCTGGGGCTCCGCGGATGTCGCCCACTTTGATCCGATCCCCGGGTCGAAGCGGAACGCCCCGAAGTTCGAGTCTTCTCTTCCGAGTGAACAACAACATCGATCACATTATGAGCCCGCCCCAACGGCATGATCGTCACGAGAGACAAACTCCGGCGGCCGCTAAACCGGCCGGCTTCAACTAACAATTGCTAGAAAGCATGCTGGCAACGCGCCGGTTGACGTCAATGTCTTTCTATAACTCTGGCTCTACGGGGACATCAACTTCGCGGTCCCAGTCACAAGAAAACCACTCTAGGTTGTATAATACACGGAACAGGGGAAAGTCGGACATTGGTGGGTTTCTAGGAGTCCTCAGGGGTTTGCCGCTGTTTTGTGAAAGGGATCACCTCGTTTGTTCGCCGAGATCGATGCGCTTCTACGGCGTCGATCAATTGTCCGACGGCGGAAAATGTGGGG
>NZ_LMUG01000056.1:0-642 GCF_009766125.1 Acidisoma sp. S159
AAGGCCCCGCGGGTCACGGCCCTGCTGGCAGGAAACCCCGCACCAGTCCGCTGAACAGATCGGCGTTGGGGCAGGCGGCGGCAAAGGCGATGCGCACCCTGGTCGCGGTCTCGGTGACACGGGCGGCAATCTTGATCAGGTGCTGCTGCAAGGTTTTGAACTGGGCGGTCGCGAGTGGCTGCGGTCTGGGAATGGCGTCACGGACGGTCAGCAACACCCAGTAGGCAGCGGTATGCAGCACCAGCCGCACCTGGTTGGCGAGCGGCGAGCGGCAACTCGTGCGGTCGGAGGCGAGTTCGGTCTTGTGCAACTTGATCAGATTCTCGGCCTGGCCGCGGGCACAGTACATTTTGTCATACAGCCGTTCCGCGGTGCCCTTGGGCAGGTTCGTCACGACGTAGCGGATATCCAGTCCCTTGGTGGAGGCCTCGATGCGGGCCACCACGCGGCGCTCGCATTTCCACGACTTGGCGCCGTAGCGGCTCTCGCTGTAGCGGCTGACGGCAGCGGCCTGGGCCTCGGCACGGCACGGCACGCTCGCACGTCGTCGGCGAAAGGTTCCACCAGCCGGTCGAGCACGGCGTTGCCGGACAGGCCGAAGATGTAGTCCAGGCCATGCGCCTCGCACCAGGCCATCACCTC
>NZ_LMUG01000056.1:886-1115 GCF_009766125.1 Acidisoma sp. S159
ATAATGTGCGTGGAACAGAGAAAGTTGCTGATTGCCATGCACGACGTCGCAGGTATCGTCGATATCCAGGGTAACGGCGGCGGGTGGACGGGCGTAGCTGGAGCAGTACAGGTCGACCATGGCGTAGGACATGCGCACCACCTCGCGCAGAGTGGGTGCGTTCTCCCAGCGCGAAACAGTCGGCTTCGAGCAGAGATCGCTGTCCGGCAGGCGCCCGCAGGCAAGCTTG
>NZ_LMUG01000010.1:0-220 GCF_009766125.1 Acidisoma sp. S159
AAGCCGCGAGGCCAAGGCAACGATGAGCGATTGGGCCAGACACATCGGCGCTGCCAGCGAACGCGAGAAGGTATACTCGTGCTCCGGCACGGCGAAGAGCACACGCGCGTTCTTGGCGAGCGGTGACAGCGTGCTGTCGCTAATCGCCACAACTGGCACACCCCGTCCAGCGGTTTCCTCCACGACATTGACGACCTCATTGGCGTAGAAGCGGAACGAG
>NZ_LMUG01000057.1:0-34947 GCF_009766125.1 Acidisoma sp. S159
GCGTGCCTCATCAGCTCGGCTGGAAAACGATGGCGATAATGTGGGTCGGGCGGCTTCTTCATTCCTCCATCCTGGCGCAGGATCGGGCCGCCCGCCAGACCCGGTTACCGTGACAATGCCCGCAGCAAGCCGTGGAAGCCGCATCCAGGGAACCTGGGCAGCCACCAGGCGGGGGCGTACTGACGAATATCAGGCCCCAAGGTTCCTCCGGTGTAAGATGGCTAGGACGCGAAGGGGCGCTGATCCAAAAGCTCTCGGGTCGATAGGATGGCGTGTGCATACATCGGTGCGTTGATCGCTGCGGCCTGCATTCCTTCGTGACTAAACGCAGCAGTGGCGTCCTTTATGAGAGTGACATGGTAGCCCAGCTCCATGCCGAAACGAGCCGTTGACTCGATGCAGCTATTTGCGATGAGACCCACCAGGATGATCTTTTGAATTCCATGCTGCTTAAGTTGCGCGTCAAGGTCAGTATTGGCGAAACCGCTCTGCGCCCAGTGCTCCTTGATAATGACGTCGCCCTTCTGCGGACCGAATTCAGGATTAAACTCTCCGCCCCACGTGTCGACTTCGAAAGCTTTCGTGGAAAGGCCGGCTTCCTGGAACATATTTATATGCTGCCAGCCATCAAAGTCGCCTTCATGTGACCGATGGTGCGGGACAACAAAAACTCGCACTCCAGCTCGTCGAGCCGAGGGGATAATTTGACGAAGATTGCCGAACAGGCCAGAGGCGTCTGCCGTTGGCTTGATAGCCTCATATAACTTTCCACCTTCGCTCATGAAATCGTTATAGGGGTCGACGATGAGCAAGGCCGTGTGGTCTGACGAGTAAGTGCCGGTCATGGTGTTGCCTTCCTAATGAAAGAGGCTGGTCGCGTGTGGGTGGAGATTGCGTCATGGGCGGCCATTCGTGATTCGCTGACTGATCATGCGATTGCCGCTGATTCGGCCGACGGACCTTACGATGCCCAAGGCTCCAGTACGACTTTGCCGATGGTCCTTCGCTCTTCTATGGCCTGATGCGCAAGCGACGCGTCCTGCAGAGGGTAGCGATGACCAATCTGCACCTTAAGTGCGCCGTTTAGTACTGCATCGGTGAGGTAATGCATCGCCGTGTCGAGCAAGGGACGATGCCCAACGTCGAAATATCCTGGTAGGTAGAAGCCCCGCAGAGATTGATTCCTTCCCACGAGCTTAGACGGATCAATAGACTGATGTTCGTCCACTCCTCGTCCAAACTTGACCAATGTCCCGAACGGACCAAGACATCTCAGAAGTTCGACGAATGAGCCCCCTGAAGATTCGTATCCGACGTCGATACCTCGCCCATCCGTTGCTTGCATGATCTGCTCCGACCATCTGCGCTCTAGAGAACCCACAACCAGGTCGACGCCGTTGTCACGGGCAAACTCACGCTTCTCTTCGGAACTGGCGGACCCCACGACAAAGGCTGCACCTACCGCCCGCGCCATCTGGGTCATTTGCATCCCCACGCCGCCTGCCGCAGACTCGATGAATACCGACTTGTCTCTCAAACTGGCGACGGCATGCGTCAGCAGATAGGCGGTCAGTCCTTGCGCAAGCAACGCGGTGGCTTCGGCAAAGTCTAGTCCTTGTGGGAGCGGAATCGCCTGAGCCGCTTCCGCGAGGGCGTATTGCGAGTAACCCTGCGATCCCACACGGCAGAACACTCTATCACCCAACGTCAACGCAGAGACTTTGTTGCCAAGTTCAACGATCGTGCCCGCTATTTCGGTCCCCGGCGCGTAGGGAAGGGGGGTCTCAGTAAGATAGCGATTGGTCCGACGCATGATGTCGCCATAGAGAACGCCTGCGGCTTCTACGCGCACGAGGATCTGGTCGGGCCGTGGGGATGCGATCGACACATCGATGACCTTCAAGACATCTGGTCCGCCAAAGCGGTCCACGACCACTTGTCTTGCTGACCTCATGCTCGTTCCTTTGTTAGGATATGATGGGTCAGGCCGCGGGCTTGATTGCGGCGAGGAACTTGTCAATAGTCGTCACTTCGTGACCGAAGGTCGGATAGGAGAGTTCTAAAGCCGCCTTGTGGGCCTGCTCGGTGAACTCCGCGACGGCATCGGTTAAGAAGGTGACGTGGAAACCCTCTTCGAGCGCATGACGGCCAGCACTCTCGACGCAGGTGTGGGAGGTCAACCCGGCGAGGACGACCTTCTCAATATTGTTTTCACGTAGCTTCTGAATCATGTCGGTATTCACGAAGCTGTCGAATGTCCGGTGGCGGCTGATGATAACATCACCCTCCCGCGGCGCGAAAGTCTCAAAGAAGTCGGCGCCCCACTCCCCCTTCCAGAAGAGCTTGTTCTCCATCGCCCACTGCCAGCGCGGATGGACATGTTTGACGTCGTCGAAGCTATGTTCGTGAAGTCCATGTGGCACGTAGAAAATCTTCATCCCATTGGCGCGAGCTCCGCCAATCAAGCGCGTTAGATGCGCGATGAGATCGGTTTTCTCGAGCATTGGCCCGATCCGTTGAGCCAGCTTCCCTTTCTCGTCGAGAAAATCGTTGAGAAGATCGACTAGAAGTAGTGCCGTGTCGCCGGTCGCGTAAGGTTCCATCGTCGCAAGCCCTTCTTGTTTCAGCGGCACTGCGGATGCGCCCATTTGCTAGACCATGCGTAGACCCGATGACGTATCGGTAGAAATCGAAAGAAAATGGTGCTGGTATAGGCGCCATGGATGACAAGAAGCTCGACTTGAACCTACTGCTGGCGCTCGAGGCACTACTCGCCGAGTTGAACGTGACCCGGGCGGCAAAGCGTCTGAACCTCAGCCAACCGGCCTTGAGCGCTCAGTTGGCGCGTCTACGGGATATATTCGGAGATCAACTCCTCATCCCGACATCTCGCGGTGTCTCCGCCACCGCGATGGCCAAGGAGATTCAGGTGCCCTTGCGCCATGCCTTGGATCAGATGCGGGGTCTCGTCAGCCGCGCACGATCCTTCAATCCGGCCAGCGCCAAGATCGCGTTTGGGATCTCCGCCAGCGACTATATGCAGGTAGCAGTACTCCTACCTTTCGTGACGAAAATCAGTGCCGCAGCACCTGACGTGCAGGTCATGGTGAGAGCAGTCTATACACCTAAGGCTGATCTCGAGCGGGGCGACGTGGACGTAGCCTTTCTGCAGTCGAGTGAGGTCGAGGGAACGGAGTTCCGATACCTGGACGTGTTGCGGGAGCGATATGTCGGCATCGCTCGGAAGCATTCGCTCTCACCCGGGGGTATGCCTATGGATCGCTTCGTCGCGGCACGACACGCCATCGTGTCTCCACGCGCCGAAGGTTTTCGCGGACCGACGGACGATGCGTTGGCCGCGATGGGCCTGACGCGAAAGGTAGCCGTCGCTGTTTCTTCATTTGTCATGATGATCGAGGCGGTAGCGGGAAGCGATCTCATCGCGCTCGCCCCGGAGCGTCTGGTCGCTCGCTACGCTGATCGCGTCGATACCTTCGAACCTCCGCTTCCCGTGGCCGGGTTCCGGATCGCTATGGTCTGGCACGAGCGCACCCACGATCATCCTGGACGCGCTTGGCTGCGTTCTCAATTGGCGGGGTTCTGCGCCCAAAATTGAGAATCTGAGCGCCCTTCCGCTCAGCACCTAGGTCGCCGCGGTCACGTGCGCATCCAGTCATCCAAGATTTGGATACCGTCACCACAATCTTTGGATTTCCCGCGCTAGCCCCGTTGAGCTTATCTCCGAGTTACGCCGGTTCGGCGTCTTCGAACACCATCACGTTGACGACACCCGACGCACGCGGGCTTGCGGGGAGTCGTTTACTGAAAGATAGACGATGAAAGTTCTCTTCCTCATCACGAGCGCCAGCGAGGCGACATGGCTTGCTGAGGTGACCCATCCATATTGGCACTTGGCCGAGCGGGGAATTGATGTGGACTTCGCCAGCCCGCTGGGCGGCAAAATCGTCTGGAATCCTTGGAGTGATCCTTTCACGGCCGATTCGCAGGAGCGTGACGACCTCGTGAGCAAAGGATTTCTGTCTGATAAGGCTCTTACCCGCCGTCTCGAGACGACGCTTCCCTTCAGGAGCATCAAGGTGACGGATTACGAGGCGGTTCACGTCGCGGGCGGCCTCGGGGCGGCTGTAGATCTTTACCCCAACTCGGATATTGCCGAGATCTTAGATTACTTCTTCGAGGCTAGGAAAGTCGTCGGCGCCATCTGTCACGGCGTCATTGCTCTGGGTAACAATTCGGATCGTGTTCATGGTCGTCACGTGACGGGATATTCCCTGAGCGAGGACCTGCAGATCGAAGCTCTTCTGGGGAAGGGCTTCATCCCCAACTATCCGCAACCCATTCTTGAGGCTGCGGGCGCGTTATTCACAAGCGCGGAACCGCAGGGCGTCCGTGTGGTCATCGATGGCAATTTGATCACCGGCCAGAACCAGCAGTCTGCGTCGGAATACGGCATCGCGCTTCACAATGCGATTGTGGGCCAGCATCCCGTCGTTTCGTCTCAAGTGCGCTAAGGCTTCAAATCCCGATGGGGGACACCAATCCGGCGCTCGTTCGTCTCGAGGCGCAGCAGCCTCCCGTCGGACCCGCCACTTTCGTGGAAGCTGAAGCTGCCTCGACCGGCCGGTTGCTGTGGCGGACGTCCCGGGTGCTGCTGGTCGCAGGGGCGGCATTCGTCACCTGGTTCTTCGCCAATAATTGGGATCGCTGGTCAGGCGCGGCGCGATACGAGCGGACGGATGACGCTTACCTCACGGGCGACTTGACGCCGCTCTCAGCCAAGGTGTCGGGCTATATCCTGACGACGAGCGTCAGCGACTTCCAAGGGGTGAAGCGCGGGGAGCTCCTGGCGGTGATCGACCCCGTCGATTACCGGGCCCAATTGGATCAAGCCGTGGCGGACCGCGCGACGGCGGCGGCCAATCTTGACGACATCGTGAATCGCAAGGCCATTCAGCGGGCGCTGATACGACAGGCCGAGGCGACCCTCCAGGGGACCACGGCGGATGTCGTGCGCTACCACTTGGAAGCACTTCGGCAACGCAACCTCAATGGCGACCGACTGGCCGGCACCCCGCAGGCAGTGGAGCAGGCGGACGCAAACGAAAAGCGGATCGGCGCCCAGTTGATGCTCAACAACGCGCAGGTCGACCAGCAAAAAGGACTGTTGGCAAGTCTGGACGTGCAGCAGAAGCAACTCACCGCACAACTGGACGCGGCTGAGGCCCAAGTGAAGCTCGCACGAAACAATCTGGGCTACACAGAAATCAGATCTCCAGTCGACGGAATGGTCGGGCAACGCCAGGTCCACCCGGGCGAGTTCGTCAATATCGGAACGCAGATTGTGACCGTTATGCCTCTGCCAAACATCTGGGTCATCTCAAACTACAAGGAGACCCAGATGACGCATGTGCGCCTTGGGCAGTCGGTCCGTGTCACGGTCGATGCCTTTCCGGGCCTCGCTCTTACCGGCCATATCGATAGCTGGTCGCCGGGGACGGGAAGCACCTTCGCCCTGTTGGCGCCTGACAATGCCACCGGAAATTTCACGAAGGTCGTTCAGCGCGTGCCGGTGAAGGTTGTGCTCGATAGCGTGCCGGCGCTCGGGACCTTGGTTAGACCAGGAATGTCGGTCGAAACCAGCATCGACACAGGCTCATCGCCTGTCGCTGGGCCCTGATCCAATGGATCACCATGGCCGGCCCCTAAGCGGGGTGGGGGCGGTCCTGCACCAACAGGCACATCTCCACCCATCTCGACTGCATATCGACGACTGGCAGCCTTACTTAGGTCTCCTGGGCGTGCTGCTCGGCTCTGTCATGGGAACTCTGGGATCGCGGACCACCAGTTTCGGCCTCGCCGACCTCCGCGGCGGCCTGCATGTAGGGTTCGACGACGGTGCCTGGATCACGACGAGCTTCGGCATCGGCCAAATGATGATGGGCGTGGCTTCCCCGTATCTCGGCGCGGTCTTCGGGCCGCGTCGTGTGCTGCTCGTGGGCATCGTTGCGTTCTTCATGACGTCTCTCCTGCTTCCGCTGACAGGGAACCTCACAGTGTTCCTAATCCTGCTCGGCCTCGCGGGCGTCAGCTCGGGCACCTTCATCCCGCTCACCATCAGCTTTGTTGTCCGCAGCCTTCCCGCCCAGCTGGTCGTTTACGGCATTGCCATCTACGCAATGAATTCTGAGCTGTCGCAAAACGTCGCCGCTTCTCTGGAAGGTTGGTATGCAGACCATCTCTCCTGGCATTGGCTGTACTGGCAGTATTGCTTGGCCTTGCCGGTCATGTTCGGTGCCATCTGGTTCGGCCTGCCGACCGAGAGGACCAACGTCAAACTCCTCCGCGATTTGGACTGGTTCGGCTTAGTCTATGCCGGGCTCGGCTTTGCGATGCTTTACGCGGGGTTGGATCAGGGAAATTGGCTTGACTGGAGCAGTAGCGGACTCGTCAGCGGTCTGCTGAGCGGCGGCGGCATTCTCACCGCGGCCTTCGTGGTTCGAGAATTGACCACGGCAAGACCCTTTCTGAACCTGCGAGTGCTCCTGCGGAGCAATCTCCTGCTGCTGCTCATGGCGCTGGCGGGTCTTCGGTTCATCGTTCTATCGACAGCCTATATTATCCCGACCTATCTCCAGACGGTCCAGAACTTCCGCGAGCTGCAGGTCGGGCAGGTTCTTATGTGGATCGCCTTGCCTCAACTTGTCCTGGCGCTCCCGCTGGCGGCGCTCCTGCGTCGGGTGGACGGGCGCTATGTGTTAGCCTTGGGTGTGGGATTGATCGGCATGGCCTGTCTCATGACGGGGCAGCTGACAAGCCAGTGGGCAACCGACGATTTTCTTCCGTCTCAAATCGTCCAGGCCATCGGCCAATCCTTCGCGCTGACATCACTAACGGTCCTCCTTGTGCGGAGCCTTGTTCCGGCGGAGGCGCTAACGATCGGATGCCTCCTGCAGATCAGCCGTCTGTTCGGGGGCGAGATTGGGACGGCGTTCATGCAGACCTTCGTGCGGGTGCGTGAGCAGCTACATTCCAACATCATCGGGCTGCATATCGCCGAGGGCAGCGGGATCACTGTTGCCCGGCTAATGGCCTATGGCCGTTCTTTTGGGGTTCATGTTGTCGACCCAGGCCGTGCGGCTTCACAAGCCGACAGGCTCCTGGCGGCGGCCGTCGCGATTCAAGCCAACGTGCTCGCCTATCAGGATGGATTTCTGGCGGCTGCAATTGGCGCGGTTTTCTGCTTGCTGCTGGTGGCCATCATGAGTCGAGGCAGGCCCTCAATGTTCTGAAGACGATCGGACGACTTGCGCCGGCAGCGCGGTCGGCCACTCGGTGGGCGCTCATCCGTCGGCAGGCTCGTCGGTCAACCTTCGGCGCGCCCGATCCTGCTATTGCTGTGATTGATTCTTTCAAGGAGCGGATTATTGGACCTGGCCGATCGTTTCGAAGTCGTGCTGTTGCTGATCGCGGCCTCGCTCGCACTCACCTTGGCGGCGCGACGCCTTCGTATGCCGAATGCTGCGGCTCTCATCCTGGGCGGCATCGGCCTCGCACTCATCCCCGGCATGCCGGACGTCGAGCTCGACCCCGATCTTACGCTCATCCTGTTTCTGCCTCCGCTGCTTCTGGTCAGCGCTTACCTGACGAACTGGCGCGATTTCCGTAAGGATTTGCGCATCATACTTCAACTTGCCGTCGGCGCGGTGCTCTTCACGACGCTTGCCGTGGGCTGGGTCACCCACCTCGTAATGCCGGGGCTGCCCTGGGCCGCGTGTTTTGCCCTCGGCGCGATCGTGTCGCCGCCCGATGCCGTCGCCGCCAAGGCCGTGCTGCAGGGGCTGCCGCTGCCGAGACGGGTCGTTACCCTTTTGGAGGGCGAGAGCCTGGTCAATGACGCCACCGGCCTGGTGCTTTACCGCTTCGCGGTAGCAGCGGCGCTGACCGGAACCTTCGACAAGGGCGCGGCCGCTGAGAGCTTTATCGTGCTCGCCGCTGGTGGCGTGGCAGTTGGCCTCGTTTTTGGCTTTTTGGGCAGCAAATTGACTGCATGGCTGAAGGATCCGGAGCTAAGCGTCATCGTGAGCTTCCTAGTGGCGTGGACCTCCTACATCGGCGGGGAGTGGCTGCACGTCTCAGGGGTGTTATCGACGGTCGCCTGCGGCATCGTCGTGGGCAGGCGGCAGCACTCCAGCCTGACCGCCGAGAAGCGCATGCAGATGCGAACGGTGTGGCGAGTGGTCACCTTCTTGCTGGAAAGCCTGGTGTTCATCCTGATCGGGCTTTCGTTGCGGGGGGTAATGCACCGCCTCGCCGGTGATCCACACGGCCTGGCGGCCTTCATCCCTGCGGCCGCAGCCGTTGTCGCGGCCGTTATCCTGGCGCGCTTCGCCTGGATCTTCCCCGGTGTCTATCTCGTGCGCGCCCTCATACCGAGACTACGCAAGCGCGATCCTTACCCGCCTTTCGGGGTTCCCGTGGTGATGAGTTGGGCGGGCATGCGCGGGGTGGTGAGTTTGGCGGCAGCCCTGGCACTTCCAGAAGCCTTTCCAGGCCGGGACTTCGTTTTGGCGACGACCTTCGCAGTCATTCTGGTGACCGTTCTCGTGCAAGGGTCCACTCTGGCGCCTTTGATCAAGGCATTCGGTCTGCACCGAACAACTGAACGGCCTTCGACCATGCTGACGGTGACTGCCGCGCGGGTTCATACGGCGACGGCAGAACTCGCCGCGATTGAATTGCGTTCCAAGCGGCCCGACGGTAGCCATCTGCATCCGAGGCTCGTCGAGCAATATGCCTTCAAGGTGGGCGCGGTCACGAGGTTCAATGACGCCAGCGGCGGGCTGGACGATCAAAGGGCGGAACATTTTGCTACCGTGCTGGCGGCTATCGCGGCCGGGCGGGATGCACTCCTGAAACTCCATCGAGAGGGCGAGATCCACGACTCGGTGCTGGCAGCCCTCGAACATGAATTCGACCTCGACGAAATGCGAGCTCGACGGGTCGCGGAAGGCCCACGTCACTAGTGATTCGACGCCGCAATCTAGTGCAAAGCAAGCGATAGACTTCCGCTTGGCGCAACGCAGTGGCTGCGCACGAATCCCGTAGCGGACCAGGGTGAGTGACCACCGTCCCATTTGAGACAGCCAGACCAACGGTCGCTGCTTAGCGGCAGAGGGTCAACTCGCGATAATGCAGCTTCTCGCGTGTTGACTATCGACGCCGGGAATTCACCGCTGTGGACTAGCTGATGCTAGATTTTAGGGCGTCGAGCCTGAACGGTCGAAGCGAACTGGCGCCTCAAATCCAAGGGTAGGCTGCACCTCTTTCACGCGGAAGCTACCGGCCGGTAGCGGACGGAGCAATTTGTCCTCAGCGGCCTGGCTGTCGAGCCAGTCGAGGCGCTGCTCGCGCCGCAGCACCGCCATTTGGCGATCGTGGTACAATGCCACATCGGGATTGGCCTCGACGGGATTGCAAAGGCTTCTGGCCAGTCGGGTTTCTCGGGTCGCCAGATGCCAGCGAAATAGAACCAATCCCCACCCGCCAGGACGAAGTTATAGGCTCGGTCTTTGCTCCGCAGGCGAAAATCAGACGCGGGTACGAGGCAGCGGTGGCTTGAGACGGTCCGCCCTCGGCGCGCACCACCGTATAGGGACGATCGGCGTGCGGGCCGGGCCGAACACCCCAGGCCGCCTCGACCAGCTCAACGCCGCCGCTGTCCCGCCGTATGATGGCTCGGTGCTGACCAAAGGGCGCGTCCAAATCGAACGGGCTTGCGCTCATGCTCGTGAACATATTAGGAACTATGGCTCGCTGCAATCCGCCCGCTGCGGAGACCCTCATGTGCAACGATTATCGATTGGAAGTGGAGGCCTCGGCAATTCTCGAGGATTTCTCTGACCTTAAGATCAAGATCCGCTTCTCCGAAGGGACGCCGAACATCCAGGCGCGCCAGGACATTAAGATCACGGATATGGCGCCGATTGTACGCACGATCGACAGCGATCCGAACGCCGGCGATCTGGTGCAGCGGCGATGGAGCTGGCCAGGACTGAACGGCAAGCCGGTCTACAACTTCCGCTCGGACGGCCGCGAGTTTGCGTCCGGTCGCTGCCTCATCATCGCCGACGGCTTTTACCAATTCACCGATCCAGCGGATAAAAAGAAAAAACGCAAAGACAAGTGGCTCTTCACGAAAAAAGACGAGCCGATCTTCTGCGTTGCGGGAATCTGGCGGCCTAACAAGGATGTCGGCGAGGCATTCACGATGCTGACGATGGAGCCTGGCCCGGACATCGCGCCCTACCATGATAGACAGATCGCGATCCTCAATCGGGAGGATTGGCGGGTGTGGCTCGATCCGTCGGTTTCCGCAAGTCGATCCTGAAATCGCTCCCTGCTGGGAGCCTATCCGTCGAGCAAGTAGGATGATCTAGCAGACGAAGACGCAACGGCAGGTGGTGCAAGAGTGCAATCAACTCGCCATAGTCAAGAGCGCTTTTGCCTTAACGGCACGGCAACCGCCAGCAGGGATCGCCGTCGGCATTGCGCCGCCGAGGCAAAACGCTCTGAATTATCGCCTCACAATGCCCCCGACGGGCTCTTGACCGGTAGTTTGACGGTCGCCAGTTGTTCGATACGACGGATGGCCACCACAACGTCTGCCTGCTCCAGCCGGCGCCCAATGTTGGCAAGGTGAGGCGCCGTCATTGTCAATCGCGCGATCTCGTCGATTTCACTTTCCGTTGCCGCGATCATCCCCAACTCCGCTAGGCACGTAGGCAAACCGATCCCCCGCAAAAACGCGGCAACGTCGAGGATGAACGCGGTCTCCCGATTCTCCACGGCCAATTGAACAAGAGTGCCATAGGCCACCTGATTGCCATGGATCGCGGCCTTGACACCCCGCGCAACGACGAGACCTCGCGTCAGCGAATGAGCGATCGACAGTCCACCGTTTTCGAACCCGAGGCCACTCATCAGAATGATGGCCTCGACGGTCGCTTCAACATCATCGTTCAAGATTCCGGCCGAAACGGCATCGAGGGCAGCGGGCGCATGGGCTCGCAGTGTGGCATAGCAGGCGTCTGCGATGACACCGGCTGTCAGGAGTGGCCGTGTCCCGAATGGCGTCTTGCCAGTCCCGACCGAACAGCCGTTGGCCTCGAACTTCTTGGCGATCGCATCGCCGATGCCGGCGCGCAGGAAATGAACGGGCGCACTCGCGATCAGCCTCGTATCCACGACGACGAGGTCGGGGCTGCGAGGCATGCGGTCGACCGCGATCATCACGTGTTGATCGTCATACATGGCAATCGACGCGCTGGTGGGCGAATCATTCGACGCGATCGTCGGAACTGTCACCAGCGGCTTGCCCAAACGCACAGCCAGGCCCTTGGCCGAATCGAGCGCTTTGCCGCCGCCGACTCCTACGAGCACCGAGATAGGTGTGTCTCCGGCATCTCGGGTCAGCTCATCGATAGCCGCGTAGGTGATCTCGCCACCAAAAGGCAACAAGATCGGGTCGAGCCCCGCGCTGCGCGCCGTCTTTTCCAGCCGCGCTCCAAGGCGCTCCATCAAAAACTGATCAACGACCAGAAGAGGCCGCGGGCCATATGGCGCTAATAGAGGCCCAAGCTCATCCAGGGCGCCAGGTCCTTGAACGTAGCGATGAGGAGAACCGAAAATGCGCATGAGACGAGCTTTCGATGGAAGGACTTAGCAGAGCAGCTTTGCGTGCCGGCCTGGACGACCTTGTCCCGTTCGCTCAATATTTAAACTGACGGAAGGTGTTCGAGCGGATAGGCATCGCTTGGTGCTCCCCAGGCACAGTAGCCGCCATCGACGGGTAGCGTGACGGCCGTGATGAACTCGGCACGGTTGGACGCCAGGAACAGCAAGGCCTGGGCGATATGTTCCGCCTTGCCAAGCCTGCCCATTGGGGTTCGGCGCCGGATACGGTCGCCGTCGACCTTGCCGTCTTCGATCAGTTTGGCCAGCAAGGGCGTCAACATATAGCCCGGCGCCACGGCATTAACCCGGATACCATACGGCGCCCATTCGCAGCCCAGCACCTGCGTCAACATGCCGATTCCCGCCTTGGCGGCGCTATAAGCCGTCCGCACCGGCAAGCCGAGAATGCCCGCAATCGAGTTGAGGTTGAGAACCACGCCCATTCCGCGTTCAATCATGTGCGGTGCGACTGTATTGGATACGAGATACGTTCCGGTGAGGTGGATGTCGATCAGCCGCTGCCAGTGTGCGAGTGTTTGATCGACGGTCGGCACAAAACTGTCCGGCACCCCGGCATTATTGACCAGGATATCGATGCGACCATAGCGAGCGATCACATCGGCGACCATGGCCGTGACCGCCGCTTCATCCGAGACGTCGCCCGCGACCGCGTGATGCGCGGGTCCGAGCGACTTCGCCGCGGCATCGGCGGCCTCCGCGCGCACGTCGTTGATCACGATCTTCGCGCCCTCGCGTGCGAAGACGCGCGCCGTCTCCAAACCGAGTCCGCTGCCCGCCCCGGTGATGAGGGCGAGCCTGCCTTCCAGCTCACCCATCATTTGTTCTCCAGTATCGCCCGCACAAATCTCGGCAGGTCGACCTCGTATTTCGCCTCGAGATATTCCTGCGACCCGCATTCGAAGAAACTGTCCGCGAGCCCTATCTTGACTAAAGGCTTGATGAGTCCTGCATCGTAAAGCGCCTCTACGACGAGACTCGCAAGTCCTCCTGTTGTTTTGTGATTCTCGGCCACGATCAGCCGGTCGAAACGGGACGCGAAGGCGAGCACGCCGTCACGATCGAATGGCTTGATCGTGCCGACATGCAGCACCGCGGCGTCGATACCTTGCCCGGCGGCGATATCAGCGGCATCGCGGGCACGCATCGACATATAACCGCAGGAGATGATGCCGACCGCGCTACCCTCGCGCAGCACCTTCGCCTTGCCGAGTTCGAAGCGATAGTCGTTTCCCAGCTCCACTGGCACCTTGCCGCGCAGACTGCGAACATAGACGGTGCCGGGAATATCGGCCACGGCGCGCACGACCTGCTTGAGTTCCGTCGCGTCGCAGGGGTCGATGATGGTCAGGTCCGCGATCCCCCGCATCATGTTGAGATCTTCGGTTGCCTGATGGGTCGCGCCGTAGCCGTTCACGAGCCCCGGCATCCCGGCGAAGATTTTCACATTCGCCCTGGAATGCGCGCAGGATATCGCGACGAAATCGTAGGCCCGACGCGTGATAAAGACCGAATAGGTGGTACAATAGGCGATCTTGCCGACCTTCGAGAGGCCGGCCGCGATCATGAGAAGATCCTGCTCGGCCATTCCTACGTTGAAGAACCGGTCGGGAAAGGCATCTCGGAACGGCAGGATGTCGCTGTAGCGCCCCATATCAGCCGTGAGACCGACGATCTCCGGCCTTTCCGCCGCAAGGGCCGCCAAAGTCGTGCCGAATGGCGCGAGTTCCGTGGTTTTGCCTATTACATCGATCAATTCACCCATGCCGCGCGTGCGGCCAGCGGTGGTCGCAGCAGTGTCAACCATGATGCGTCTCCAACTCGGCCTTCAGCGCGTCCCACTCGTCATTGGCGACGCGGACGAAATGTGCTCGCTCCCGACGCTCCAGGGTCGGGACACCTTTGCCCGGTGTGGTGCGCAACACGATGGCTTTCGGTTTTCCGTTGGGTTGCCGCGCATTCGCGAGAGCCATCACGATCGCCTGCATGTCATTTCCGTCGATCTCCACTGCCTCCCAACCGAAGGCGACGAATTTGTCGGCGACGGGATCGATTTTCACGGTGACTGGGCCATCCGCCTGGATGCCGTTGCAGTCAATGATGGCAACGAGGCTGTCGAGCTTGAAAGTCGCGGCGCTCATCGCGGCCTCCCAGGTCGAACCTTCCTGAAGTTCGCCATCGGACAATTCGTTGAATACACGAGCCGGTGATCCGTCGAGACGCAAGCCGATCGCCATGCCGACCGACTGACCGAGCCCGTGACCGAGGGAACCTCCGACCATCTCGACACCTGGTGTATCATCAAACGTGCTCATTGGAAGATGTGAGCCATTGAGCCCGTAGCTAGCGAGTTCGCGGACCGACAGGTAGCCGGCCTCGGCCAGAACCGCGTACATGGCGATCGCATAGTGACCGGTCGAGAGGATGAAACGATCGCGATCTTGCCACTTCGGTGTGGCGGGATCGTAACGCAGCTCATGAAAATAGAGCGCGGCCAGGCAATCGGCAATGCCGAGACCCTGAGCAATATATCCTTCACCTTTGCCGCTCGCCATGTCCAGCATCAGACGCCGAAGGTTCAGTGCGCGAGATTTCAGCGCGTCGATATCGGGATGTTCGGGAGGATGATTGCGCGACGTCATGGTGTGGATGAAATCCTTGAAGTGCGGCGGCCCTAGGATTGGTGGTGCAGGCGCAGTCCCGGACGGTCCCAGGGCATCGAAACAAGGCGTCCGCTCGAGGAGAGCGTTATATAAGCGGTGCGCAGGTCCTGACCCCCGAAGCAGACATTGGTGGTGTAAGGATCCGGCATCTCGATGCGCTGAACCAGAGCACCTGCGGGCGACACGACATCGAGACCGCCGATCCGTAGTGACGCGATGACGATGTTGCCGCTCGCTTCGACGGCGAGAGAATCGTAGCGATGAAAGCCCGGCAGGCCGCACACCAGATCGCCGCCGGTCGGTGAAGGCCAAGTTGCGCGGCCTAGTTCGCCGGGCCCGAGCACGGGATAGGACCAGAGGCGGCCGGATGAAGTCTCGGCGACATAGAGCGTGGCGCCGTCCGGCGAAAGGCCGATGCCGTTCGGCCCGATCAGCGGGAAGGCCGCTTCGAGAATCTGGCTTCCATTGGCGCGCGCGTAATAGACGCTACCGAACTCGACTTGCCGCCCCGTGCGATGGCCATGATCAGTGAACCAGAACCCGCCAGCGCGATCGAAGACGATGTCGTTGGGTGCCGAAAGCGACCGATCGTCGCAGCGGTCGTAAAGAACCTCGACCGCCCCAGTGTTTAGATCCACGCGCTCGATGCGGCCGCCGCTATTATCTGACGCTTTCGCAATCGGACGCCACAGCCTGTCCTCCCGTTGCCAAGAAAAGCCCCCGTTGTTGCAGACATAGAGGTAACCGTCCGGCCCGAGCGCCGCGCCGTTGGGACCGCCGCCGGGTCTCGCCATTGCGCGAGTGCCATTGCGGTCGATATGGCTGATCTGGCCACGGCCGATCTCGACCACAAGCAGGCTCCCATCCGGCAGAACAACGGGGCCTTCGGGAAAGTGCAGCCCCTCGGCCCGCACGGTGAAGGCCGTCATGACGTTACCATGCGCAGATCCACGCCAAGGATGCGGGCGAGTTCGGGAATGTCATGCGCGACCTGATCCGCCCCCAGCGAGGACATTTCGGCGGCGCTGTAAAATCCGTAGGTGACCGCGATGGAGCTTATACCCGCTGCCTGAGCCGCGACGACATCATGTGGACCATCGCCGACATAGACGGCATCCGTAGCGGCCGAGCCGGCTCTCTTCAGGCCAAGCAGGATTGGCGCCGGATGCGGTTTGCGCTCAATGGTATCCTCGGCCGTCACTACCGCGACGAAGGAGGCTACATCGATCTTCGCGCGTTCAAGATCGATCAGGGTTCGCGCCAGGCCTTTGTTGGTGACGAGGCTCGGCTTGCGCCCGGCGGCCGTGATGGCGAGGATCAGCTCCCGCGCGCCGCCGAACAGGATCATGCTGGCGGAAGCTGCGGGATATTGTCGCTGATAGGCATCGAGACAAAGCTCGACCTGGTCTGGCGCCACTACGCCGAAGACCTCAACGGGCCGCATCGCGTAGAGTAGGTGGGCGTCGATACTCGGCGGCGGGAATGCCTGCTTCAGGACAGTGCCGAAGACGTGGCGATAGCAGTTTTCCACAGCCTTGCGCGTATCGACGAGAGTGCCGTCGAGATCGAACATGACGTGCTCGGCAAGGATCGGCGGCATCAGCTTGCATTCCTAGATGCGCCACGCTCTAGGCAGGCAGCGCGCGCCGCCCATGCCGGTGCGAGAGCTTCACGAATATCTCTGAAAAGCGCAAAGGCCGCCGCGTATCGCTCCGCCATGGCCGGATCGGGTTGCACCTTCGCCATGACGCGCACCATGCGAGCCGCGCCCTCCTCAAGCGAGGAAAACAAACCCGCCGCGTGACCTGCCAGAAGCGCGACGCCGAGCGCGCCGGTTTCCTCGGCTTCCGTCACGACCAGCTCGCGGTTCATCGCGGCGGCACAAATGTCGCGCCACAACAGGATGCGGGCGCCGCCGCCGGTGATGCGAATTTCGTCGACCGGGGCATCGATCGCGCCGTAGCAATCGACCATCGACAGCGCGACGCCTTCCATGATGCTGCGCACCAGCGCAATCGGCGTGGTGTCGAGCCCCAAGCCCATGATGCTGCCTCTGGCGGCCGGCTCATGGCGTGGCGCGGTCATGCCGGAGGTATTCAAATAGGGATGGAACAGCAGCCCGCCCGGCAGTGGCGGCAGGGCACGCGCCTCGGTCTCGATGCGCGTGAACATATCGGCGCCATCCGACAGGGCCGCTTCCTTACGTCCGAAAGCCTCGATCACCCAGTCGAGGCACACTGAGCCGCCGCCGGTATTGGACATGAGGCGTTGCCAGCGTCCGTCGGGCATCAGGAACAAAAAGCCGACGCCGCGCGGTTCCATAACGGGACGGTCCACCGTCAGATTGTTCATGAAGCTGGTGCCGATGACGGTAACGGCCTGACCCGGCAAAAGCGCCCCCGCGCCGATCGCGGCCGCAACCCCGTCGCCTGCGCCAGACGCAACGAGCGTTCCTTCGCTGAGCCCAGTCTCGGCCGCCGCCTTGGCGGTGACGCGACCGACCGGCGCGCCGATGGGCAGCACTTTCGGGATCAAGCCCGATTTGCCTGACAGGCCGCAAAGGTCGAAGACGGATTCGGAGACGCATCGCTTCCGAATGTCACAGGGGAAGAAGGACAGATCGGACTCATCCGTCGCGATTTCCCCTGTCAGGCGATAATTTACAAAGTCTTTGGCGCAGAAAACATGCGCGATGCCGGGAAACAGATCCGGCCGATGCCGTTGCATCCAGGCAAGCAGCACGATCGGCATGCCGGGAATGAGGGCGTTGCCCGAAATGTCGTAGACCTTTTCGACGATGCCGCTGTCGCGCCAATGCTGGAGCAATTCGCCGGCGCGCCCATCGGGCCAGGCAATCGCTCGCTCGAAAGCAACGCCGTCGTGGTCGAGCGCCCATAGCCCACCCATATGACCGCTGACGCCGATGGCGGCGATATCGGCGGCGGGGAGCCCTGCCTCGGCCAGCGCCCCGCGGATCGCCAGGGCAACGCCGCACCAGGTCGCTTCCGTGTCTTCCTCGTGCCAATCGGGATGCGGGCGGAAAGACTGTGTCGCGCGGCGCGCGAGGCCGAGGACTCGCCCGCTTTCAGCATCGAACACCACGGCCTTCGTGGTTGTCGTGCCCTTATCGATGCCGAGCAACGCTCTCACGCCGCAATCCGACTGGAAGCGGGGGGCACCAGAGCTTCCCGCCGCCGCGAGAAACCCAGATAGATGCGGCGCAGATCTTGATACAGGCGGAACCAGCCGTCATAGAGCGCGGCCGTCTCGGCATGCGGCTCATACCGAGTAACCTCGGGGGCCATGTGGGCAGTGGCATCCGCGATGCTTGACCAGACACCAGTCGCGACACCGGCGAGCAACGCAACGCCCAATGCGCCGGATTCACCCACGCCTCGGACCTCGATCGGCACACCGCAGACGTCGGCGAACATCTGCGCCCAATAGGCGCTTTGCGCCCCTCCGCCGGTGAGCGTGACGGAAGACGGGGGAACCGCCATCGCGGCGAAGCAGTCCCGGGTCGCGAAGCACAGGGATTCATAGACCGCTCGCAGCATATGCGGCTCGGTGGTATGCGTGCTCAGGCCGAAGAAGGACCCACGCGCCAGAGTATCGAAGACCGGCGCCAGAACGCCGCTGGTATTGACGTAGGGCAGCAGGATGACGCCACCGGCGCCAGGCGGAACGGAAGCCGCGAGACGTTCCATCTTGGCATAGTCGTGGGTGCCATCCGCGCATGTTGGTCCACCGAAGCGATCCAGATACCAGTCGAGCACGATGGTGCCGGATGTGTTGGGCAGGATCCGGAGATAGAGATCATCCGGCATCGCGAACAGGAAACCGACGCCCTCGGGTTCACGGCTGGCATGATCGAGAACGAGCCCGTTGAGGCAGCTGGTGCCCAGCACCGTCATGGCCGCTCCGGGAGCCACGGCGCCGACACCGATGGCATTGGCGCAGGCGTCTCCCAGCCCATGAATGACCGGGGTGCCGGCGCAAAGCCCGCTCTGCCGCGCCGCGAGTTCCGTCACCGCGCCGGCGATGTCCGAGGACGGGAAGACAGGCGGTATTGCGCCCAGCCACGCGCCTGCGCCGCAGAGCTCCAAGATACGGTGAGAAAATCCACGGCCGTCGATGTCGCCTGGAACGAAGCTCACATCCGATGGCTCCGTCGCCACCGCGCCTGTCAGTCGAAAGCGCAAATAGTCCTTGGCACATAGAACATGCGCCGCTCGTTCATGAAGATGCGGTTCATGCGCGGTAAGCCAGCCGAGCAGCAGCGCCGTAACACCCGGCATCAATCCATTGCCGCCGATGGCGAAGATTTCCGTAAGCGCCTGAGCGTCGCGTAAGGCGAGCAGCTGCGCCTGGGCGCGGCCATCAGGCCAGCAGATGGCATTGCGAACGGGAGTGCCATTGGCGCCGGTGATCCAGGCGCCGCCCATATGGCCGGCGATCCCGATGGCGGTGATCGCGTCCCCGCCGATCCCCGCGTGATCGAGCGCAGCCCGAATGACGCGGCAACAGGCGGCCCAACTCTCCTCCGGATCTTCCTCGTGCCAGTCCGGCCGAGGGCGCAACACGGCCACTCGCTCCTGCGCCACGCCGCGTGCCGCCCCGCTCGGGTCGAAGACCACCGCTTTGATAACGGAGGTGCCTTTGTCGATGCCGAGCAGGTAGATCACGCAACCTCTGAGCGAATGGCTGCAAGCTCGTCGCCCGCCGTGCGGCTGGCGAAGCGCCGGGTCTGCTGCGTTTTGTCGTCGAAAAGGAACAGTGCATCGTCGGGAATGAAGACTCGCACCGGCTCGTCTATCTCGAAGGCGCGTGGATCGGGTGTGAGGGTCTGAATGCTTTGATCAGCGATCTGAACGGTCACCAGCTGCGCGTCACCGAGTTGCTCGGTCACATAGACTTGGCCTGTCGCGGTGAAACCCTCGACCGCGGGCGCGGTGTCAGCGGCACGCAGAACCATCACGCCGCTCGGTCGCGCGCCGATCGAGGCAGTGCGGCGGCCGATGTTGAGGAAGCGCTCCAATGTACGCGGCAGGCGCGCGGGCTGGCCCCCAACCCGGCCGGCGATGTGATCGCCTTGATCAACGCAGGAATCAACTGTGAAAACGTTCATCGAATGTAGCCCGAAGAATTGGGCGACGAAGGCATTGACGGGGCGATTGTGAATCTCGTCGGCACTGCCGACCTGCTGAAGACGCCCGTCTCGCATCACCGCGAGCCGATCCGTCATCGTCATGGCTTCGATCGGGTCATGGGTGACGATGACCGAGGTGGTTCCGAGGGCACGCTGAAGCCGCTTGAGCTCTCCACGGAGACGGGCACGCAGAAGCGTGTCGAGATGCGCGATCGGCTCGTCGAGGCAAAGCAGGTTGGGATCCCGAACCAGAGCACGGGCGATGGCGACACGCTGCTGCTGGCCGCCCGACATCTGCGAGGCTCGCCGATCGAGCAGCGCGCCGATATTCAGCAAGGTCGCGACCTCGGCAACCTTGCGGGCAATCGTCTCGCTGGATGCGCGCCTGACGCGCAGCGGATAGCTGATGTTTTGGCGTGCGGTCATATGCGGATAGAGCGCGTTCTGCTCGAACACCATCGCGACGTTGCGTTCCTGCGGGGTCTTGTTGTGGACAGGAACGCCGTCGAAAAGGATCGATCCCTCCGTCGGCCGCTCCAGCCCCACGAGCATACGCAACACCGATGTTTTGCCGGAGCCCGAGGGACCGAGGAGACCGAAGAACTCTCCGTCTTCGATGTGGATATTCACATCCTGCACCGCATGAACGGAAGGACCGAACCACTTGTTGAGATGATCAAGGGTAACGGATGCCATCGTCTTCGTCCTGATCTGACCGGGCCGTGACTTCAGCGGCCGCCGAGTTCGGCTGTGAAGCTGCGGATGAGATACCGCTGCATGAGGTAGGAGAGGACGAGAAGAGGCCCCATGGCGACAATGCCGATAGCGCCGAGCTGGCCCCAGTTCGGCTCCTGAAACAGGAAGAAGTCGGCCAATGCCTTTGGCAGCGTTATGACGTTGTCGCCCGTCAAAACGAGTGAGAACAGAAACTCATTCCAGGCGAACATCATGCTGAGGATCGCCGCGGTCATGATACCCGGGGCGGAGAGCGGCAGCAGAATGTCGCGGAACATCCAGAACCACGGCGCGCCGTCGATTCGCGCCGCATCCTCGTATGAGCGCGGAATCTGGCGAATGAACTCCGCCAGAAGCCAAATCACGAGCGGCAGGTTCATGAAGGTATAGGCGATGATCAAGCCGATATAGGTGTCGTAGAGATGCAGCTTCTGGAACATGAGGTAAAAGCCGATCACCGGTACGATCGGCGGCAGCATGCGAAGTGAGAGGATGGTGAAGCTGAGCTGGCCGTGGGCCGCGAAGCGCCGCGCCAATGCGTAGGCCGCGGGAAAACCCAGTATGAGGCAGAGCACCGTCGACGAGGTCGCCACAATCAGGCTGTCGCGAATGCCACGGCCGCCGCCAACCGACCAGCCGCCGGCGAAATTGACGAGGGTCGGATGAATTGGGAACAGCGTCGGCGGGCTGGAGAATAGCTCGCCATAGGGTTTGAACGCTGTGATGAGCAGCCAGACGATCGGCGCGAGGCACAGGATGACGAGCACGATGAGGATCGCGTGACGAACTGCGCTGCCAACAAGCTCCTCCGTTCTCAGCTTGGCTCTGGGGGGAAGGCGTGGCGCCCGCGTGGCCGCGCTCATCACGCGCCCTCCTTCGCGTTTGCGGCAGGGCCGGCGACCGCGGCCGTCGGCGCATTGCGTTTGGCGACGAGCTTGATGATGAGCATCGTGCCTATAGTCAGCAGCAAAAGCTGGATGATGCTGAGCGCGCCGGAGCGGCCGAACTGAAAGCGGCCAAAGCCGAGATCATAAGTGTAATAAGCGAGGTTCTGCGTGATGGTTCCAGGCCCCCCCCTCGTCAGGATATAGATGATGTCGAAGACTTTGAAGCTGTCGATGAAGCGCAGGACGAAGGCGACTGCAAAATACGGCAGCAGCATCGGCGCGACAATATTGAAGAAGGTCTGCACGGCGCTGGAGCCATCGACTTTCGCGGCCTCGTAGACCCGGGGTGGGATCGACCTTAGACCTGCGAGCAGAATAACCATGACGAGCGGCGTCCATTGCCAGATATCGACCGCGACCAGAGTAGGTAGCGCCCAAACCGGCGACTGGGCCCAGGCCGGGGGAGACAATCCGATACCTTTGAGTAAGGCATTGAGGGGGCCGTAGATCGGATTGAGAAAAAGCTCCCAGGCGAAGCCTACCACAATGGGAGCCAACATCATCGGTGTCAGCAGCAGCGACGCATAGACCTCGCGCCCACGCGTAACCGCGTTCAACAGCAAGGCGATGCAGAGGCCGATGAGCAATTGGAGCGGCACGCTCACCAGCGCGAAGGCGGCCGTCACACCAAGGCTGTGCCAAAAGCGCGTCGTTTTGACGAGAGCTTGGAAGTTACCGAGGCCGACCCAATGGATCGGCACCGGAATCGCCATTTGATAGGAAGTGAAAGACGCATAGATCAGATAGCAGAAAGGCCAGATGGCGAAGACGGCGAGGAATAGCAACGCTGGCCCCAGTAGCAGCAGGGTTCCGCGTTCAGTGACGCCGTCGTCACGCCGGGGTTTCCTCCCCCACCGAGACGGCTTACCATAGCCTATCGTCAGATCGGCCATCGGATCGGCGGTCGCCCTCAGGTCCAATAACCGTTCTTCACCATGCGCGCGCGGTATTCGGCATAGTGAGCAATTTGAAGATCGCGGCCGTAGGTTTCAGTAGTTTCGTCGAATTCGCCCGAGATGTCCTGTAGCGCTTGCATGGGCTCGACCTGGCCATTGATCGCGGCCTGCACATGCTGAATGATCGAGCTCATGTACTGGTTGGTGCCCGGAATGGAGATATCGAGATAGACCTTCGGGTTGTGCAATGCGGCGAGACTGGTCTGCGCGAAGTTATCAGCGAAGCCCGAGGCCGATTCCAACGGGAAGGTGGCCTTAGGACTCTCGAACATACTGACGCGCCAGGGGTCCATCAAGGACTGCGCGAAAGTTTCGGCGACCCATCGGGTGGCATTGGCCGATTGCTGGATCCAGGAAATTGCTGTGAAGGCGCCCTTCTTGTTCTGCGAATTGGCCGCGATGCCCATAGCGCGGCCATAGGGAAGCATGGTGACCTCGCCCCAGCTTCGGGCGCATCGGATTTTGTCGGCCACTTTCGAGATCGCGGGATCGGAGGCGCCTTTCGCCATGTCGGTCCACCAATTCGCCTGAGCGATATGGCCCGCGAAATAAAGTTGCCGGCCGACATCCCAGGGCATCGCCTTGGCAAGATCCTTAGGCATAAAGGCGGTCATTTCGATATAGCGGCGGATTGCCTCTTCGCCCATAGCATTGGCGATATTGGGCTTCATATTGGCGTCGAAGATCTCGCCGTAGTTGACACCCTTTTCGGCGCCGATCTGGACGAAGTGATTCATAAAGAACGCATAAACGAAGAAGCTCGTGACCTCGACGGCGCCATAGAGGTTCTTCGACGGCCGGGTAAAGAACTCGGCAATATCGTGATACTGCTTATAGGTCTTGGCCGGGATCAGGTCATAACCGTATTTCGCCTTGAACGCCGTTTTCTCAGCCGCGTCGTCGAACAAATCACTGCGATAGGTGTCGATGAAGAGATCACCGTCGATCGTGATCCCGACGAGCTTATTCTGGTAGTAGTTCAGTTGCTGAAAGGGTTTCGCGACATCGGAGAAATCTAATGTCTCCAAAGAGCCAACTTCCTCAAGCGGGGTGAGATAGGGGCCGAAGTCTCCCGCGAAATTTTGCCAAAAATCGAACGCGTCGAAGCGGGCCGTTTTTTGCCGCAGCGATAGAAGATTTTGGTCGTACATATTGCCGAGGGGATAGGATTCGAACTCGACCGTCAGCCCCGTTGCCGCTTTGAACTCCGGCGCGAAGGTTTTGAGAATGGGCGTGAAAGCGCCACTGTCGAGACCCACTTTGACAGTCCCGCCTGCGGCGGACTGCGCTGAGGCGGTCTTCAACAATCCGGTGAAGGTTCCGAGGGTCGCGACCGCGCCGAATATCGCCGAACGGCGCATCAACTCGCGTCGCGCGATCAGTCCGTGCGTATCGATTTCGTTGAGCTGCTCTGACGCGTCTTCTTCGGTGGATCGCCGCTTCGAAAAGCTCATCCCGTGATCTCCCCTCTGGCCGGTATCTCTTACGGATCCGACCGTTCTTTGCGCGCCTTTGCCGAAAGTTGATATTTCGGTTGGCGAATTGCTTCTCTAGGCGATACAATACCACCTGGGATGAGAGCACAACAAGATTATTGTACTAGATGGCGCTGTTTGAAATGCTACAATCGGAACGACGACCGGGCTACCGCCAAATCGTCGATGTGATCGCAACAGCGATCGAGAATGGCGGAATCAAGCTCGGGGAGCAGTTGCCGACCCAGCGCGAACTCGCGCATCGGATGAAGGTGGCCGTGGCGACGGTTGGACGCGCCTATGCCGAGCTGGACGCGCGTGGACTAATTACGAGCCACGTCGGCCGCGGAACCTTCGTTTCGGGATCTTCATTGGCGGACGGCCGCTACCTGCCACTTCAGCCCAATACTGAACTCGGGCCCATCGACATGGCGGTATATCGCGTGCCCGTGCCGCCCTTCGGAGATGAGGTGATGCGAGGCGTGCTGACCGACCTCGCCGCGCGTGAACCCGCGCTCGTTCTGGCCGGATCGCCCACTGCGGGGTCTGAGCGCCATCGCGCTGTGCTGGCGAAATGGCTCAAGCGGCAGGGCGTTCACGTGTCGCCGGATCAACTGACGATCACCAATGGCGGCCAGCACGCGACGATGGCGGCCCTGTCCACATTGACCCACCATGGGGATCTGATCGCGACAGAAGAGTTGACGGACCCGCGTATGAAGGCGGTCGCCAGCTACCTCGACCGGCGCCTTCTCGGAATTTCCTGCGACGAGCAAGGGATGATTCCGAGCGCGCTGGAGAAAGGCTGCCGCGAGCATCGGGTGGCAGCACTCTACTGCGCGCCGCGGCTCCAGAATCCTTTCAATGTCACATTGCCCGCTGACCGCAGGGCGGCGCTGGTCGAGATCGCGCGTCGCTTCGACATGCCGATAATCGAGAATGATATCTATGGCACGATCCTAAACGACCCGGTGCCACCGATCTTCGCCCTCGCGCCGGAACGTACCTACTACCTTACAAGTCTCGGACGACTCGCGGGTCCAGGGCTGAAGGTCGGGTGTCTGGTCTCGCCGCTCGACCAAGGATCGCGCGCCCAGGCGGGCGTGGGGATGTCCACCGGCACCGCAACGTCGATATGCGTCGAAGTCGCGGCAACGCTGATCGAAGGCGGACATCTGGATCGCATGGCGGAGTGGCAGGCCCAGGAGAACCTGCGTCGGACTGACTTAATGGCGACCTTTCGCCACCTCTCGGCCGCGCGTATCCATCCCGCGAGCCCGCATGCCTGGATATCGCTCCCCAGCCCCTGGCGCGCCGAAGATTTCGTGGACGCCGCTGCTCAACGCGGTGTCGCCATAGCACCCACCCATGGTTTCGTGGCCGATCGTCGTTCCATTCCTCATGCTGTGCGCCTTTGTGTCGGCGCGCCGGCGACTTTGAATCTGGTCGACGCCGCATTCCGTCAATTGGAGCGCTTGCTCTCAAGCGCGCCGCGATCGAGCGTGGAAGCGGCCTGATGACGACGTACTTGGATCACTCCAAAGGTTCTGCCCTGATCCTGGGAGCGGGCGGCGTTGTGGGACGGGCGGCTTTGCAGATGTTTGAGGAGCTGCCCAATTGGCGTGTAACTGGAGTTTCGCGCCGAGGCCCGACCTTCGACACCAGGGCTGATTGGCTCAGGCTCGACCTGGCCGATCCTGAGGATTGTAGTAAGCAACTTAGTGCGGTTGCACAGGATGTTACTCACGTGGTGTACGCCGCTCTCTACGAGGAGCGTGATCTGGTAAGTGGGTGGACGGAGCGACGGCAGATCGATGTTAATCTAGCCATGCTGAAGAATGCCCTTGTTCCCCTTCTGGCCGCGCGGTCTGTCCGGCATGTGACGCTTCTTCAAGGGACAAAGGCTTACGGCGTGCATCATGGCCCATACAAGATGCCGGCAAAGGAGGGCGACCCGCGCTTCATTGCATCAAACTTCTATTACGAGCAGGAAGATTTTCTGCGAGCAGCGATGAGCGATAGCCGTGGCTACACGGTGCTTCGGCCGCAAATCGTTTGCGGCTTCGCGGTCGGCAACCCCATGAACGCAATCACGGCGATCGGCACCTATGCGGCTATCTGCCAGGAACTAGGCCAACCCTTTCGGTTCCCAGGGGGTGCGGCGTGCTTCCAAGAGGCGGTCGATGCACGGTTGTTGGCGAGAGCGATCCTGTGGGCCGGGCAAACATCCAGCTGTCGAGGCGAGATCTTCAACATCGCCAATGGCGACTGCTTTTCGTGGCCGACAATCTGGCCAACCCTGGCGGCGCGTTTCGGGTTGTCAGTGGGACATCCGCACCCGTTTTCCTTGGCCGCCGTCATGGCCGACAAAGCGCCGGTATGGGACCGTATTGTTAAGAAGCACGCGCTGATGCCTCTGGCCTACGGTGAGATTGTTCACTCGTGGGATTTCATGGACTATCTTTTCCGGCACGGGAGCTCTGTGCCACGTCACTCCCTTGTTTCCACGATCAAGGCGCGGCAACACGGATTTCACGATTGCGCCGACACCGAAGCGATGTTCGACGAGATCCTCAGGCAATTGCAGGATGCACGGGTTCTGCCCGGCAACTGAGCGGGCCACTCCACGATCGTGGCCATGTCTGACCGAGGCCATCGAATGCGATCACCATCTCCTTGAGCATGATCGTGACTGCAGGTCGCAAGGAGAACTCATAAACAGGATGGCGTGCGTAACGTCCTTAGAATAGCCGACATTCCGGCGCTTTAGCTCGGATTTACCCCCTACTGCCGGAAGTGCTTGGCGGGCGCGATTTTAACACGCGATAGTCATCCATCTCGCGCGTTGATATAGGGTCGACGACTAGATAGATTGGGCGTCCTTCGGTGGGAGGATAGGTCTCGCGCAGCCGTCATCACAACCTGAGCCGGCGGATCATCTGATCCGTCGAACATGCGCATGGCCGCATTTGGTTCGGAACTGAGCGTTCACCGTGATTGAACCCTTCGTGTCGCCAGACACAGGGCGGTCAACAGAGAAGCCTGTGGTGAAATGGCGATGTCGGCTAGTGGTTCCAATTAGACCGCATAGTGGCCGACAAGGTCCTCAAGAGCCTTGGGCTGCTGCACTGACGCATCATGCCGCGAGGCCACTTAATTCTGCGGTCCATCCTCCACCGAGCGCCCTGAATGAATGCACGGCAGCCCGAGCCGCGGCGGCGCAATTCTGCGCAAGATCATCCTGCGCAGAAAGAAGCTGGCGATCGGCATCCAAGACATCGGTCAGTGGAATGACTCCCGAGGAAAAAGACTCTTCCGAAAGATCTCGCGCATGCGTGAGCGAGATGACTTCGTCCTGCAATTCCTGAGTCCTCAGCTCCGTCTGGCTCAGCTCCATGAAGGCGTTTTCGACATCTTCGGCGGCATGCAGAACCGTCTGCCGATACTGCGCGAGTGCTTCCGCGTCGCGTCCCCGCACGTTCGCGACTTCCGCGTCGACTTTGCCGAAGTCGAAGATCCTCCAGCGAAGTGCGCCGGTGCCAATTGGCTGGAACGCGCTCCCTGTGAACAGGTGATTCGCGCTTAGACTGTCGAAACCGAGTGCTCCCGACAACGAGATCTTCGGGTAGTAGTCCGACACCGCCACGCCGATGCGCGCACTGGCCGCCGCCACGCGCCGTTCCGCGACGATCACGTCCGGTCGGCGGCGGAGCATATCCATAGGCTGGTCGGCATCGGGAATGCCGGGTATCGCAGCGATCGCGCTGACGGCTGAAAGCTTGCTCGCGTAGGTTCCCGGCTGCGCGCCCATCAGGACGTCGAGGCGGTTGAGCTGGGCTTCGAGGTCGATACGCAGCGGCGGAATCGTCGTGCGCGCCTGCAGCACCAGCGCCTGCGCCTGCGCCACCTCCCGATTCGTGGCGATGCCTCGCGTGTGTTGCAGCTGAACGAGGTCGAGCAGATGCGCGTCCACGTCTATCTGCCGCCGCGCGACATCAAGCTGAGCCTGATCGCCCCTTACCCGAAAATAGGCATCCGCCGCATCGGCCGCAATGCTGACGCGGGTGCCAAGACCCTCCGCCTCCGCCGCCTGAGCCTCAGCCCGCGCGGCTTCCTGCCCGCGTCGCAGGCCACCGAACAGATCGATCTCCCAACTCGCGGCGGCGCCGACATCATAGAGGCGCTGGTCGCGATTGTAGCCGGGCAAGGACTGGCCGAGTTCCCCGAGGGGGCTTTCTAGGGACTGATGAAGGGCCGACACCTGAGTGTTCAGGTCTGCGGTGGGCAGAAGCTGGGCGCTTGCGGCCTCGGCTGCCGCCCGCGCCTGCTGCACCCGCGCGGGCGAGGCGGAAAGATCGAGGTTCTGGGCAAGGGCGCGCTGCTCGATCCGGTCAAGCTCCGGATCATTGAAGCCCTTCCACCACTGGTCCAGCGGGGGCGCTGGCGGCGCTTGCCGCCCATCGACGGCGTCGGCGTTGTGGAAGGCTGCAAGCGTCGTGGTCGGGACATGGTAGTCCGGCCCGACCTCGCAGCCCGATAGCAGGGAGGCGAGGACGCTGGCCATCGCGAAGGCGGGAAGATGTCGGATCGAGGAAACGGATGCCATCGCTGAGTGCCTTCACCTGAGGCGACCCAAATCCTGGGGGGGGGTGCGACAGAGTGATGATTTCGCTCATTCGTCACTCGTTGTCAATCGAGCACGCTCCATCTAAATATCAGATTAGCAACGTCCTGCTATGATGTAGAGGGAGACCGATGTTCACACCCCTTGCCGGCCAGCGCGGACCCGCCGAGCATGAGCGGCGCGAGCAGATCCTTGGCGCCGCCAGCGAGCATTTCCGACACTACGGCTACAACAAGACCACGGTGGCCGACGTCGCCAAGGCGATCGGTCTCTCGACCGCCTATATCTATAAATTTTTCGACTCCAAGAAAGCGATCGGAGAAGCCGTCTGCAGCATGCAGCAGCACAAGATCGAGGCCGCGCTGACCGCCATCGCGGATGAGAAGAAGCCGGCTTCCGAAAGGCTACGGCGCATGTTTATTGAACTTGCCCGGGGCGCCGCCGATCTTTTCTTTCACGACCGCAAGATGCACGACATCGTCGCGGCAGCGCTCAGCGAAAAATGGCAGTCGATTCTCGACCATAACGCGGCGCTCAACCTCATCGTGCGCCGCGTCGTCGCGGAGGGGCGGGAGGCCGGAGAGTTCGAGCGCAAGACGTCCACGGACGAGACCTGCCGGGCTATTGTGCTGGCGATGGATCCGATCAGAATTCCCATTCTCCTCGAGCTGAGGCTCAACTCGATCGAGGATGACGCGGCGGTTCTGGCGAACCTGGTCCTGCGCAGTCTGGCCATCTGACATGTATGAAGTGACGGATTGACACATACGTCACTTGTGAGAATGCTGTGGGCAATCTGATCCTTCGGAGCCCGTCCATGTCGAAAGCGCGTCCGACCACACTGGCTGTCGCCGCCGCCCTCGCGAGCCTTAGTCTTGCTGCTTGCAAAGTGCATCAGGAGGCGGATGCGCGCACCGCGGAGCGCCTAGTATTGGTCACCCCTGTCGAGGCCTCCCCGGGGATCACCCATACCTACACCGGCCTCGTCGCAGCCCGGGTGCAAAGCGATCTCGGCTTCCGGGTGCCGGGTAAGGTCATCGAACGCCTGGTCGATACCGGCGAGGTCGTGAGAGCCGGGCAGCCGCTCATGCGGATCGACCCGACCGACTATCTTCACGCCGTCACGGCACAGGCCGGTGACGTGGCCGCCGCCAAGGCGCACTGGATTCAGGCCTCGGCCGATGAGCGACGCTACCGCAGCCTGGTCGCTTCCGGCGCTGTCTCTCAAATCCTTTACGATCAGGCGAAAGCGGCGGCCGATAGCGCGCGCGCCCTCTTATCGGCGGCCCAGGCGCAAGAGCAGGTGGCACGCAACCAGAACGACTACGCCGTGCTGCTGGCCGATGGTAACGGCACCGTCGTCGAGACATTGGCCGAGCCCGGCCAGGTCGTCGCAGCAGGGCAGACGGTCGTCCGCCTCGCCCATGCAGGGCCGCGGGAAGCGGTGATCGACCTGCCGGAGACCATCCGGCCCGCGATCGGCAATCCGGCCCAGATCAGCCTCTACGGCGACACCGTTCACGCCTCCGCCCATCTTCGGCAGTTGTCCGACTCCGCCGATCCACAGACCCGGACGTTTGAGGCACGCTATGTGATGGACGGAGACGGCGTGTCCGCTCCACTCGGTGCGACCGTCACGCTCACCCTGAACGATACCCGGCAGGTCACGACTCTTGAGGTGCCACTCGGCGCCATCGACGACGAAGGGACGGGCGCTGGCGTTTGGGTGCTGGATCGCCAGACCTCTCGTGTCACGTTCAGGCCGGTGAAGGTTAGCGAACTCGGCGGTGAGACGACGGACGTCATCGGCGACCTGCACCTCGGGGACGATGTCGTATCGACCGGAGGTCACTTCCTGCATGAAGGCGAACACGTGCGAATCGCCGACGAAAAGGCGGCGATGCAATGAGTGGCTTCAATCTTTCGGCCCTCGCGGTCCGTGAGCGGTCCATCACCCTGTTCTTCATCGTCGTGCTCACCCTGGTCGGCGTCTTCGCCTATCTCAGCCTGGGGCGTGCCGAGGATCCGCCCTTCACCGTCAAGGTGCTGACAGTCATATCCGCCTGGCCCGGCGCGACGGCCGAGGAGATGCAGAACCTCGTGGCCGATCCGCTCGAAAAGCGGATGCAGGAACTTCAGTATTGCGATCGCGTCGAGACCCTCACGCGACCCGGCCTCGCCATCATGATGGTGACGCTGCGCGACGCGACGCCGCCGTCACGGGTGCCGGAGCAATTCTACCAGGCACGCAAGAAGCTGGGCGACGAGGCCCATAACCTGCCTGCCGGCGTCCTCGGCCCCTTCATCAACGATGAGTATTCGGACGTCGACTTCGCGGTCTATGCGGTGGAAGGTCATGGCATGCCGGACCGGCTCCTCGCACGTCAAGCAGAAACACTGCGTCAGCGCCTGCTGCACGTGCCGGGCGTCAAGAAGGTCGACGTCGCCGGGGAGCGGCCCGAACGCATCTTCGTCAATTTTTCCTATGCGCGCCTCGTCAATCTCGGCGTCTCGCCCCAGGATGTCTTCACAGCTCTCGCACGGCAGAATGCCATCACGCCGGCAGGGTCTATCGATACGAGCGGACCGCAGGTCTTCATTCGCCTCGACGGTGCGCTCGACGGGTTACAGAAGATTCGGGATACGCCGATCGTCTCTGGCGGCCGCAGCCTGAAACTCTCCGACATCGCGACGGTTGAGCGTGGTTATGAGGATCCGCCGACCTATCTCGTCCGTCACAACGGCGAGCCCGCGCTGATCCTCAACGTGGTCATGCAGGACGGCTGGAACGGGCTCAAGCTCGGCGCCTCTCTCAGCGCCGCCGAGAAGACGCTGGGCGTGGATCTGCCCGCCGGCGTCACCTTAACCAAGATCGTCGACCAGGCGGCCATCATCGACGACGCCATCGACGAGTTCATGCTCAAATTCTGCGTCGCTCTAGCCGTGGTGATGATCGTGAGCCTCGTCAGCCTCGGCTGGCGCGTCGGCATCGTGGTCGCGGCCGCGGTGCCGCTCACCCTCGCCATCGTCATGGTCGTCATGCTGCTCACGGGCAAGGCGCTTGACCGCATCACGCTAGGCGCCCTCATCATCTCGCTGGGCCTGCTGGTCGACGACGCCATCATCGTCATCGAAAGCATGGTGGTGAAGATGGAAGAAGGCTTCGACCGGGTCGCCGCCGCCTCTTTCTCCTGGACACAGACAGCCGCACCTCGCCTTGCCGGTTCGCTCGCGACGATCATCGGCTTTACCCCCGTAGGCTTCGCGCGGTCCACGGCCGGCGAATATGCCGGCAATATCTTCTGGATCGTCGGCTTTGCGCTCATCACCTCATGGATCGTGGCGGCCGTCTTCACGCCCTATCTCGGCGTCAAGCTGCTTCCCGAGATCAAGAAGATCGAGGGTGGTGCCTATCAGCACATCTATGCGACGCCGCGCTACAATCAGTTCCGACGTCTCGTCGCATGCGCCGTTCACTATAAATTTCTCGTCGCATCCGCGGTCCTCGCCCTATTCGTGCTCGCGATCTTCGGTATGGGCTTCGTCACGCAGCAGTTCTTTCCCAATTCGGACCGCACGGAATTGCTGACGGAAGTGCAAATGCCCGAAGGCACCAGCATCGAGGCCACCAGCGCTGTTACGGCGCGGGTCGAGACATGGCTGCGCCAGCAGCCGGAGGCGAAGATCGTCACCAGTTATATCGGTGCGGGCGCCCCGCGCTTCTTCCTAGCCTATAATCCGGAACTGCCCGATCCATCCTTCGCCAAGATCATCACCCTGACGCCCAGCGATTCCGCGCGCGACCATTTGCAGGTTCATCTGCGCCAGCGCATCGCGGAAGGTCTGGCGCCAGAAGCGCGGGTGCGCGTCACGCAACTCGTTTTCGGGCCCTATACTCATTTCCCCGTCATGATGCGGGTGATGGGACCAGATATCGATACGCTGCGCGGAATTGTCGATCAGGTCTCAGCCGTAATGCGGGCCAATCCCCATACGCGGCAGATCAACCAGGACTGGGGTGAGCTGGCGCCAACCTTGCATTTCGTCCTGGACCAGCAGCGTCTGCAACTGATCGGGCTGACACCCGCGGACGCCGCGCTGCAGTTGCAGTTCCTGCTGACCGGTGTCGCTGTCACGCAGGTGCGCGAAGATATCCGCACCGTCGTACTCGTCGCACGCAGCTCAGGGCCGGAGCGTCTCGATCCCGCCAAGCTCGGCGATCTCACGCTCACCAACCATGACGGAAGACCGATACCTCTCAGCCAGATCGGCCATATGGAGACGCGGTCCGAGGACCCGATCCTGCGCCGCCGCGACCGCGTGCCCACGATCACCGTGCAGAGCGACATCGACGCGGCGTCGCAACCGCCAGAAGTCTCGACGGCGATCTTCCAGTCGCTGCGGCCCATCATTGCCAACCTTCCGGCGGGCTATCGCATCGCGCTGGGCGGCAATATCGAGGAAGCGGGCAAGGCCAATGCGGCTCTTGCGCCGATCTTCCCGATCATGGTCCTGCTGATCCTGATAGTGCTAATCATCCAGGTCCGTTCGCTCTCGGGCATGGCAATGGTTGCCCTGACCGGACCGCTCGGCATCGTCGGCACGGTGCCGACACTATTGCTGTTCCACCAGCCCTTCGGCTTCACGGCCATCCTCGGCGTCATCGGATTGGCCGGCATCCTAATGCGCAACACGCTGATCCTCATTGGCCAGATTCAGACCAATCAGAATGATGGCCTGGAACCCTACCATGCGGTCGTGGAAGCGACGGTGCAGCGCGCGCGGCCGGTGCTGCTCACGGCGCTGGCAGCAGTGCTCGCCTTCATTCCTCTAGTAGGATCGGATTTCTGGGGGCCGCTTGCCTACACGTTGATCGGCGGCACGGCGGCGGGCACAGTCCTCATCCTGTTCTTCCTGCCCGCGCTCTATTCGATCTGGTATCGAGTGAAGCCGCCGATGAAGGCCGCCGATGAAATCGTCGCTCCGCATTTTACGGATGTGCATGGGGACCTGGGAGCGATCTAGGGGGGATACGGGCCCATCCCCTTCATCACGGCCTTCATGCCTGCATCCGACCTGGTCGTCACCGTTTTCAGCACCGGCGGTCAAAGTCATCGCGCTGTGCGGATTGCCGCGGCGGTAGTCTTTCCAGCGGAAGCGGACCCTGCCGTCGTCGATGGAGAATAGTCGGCTATTGGCGATGGCGATGCGATGAGTGTAGCGGCCGACGTAGGTGAGAGCCTGCTCCGGGCCAGCGAAGGGTCGCTTGGCGAAGACGACCCATTCCGACTTACGCGCTGGTGCCAAGTGACGCAGGAACGCCGCCCGTTCCTGCAATGGCAGCAGGCCCGAGAAGAAGCGTAACCTGCCAGCTGTGAACGCCTTCTCCAACGCGTGCAGAAACAGACCTCGGAACAGTCGCGACAGCTTGACGAAGCAGGTCATCGATTGCTCCTATGCAGGTGTAGCGCGCCACGGTCCTGTAAACGGGGCTTTCAGATGAACAACGAACGACTACGGCCTCGCGGAAGACTACGCCGGATTGCTCAACCTATCACGCGCGACCACGCGACTCCCGCGCAGCAGGTTAGTCCAAGGACACTTATCGCGTGTTGATAGACAGCCCATTCGGCTTTCGAGCTAATCGGTATCCTGCTCAGCCACAACCAAGCGCGGCCTGGGTCACGCAAAGGTCTCAGAGCCCTTTTAAAGCTGACCAGTCCCGGACCTTGAACACAGCGTCGGCGAAGGCCTGCGGCGCCTGCTGCGGAAGATTGTGTCCCGCGTCGACGATACGGTGTTCATGCAGCCCGACGAACATGCTGGCATGATCTGCGGTGCCCCCAGGCTTGAGCGGGTCGGTCGCCCCATCGAGCGTCACCGTCGGCACCGTGATGGTGGGCTTCTGCGCCAAACGGTCCTCAAGTGGCTGCAACGCATGGTCGCCAGCGTCCAAGCCGAAAGAGCAACGGTAGCAATGAATGACGACATCCACGAAGTCGGGATTGTCGAAAGCGGCCGCCGATCAATCGAAGACTGCCTCTTCGAACTGCCAGCCGGGCGACGGCATTGTCACGGTAACCGGGTCTGGCGGGCGGCCCGATCCTGCGCCAGGATGGAGGAATGAAGAAGCCGCCCGACCCACATTATCGCCATCGTTTTCCAGCCGAGCTGATGAGGCACGCGGTCTGGCTCTATCATGTATTCAGCCTGAGCTTTCGAGATGTCGAGCTGCTCCTGGCGGAGCGCGGCATCTTTGTTTCTTATGAGAGTATCCGTCGGTGGTGTCTGAAGTTTGGCGCGAGCTTCGCGAACAATCTTCGTCGGCGCCGACCGGCCCGGTGACAAATGATACTTGGACGAAGTCTTCATTCGGATCAACGGGGAACAGCACTATCTCTGGCACGCCGTCGATCAAGACGGCACCGTGCTTGACGTTCTGGTACAGGCCCGCCGCAGCGCCGGGGCAGCGAAGCGCTTCTTCAAGCGTCTCCTGAAGGAGCTGCAATACGTACCGCGCGTTCTCATCACCGACAAGCTGAAGAGCTACGGCGTGGCCCAACGCGAGCTTCTGCCTGATGTCGAGCACCGGCAAAGCCGCTACCTGAACAATCGCGCCGAGAATT
>NZ_LMUG01000057.1:34957-35067 GCF_009766125.1 Acidisoma sp. S159
CCGCGTTCTCATCACCGACAAGCTGAAGAGCGACGGCGTGGCCCAACGCGAGCTTCTGCCTGATGTCGAGCACCGGCAAAGCCGCTACCTGAACAATCGCGCCGAGAATT
>NZ_LMUG01000057.1:35077-35209 GCF_009766125.1 Acidisoma sp. S159
GTACTTGGACGAAGTCTTCATTCGGATCAACGGGGAACAGCATTATCTCTGGCGCGCCGTCGATCAAGACGGCACCGTGCTTGACGTTCTGGTACAGGCCCGCCGCAGCGCCGGGGCAGCGAAGCGCTTCTT
>NZ_LMUG01000057.1:35219-46080 GCF_009766125.1 Acidisoma sp. S159
CGCATCGCGCGACCCGGCGCCGCGAACGGGAAATGCAGCGCTTCAAATCGCCGCGGCAGGCTCAGCGGTTCCTCTCGGCTCACGCCTTCATCTACGGCCACTTTCGACCACGACGCCATCTGCTGACGGCACGCAGCTATCGGATGATGCGTTCCTTGACTTTCGAGGTTTGGCAGGAGGAGACCTATGCGCGGAATGCGGCATGATCGGCTTTCAGTCCGCGCGCTTCGTTCAAACGCGTCCTCTTCCAATTAATGTGACAATGCCCCGCTGACCTGTATCCGCCAAACAGACAGGGATCCAGCTAATAATGAAGACTTGGCTTATTACCGGCTGCTCTACCGGCTTCGGCCGCGTATTCGCAGAGGCCGTCCTGGCCCGCGGGGATAAACTCGTCGCCACCGCGCGCAACGTCGCCACCATCGCTGACTTCGTCCGGCATTACCCTGAAAGCGCCGCCGCGATGCCGCTGAATGTCACGCGCAAGGGCAAAGCCGAAGCTGCCGTCGCCAAAGCGGAGACGATGTTCGGTGGGCTGGACGTTCTCGTCAACAATGCGGGCTTCGGCTTGATCGGCGCCATCGAGGAAACTGAGAGTTCATTCCGAATCTGATAGGCAACGTCCCATGCGCCGGATCAGGATGATGGCTGATGCTGCGTAGAGGAAGGCTTCCGCGGAGGAGATGAGCCGTTCCACGTCGCGGTAGAAGCGGCGGTTGCGGCCGAGCCAAGCGAAGAAGCGCTCGACGCCCCAGCGGCGTTTGTGCACCGTGAACCCAACTTGGTCGACGGCTTTGCGGACGATCTCGACCGTGATTCGCGTTGCACTGGCTACACGCTCGCCGGCATAGCCGCTGTCAGCAAATACCTTTTCGAGGAACGGGAACGACCGACGCGAGGAACGTAGCAGAGTTACTGCGCCGTCACGGTCTTGGACGTCGGCGGGCCGCACCTGTAGCTTCAGCGCACGCCCGTCTGTGTCGACAAGCGCGTGGCGCTTGCGCCCTTTCACCTTCTTGCCCGCGTCGTAGCCGCGCGGGCCGCCAGCCTCAGCGGTCTTGACGCTTTGGTTATCGAGCACGCCGGCGGTCGGACTGGCGGCCCGACCCACCCGTTCGCGGTCACGGATGACCAGGTAATGGCTGATTATTTCCCACGTTCCGCTGTCGCGGAACCGGGCGAACCAGCGATAGACGGTCGAAAGTGGAGGAAACTCGCGAGGGAGCATGTCCCACGCACAGCCGGCGCGCAGGATGTAGAACATTGCCTCGACAATCAGGCGCATGGGCCATTTCCGCTTTCGGCCGCATCGGCATGGCGGCGGCAGAAGCGGCTCCAAAAGAGCCCACTCATCGTTGGTCAGGCTGCTTCCATAGCCTAGGCCCGTGCGCTTATATTGCGCTCGGTTGGTCGGGGTCCACATGTGAGCTCCAGCAAGGCTTCGAACACCTGCTTGGAATCACATCCGCCCCGACCAGCCAACCCATCCAAACCCGTTTCGCTCTGATCGTCCATTGGTGGGATTACCGGTCGGCAGGACTTCGGCCTCTACAATGCGACCAAGTTTGCGGTCGAAGGTTTCTCCGAGGCGCTCGCCGAGGAAGTCGCACCGTTTGGTATCGCCGTCATCATCGTCGAACCGGGTGCCTTCCGGACAGACTTCCTCGGTCGATCAATTGCGACCGCGGCCCGCCGCATCGCCGCGTATGATGAGACGAGCGGCAGGACGCGTGACTTCGGCCGGACCAACGATGGGCAACAGCCTGGCGACCCGTATCGCGCTATCGATGTCCTCTTGGCCGCAGCCGACTCCGCCACACCGCCGCTCAGGCTGCCGCTCGGCAAGGATGCCTTCACGCGCATAAGCGTCAAAATCGACAAGCTCCAAGCCGACCTTGCTGCGTGCCTCTGCGCGGCTGCGGAGGGCAGACTCGCCAAGAAGACCAAGCCGATTGACGTGCCCGAGCTGCGCCGAAGGCTGCGCCGTCGAGATCAGGCGGGCAAGCTTCGCCGCCCCGTGGTGCTCAGCCATTGGAATTCCATTATTTTTCCAGGAAATTCCGACCAAAATCGTTGCGCTACAGTGCCGGGTGCTGCTAACCGAGTTGCGTCGGGCTGCATGCGATCATGAACCTTAAACCGCGACACTCGCGCGTCGTGACACTCCTCCGTGTACGCCTTTTATGACCGAGCTACGGGCGGCTTGGTGCGGTTACGCATAATCGAGGGACGGTCGTCTAGGCCGGTTCAGGAGGCAGCAATGGATCATCCAGCCTTGACCTAAGTTTTCCCGCAGAATTCGCTCGCGGCTCCCAACCGGAACACGACGATTTCGGAATCACAAGTCCCTACCATCAGGTTTGACAATGTTCGTATTGCATATCGCCCTCCAGGGATGCCTTCGGGCCACTGACATCGAATACGGCGTCAATGTCGATACAGGGGGGCATATCCGCTATCTTCTCGGCCTGGTCGAGGCTTCGCAGAAATCCGCCGATATCGATCGGATCGTGGTGGCGACGCGGGCATTCGATAGTGAATTCGGACCGGATTACGCGGCGCCCAGCGATCGCATGTCAGACAAGGTCGAGATCGTCCGCTTCAGAACCGTCGATCCGGGCTATCTCCCGAAGGAGGATCTGTGGCGGGAGGTGCCGTCCTACGCGGAAGCGCTGATAGACTGGATTGAACAGCAGCCAGTGCGGCCCGCCATCATCCACGCGCACTACGCTGATGCGGGCGTGGTCGCCGATATCGTTCGGGGAAAGCTTGGCATTCCCTACGTTTTCGTGGCGCATTCGTTAGGTCGCGTCAAACGCAAGGCGTTTCTCGATAGCGGCGGCGTTGCGCATCCGGACTCTGAATCAGCGACGGATATCCGAATCAAGACGGAAGAACGGGCGGTCGCCGGCGCCTCGCTCATTATCGCAAGCTCACGCGATGAGGCCGAGAACCAATATGCCGATTACGAGGCTTACCGCCCAGGACATATCCGTATCATTCCACCCGGCGCGGAACTCACGACATTTCGCACGGCTATGCCCAATCTGTCCGTCGACAAGATGATCAACCGCTTTCTCGTCAATCACGATAAGCCGCCCTTGCTCACCCTCGCGCGGCCGGTCGTGAAGAAGAATATCGCTGCTCTGCTGCACGCATTTGGCGAGTCGAAAGCTCTTCAGGAAAAAGCCAATCTGGTTATCTTTGTCGGCAATCGCGACGATCTGAACGATCTTGAGCCGGAGAGTGCCGGAATTCTGAAGGACATACTCTACCTCATCGATCTCTATGATCTTTACGGCAAGGTCGCTCTGCCAAAGAGCCATCAGCCGGCCGATGTTCCGGCAATATATGCCTATGCCTGGTATCGTCGTGGCATCTTCGTCAATCCCGCTCTCAACGAACCTTTCGGCCTCACCCTGCTTGAGGCCGCGGCGGTTGGATTGCCGATTATCGCGACCGACAGCGGCGGCCCCAATGACATCGTCGAAATTTGCCAGAACGGCGAGCTTGTCGATCCGAACGATCCCGGAGAGATCGCCGCCTCCGCGCTGCGAATCCTCAATGACGAGGCTTTGTGGCAGGATTATTCAAGCGAGGGCTTTCGTGCGGTTCGCCGTTTCGACTGGCGCTCTCACGCCAATCGCTACCATCGGCTGCTGGGGGCGGTGATCAAGCAGGAAGGTCAGCAGCAGCCCGCGCCGCGCGAGTTGCTCGTCTGCGATATCGACAATACCCTTCTCGGTTCGCGGCCGGCGCTTGCTGAATTCAGCGAATGGTTTGGGACGCAGCACAAGCTAGGCTTCGCCATCGCATCCGGGCGCAGCCTGCACAGCGCACTCTCGGTTTTGGAGCAGGAAGAAGCCCCTCTGCCGGACATCATGATCACGAGCGTCGGCTCGGAGATCTACTACCGACAGCCGGATCATCCATCCTATGTGCCCGATCTCGAATGGGCAGATTGGATCTCCGAGAATTGGGAGCGTGAGCAGATTATCGACGCGCTGCAGGACATACCTGGGCTAAGGCCGCAGTCACCACTCGAACAGCGACGTTTCAAGCTCAGCTACATCGCGCACGGCAAGGGCGACTTCAAGGCGCGCGTGGAGGAGGCCCTGCAGGCCCACAATCTGTCCGCTTCCGTCGCCTTCAGTCATAATCGCTACCTGGATGTATTGCCCAGGCGCGCGTCGAAGGGAACGGCCGTCGAATTCGTAGGCAAGCGGCTCGGCTTGGCGAATGCGCGTATTTTTGTCGCGGGGGATTCCGGCAATGATATCGAGATGCTCCGGACCATGCCGAATTCCATCATCGTCGCGAACTTCCGCGACGGTCTCGGCAGCCATGAGGCCCTGAGCCATTGCTTCATCGCACCCCGCCGGCACGCGCGAGGTGTTGTCGATGGCGTCACGCATTTCCGGACGAACAGCGCCGCTTCGGCGAGATTGGCCGCTGCGAGCGATGATCAGGAGGCGATGGCGGGTTCGCTATGACGCGAACCGCCTCCCGGCTTGTAGCGGTCGCGGCTCTCGGAGGGCTATTATTCGGCTATGAGACGGGCGTCGCCGGCGGCGGCCTGAACGACGCGCGCGACCTCTCATATTTCTCGAACGATTCCCTGCTTCTTCTCAGTACAGCGACGCTCATCGGCGCATTGATCGGCTCCCTGGCGGGGGGCAAGCTGAGTGACACGATCGGCCGCCGCGATGTGATCATGGCGACCGCGGCGCTTTTTACCTTAGGGGCATTTTCCAGCGCCCTGGCGCCGTCGCTGGATGCATTATTCGTCGCGCGGCTTGTGGTTGGCTTGGCTGTGGGCGCGATTTCCGTGGCGGCGCCTCTCTATATAGCGGAACTTGCCCCACCGCGCTCACGCGGCGCGTTTGTCGCAACCTTCCAACTGGCGATAGCGCTCGGCTTGTTCTCAGCCTATGTCCTGCGCAACATGTTTCACGCTTTTCCCGAGGGATGGCGATATACGCTGGGCGTCGGCGCCGTATTGGGAATTCTGTTGAGCGGAGCGGCTCTTCTGCTCGATGAATCGCCGCTGTGGCTAGAATTGGAGGACGGGCAAGAGAACCCGGCATTGTCATTGCTCGGGGACGGGACGTCGAAGCGAGGAGATGCGCTCCAGACCTTATTCTCCCTGGCTGGACGGCGTGGTCTTTTTCTCTGCGTAGCGCTCTTCTTCTTCCAGCAATTCGTCGGCATCAATGCCGTTCTCTATTTCGCGTCCACGATCCTGTCGGATTTGGATTTCAGTTTCGGGCTCGGCTTCCGTCCGGGCGATGCCTTGCCATTCGCGATTGTCAATGTCGCCATGTCGGCGGTGGCCATCGCGCTCATCGACAGAGTGGGGCGTCGGCCGCTTCTGCTGTTCAGTTTCGTCGCGTCCGCGGCGGGCCTTCTTGTCGTGGCGTTCGGCATGATCCTCACATCCAGCGGCGTGCAAATCGGCGGCATGATAGCGGCCGCCGGCTGTTTTGTTTTCGTCGGCGGATTTGCTTTGGGCATCGGCCCGGTTCCATGGGTTATCCTCTCCGAGTCCTTTCCCATCGGTCTGCGCGGCCTGGCGATCGGCTTTGCCGCCGCGTCCCACTGGTTGTTTGACGGTCTTGCCTCGCCGATGGGGCTCTTGCTCGGCGGACATATCGCGATTGCGGGTGTGTTTGTCTTTTACATGGTCATCGCGATTGCCGGCTTCTTCTATTTCCGAGCAAGGCTGCCGGAAAATCGGGGTCTCACCTTGGCCGCGATCGACAAGCGGGGCAGGGAGGCCGCCGCGCTGATTCGAGATAGCCGGTTCGTGCATTATGCGGTGACAACTCTTGTCACCACGGGCGGTTCGCTGATCGGCTTTAATTTCGCCGTGACGGCGCTCACGCTGGTTCTCATCGCCAAGAGCTGGAGCCTCTCGCCACTGGAGCAGGGCATGATCCCGAGCGCCTTGGTTCTCGGTCTTGCGGCTGGGTCCTTCCTCGCGGGAAGTCTGTCGGATCGCTTCGGCCGACGCTACGTGCTGATGTCGACGGCGGCCCTGTTCGTCGCCGGCGCTTTTGGCTCGGCCATCGCGCCCTCCTTCTACTGGCTGCTTGTTGGCCGTGCGGTCACGGGATTTGCGATTGGCATCGCCTCGCCCACCACTGGCATCTATGTGGCCGAGATCGCGCCGACCGCCATCAGAGGCCGACTTCTCTCCTTCGAGGCCGTCACCTACGGCATCGGCGCGATCCTCGCCTATTGCGTCGGACTCACCTTCGATCCGACGGCTGATGGCTGGCGTTACATGTTTGCCTTCATCGCGGTGCCGAGCACGATCTATGGCTTGGTTCTTTTGCCGCTGCCGGAATCGCCCCGATGGCTCGCCGCCAATGGCCGGATGCGCGCGGCGCGGCGCGTTCTCGCGCGACTCGATGAGCCGGATATCGATGGGCTGGTGGCAAGTCTGACCTCGCGCGACCAGGGGACGGAAGCGGATGATGGCTGGCCCGGCATGCTGACGAAGCCGCATCGGCCGGCCTTGATGCTCGGTCTGGTCCTGATGTTCCTGATCGTCTTCTGCGGTTGGGATATGATTTTGTTTTATGCGCCAACGGTCTTGATGGAGATCGGGTTCGAGGACACGGCGGTTTCCTTTATCGCCACCTTGGGCCTGAGCATCGTCTTCCTTGTGATGACGCTCGTTTCTCTCAGTGTCATTGACAAGGCTGGTCGCAAGCCGATGGTGGTGTCAGGACTTTTCATCATGGCCGCCTGCCTTGGTCTCATGACGATCTTTACCTGGATGTCCGGCACCTCCGGCGATGCGATGCGATGGGCACTCGTGGGCGTGCTCGCAGTATTTGTTGGCGTTTTCGCTCTGACCCTTGGGCAGGTGGGAGAGATCGTCGTCGCCGAGATCTACCCGCAGGCCATTCGAGGTCCCGCGACCAGTTTCTCGCATGGCATGCGCAGTCTTTTCGCATTGGCGTTCACGCTGACCTTTCCGGCAATGCTGAGCATGTTGGGCTTGCATTTCACCTTCTTGACCTACGCGATTATCGACGTCATCGGCGCGCTCTATCTCCTCCGTTTTTTGCCGGAAACGAAAGATCGCAGTCTCGAGGATATCGCGCGATACTGGTATCGGCGGGTACCCGATAAACACGCGAAGATCGGGATTCCGTCGCCGTGACGTGGCCCTTGGAAAGGAGAGTCTAGGACATGTCCGAGACGCCGACTGAAATACGCGAATTCGCCAATCGCCTCGCGATCGACGGCGGACTGCCGGTTCGCACCAGGCCGCTGCCTTGGGAGCTGCCAGGCGCCAACTGGATCGGAGAAGAGGAGCGCGAGCTCGTCAACATAGTTCTTGCGGCTCGCAGTCCTTTTCGCTTCTACGGTCCGGACCTCCAGCATATGGTCGATACGCTGGAACAGGAATGGTGCGCGGCATTCGGCCATCGCCATGCACTCGCGGTTTCCTCCGCGACCGCGGGTCTGTCCATCGCGATTTCCGCGCTCGGGATCGGGCCGGGCGACGAGGTACTGTTGCCCGGCTATCTTTGGGTAAGCTGTGTTTCGGCAATTGTCAGGGCAGGGGCGATCCCCCGGCTCGTCGATATCGACGACAGTTTCGGCATGGACCCGGTTGATCTCGAAGCCAAGGTCGGGCCGCATACGCGGGCTGTCCTGATAGTGCATATGAGTGGAACGCCTGGCCGGATCGAGGAAATCGCCGCGATCTGCCGTCAGCGTGGCCTGTATCTGATCGAAGACTGCGCCCAGGCCGCGGGCGGTACGCAGTTCGGACGTGCCGTGGGCCGGTTCGGCGACATCGGTGTTTTCAGCTTTCAGATCAACAAAAACATCACCGCCGGCGATGGTGGGATGATGGTCTGCGAGGACCCCGATCTGTTCCGGCGGATCGTCGCGCTACATGATCTGGGTTATGCCCGCAATTCTCAGGGACGCCTCGATACCTCGGACGAAACCTGCCAGCTCTGGGGCATCGGTGCCCGCATGTCGGAGCTTGCGGGCGCCATGGTCCTGGCTCAGTTTCGCAAACTTCCGCGCATCACGCAGGCGATGCATGACGCAAAATGGACTATAAGAACTGAGCTGGAGGCAATTCCGGGACTTGCCTTCCGCAATGTGCGGGATCCGGCGGGCGATACCGGGCCGTTTCTGATCATGCTTCTCCGCGATGAAAAGACGTCAATTCGATTTGCCGAGGCCATACGCGCTGAAGGCATTAGTGGCCCGTCAGGCAGCCTGCTATGCGTCGCCATGCGCGAATGGGGTCTCCATTGGTATTCCAATATCCCGAGCCTGGTACATCGCAGATCAAATAGCACGGACGGCTTTCCCTGGACCCATCCGGCCAATGCATTCGCGGCTGGCTACGAATATGGTGTCGGGGCTCTGCCAGCCTGCGATGAGTTCCATGCCCGCGGAATGATCCTGTCGATCGGCTCGATCCTGACCGACGAGGACGTCAACGATATCATCATCGCGTTCCGCAAGGTCGCGAAGGCGTTCCTGTGACGCCGATGCGCGGCGTTGTCACATGAGCGTCGAGGGTTTCGTCGCCACGCCCGTCCGGTCCTCGGAGAGTGCGGAGGCGGCGCTGGTTCGCGCCATGATCGCGGCTAGTCCCTATCGGCGGTTTTTGCGTGACATCGAGCAGGATGTCGTTCGTGTGGCGCTACAGAATGACCAGATCCACGCCATTCTGACGCGTGTCGCGGCACAGGGGCGCATTCCGTCAGGGCGCTGGTTCTCGCTGCGACGGCCGAGTGCGGATGAGAGTATCCTGCTGTCCTTCCTGGAATATTTGGCATTCGCATCACCGAGTTTCCTGGCCTCGGTCGGGGAATGGCCGCTGGGGGTGCGCCGTGGTTGAAATCGAGGCTTGCGACGTCTGCGTTGTCGGAACCGGGGCTGGCGGGGGCGTGCTGGCCTATGAACTCGCCATGGCCGGTCTGAAGGTCGTGTCATTGGAGCAGGGGCCGCTTCTCGCGGAGGATTATTTTCGCGTCCAGGACCCGCCTGGGTCGGTGAAGAATTTCGGGATCCGGCCGCATACGACATGGCCGAGCGACCCTCATGAGGCCTTTTTCGGAAACGCGCTTTTCGCCCCAACGAGTGAAGCTTCGGCTGTGCGTTCTCCCGATGGCTTCCTGCAATATCAGGTCTTCGCTGTCGGCGGGCTGCAGAACCTTTGGAACGGCGTGAGCCTTCGATTCTCCGCCGATGACTTTGCGAGCTGGCCGATCAGCTACGGCGACCTGGCGCCGCATTATACCGCCGTCGAACGGCTGGCCGAGGTTTGTGGAACACAGGAGAATTTGCCGAATCTTCCCGATGGCGATTATATCGAAACGAAGCCATTCCGGCCGGTCGATCGCCTTCTTGCCGCCTCGGTTGTCGCGCTGGGGGATACTGACGCGCGCGCGATCCCTAATCGCAAGGCGATCAACACGCGGGAAGGCACGCACGCCTCCTGCATTTCGACGGGCGCTTGTGCCTTTGGCTGTCCCGTCGGGGCGGTCTACAAATTCCCCGCGAAGCTACTGCCACGCATTGCCAATCGCGCTAATTATCATTTGCGCCCGAATGCAAAGGTGACGCGGCTTATCAGCAGTGCGGATGGCAAGCGCGTGACCGCCGTCGAGTTTCTCGATACGGCAACAGGCAGCACCCATCGGCTTTCGGCTGCCATCGTGGTTCTGGCGGCCGGTGCGGTGGAGAGCCCACGCATTCTATTCAATTCGGCGACCGAGCGCGATCCGGGCGGGCTCGGCAATCGATCGGATCAACTGGGACGGCGACTGCAGGACAATCCAAAGTCGGTGCTATCGACGTCCTTGTGGCGGCTTTGGGGGAAGCGGCGTGATTTCGATGTTGGCTATGGTGATCCCTTGATCGTGATGGGTCGCGGAACGCTAGCCGATGGCTCGACATTTCCGTTCATCGGTCATGACAGCCAAGGCATTCCTGATATCCCGCACTACCTGACTGGGCTGAAGAAATTTCCGCCCGCCATTAAGGTGCGTTTGGCGAAGCTGATGTTTAATAGCTACGCTACTATTGGCCTGTTCTGCCCCGGCGAGCCGAATCCGGCCAACCGTCTGAAACCCGGTGCCAAGCGCGACCGTTTCGGCATTCCGCAGGTGGAGGTCGATTTTACCGCCTCGCCGAAGGCGCATCAGATGATGGCGGCGATGGAAGCCTGGGGAAGGCGCGTGCTGCGCGGCGCGTCCGGGACAATCATCCATGGGAGCAGCACCAATAACGGCACCGGCATACATTATGCGGGCACAAGCGCGATCTCCGCGGACCCGAACAGTGGTGTGGTCGATGCGAATCTGCGTAGTCATGATTTCGAGAATTTATATGTGTGCGATGGGGGCGCGATTCCATCGCTGCCCGAGAAGCATCTGACGCTGACCATCATGGCGCTTGCGCATCGGCTGAGCGGCCATATCGTCCGCGAAATACACGGCCGGGCTTGACGCGGGCGTGACTGGATGTTTGGCGTCCTTGCACCGCAAATACACCAGCGCATAGGTCACGGTCCGCCGATTCGCGCGCTGGCATCATTTGGCCGGTTCCGGCGGCCGATTAGGTTTGCGATGCGTCATCGCGGGGGCTTACACTCGCCGAATTCAAAGTCCCTCCGCGGACACAGTGAGAAAAGGGATCACCGCTGTCAGCATATGCACTTCTGCCGCTAGACGAGCCGGCGCTTGATCTGGAGGGCATTGTCACGGTAACCGGGTCTGGCGGGCGGCCCGATCCGGCGCCAGGATGGAGGAATGAAGAAGCCGCCCGACCCACATTATCGCCATCGTTTTCCAGCCGAGCTGATGAGGCACGC
>NZ_LMUG01000058.1:0-22502 GCF_009766125.1 Acidisoma sp. S159
AAGCTGAAGAGCTACGGTGTGGCCAAACGCGAAGTGCTGCCGGGCGTCGAGCATCGAGAGAGCCGCTACCTTAACAACAGGGCAGAGAACTCGCACCGGCCGACCCGGCAGCGAGAGCGGCAAATGCAGCGATTCAAGTCGACGCACCAGGCCCAGCGCTTCCTATCCGCTCACGCCTTCATCTCCGGGCACTTCCGCCCGCGGCGCCATCTCATGACTGCCAGCCGGTATCGTGCCATGCGTGAGAGAGCCTTGAAGAGTTGGACACAGGTGACGTGCGCCCGAACCGCCGGATGACCGCTCCCGCTGCCCACCGGCTAAGATGTTGCTCAACCCCCACCAGTTAACGTGACAATCCCGGAGTTGAGCACCCGGTTCGACGTAACAAAGAGTTACGTCCATGGCGCTTCGCGGGGCATGTTGGGGACAGGACCGAAATAGCCTGGGGCAGCGCCCACCGCCAGGTAGCGGCACGTTTTTGCGATCTGGCGTTTGCCCCGGAAAAGATCCCGTTGCCCTCTGGTTAAGCACCCGACGGCATCTGCGAGAGTGGCTATGGCAGAACCTCGACCGGCTCGGATATGAGACCGTTTGTTACAAAAGGGTCTCGCGATGGTGCTTGAATTCTCGACGCCCGCTGCGATTATTCGATCGACGCGACAGCGCGTTATAAAAGATATAACCTTTTTCTGGGAGCATCCGATGTCCAAGACGTGGAGCGCATTGGCTTTTTGTTTGGTGTTTGGAACGAGCAGCTATGCGCTAGCGCAATCTGCAACCTCCTCCTCCCAGCAGACTTCCACACCCTCCGTCACAAAATATCAGGCCAGATACGATGCCGGCGTTGCCGGCTACACTATGATCTCGCACCTTACGAAGGATAAAAGCGGAGACTGGATCGGTGCTGGATCCAAAGGACCATTCTTGGTGACGCCAAGCGGCAAAGTATTACCTCGTTAGTCGTTGGGAGATGGCGTCCGCTCCAACCCCATCATCCCTGACGCGAGATCTGCTGGAGGAAGCTTCTCTGTCAGCGGATGGGATCGACCAGCGCCGCAAACGATCTGACATTTCAGAGGAGACTATCATCCAAACATTAGCTGAACGAATGATCCATGGCTCTCGTTATCATTTGAGAAAGAGACTTAGCTTGGCTTTGGCCATTTCTTGTCAGGCGATGGCCGGCGCGGGCTCTCGGAATGCGACGTGCTCCATGATGCCGGCATCGAGAGCGCTACGGTATATGGCGGCAGCAAACCGCGGATCGTCGGCTAGTCGCTTTAGGTCGGTGTGATGCTGCAAAGCCATGTTGTCGATCAATATGTCCTCGACCAGTTCGGCATCGAGTGGCACGACAACACCACAGGTCATGGCGAAGGCCGCAGGCCAGCAAAGCCGGGCAGCAAACGTTAGTCCGGGTTCAGCGCTATCTGTCAGGGATTCATCGACTAGCCACGTCTCATTGTCGCGAAGCACATCCTTTACGACCAGCCCCGCGGTCTCATGATGGGATTCAATCCGCCAGAGAGAAAACTGAGCGTGACGAATGGCGTCCAGTGCGTTCGCCTCATCGGACCCGGGCGAAAGTGCCGTCGCTTTCGCGTACCGATCGATTGCCCGCGAGCGCCCCGGCTTTGCCGAATGAATAGCGAGGTCAAAGATCAGCGTCATCTCCTCTTCGCTGTCGGCGATGAGAGCTCGTCTATAGGCGAGGCCGAGATGCTTCGCCTGCTCCAGGAGGGTCGGCTCCGCGAGCCGTGCTAGAGCGGCGCTCTGATGGCGCGTGCTGATCTCGCGCAGGTGGCGATAGTGCTCCAGGATGTCTCTCTGCTGCATGACACTCTCCATGCGCTGTCCTTGGCGTGACCTCCGGGGAAGATACCATCTCCTGATCGAGTCGAACCGCTGAAACCCCCGATCCCGGCCAAAGTTGAATCGATTGTGATCGATTGCGGGATTCGCGCCGAGGTCGCCCTGGTCGAGTCTCTCCGAAGTGTCGATTCGGGGGTCTGATCGTGGGATCGAATTCAAGCGTGCCTGTGTCAGCCAGATTGACCCAATGGATGGCACCATTCCGCGATAGCTTCACCGCACCAACTTGGCAGCACGTGTTGGTGCTGGTCGCCGGTGCAATTTTAAGCCCGGGCCGCCGTACCGTCGCCGCTGCGCTGCGCGTCACTGGACAAGATCAGAAACCGACCTTTACCAACTACCACCGGGTGTTGAACCGGAACCGCTGGTGCAGTCGCTCTCTCGCTCGTTGTCTGTTGCGGCTGCTGATCTCCACCTTCGTGCCGAGTGGTCCCGTAGTCATCGGGCTCGATGACACACTTGAGCGGCGCTGGGGGGTCAAGATCAAGGCTCGCGGTATTTATCGCGATCCGGTGCGCTCCTCACACGGCCACTTCGTCCGAGCCAGTGGGCTGCGTTGGCTCTCTGTCATGCTTCTGCCCCACATTCCTTGGGCAGGGCGTATCTGGGCGCTGCCATTCCTCACCGTTCTGCGCCCTCCGAACGATATGCTCAACGGCACCAGCGGCGACACAAAAAGCTGACGGACTGGGGCAGGCAAAGCCTGCTGCAGGTGGCCAGATGGTTGCCCGAGCGCCAGATCATTGCCGTGGCCGATAGTAGTTACGCCGTCATCGATCTGCTCAATGCCGTGCGGCGGCACGTTTGTATGATTACCCGCCTGCGTCTTGATGCACGGCTCTTCAACCCTCCGGCTCGACGTCGTAGCGGCACCGTCGGCCGGCCCCGTGTGATCGGACAGCGTCAGCCGAGCTTAGCAGAGCGACTGGTCGACAGTCGACCCGCTGGCGCCGCTTCAAAGTCACTGGATGGTATGGTCATGGCGAACGTTTGCTTGAGGTCGTCTCTGGTACCGCCATCTGGCATCATCCTGGGCACCTCGTGGCGATCCGGTATGTCCTTGTCCGCGATTTAGCCGGGGAACTCCGGCCGCAGGCCTTCCTCTGCTCTGATCTTAACGCTGACGGTCGATATCCTCGGATGGTTCGTCCGTCGCTGGTCCATTGAAGTTACCTTCGCCGAGGTCCGGCGACATCTGGGGGTGGAAACTCAGCGCCAGTGGTCCGATCCCGCCATTGCCCGAACCACACCCGTTTTGCTTGGTTTGTTCTCTCTGATCACTTTATGGTCTCATAAACTGCATGCCGGCGCAGCGCCGACGCCGCGGGCCACAAGCTGGTACCGAAAGTCTCTCCCGACCTTCAGCGACGCGATCGCCGCCATCCGCCGGGACTTATGGAGCCACGGCAATTTCGAAATGTCCATCAGTCTACCAGACCTCATGGAAATTCCCGAGACAACAATCAACAGCTTGATCGCTACAGCATGCTACGCCGCATGAAATGGCCAAAACCAAGCTTAGACCATCTCGTTCGAGCTAAGTTGATGCGTAAGCCGATGTGGAACTGAATTCCCGCGGTGGCCATTTGGACGCCTATCTAAACTAGAGATTGGAGACCGCCTCGGATGTGGCGACTGGATATCCGGGGTCGCGGGCACAATTGTTGCGCTGCGAGACGTGGTGATCAAGCCCAGGGGACCACTCTGGAGGTGACCTAACTCTGCGTCAATCTGCCGATCGCTCCGTTGCAACAAAGTGCAACGGAGCGTCATTGGTTGTGCCCAAGTCATCATTGGCGGACTATAGTCCGGTATGGACGCATTTATTCACCTTCTCGTTATAGACAACGACGAAGAGATTCGAAATCTTATTAAGCGAGCTTTGGAAGATGAAGGATTTGCGGTTACCGTTGCGCGGGACGCACGCGAGGCGCGGCGCGCCTGGACAAGAGAAGCTTTCCGCCTCGTGGTGTTGGACCTTACGCTGCCAGGCGAAAGCGGCCTTGATCTTGCGCTCTGGCTTCGTGAGCAAGCAGATGTGCCTATCGTCATGTTGAACGCCGTAGGAGACGAGATAGATCGCGTCATCGGCATCGAACTTGGCGCGGACGATTACATAGCCAAGCCATTCAACTCTCGCGAGCTGATAGCGCGTATTCAAGCGATTCTGCGGAGGAAGGCGCAAAATCGGGCCGGTTTCTCTAGAGACCGCATATTGCGTCCCCGACGTTTCGAAGGATGGACTCTCGAACCTGCACGCCGGCGTCTCATTAACCGAGATGGCGTCGAGGTTCCACTGACGGTCAGCGAATACGATCTGCTCCTCGCACTACTTGATAGCGCTAACTGTGTTTTGACACGAAACGCGCTACTGGAACTTGTCCATGGTCGCCAGGCTGCCGCATTTGATCGTGCGATTGACGTCGCCATAGGTAGGCTGCGGCGGAAACTTGGCGACCAAAGACCCGGGGGACAAATGATCAGAACGATTCGTAGCGGAGGATATATGCTTGCAGCTCAAGTCGAACGCTTGTGATCTCCTCTTGTGCCGACGTAGTAAGATGACGCTGCCCTAATCTAACATAAGATGGTTATGTGCATCCCAGCGCGTCTGAGTGCGCTGCGCGGATTAGAAAATCCGCCGGCAACTTGTATCGCTACGGCTCCACACCAACCGGCAAAGTTACTGTTTAGCCAAAGCCCCTTGGCCGCTTATGCAAAGAACCTTGACCCGATACTGTGATGTGCTAGTAGCGCTTGCGAGCGTTTGATCTAAATGGGAAAAACCTTTGCTTGCCGCAATACAGTCTTTCAGATTGTCGTATGGAACGACAACTGATGAGGTGGCTCCGCCTCCTGCGGAGGACAATACCGTCATTAATACGAATAAATAATACATTCACTTGCTGAGCTCCGCTACGGTAGCCAATCATTTCCACCATGTTCGCCACCGAACTAAATGCCGATGCGCTCGACTCGCAGATTTGGTCATCCCGGGGCCCGACTATAGGGGAGCCTGTTCACGAGCAGTCGGGATCGAGGTCGTGTGCGCGCTTAAGCCATCACGCAAGCCTTTCCCTGTAGAAGAGGCGCGCGGTTCAGCTGTGTGGCTCGACGCTAACCCAGAAGCAGAAGCCCTCCATGAGACATCCCAGTGTATAGCAACATTTGCCGCGAATCCAACAAGAACAGCCGCCACCAAAGCGAGCCGAATGATCCGCTGACTGAGGCCACGGCCGGCGACCGTTCGACGTGTCAATTGGCCGCCACGCAAAGGCAGCAGTGTCATCATCCGTGACGCGATGAACGGGCCATTGCCGCCTTGTATCATGCTTGCGGCGGATGGCGTGCGCACTGGTAACAAGCGCACTAGCCGGGCAGCGATTTCTGTCGCTTGCGAGGCAGTCCAGCGGTTCGAAGCCGTATCGGCTAAGGTTCCGGCGAGGCTAACGACTGCATTCGCCTGCGACGGCATTGTCAAACGCTTCGCCTCTTGCCAAGCGTCCAAATCCCGCCGAGAGAGCATCGAGAGCACGGTAAGCGTCATGCCACTTGCTTCTATACAGACATCGGCAAACACAAAGTCAGTCAATGATCGGTCAAATTCGGAGCCACGACCATTTGACACGAGTGCCTCCTAAGGTATGCTCAACTATCTGGTGCGGACTTTTTAGAGTATAAGATAACATTTCATTAAGGGTTTGCAATATAAGGTACCGCCTGACCGTGGGCCATTTCGAGTTCGGGCTAAACAACGGGAGAAAAGGGAAGCTTGCGGCCGGTTGAACTTCTGAATTTGACAGGCGGCGGGGCAACATCTCGATGATTCTTAAATTAGCGACACAGACGATGATACGATGACAGCTCCTCCGCGCGCCAAAGTCTGCCGGCCGCTGGGTAAGCGAAGTTCAAGCCGCAGCGTCTCTCCCTATTGTAGAACGGCAGCAGCTTCAGACATTAGTGCCTGCAATGCTCCGAACGGGCCAAAGGTCCCCGCGCAAGGTTCAAACGAGCTTCAGCCGTGGCGAAATACACGGTTCAACCCATACGACGGGGGTACGAGCGGCATCTCGCAGGGCCGAGGCGCAAACGAGGGCGCGGCGAAGCGGAGCCCCGTGCTCCTGGCCGCGTGTTTTCTTACCGGTTGTGCTTCGACACCAGCTCCGCGGGGCAACACGAGATAGAGTAGCGTCGCATAATGCGGATCTGACTAATTCTTGGCCAACTATCGACTACGCCGGCGCCGCTTCGCGACCGCTATTCCTAGACGCCGCACCGGCTCGACACAGCCGGTATCAGCTGCTTCTAGGTGCCTTGCTGCTACTCTCGTTCCAAAAAGCCGCCGCGTACGCGGCACAACGCTCGGCGACTTGGATCGGAAGACTCTTACTCACTTCTAAGATTGCGAACAGGAACCTCCTGCAAGGTCAGTTGCATGGTCTTCCCACTCTGCCAAGCGTTGGCTCCGGCGGCGACCTTGGGCCAAGGGATATCGCCGCGGTCTTTTTTCAGGTCTGCTGTCGACACGTCAAAGCGGCGATCCCGATCCGCTAGCAGCGTCTGTCCAAGCTGTCCGACTTTCACGAAACCCATCATGAGTTGCGGTATACTCGACGGAAAGTTGGGGAACTTGTCGATATGCCATGTATGCCATGTCTTGCCATAGGTCGTCACAAGGCCCTCCGTGAATGCGTGCCCTGCCATTTCAGGAACTCCCGGCGCTATAAGTTCCCCAGATTTAACTTCGTAGTTGTGGCTGTGCCAGAGCCTCTTCTCATCGTCAGGTAAGGTCTTGAAAATTTGCTCGCTTACAATGTATTCGATCCCGATGAGCTTTGCATCCATTCGATCTGAGTCATATATGACACACTGGTGGAACTCATCCGTAAGATGAGTACAAAAGCGGTTTGCCTCGATCTGCCGCCCCATGTCGTCAGCATAGAAGTGAAAACCGTTCAAATACTCGCTCATGGCGTCGACTGGGCGCTTCATCTGAAGCGCATTTGGCCGCCGTGTCGAGCACAGCACCGTGTGTCGTCACCGGTCCTCCGGGGACCGGAGCTTCCGCTTTACTCTCCGCGAAGGCGACGCGACCAAACAATGCCGCAATCGGTGCCGCAATGGCTGTCGCTACGAGAGAACGGCTAACGCAGCGCCGACAAGTGAGATCATGAAGCAGTGGCATAGTGAAGTTCCTTGACTTCGCTTCTGTTTCGGGATAAGTGGCTATCGCTAGCTAAACTTCTACGCGTTACTCGACTTCAAAGAAACAACCGCCATCTGCGATGATGAGTAAGCGGACCGTGTGTTTGTCGCGACTTTTTCCATTGCCTCAATGGCAGTAATGTCCAGCTGCCTCCGGTTACGACCATAATTTGCCGGAACTCCCTGGGCGGTCGCATGGGCCGCTGTATAAGTGGTCAGGGGATCGAGCACCGCACTCCTAACAAGCATCTGATCCATCGATTCGTTGGCCTGACGGACTCTCGATCTTATAGTGAAAAATGAGGCAGGGACACCGTTTCAGGTAAGTCCATCTGTAAGTGCAGGTCTGATGAGAAGGTTCGCTCAAGGTTTTCTTCCAGCGCAACGTAGCTCACCCCCTCAAGCTCGGCGATTGATATCGGTGGAGTGGTCGAATGATTCCCCGGAGATCGTTCATCGTGATCGCGCCTGGATGTTAGGGACGCCGTAGCGCCAGCCGCAGTCGATTTTGGCGGGATCACCGGTGATGGACGCTTCAAGCGTTACTAACCGATGCGCCAATACCTAGGTTCTTCGATCTTATCTCCCCACTTATCCGCCTATCTTGGTAGAGCCACCAAGCTGCTCACGCCGTGGGCAGGAGGCTTCCCGGAAAAGTTCTGAACGGCCTTTAGCGATAGCGATGAGTGATGTTGACGCGAAGGATCGTGAGCTTTCTCTTTAGGGTAGACCTCAACAAAGAGCGTGATCGCTGCGATGATCGGTAACCTTACGACCATGCGGGACGGTCAAAGAGGTTGAGCGGTATCTTCAGGTAACGTTGCCCGTTCGCCTCTGGCTCAGGGAGCCGGCCACCTGCGATATTGACCTGCAACGACTGCAGGATGAGTTTGGGCATTGGCAGTCGCCTGTCGCGAGAGTTTCTCATTCTTACGAAGCTTGTCTCGTCCTGACCTCTAACATGCGGGTTGGAAGCTTTCTGCTCCGCCACGGTACTTTCCCAGAGTGGCTCGCGCCCTCCCGGTTGGTAGTCATGACCGGTGAATAGCCTCGTACTATCGGGAAAGTCGAGAATTCGGGAGATGCTGCGCCATAGTTGCTGGGCATCTCCGCCGGGAAAGTCTGCCCGGGCGGTTCCGCTATCTGGCATGAAAAGCGTGTCATGTATGAAGACTGCATCACCAATGCGGATGCTGATGGAGGCCATCGTGTGCCCTGGCGAGAACATCACTTCCGCCGTCATCCCACCGACTTTGAACTGTTCTCCTTCAACAAAGAGGTGGTCCCATTGCGTGCCGTCCGTCAAAAATTCGTCACCAAGGTGGTAGAAGGACTTCCAGAGCTCTTGTATCCGAACAACTTCAGCCCCGGTCGCGGTCGGCACGTTGAGGCAGCTGTTGAGGTCTCTTGCCGCGGAGAAGTGATCAGCGTGGGGATGAGTATCAATAATCCAATCCACCTTCAGTGCGTTTAGCTCGATGTGATTTAGAATCAAATCGGCTGACCAAGAGAGGTGGCTCGGGAAATCTGCACATCGGGTTAAGTGGATTGTTGGCCTGAATGTAGCCAGTATGGCTGCTGTCCAGGAGACGTGATGAGCAAGCGACCCCGCCGAAACCACAGCGCGGCCTTCAAAGCCAAAGTAGCATTGGCTGCTTTGAAGGGCGAGAAGACGCTCGCCGAGTTGGCGCAACAGTTCGACGTCCACCCGAACCAAATCACGGCGTGGCGAGCCCAACTTCTAGGGGGTGCAGCCGACGTTTTCGCAGGCGAAGCCCAATCTGCGGAGCCAGCGGTTGACCTGAAAGTGCTCCACGCAAAAATTGGAGAATTGACGCTCGCAAACGATTTTTTGGCCGGTGCGCTCGGGAAAGCCGGACTATTGCCGAGCGCAAAGCGATGATCGACCGTTCGCACCCGTTACCGCTTAGTCAGCAGGCGCGGGAACTAGGGATCAGCCGAGGCAGCGTTTACTATCTTCCTCGGCAAGTAGCGGCTGCCGACCTCACGATCATGCGGCGGATAGACGAGCTGCACATGGATTATCCGTTCGCTGGTAGCCGTATGCTGCGCGATCTTCTTGCTGGCGAGGGCGAGGTGATTGGTCGCCTGCATGTCGCGACACTGATGAAGAAGATGGCGATCGAGGCGATCTACCGGCGACCGAATACGTCGAAGCCTGCGCCAGGTCACAAGATCTACCCGTATTTGCTACGCAAACTGGCGGTAGCACGGCCGAACCAAGTTTGGGCGACCGATATCACGTACGTCCCCATGGCACGAGGCTTCGTCTATCTCGTCGCGATCGTCGACTGGTTCAGTCGGCGGGTGCTGAGCTGGCGCTTGTCGATCACGCTGGAAGCCGATTTCTGCATTGAGGCTCTGAAGGAAGCGCTATCACGCTTCGGACAGCCTGAGATTTTCAATTCTGACCAGGGAAGCCAATTCACAAGCTACGCCTTTACTAGCGTCCTGCTGCGAGAGCGGATCGCGATAAGCATGGATGGAAGAGCGGCCTGGCGCGACAACGTATTTGTCGAGCGTCTCTGGCGTTCGGTGAAATACGAAGAAGTCTATCTACGTGCTTACGGATCGGTCCCCGATGCTCGCGCCTCGATTAGCCACTACCTTACCTTCTACAACCGCGTACGCCCTCACTCCAGCCTTGGCCGCCGGACACCCGACCAGCTATACTTTACCCAGCCGCTTCTCGCTGCGGCATAATCAAGGGCAGGCGATCCACTTTGCGAGCCCGTGAGACTGTTCAGACGAACCGAGCCACTTCTAAGTTGCCGTCGCACCAGACTTCTCATCAAAGTCTAGAATAGGATCAATAATTACGCTGCGTCCTGTCTCTGCATCAGTCACGACATATTGGATGCTGAAGGTCCGTTTGTCGAAGAACCCAGTTACAAGTGGAACTCCGGTTAACTGACCCAAAGGTCGAGTTGGCAACGCCGTCTCGCTTATGCCGCGCCGGCAATGTGCCGCTCCTTGTGTTTGATATCGAATTCGCTGCCTCTCAACATAACGTGCCAATACAGGAAGGGAAGAAGTCGGGTTTTGAGGAACCAAGCGCTGCGGCGGGGCAGCTGGGGATCGAATGGAAAGCTCGGTGCAACTTTCCCACCGTAAATGAATTCAGCAAGGATGACCTTCCCGTAAGCGGTCGTCAGCGGGCAGGAGCCGTAGCCATCATACGCAGCAGAGGGCGTCCGACGGTCCGCGACTGCCAGCAGATTACGCACCACAACAGGGGCTTGCAGGCGTACGGCGGCGGCGGTCTTCGAATTCGCCGTGCCAGCCGCATCACCGAGAGCGAACACATTGCTCCAATGCGGATGCTGCAGTGTGGCCGCATCGACGGCAACCCAACCCGCCTCATTGGCGAGCGGGCTACGCTTGATAAAGTCGGGGGAGCTTTGAGGAGGCGTGACATGAATCATCTCAAATTTGCGCGTAATCCGAGACTTCGTCCCGGCGGGGCCTACTACGTCGAACGTCGCGGTCTTGGCCCCTCCATCAACCGCAACAAGGTTGTTCTTATAGCGGAGGTTGATGCCATAGTCATCGACGGCCGCCTGGAGGGGTGGCACGAAATACGGGACGCCAAAGAGCACGTCACCGGCAAGACAGAACTCGATGTTCAAAGAAGCCGCCTGCTTCCGCCGACGCCAGCGATCCGCCGCCAGATACATGATCTTCTGGGGGGCGCCAGCGCACTTGATGGGCATGGGAGGCTGCGTAAACAGTGCCGTTCCGCCACGGAAAGCGCGCAGGCATTCCCAAGTATATTCCGTCCCGACGCCGGAGTAGTTGCTGCAGACGCCGTTCCGCCCCAGGGTGTCCATTAAACCCTCGATTTTTCCCCAGTCGAGTTGCAGCCCTGGGCAGACGACGAGGAAGTTGTAGCCGAGGCGACGGCCACTCTCGAGCTGGACGACGTTCTCATCCGGGTGAAAATCGGCCGCCGCTTCCTGAATCCACGTGACCCCTTTGGGAATGAGCGCTTCTTCCCGTCGGAGTGTCTGCCGCAAGGTAAAGACGCCAGCACGACGAGTGTCCAACCGGGCTGATAAGCGTGGATCTCTGCCCGATCCACGATTGCGACGGACAAGCCCTTGCGATGGCGCTTTAACTCTGCCGCGACGGTAATTCCCGCCGCGCCTCCCCCGATGATGAGAACGTCGAAACGTCCGCCAACGATCGAGCCTCGTGTGGTCAACTTCGCATCCGGCATAATCGTGTCCATGGGTATGCGACTCCCTCGAAACGCGGCCGGTGTGGGAACACTATATCGTGTTCACCCGGGCGAACATCATACTTACGTAGATACACTTTAAATGGTAGTCTCACTACTAAACTATAAACACGTTATCGGGAGCTGATTGTGAAGATTCAGGACGTCGCCGCGGGGTTCACTGTCTCACCTCAATTGGGGCCGGCGGATTTCCCTGTTCTGGCGGCGCGCGGCATCCGCTTGGTCATCAACAATCGCCCAGATGGCGAGGCAGAAGGCCAGCTCCCCGCGAAGCAAGCAGCTCAGCTCGCTGAGGAGAACGGCATGGCCTATCGGCACATCCCGATTACCTTCGCCAGTCTTTCCGCGGACGATGTGAGCGCGTTCGCTGGAGCAGTCGCGGGCGCCGTTGGGCCCGTTCATGCTCATTGCCGGTCTGGTCAACGATCGGCCACGCTCTGGGCGCTTCATGCCGTTACCTCGGGAGACCTCCCCCGCGAGGAGGCGTCCGCTAAACTCCTGGCCCTGGGGTTTGACCCAAACCCCGCTCTGACATGGCTCGATCGGCAACCGAGTGCTCGAAACTCATGACCGGCGACAATCCCCCTCCTCGACACGGGCGTCCGCTTCTTCACGACACGGCGCCTGAATTCAAGGCCCGCACAACACTGGGCGACCGCCAACTTTCAGACTACCGCGGCAAGTGGCTCCTGCTCTTTTCTCATCCCGCCGATTTCACTCCAGTCTGCACAAGTGAGTTCGTGGCTTTTGCCGCGGCGTTTGAGCAGTTTCAGGCACGTAACTGCGAACTCCTTGCTCTCTCCGTCGATAGTCTGTTCTCCCATTTCGGGTGGATCCGCAGCATCCACGAGCAATTTGGGATCAAGATCCCCTTCCCCATCATCGAGGATCCATCGATGGCGATCGCCAAGGCTTATGGAATGGTTGCGCCGAACGCGCCCGACGCATCGATGGTTCGAGCGGCATTCGTTATCGATCCGGAAGGCATCATTCGCGCAATGAGCTGGTATCCCATGACAACGGGTCGCAATGTGGCCGAGTTGCTGCGTCTCATCGCAGCGCTTCAAACTTCGGATAGCCACGGTGTTTCAACGCCCGAGGCATGGCAGCCGGGTGACGATATCATACTGCCATTGGAGTTGACTGCGAACACCCCTTACGAACGCCATGGCCACGGCGCTGATTGGTATTTTCGAACAGGTCCGTTGCCGCCTGGGTCAAAGCCGGCGGCCCGGAAGGCAAAAACATGACCCGCGATCCCGTCGACATCAACTCGGCTGTCGCGGTTCTGCGCGTCATTGCCAACCCAGCAAGACTTCGTATCGTTCTCCAACTTCTCAATGGAGAGCAAGCCGTCAGCGAAATTGAAAGGACTCTCGAAATCAGACAGCCCACCCTCTCTCAACATTTGGGCGAACTCCGCGACAGTGGTCTGGTCGCGACGCGGCGAGAGTCTCGCGTCATTTTTTATAAGCTTGCGGGGTCTGATCAGGAGCGTCTGATCCACGCACTGACGGAAGGCTTCGGCGGGGTCGTTCCTGCAGTGCGGCCGATCCCTAAGCGTCATCATCGGTTTGCGGCCTTTCACGCGGCGACTTTCGCGGTCGTCGAGGAGTAGAGCATGCAGAGCGTTCCTCCATACTGGATGTCTCTTGTCGGAGGGATGTTGATCGGGACGTCCGCTAGCATTCTTCTTCTGAGCGCCGGCCGTATCGCCGGCGTCAGCGGCATAGCCGCACGCATGTTGACGAAGCCCGACAGCGAAACCGGGTGGCGGCTCGCCTTTTTGATTGGGCTAATAGTTGGTCCAGTCGCATTTACCCGGATCACCGGGCACGTCCCCGCTCTTCGCATCGCCGCGTCGCTGCCCGTGCTCGTGCTGGCAGGCCTACTTGTGGGATTCGGCACACGCCTTGGCTCGGGATGCACGAGTGGTCATGGCGTCGTGGGATTGGCGCGGCTCTCTCCCCGGTCGATGTCTGCCGTCGCCACGTTCCTGGCGATAGCAATGCTCACAGTGTTTCTCGTCAGGCACGGAGAGGGATTTCTATGAAGACGTTGTCGGCCGCTTGCGCCGGGCTCTTGTTCGGCCTTGGTCTAGCGATGTCAGGAATGCTCGATCCCGCACGTGTCTTGAGGTTCCTCGATGTTGATGGAACCTGGGATCCGCGACTCGCCTTCGTATTGGGCGGTGCCGTCACAGTCTCCGCTCTGGGCTATAGCCTGTCCTGTAAAATGAAACGTCCGCTTTTTGCGCAGAAGTTCGAGATCACGACCAACCGACGAATTGACCTCAAGCTACTAGGGGGCTCGGCATTATTCGGCCTTGGCTGGGGTCTCGCCGGTTTCTGCCCCGGGCCTGGCATCGCGGCGCTATCTATCAGCCTCGAGAAACCTTTCATATTCGTCACGGCGATGCTGGTGGGCATGTGGATGTATAAGCAATTGGAGGCATACGTCCCGCGTCGTCCTCGGCTCGTGCCCCGAGCGTTGGAACCATGAGCGATGGATATCCTTCCTATTGCGCTGGCAGTGTTGTCCGGATTGCTGGTCGGATTTACGCTCGGATTGATCGGTGGCGGCGGTTCAATCCTTGCGACCCCGCTTCTACTTTACGTTGTCGGGTTGCAGCCTCACGTAGCGATCGGTACTGGAGCACTAGCGGTATCCGCGAATGCCTTCGCTAACTTTGGCGGCCATGCACGCTCCGGGAATGTCCGTTGGCGAAGCGCAATCCTTTTCGCCGTCATCGGCGCTGCAGGTGCAGCTGCGGGCTCTGTTCTAGGTAAAACGTTCGATGGCAAGAAACTGTTGTTCCTCTTCGCCATCCTTATGATTGTAGTAGGGATCCTTATGCTTCGGCGCGGTCGTCAGAGCAGGACCAAAGCCGCCACATCTTCTGAGGTCGACCGTGACTATAACAAGCCTCTTCGTGTTGTGATCGCCGCTATTGCCGTCGGCATGTTGTCCGGATTTTTCGGCATTGGCGGCGGCTTTCTTATTGTGCCGGGACTTCTGCTCTCGACAGGCATGCCAATGATCTTCGCAGTCGGTTCGTCTCTCCTGGCTGTCGGCACGCTCGGACTAACGACATCGGTCAGCTACGCGCTCTCCGGGCTCGTCGACTGGTGGGTCGCGCTTGAATACATTGGTGGCGGTTTAGTTGGCGGCTGGCTGGGGATGACGCTCGCCGTCCATTTGGCAGCGCGCAAGGCGTTGCTGAATCAGGTCTTCGCTGGGTTCGTCTTCGTCGTTGCCGCCTATATGCTCTACCGCAATGCCTCAGCTCTCTGATGCGCGATCGACCATCCCGTGCGGAAGGTAATCTCGTGACCGCGGATGCGGCGTCGGGGCAGCCGCTTCTCGTTGTCCAGGAGGACGCCATTCTGCGCGTCGTCATCGATATGCCGAGGAGCGCGGTAGTGAACCTGCAGCCAGGATTGTAGGGGCGATTGCAGTTCCCGAACTTCCGGGCCGCCGGTTTGATAGTGTCAACATCCGGAACAGCCGTGGCCTTTTCCGCCGCGTCTCGGACGTCGCGTGCGCTGGTCTTCGACGCGCAGGAACCGGGTAGTAGGAGTGAAGCACGACCCGGCGTATTTTCGTCGCGTCTCGATCTATCGCGACTTCGGGACAACTGCGAGCTACACGGCGGAGGTTCGAAAGTCGATAGGGTCGCGATCATACCGCCAGCCGGCTTGCGGGATGGAGATCACGTTCGGATTGAGAGCCGAAGCAGACATTGAAGCTGGGACATGTCCATGCCAACCGGAGCGGGCGCGCATGCAATGCCACGGGTCACTGCAGTGCGATAGCGAGTCCGTTAAGCGGGCCTGTCGCCTGACGTTCGGCGGCCGGGTCGGCTGCTTCAATCCCTCCGGCCCGATCGTCAGGGCTTTCCTCAGCCCCCCGGCCCTAAAGGCGGCATCACCTTGCTCCCATGTGTGCAGGTGCGCAGCGGGTTGAACGACGCGCTTCCCTCGGAGCCGGTGCGGCGTGTCGGTTCCCCGACACGCGGTCGGCGGGCTCAATTGTTCTGCCGCAGAGAGCCACTACTCGGCATTTTGGCCGCCCGGCCCATCGCCTATGACTTGCGCAAGCCTGCGGCCGATGAGCTTGGCCACCTCCCCTAATGCCGTCTCAAGCTCAGCGGCATCATAGGATTGCATTCGATGCGAAAGAGCGGCCTCAACCGCGGATTTTTCGCATCGTCCTTTGACCGCAATGATGAACGGGTAGCCAAAGCGTTGCTGGTATGTCGCTCGCTGATGATCGAACGGCTCGCCTTCAGGCTGATCACCGCGCTCCGGAAAAGACATTAGGAGCGCTTTTTGATCCTCTTCCGGCGCGCTGTAAAAGGCTCTGGTCAACGTGCTCACCATTGAGCGAAGCGAACCATGGGGCCGTTCCACCGCAAGCCGTTGGGCGACCCAGCTACAGCCGCACGGGCCACTGAAGTTCGCGACGAATTCGGCTTTGCTCATCTCGTTGACTGCTGCCATCGGCAGGCGCCCGGAGCCGTCTTCTGGTGTTGTCATCTCGGACCTCATTGCCAGCCGCAAACTATTAAAGTTCCTACCATTTGGCGGCGGCTCGGTTGAGAGCCAATGGTAGGCGTACCGAAACGCCATTTTCCTTTCTAGCGCAATCAGCCGGCTGTAAGTGTCCGCCTGGATTGCCAATGGCGGCCATCCCGCTCCAGCGAAGTGCCCATCTCACCACTGCTTCCGTTGCATCAAGCTGCCGAGATATGGCGTTGCGTGTCGAATAGTTCAACGGACGAACGTTCGCGCACCGAGCTGAAGTGAGACTCGCGGCCGCCCTCTCATCCCTCGGAACGCGCTTACCCCGGTCCTTTGTCCTCGTCATCTTCGGCCTCGAGCCGCCTCTTCCGCCGCGCTCTGAAGGCGGCATTGCCCCGTTTCTTCACTTCGCGGCGACGCTCCGCTCGAGCAGCCTTGATCTCCGAGAGCTCTTCGGAAGTTGGACGGCGGCGTTGTCTGCCGGGCTCGGTTCAGCGTGCCCCAGCTTCCATAGGGGCGGTCGGCGTTTCATTCCCGTGATCACCGGGCAGACACCATTCTGCTCTCTCTATTCAATGCGAATGCCCGCCAAAACCAAGCGGGAATTGAGAAGCGGGTTGGTCGCCCAGCTCAACCGCCCGTACTGTAGCATCAGCAGAGAGGCGTTCCAGCGCTACCTCGTAAGGAACGTGCGGCGACCGCCCCAATGTGGTGCTCCGTTAGAAGCGGATCGTGAGCTGCCGTGGAACGGTTGAGTGTGGTCCTGAAGCGGTAAGAGACTGTAGCGGTTTTCTGCCGGAAACGGGCACAATCAGACCAAAGTCGTGGTGCGGCCTCGCCGCGCCTGAGAAACCCCCGGATTCCTTCTTTCCCCTTACGTCTCGTCACTGCAGCGCCGAGGCCTCCTGGTGCCATCGCAATACGCTTGCACCAATGGCCTCGTCAGAAGCCGGTTTCTGCATCGGCGAGAGCCCTCGCATTGGCCTCGATAAGGAGAATGAAGACGCTCATATCAGCTTTTTTCTGATCGCTTTCCAACGGAACGACTGTCTCTACCCAGTACTTGACCGACGCATCGCACTCCGGCCCATACTTCGGCTTGACCGTCGGGCTTGGCCGGGTGTTTGGCTGCCGTGCGCGCCTCCTCGTCCGTAGCACGCGAAACCGCCTTGCGATCTACAACATGTCCATCTGCGTTCACCACGTTTATACAGTATTTCGTCATAACACATTTCCTCGTCTAAGCGGCGGCAGACCCGTCGATAGATGTTTAAGAACCGGCAGGGCAGCATCAGCAACTACTCATGGAAGCGTGGCGGTTTCCGATCGATGCCATCTAGGCTATGCAAGCGCCATCCCTCGAGACCCTGTGAGCCGCTACCCGGTAGCGCTCGTGGCGGCGACCTATCCGATGGACGGTGGTGTTGAAAGTTGCCCGCTGTTAAGGTTAACAATCAAGACATGCACATCGTCCCCATAAACGCTCTGAATGTAGTATTGTGGGATCCCTCCAAGCTCCTCAACACCAACAGAGATGACGCGGCCGCCCACGGCCCTTTCCACCCTTTCTACGGCCTGCGAGATGTCGATTTTTGAGGAGCGAGCAGCGGCGACGTCCCGACGTGCCCCTTCGGTCAGGGCGGATAGCAAAACGTCACGTTTATGATTTACATTGAGCTTGCTCGTGATCGCATCATCGCGCACGTACCACAATTGATGGTTAGAGAAGACGATTGCTGAATAGTATCGACTCCGATCGTGAACGACAAACCCAATCTCAAGCACTGTGCCCCCGGCTGATCGTTCAATGCGTTTAGTTGCATTGATAATTGACATCCGTATGGACGCAAATTGACGAATTTCCAAAGTCCCTTCATCTGGTGCATTAAGGCCGATGTATCCCTCGGCCAAAGGTCTGGCTATGGCGAATGGACTGTAAAATGAAATGATAGCAACGATCACGCTGAGCGAGACGAGAATGGCTTTAATTCGAAGAGGGGACCCACTTTGTCCAGCGCTCTCTAGGTCATTTTCCGCGCCGACGCGATCCACCGCGTCTCGCTGCAATGATGAACAAGCAGCTGACACTTGCGCTATGTGATCGCCAACTAAGGTCACTGGAAGACACCTTGCACGGTAAATATCGCCAGAGCGGCGGAGACGAGGAACATCGCTGCAGCGGAAAAGAACATTACCCTGGCGGTTGTGGCGGCCGCAGAAGCGTAGCCCGAAAAGCCGACCAAACCCATCGCGAGAGAGATCACCAGAAACGTTAGTGTCCATCTGAGCATGGATGCTGCTCCACTGCCATCGCGACAACGTTGGACTGCGGCGGACGCGAGCTCTGGTCGCGCGCTGTTGAAGTTTTAATTTGTAGCTGAGGCCGGTTTGGAGGCCTGATCTGCGGAATCCGCTGACACCGTCTTGGTCTGGGGCACGCCGGCCACATTCTGCACATCAAGGCGAACATTATCCTGAACGTCTTTCAGAGCTTGGTTTGCCTGGAAATACTGACCAGCGTTTACGAGTGTCTCCGCTTTGTTAACGCCCGATATCGACCTATCTAATGGCGCGACTTCAACGTCAAACCTGACGTTGATAGCGGCAAGTTTCAGCGTATCGATGGCACGGGCGTGGTCCCCCGCTTTCAGCTGCGCATTCGCCTTTGCGATGGTCGCCGCTTTCATGGGGGTCGCGACATAGTCTTCGCCGAGAGTCATTGCGCTATCGATCGGAAGCCACTTCACCGCCGTCACATTGTGATGCGCGTCGTCCCCGGTCGATTGAGTGTTACTTGCGAGCGGCTTAGGAGCCCCCACCGCTTCTATATAGGTTGAAGCTTCCGCTTTTGCGCTACCGAGTGCCGCGGCTGCCGCGAGTATCTCGTTTTTTGCGATGCCTGTATTGCCATTGAAGATAGCGAGGCGGGCGAGACGTATATCGGCGAAAGCCTTGTGGCCATCGGCGGAGAATTTGCCGAAGTCCTGGTAAGCTGCTTGCTGCACGGGATCGGCTGGCTTTGGGCCAGGTTGCGCTGCCAAGGCTGGCGTCACTGAAGCCGCCGCCATGGCGGTCAGGGCGAAAATTGGACGATAAAGCATAGCGTTCACTCCTTTTCTTGACTGAAAGGCGCCATTGCCATGTCAGTCGGCTTCTCGGGGTGGCTCAAGGTGACTGCGGGTTTTCCGCTTCCTCAACATCGCTCTGCTCGCCTATGCTTGATAGTCAGGCGTCGCCGAACCTTTGTCAGTCAAATCCTGACACCGATCGTGCTTCGCGCTATGCGAGCATAGACTTGTCATCAAAGAAGGGAGACATGACGCGTGCGGCGCTTCGGCATTGCCACCCCATGAAAGCGACCAGAGCCGCTCGACCGGCGCTAGGGTGGGGTATCAATAATTGGTTCACAGGAGCGGGCCGGACCTGGGCGCTGCTGGCGACCGCGGCCATGTTGCCATTGCTTCTATTTGGCGGCCTGGCGGCATCGTTTTCCGCCGAGCATACCCGCGCCGCCACACGCGCTCTAGCGCGTGACAAGGCCGAGCAGGTCGCGGCGCGGATCTCGACCGAACTCGCAGCCCAGATTACCCTCGCGCAGGCTTTGGCAGTTTCCACCGCGCTCGATGATGGTGATTTCTCGACGTTCCGCGTCGAGACGGAGCGGCTCAAGGCGCTTCATCCGCTCTGGCGCGAGATCGATCTCTTGACGCCCGCAGGGGGTAAACCGCTGCACGTGGCAGCGGATGTGGCGCCCTCCCTGGGTGACCGCGAGAGCTTCCGACGTGCAGTACGCAGCCAACGACCCACCATTGGCGGCATGGCGTCAATCGGAGCTCCGTCATTAAACCCGGTGGTAGCCCTGAGGGTGCCGGTCATGCGTCAGGGTACACTTGATTACATACTATCGGTCGCCATGGCTCCCGACAGCATAGGCGTGATCCTGAACACGGCCGGGGCTCCCCGCAACTGGATAGGTGTAGTGGTCGATGCCTCAGGCCACATCCTGGCGCGGACACAGGCGGAGAAAGAACAGCTTGGACAATTGGCTTCGTTTACCCCCGAAGGCGCCGTCGCCCAACAATCAACAGACTTCCACACAGACCATACGATGGAGGGTTTGCGGGTCGAAACGGTGACCCGTATTTTACCAAACACTGGCGGCTGGACCGTGACCTTTGGCATCCCCGCGATCGCTCTCCAGGCGCCGGTACGACGAGCCCTTCTCGTCCTTGCAGCCTCGTGCTTTGCGAGTCTCCTGCTGTCTGCAGTCCTGGCGGCCTTGGTTACGTGGGATATGACCCAAAGGCGCATGGATGAACGCACTCGGGCCGAACGGGCGCTCCGGGTCAGCGAGGAACGTCGAGTGATGGCGATTGATGCGGCCCAGCTGGGAAATTGGCGATGGGACGTCGCGGCGGACCATTTCGACGGCTCGGAACGCTGCCGTGCCATGCTAGAGATGGAGCAATCAAGAGCTGCCGCGTCCGTGGAAGGTTGGCAGGCGGCCTTAGCAGCCGTCCACCCCGACGATCGCTCCGCCCTGGACGAGGCCGTCCAAAGATGCCTAACGGAGAGCGGCAACTTGTCTACAGAGTTTCGCATACGAAGTAAGGATGGGTCTCAACGATGGATCCGCGCAATCGGGCGCATACTGGACGGCGGGAATGAGCGGTCGCGGAGCCTTCAGGGCATTCTGGACGACATAACAGGCAGCAAGCGCGCAGAAACTGACCGCCGTGAGCTATTGCTCAGATTGACTTTGGCGCAGGAGGATGAGCGACGCCGCATATCTCGAGACCTGCATGATCAGGTTGGCCAAACGGTCACCGGTCTTTCGCTGGGCCTCAAAGCGCTAGAGCGACAGGGGGGTGGCTCGCTCACGAGTATTCGCGTGCTGCAAGAACTGACGGCCGCAATTAGTCGTGATATACATCGGGTGGCTACCGACCTTCGACCGTCTGTTCTAGACGACCTAGGATTGAGGCGAGCCTTGCAAGCCTTGGCTGCCAATATCACGGAGACATCCGACATTAGAATTGATGTGCAGTCGCGCGGCGAGGAGGGGCGCCTTTCCGCCGAAATCGAAATCGTGATCTTTCGAGCGGTTCAGGAGGCCCTGACCAACATCCTCAAGCACGCTGATGCGCGGGCCGTCAGCGTGCTGCTGGATTGCAGCACTGAACACCTGCGCGTCATCGTCGAAGATGATGGCGTTGGCTTCAGAGCAGATCCAAAAGCAGAGCGGGGTCATGGACGCCATCTTGGGCTCGCAGGCATGCGTGAGCGGCTGGCCTTGGTTGGGGGTGATCTGACAATTCAATCGGAAGATGGGATTGGCACTACGCTCTTTATTAAGGTGCCAAATCTTCGGCCGCAGCAGGAATTTCCTTCTTGACTAAGGTCAGGGTCGTTTTGGTAGATGATCACCCCGTCGTGCTGGCCGGGATCAAGTCTCTTCTGATGACCGTATCCGAGGTCGCTGTCGTGGGCGAATGCGCAACCGGACGTGAGGCGCTCCGCTTGATCTTGGATGCCGCACCTGATGTCGCAGTGATCGACATCTCACTGCCAGACATCAGCGGCATCGAGTTAGCCGGCCGTCTGGCTGAAGCTTGCCCCGCCGTGAGGCTACTGGCATTGTCCGTGCACGAGGATCGGGCATACGTCCAGCAGTTGCTGCAGGCCGGCGTCAGAGGATACCTGCTGAAACGATCGGCCGCGGAGGAGCTTGTTCGCGCCATACGCGCGATTTCCGCTGGCGATATGTATCTCGATCCCGCCGTCATCAGCAAAGCTGTGTCTGACTCGCATGCGGCTTCGAACGCTCCGGAAGAGGCTGGCAACCTGAGTCCACGGGAGCAGGATGTGCTTCGCCTAATCGCCCGAGGGTTTGCCAACAAAGAAATTGCGGCACGTCTGCAGATCAGCACCAAAACTGTGGAAACTTATAAGGCGCGGGCTGCGGAGAAGCTGAGCCTGCGCACCCGTGCCGACATCGTCAAATATGGTGCTGCTCAAGGCTGGCTTGAGACGTTCTGAGACGCCGTTGTTTTGTCACATGGACCTTGAGCTGACGCAATGTTTCTCTCGAACTCCATACGGCTGATGTGGCCGACGGTAGTGTTTCGCCATCACTGATACGACGACCCACGCATCGAAACACCCATCTGTCTATGTGGTTAATGAGAACAAATTCGTTCGCCAGGATGCAAGCCCAGCGGGCATTTCGAATCGAAGTGTTTCCAATTGTGATGGATTGCGCGGCTGAGGTAATGAGGACAACGCGAGCGAGGATCCGAAGACTCTTTAGTAACGGGCGGATTGCCTTGATTCGCCATTCTCAGCCGCCAGTCTGAGCTTCATCTGAGCAACTTTCATAAGCGCGTCGCCTTGTTGAGATTAATCCGATCAGGCGGTATCAGGGGGTCAATGAAGAAGCCTATCTTGCCAAACCCGCTGCGCTGCTGAAGCACGGCGGCGTTGCTCAACGAGCGCAATGACGTCGAGAAAAACATCCGCGCCTAGCCGCGCGGGGGTGGGGTCGAACATCGACACACTGAGCAGTCTAGGGTCAGGACTCATTCTTTGAGATAGAAGGTGACACTGGCTGCGATGCAGATGGCGGAGAAGAAGGTGTGTGC
>NZ_LMUG01000059.1:0-160591 GCF_009766125.1 Acidisoma sp. S159
GTCTCCTGCGCTGCCAGGAACTCAGCGAATCATAGCCACGCGAAGGTGTCTAGTTATTTCTCGGCCAGGACACTAGCATTGATGATCCCGTTTTCGGCGGTTCCGCCCGCAAGGACGTTGATATAGCTCGCGGTGGTGTTGACCCCGCTCGAGCCGATTGCGAACCCGCTGACGGTTCCTCCGGTCGTCACAGTCTCGCCGCCGCCGGCTACGACCGTATCGCCGATGTCAACGCCGCTGACGGCCGCCGTGCCGCCGCTGGCGAGCAGCCCGCTCTCTGACCCGCCATTCTGTGTCGCCAGCCATCCGCCTGCCACCGCCGTGGCGCCACTCTCGAAGCCGCCCGAGTCGACGAAGGCGATCGTGTCGTTGATGAGCGTGCCGAGGCCTGTGCCGCCCGAACTGATGTCATAGACGGCGCCAGCGCTGGCTGTCGTGGCGATATCGACGCCACCTTTCAAGACGAGGTCGGTGCCGCCATTGTAGACTGTCAGCCCCTCATTCGTTCCCGCCGACGCGATCGCCGTGGCGCCGTCGATGACCGTCACGGTCCCTCCGGCACTGACAACCGTGTCCGTATAGATACCGACGGTAAACTCGCCCGACCCGCCGCTCGTGATAGTTGTGCTGGTGAGGATACGCGGAGAATAAGTGGTGACGTTGGTATTGAGAAAGCCGCCGCTGGCCACTGTAATGAGACTGCCCGAGCCGCCGTACATGAAGATGTTGTCGTCATCGACCACCGAGGACATGGTCCCATAGAGGTTGATTTGATCGCCGTTGTTGACATTCGTACTAGGATTGATGGTCCCGTTTTCTGCGGTTCCGCCGGCCAGGACATTGAGGTAGTTCTCTACGGTGTTGAGCCCGCTCGTGCCGACCGTGAAACCGTTGAGGGTTCCTCCGCTAAAGACCTGAATACCGGCGCCCCCTTGTTCCATCACGCCGCTGGCGAAACCATCAATATTCGCCGACCCGTTCGCCGTGACCAACATATTGAGCGCGGTCGCTCCACTGGTGACGGTGTACGTCGCCCCGGTCTGCACGGTGCTGCCGCTCTGCAAGGCGCCGGAGGACAGGTTGATCAAGCCGCCCGCGGAAAGGTTCAGCCCTAGACCCTTGCCGCCCAGAAGCACCGTCTCGGTGCCACCCGCGCTCAATGTGACCGACACCGCAGTGCCGCCGGAGGACACCAGAACCTGCCCGCCGCCGCTCAGGAAATCGCCGCTATCCACTCCCCCGCTGTTGACGACCACCATGCCGACGTCGATCGCGCCGAGATCCGCCCCCCCATTCAAAACCAACACTGTACCGCCGGCCAGCACCGTCATCGCGCTCACGGTCGCGCCCGAAGACACGACCAATGTCGCGCCGGCGGTGACCGTCCCGCCGCTTCCCGCCCCGCCTGAGAGGATGTTGAGCATACCTCCCGATGACAGCATCGGGTTTTGCAGCGTAGCACCACTCGCTATCGTATCTGTGCCGCCGGCACTGATCGTGGTCGCACTCGCCGCGCCGCCAGACTGAACCGCCTCTTGCCCGCCGTTGAGAACGGTGCCGCCAACCTCCAAGCCGCCTGACGACACGATGACCGTCCCGCTGTCGCTATTGCCGCTCGCGGTGCCACCGGCCTCGATCACCTCCGAGCCACCGGCCAGCAGCGTGACCTTGTTCACCGTGGCACCGCTAGAGACAAAGAGGATGCCGCCACTTGCCACCGTGGCGCCGCTTTCCACCGCGCCGGACTGAATGATCAGCACGCCGCCCGAGGAGAGCAACGGGTTCAGCAAAGTTCCGCCTTTCGATACAGTCTGGATGCCGCCTGCGCTGATCGTCGTGCCGCTAGCAGTTCCTCCAAACTGGACGGCATCCTGACCGCCCGAGAGGACAGTGCCGCCAAAGTCGGAGCCACCCGCACTGACCAGGACCGCGCCGCTGTCGATGCTTCTCGAGGCGATGCCGCCTGACAACACCATGATTGAGCCACCCGCGAGGGCCGTGACGCCGCTCGCCATGGCGCCGCTAGAGAGGGTCAGGGCCGCGCCGGAGAGAACCGTGCCGGCACTCTCGAGGGCACCGGAAGTGAGACTTAGTATGCCGCCCGAGAACAGGATATCGTGCAGCCCGGTGCCGCCGCCGGAGATTATCTCGGTGCTGCCCGAGACGATCGGCGTAGCGCTGGCGATGCCGCCCGCGAGCACGACCTCCGTGCCGCCCGAGGACAGCATCGCGCTCAGCCCGAGCCCGCCCGCAGAGGTTATCTCGAGGCCGCTCGCGTTGATCTGCGTGGCAGTTGCGGTGCCGCCGAACACGGCCTCCGTGCCACCTGAGGACACAGTATCATTTAGCCCGGTACCACCGTTGGAGATTATCTCGTTACCGCCCGCCCTGATCAGCGTGGCACTGGCGATGCCGCCCGCGAACACGGCCACGGTGCCGCCCGAGGACAGGACATCATTCAGCCCGGTGCCGCGGGAGATTGCCTCGATCCCCCCCGAGCTGATCAGCGTCGCGCTGGCGGTGCCGCCCGCGGAGACGTATTCCACGCCGCCCGAGGAAACGATCGTGGCGCTGACGGTGCCATCCAACCACACATACTCGGCGCCGCCTGAGGACACGATCGCGTTCAGCCCGGTTCCGCCGCTCTCGATTACCTCGTACCCCGTCGCGCTGATGTGCGTGGCACTGGCGGTGCCGCCCGCAAGCACCACTTCATTGCCGCCCACTGCCTGGAGCGTCATGCCAATAGTTGTGCCTCCCGAGGAGACCGTAACGCCCGCGGTATTTTCCACAGACGCCGATAGAAGGCCGCCGCTTTCAACTATGAGGCCGGTGCGGTAGTTGGCCGTATTACTTATCAGGACGCCGAAGTCGTAAATGGTGTTGTATTGAAAGGACCCAGATGGTTGCTGGTACCAGTCTATGCCGGTACCTCCTGCAAAGATGTACGTCGGATTGTTGGGATTTGAGGGTTCCGTTACGAAATTAGAAAGAATTTGACCCGAAGACACGTTAACCATGTTATGAACTCTCTAATAACGTTAATTGTCGGAATAAGATCGGATGCTTAGAGCTAAAGAGATGTCGAGTAGTTTCTCCATCGTCCGACTGAACTCAAATATAGTCTTCGTGTAATCTGATTCGGGTTTGGCGAAGGCGTTCGGCGCGGCGTCTCAAAAAATCGCAGACATGTGTCCTGCCAGGGCAGATCCAGCTCGCTCAATAGGATTCGGATCCGGTCCTCGGGGGCTGCAATGATATCCTCATAAGCAACCTCGATGATCCTGATCGGCAGCACGGCGCGCCAGTGGCGTGCGAGGCGTCTCGTTTCCTCGACGCGAAGCGTGCAGTCCGCGAGACGGTAGGAAAACAGGTTCCCGTCTCTATAGAACCGAAAGAAATTGGAGATTCTCACGTCACGCTCATCGCGGATGACGTGGATCACCGTCGCTCGCGGAAACAGCATTGCGATGATATGGAGGTTGAGCACATTGTCCGGCATCTTGTCGGTGATCCATCTGGCCCCGCCGCTCAGCCTGCGCTGCGTCGCCAAGTAGGATTCGGCCTCGCTCCTGAGATCGTCGGCATTCCATTCCGAAGGGTGCGACCGTGCCGCGTAGCGCTGCGCAAGCTCGCGGCTTATCGCCCCGATGCCATCGCTTTCACCACCTCCGAAGACTTCCGAATGGCTGGATAGGATCTGCTCGACCAACGAAGTGCCCGAACGCGGCAGGCCAAGAACGAAGAGCGGCTCGGTCGACTGGCTCTGCCCGCGCTGTGCCGCATCTATGGACTCCCGCGTGATGAATCGCGCCATGTTGTCGACGTAACGCTGAAACCGCGCACCGTCGAAGACCTCCCCCGCGCTCCTCTTCATTTCTAAGAACGTCGTGTTCGCACTAAGGTAGACAGGAAAGGCCTCATCACATCGACCCGCGGCGTCGAGCGCTTCTCCCAGAACAAAGCCGGCGCTTACCCGGCGAATCGTGGCGATCGAGGGATCTTCGATAACAGACCGCAATTTCAGCAGGGCCTGCGCGTGGTTCGAGTCTGACAGAGCAATCTGCATGATATGCCGCATTCATCCGGGGAGCTTTCGCGCACCATAGGCGGAGCGGGACGATGCGCCCAGACGGTTTCGAATTAGCATCTTTCTTGGGCAGCGAGGTTTGTGTGATATGTTCTGTGCTAGCAATAGCAGCGCGTGTTAATCCGCACTCTTCTAAAATCCATGAGTAACATGGCGTCGCAAAAATGACAGAATGCTAGGAAAATTCAGCAATGAATCTGTTTCGATCTGCCCGCAGGCTTTACGTCACAGCGTCGCGATTCGATATGGAGAAATCACTTCATCGTTTAGCAATAAACCACAGGATAGAGGGAGATGCCACTATACCAGAGACAGGAAGTCAGGGATGTCACGCATTGAAGGGAACAAGACCTCGATACAAAATGCTTTATTTTTTCTAAAGGCAGAGGCGACAATCGAGGACGTCCGCAGCCTCGTGGCCTCGCTTGCGCTGCCGGGCGACACAGTCTTCAGCGCGTACAAGGCTATCCAGGACCATACGACAGCACTACCAAACCTTCTCCTGGACTATCTGTTCAACGATTTTGAAGACGACGAAAAGCTAATCGGTGAAATCTCCCGCCATCTTTTCGCGAAGAATCGATACCGAGCCGCCGAACGATTCGTCAGGACGTCGTTACTTCTCAATCATGGCAAGCCCATGACGCATCGCACCCTTGGCGTCGTCATGATCGAACTCAACGACCCTGCCAGTGCCCTGTTTCATTTCAGGCGAGCAACCGAACTCGAAGGTGAGAGCGCCGTCAATTTACGCCATCTTGCTTGGGGTCTCAGAAAGACCGGCCAACTGGCGGCGGCACGCCAGCACTATGCGCGCTCGGATATCCTCGAGCCCGGCAATATCATGACGCTTTATGGCTTGGCCCGGATAGAGGACGCCGAAGGGAACCTCGACGAGGCGCTGAGTTTAATAGACCGCATCCTCACCCTGACCGATCAGCGACCCGTCGATCACCGGACCCTGCTGCTGAGGGCTTCGGTTCTTGAAGGAGCTGGACGTGCTGACGAGGCACTGGCGATACTGGACCAGATCGAGCCGGCCGGTGTGGCATGCCAAGCGAGAGGTCTCATCCTCGACAAGCGCGGCGAATATGATGCGGCCTTCGCAAGCTTCGCCGCCTCCAAGGAGTGGCAGCGCACTTTAAGTCATCCACCCTATACGGCCGAGTTTCATCGCCAACGCTGCGCGTCTTTGAAAGAATTCTTTACGCGAGACCGTGTAAGCCAGATGCCACGTGCGTCGTTACGCGCGGACGAGCCGCAGCCAATCTTCGTAGTCGGCTTTCCGCGATCCGGCACGACCCTTATCCAGCAGACGCTATCACTCGACCCCGACATCGCAGCGGCGGGAGAGCTACCGACCATCGACCGGCTGTCAGGCTTAACCGAGAGGTCCGGTCGGTTCGGTCGGTATCCGTTTTCCTTGCTCCGAATCCTGCACGGAGACAAGCGGGAGATGTTCTCGGCGATGCGTGACCACTATCTCTACGAGGCAAAGAAGGCGCTCGGATATAAGGAAGGTTTGAGCTTCTTCGTGGATAAGATGCCGTTAAACGAGACCCATTTGGGGCTGATTCATCTTCTGTTTCCAGCGTCTCGCATCATCCACATCGTCCGCCACCCGCTCGATGTCATCCTCTCCGTATACTTCCGCACGATGAGCCACGGCGCGAACTGCGCCCTCCGTTTGGAAACGATCGCCGGGCATTATGCTCTGTTGCACGATCTGGTTGGTCACTACAAAAAGGAGCTCGATCTCAGTCTACTTACCTTGCGATATGAGCAATTCGTCGCAGCGCAATCAGATATCGTTCGTGGCATGATGACCTTCGTGGGGCGACCATTTCATGATGGCCTCTTGGATTTTCAGAAAAATTCGCATTACGAACACTCAGCGGGCGCAAATCAGGTCAGGGCGCCGCTGTCCGAGAAATATGTCTATCGCTACCGCAGATATATCAAGCATCTCGAGCCAATTCTGGATATCGTCAGGCCCATTATGGAGGATTTGGGTTATGAGCTATGATCGGCGGCACTCCTCGGAGTGATCATGGACTTTCCCTGGAACAAGGCGGAAGCGAAGTCGCCGAGTTGGCGGGACCATTTCGCGGAGAAGACGGAATGCGGAGGCGACTTCGGATCCGCTTCATGACGTTCTCTGCCATCCGCTGCGTCACCCCGTTTCGAAGCGTTGCGACGCGGCTTCGAGGCTCTAGTCCCTGACCAGGACCTTCTTCCATTGCGCGGCCACGGTCTCATATTTTTTGCTTGGGCTTCTGCCTTCGCCGGCACCAACAACATTGAAATGCTCGGAGGCGGAACCAACCTTCTGCTGTTCGACCGCATCGGCAACATCGGGATTGCTCTCGAGATACCAAGGGGCATCCACTTCAGGAATCGCACCTAGCCGGCCCTCGAAATATCCGAAGCCGATGTAGTGCATCTTCGCACTCTGGATCTCACCTGTCTTCACGGCGGCCGCGATGTCAGGATTCTCTCGGAGATAGCCGATCTCGTTGAAGTCCGAGGCGGCATTGGCCATCTGCAATAAGATTTTAAGCAATGGAACAGGCAAGGTGATCTGGTCCACGCGATTGAACTCTTTCCGCGTGGCTCCGAGTGCCTTCAAAAGGGAGTCGAACGGCGGAATATACATGCTTTCCTCCTAAGCCTATGGCGCATCCAGGCACCGATTTGGGTTCCGCTAGTTCATATCACGACAACAACCAAACCTGAACTACCCCATACTGATAACTCATCGGCCGGGGTACTGGGCTAGGTTCTTAGGTAATTAGAGCTGTTTTTGGTTGGAACGTTTCCGAAAAGAAGTGGATCCAGAAGTCGGTACGTTATTTGGCCATCGCTAATTCGTAAAGCATAGCCCGTACAAGCCGAAACGTGCACGCGCGACCGACCGTCTTGGCTGCGTTATCCGAGCGACTGACGAACACCGGCATGAGGCTTTGAAACCAACGCTAGCCAGCCGATCCAGTATGTTGCGAAATCGCAAGAAACGTGTTCTAAACTGGCCATCGCACATCCGTTGCGCGCGTCAACAGTATCAAGCGGAGGAGGAGGCTGGGAGATAAAGGTGGGTACCGGCGGGGCCAGAACAGAGCAGCCGGAACAGCGGCGGACAGGCTCGGAAACGCAGCGCGGAGCGACACTCTCTGACGAGGCATTCCCCGGCACGGCCGCGCTCTTTGCGGACCTCGAAACCAAGGACGTCGAGGCGTTGTTATTCGATGCGGCTTATTACCTCGACCGTTATCCAGATGTCCGCACCAATGGTATTGATCCGCTCGAGCACTACCGGGGCTGGGGTGCTTTCGAGGCTCGCGATCCTAGCCCTTATTTCAACCCTTCCTGGTATTTGCAGCATAATCCGGATGTCGCGAAAGCGGGTCTCAGCCCGTTGCAGCATTACGCGCGCTTCGGCGCCCAAGAGATGCGCCAACCGCATCCACGCTTCGATCCCCTCTTTTACGTTGCGCAAATACCTGAGTCGGCGCCCAACCCCCTACTTTTCCACCTTGCGATCGGGCGTGCTTTGGGACTGCCGACCGAGCGGCACTTCGACGTTGAAAACTGCTTGCCTGCCAAGACTGCCCCGCCGCGCTCTCCGCGTGATCTCGCCGTCGATATCGTCATCCCCGTCTTTCGCGGTTTTGAGGACACTCGCCGCTGCCTGCATAGCCTTCTGCGCGACCCTCAAAGTGTCGCCGGAGTCGATGCCGACCATCCCGCACTCCGCATCGTGGTGGTCGATGATGCCTCGCCAGAACCACGCCTGTCGCGTTATCTGCGGCGCCTCGCCACACGCGGCCTGATCACGCTGATCAAGAACGAGCGCAATCTCGGTTTCGTTGCCAGCGTCAATCGCGGCATACAGCATGCCGGCGCGCGAGATGTTGTGCTGCTCAACAGCGATACCGAGGTGCCGTCCGGCTGGTTGCAGCGTCTCGCCGCACACGCCTATGCGCATCCTAATGTCGCGACGGTTTCGCCATTTTCGAACAACGCGACAATTTGTTCCTATCCGGCGATCGATGGCGGCCCCATTCCATTCGGCGCGAGCCTCGCCAGCATCGATGCAGCCTGTCGCAAGGCGAATGCGGGCCGGTCAATCCGCGTTCCCACGACAGTCGGTTTTTGCCTCTATCTGCGCGGCGACGCTTATGCGGAGCTGGGCCTTTTCGATGCCGACACCTTCGGGCGTGGCTATGGCGAGGAGAGTGACTATTGCATGCGGGCGTCCGCGGCGGGGTGGCAGCATCGCCTCGCCTGCGATATTTTTGTCTATCACGCCGGCAGCGTGAGTTTCGGTGCCGGGGCGCCGGAACTCTCGGGCAACGCCGATCTGCTCGACCGGCGCTGGCCGAGCTATCGCCCCCTCGTTGCGGTGCATATCCGCTTGGACGAGGGTGCCCCGTTTCGCCTTGCAACGACGCTGCAATTCTTCGCCACCAACGGTCTCCCTACCATCCTGATGGTCAAACACGCCCATGACGGCGGGGTCGGACAACACATCCGCGACCTGGCGGAAGCCTGCGTCGGACAGGCGAATATCCTGCTACTCAGCTCCATCCTGGAAAGCCCAGGTCTTCGTCTCGGCGCACCCGCCGCTGTCGGCCACCCTGAGATTACCCTGCCCGCGAAAAACCTCGAAGCAACCATCTTTCGCCTGCTGCGGCACGTCGGGATAGCGCGGGTGCACGTCCACCATTGGCGCGGTTTGGGCCTCAACCTCCGGCGAATGATCGCCGTGCTTGCTGTGCCGTTCGACGTGACGGTGCATGACTGGTTCGCGATCTGCCCGCGCGTCAATCTGCTACCGAGGCGGGACGCTATCTACTGTGGGGAGCCGGGGCCGGAAGTCTGCAACGCCTGCCTCCACCAGGGCGAGCCGACCGAAGCGCATGACATCTCGGCGTGGCGTTCCGAAACCGCCTGGTTGTTCCGTCTCGCGGACCGCGTCTTCTGCGGCACGGAGGACACGCGGCGCCGCCTCGATCGCTACGGCCTCGCGGACCGCGCGGTAATCGCACCCTTGGAGTTGGCGCCGGTTCCGGCGGCGCGCCAGACAGCGTCGGTATCCTCTCGGCCGGAGGCACCGGTGAGAGTCGCAATTCTCGGCATGCTCGCCGACCACAAGGGCGCTCCGCTCGTCATGGAAGTGGCGGAGCGGTCACCGCCCGGCAGCCTGGCGATCACCCTCATAGGCGAGGCCGAGCGGCCTCTGGCCAGGCACTTCGCCCACCTCATCGCGGAGACCGGCCGTTACAGGCCAAAGGCGCTCCCCGCTCTGATCGCGCGGCTTGATCCGCAGGTGATCTGGTTTCCCGCGCCCTGGCCCGAGACCTGGAGCCTCACTTTGACGGCGGCCATCGCCTCAGGCCGGCCAATCGTGGCGACAGATCTCGGCGCCTTCCGAGAGCGGCTCGCAACCTATCCAGAGGCCCTGCTTCTGCATCCTGGCGCAAACGCGGAGGAATGGAGCGCAGGCCTCTTCACAGCTGCGAAGTCGCGGACCGCGCCCACGATCCCGCCCGTGCCTCAGGTGGCTCAGTTTTATCCGGCCTCTTATTTGTTACCTTTCAAGACCCAGCCAAGCCAGCCGCGACGGCGTGGGTCGAGGCCCGGGGTGCAGGATTTACGGCGACCCGGACGCACCGCCGTCATCCTGGTGCCGGAGCGGCTGGACGAAGGCGATCTCCTCAGCCCCTGCACCTATATCCGCACGCTATTGCCGCTCGCCCATCCGCAAGCCGGGGAGGGCATCGACATCACGCTGGCGACCGCCGACGAGGCGCTGGGCCTGACCGCCGACCTCATCGTGACGCAGCGCTATGCCGTGCCGGATCCCCGGGCCGCCAAGTCTTTGATCGCGCACGTGCGGGAAAGTGGCGGAAAACTTCTCTTCGATCTCGACGACGACCTGCTGAACTTGCCGCTGGAACACAGCGAAATCAATCGCCTGGCACCGAAGGCCTTGGTGGTTGAGACGCTGGTGAGGGGCGCCGACGGAGTGCAAGTTTCGACGTCAGAACTCGCGTCCCGGCTGGCTCAGGTGGCGCGGCCCGGCGCCCTTGTCATCGTGCCGAACGGGCTCGACGAGCGGCTATGGTCCACAGCGCCGTCGCCCGAGCATGCGGAGGGCGGCCCGAGTTTCGCGGCGGCGGGCGTCACCGGCCGCGTCACGCGCATTCTCTACATGGGAACGGCGACGCATGGCGCGGATCTCGGCCTCATCTTGCCCGCCCTCGGGCGGCTGAAGGCGACCTTCGCGGAGCAAATCTCCATCGAACTCGTCGGCATCGTCGGTGCGGTCGATCTGCCGCCCTTCGTCAAGCGGGCGGAGGTGCCGCACCGGGCCGGGCTTTCCTACCCGGCTTTCGTCGCCTGGCTGACGGCGCAGCAGTCGCAGCGGCCTTGGGCAATCGGAATAGCACCGCTCGCCGACAATGACTTTAACCGCTGCAAATCGTCGATAAAGCTGCTGGACTACGGAGCCCTGGGCCTTGCAACCGTCGCCTCCGACATGCCGGCCTACCAGGCGGCAGATGGCACCGCTTTGCCGGGCACCTTGCTGGCAGCCGACGAGGCGGCCTGGTTCCACGCGCTTTCAAAGCTCATCCGGCAACCCGCCCGTAGGCTCGAACTGGCGAAAGCCGGACGGGCGTCGCTGCTCGGACAGCACAGCCTCGCGGCCCAGTCGGCCACCCGCCGCGCCATTCTGGCGGAGGCCGCGGCGGCTCGGTCCGACCGGCCCGCAGCGCCGACGACCATCGCGATGGCGGCTGTCCGGCGCTGAAACGTGCCGCTAAGCTACGGGCGAAGCACCCAAAGGAGCTCGCCATGGCCGATCCCTCGCAGATCACGGAGTATCACGCGCACATCTACTACCAGCCGGGCGTCACCGAGGACGCCGCGGCGCGGCTGCGGGAGTCGGTCGGTACGCTGTTCCCTGAGGCGCGTCTCGGTCGTTGGCATGCCAAGCCGGTCGGGCCGCATACCGAGGCGATGTATCAGATCGCTTTCCCCGTCTCGCTCTTTCCGAGCCTGGCGCCGTGGCTCATGCTCAATCGCGAGGGGCTCGACGTGCTGCTGCATCCGGAGACCGGCGACGATCTCACGGACCACACGACCCATGCCGCCTGGCTCGGTCATGTTCTGCCCTTGAACGTGGAAGTCTTCGCCGCCGGCGATGACGACGACTGAGACGATACCTGGGCCATACGTCGGGGCGGATGAGAGATGGGTTCTGAACGGCTGACGGCGCTGACCGACGGAGTCGTCGCAGTCATCATCACGATCATGGTGCTTGAGATGAAAGCGCCCCAAGGCACCGACTTACGTGCGCTCGCGGAATTATGGCCTGTGTTCGTGAGCTACGTATTGTCATTCATTTACGTGGCGATTTACTGGAACAACCATCACCACTTCTTCAAACTTGCGCCCGAGGTCGATGGCGCGATGCTTTGGGCGAACCTCAACTTCCTGTTTTGGCTGTCACTGGTGCCCTTCACCACGGCCTGGCTTGGGGAACATGAATTGGCCGCTGTCCCGACGGCGGTCTACGGTGCTTCGCTACTGGCTTGCGCAACAGCCTGGTATATCATGCAAGCGGCAATCATCCGTTCGCAAGCTGAGGAATCGCCGCTGCGTCAGGCGCTTGGGCGAGACGTCAAAGGGAAAGTCTCGCCGATCCTATACCTGAGCGGCATCGTGATGTCGTTCGTGCTGCCCGCGCTTGCCTACCTGATTTACGCGGCGGTCGCTTTGATGTGGTTGGTTCCAGATCGTCGCGTTGCCGCGGCGCTGTCATCGGCACGACGCAATGAGATTCCCTGATCGAGCATGCGCTTGTTACTCCCGACGCCTCGCCTTGACCGGCGCGGCGGCCTAAGTTGCCGCCGCCAGATGAGGATGACAGATGCTGTTTGAATGGACTGATAGCCCCGAGGAATTCGCCGAGCGCGGTGCGGCCCATGCTGCCGCCGTCATCGACGATATGCCTGAAGCGGCCATAGCCTTGCCTACCGGTTCAACACCGATCGGCCTGTATGACCGTTGGGTGGAGCGCGCCGCGACAGGAGAGGTGCAGCTCAACCGCGCGCATTTCTTCAATCTGGACGAATATGCCGGGTTGCCGCAGGCCGACTCGCATAGCTTCGCGGCTTTCCTTCATCGGCATTTCCTCGACCGTGCGGCGATCGACCCCGCACGGGTGCGGCTCTTGCGTGGTGATGCGCCCGACCTCGAGGGCGAAGCGGCGGCGCATGATGCGGCGGTTGCGGCCCAGGGCGGGCTCGACCTCGCCATCCTGGGTCTTGGGGGCAACGGCCACATCGCCTTCAACGAGCCGGGCGCCGACTGGAACCAAGGCACCCACCGCGTGCCCCTGACCGAGGCCACGCGGATCGCCAATCAGGCGTATTTCGAGGATGGCTTCACGGTGCCCCGCGATGGCTTGACCATGGGTATCGGCATGCTGCGGAAGGCTCGCCGCGTGCTGCTGCTGGTGACAGGTGTGGCGAAAGCCGAGGCCCTGGCGATGCTACGCGCCGGCCGTCCGGACCCGGCTTGGCCAGTGACGGCGCTGATCGGCCATCCGCATCTCATCGTGGTGGCCGATTCCGCACTCCGGGGATGATCCAGTCCGAAATGTCCGAAATTGCACGAATCACCCCCGAAACGAAGGCGGGGTGATCAGCGCAAAGGCCAGGGCTTACGTTTGGACATCAAGATTGCGTCACAAAAGACGAAGAGCCGTGGTCAAGATCCTATGCCATTCTCAGTTTCGGAGAAAACCAGAGTATTGTGATGTCGAAATTCGATGCATCCGGGCATATCGCGCTCGGAAATGCACTTTATGCGGGTGCTGTGGCTGAAGCGGCACTTCTGGCGATGATTACCAAGGGCGCGCTCACAAGGCAGGAGGCGCTTGCGGCGATCGATGTCATTCAGAGCGCGCTTGAGGCTGGCCGGGGTGACTATCCCCTCGGGCCAACGCCGGTGGACTATGCCACCGGACGCCTACGCTCGCTCCGCAAACGGATCGGCTAACGACCCGGCTTGGTCGCCATTCGCCCCGCACGCCGCGTCGCGCAGTTCGGCCAATGGCAACCCCAGCCGAGCTGAAAGGCTAGAGCCAGCGGTCGCGGAACGAGCGGCGGGGCGCGAAGGGGCTTGAGGATGAATGCACCAGATAGCCGATGAAGTAGCCCACCGCGGCTGCGCCTAGCAGCGAAAGCAGCGGCTGGCGTTCCACGGCGTAGCCGACATAGTCGCCAGCCTGCGCGCCCGCTTCATAAATGCGGCCGCCGGCCGATGCGGCGCCTTCCTTCACGGTTTGCGCTGTTCCGTGGAGCTTGCTGCCCGCGCGGCTGGCGAGATCCGAGGCGTAGTCAGCGGCGGAACTCGCGGCGCCAGAAACTTTCTCCGCGGCGTCGCCCATGGCGCCCTGTGCCTTGCCGATGACCTGATCGGCCTTCCCTTCGGCCTGGGTCGCTGCGTCGCCGGTTAGGCCACCAGCTGCGTCCTTCACCTTGCCCTTAAGGTCGTTGATGGTGCCTTCCGTCGTCTGATCGCTCATGGGATGCCTCCTGTTGGATGCCGGGACCGGCGCGGTCCTGGCGGTCTCTTGGAGTTCTCATCTTGTCTCGCGTGGCGGCTTCGCAATACCGCGCCGTGCAAGCGACCGACACACCATCACGCCGATCGACCACAAGGGGACGTGACCAGCGTGTGACACGCTCGCGGCTCCGTTCGGCCTTGTCGGGCGAGAGCCTCGGCACAAGTCCCTAGCCGTCTCGCCGGCGTCTTGCCCGGCATTCGGCCGGGGAGCATCTATTGGCATCCAACCTCACGCGAAACATCGGCTTCGTCACCGGCCTCGCGCTATTCGGGCTGTGGCTCGACAAGGCCGGTGGCGGCGATCGGCAGGGGGGTCGATGGTCCGTGACCGCCGATGGAAGCACGGGCTCTCGGGGTGTGACGATGGAACCTGGCGGGTCGCGCGGTGAGACGGGTCGGGGCGCGAAGGTTCCCTCCGAATTGCCGCCGCGTGGCTGGATCCAGATTCTCAAGCGTGTCTTCAGCGAAATCGGCGAGGATTCCGTGCTGGCCGAAGCCGCGAGCGTGACCTTTTATGCGCTACTCGCGCTCTTCCCCGCGCTTGCCGCCTTGGTTTCGCTATATGGGCTGATTGCCGATCCCAGGACGCTATCGACCGAGGTGACCTCGCTGTCCGGCGTAATGCCTGGCGGCGGGATGTCGATCATCACCGATCAGCTCAAATCCCTGGCATCGAGCCCCAGCAAGGCGCTTGGCATTGGCGTCATCATTGGGCTGTTGACCTCGCTCTGGAGTGCCAATGCCGGGATGAAGGCGCTGTTCGATGCCCTAAACGTTGTTTATGGCGAGCGCGAGAAGCGCAGCTATATCCGGCGGACCCTGATTTCGCTGGCCTTCACGCTGGGCACGATCCTGTTCTTGATCCTCGCGCTTGCCGGGATCGTGGTATTGCCGGCAGTGCTAAAATTCGTCGGGTTAGGCGGAGCCACAGCGCTGTTGCTCGAATTCGGTCGCTGGCCGGTACTCATCGTGGCGATCAGTGTTTTCCTCGCTTTGGGGTATCGATACGGCCCTAGCCGGGCGAAAGCACGCTGGCGCTGGGTGAGCTGGGGCAGCGTGGCCGCGGCGATCCTTTGGCTGATCGTTTCGCTCGCCTTCTCCTTCTATGTTTCACATTTCGGGAGCTACAACAAAACCTACGGCTCGCTCGGCGCGGTGATTGGCTTCATGACCTGGATGTGGCTATCCGCCACCGTCGTTCTGATCGGCGCCGAGTTGAACGCCGAGATGGAGCATCAGACCGCGCGCGATACCACCGAGGGGCCGGAAAAGCCGCTCGGCCAGCGCCGCGCCGAAATGGCCGACCAAGTTGCCGCAACCTGAGGCTGAATAAAGCGCGTGCCCGCGTGTTCTCCTGTGGTGAGCCGCACGGATCAGGAAAACACCAAGATGGGCCCCAAGCTTTCAGCTTTCTTTCCGGACAAGGCAATGGTCAGGATCGACGGGTCGCCGCCTGGGTTTCGTTCCGAATTCGTTTGCAGCTGCATCGGTTAGCGCCGGAGGAGCGGACGGCCATGGAAAGAGCTATCGCATGTCGATAGCCAAGTGGTCGCCCGATAGTCGTGTCCCGTTCGACAAACAGACGCGACAGGGCGCGCGCCGTGGTATCGTTAGGCCGCTAACTAACGCGGATGTCCCTATGCGATCGCCAGCGCCTAGGCCGATAGGCGGAATGAAAAACGAGGTTCAAGCGGGGCTGAGCACGCATCTGCGGCGGCTCTGGCGCTACGGCATGGTTTTGTCGGCCAATTCTGACGTGGCGGAGGATCTCGTCCAAGCCACCTGCGTCCGTGCGCTGGAACGTGCCGGCCAGTACGAGCCGGGGACGCGGCTGGACCGCTGGCTTTTTTCCATCCTGCATTCGATCTGGCTCAACGACGTGCGCTCGCGCCGCATCCGCATGGGTCAAGGTTTCGTGGATGCCGAGACCGCGCTGGTCACCGATGGGCTCGCGGCGGCCGAGAATCAGGTGATGGCCAATGAGGTGCTGCGGCGGGTCGAAGCGCTACCCGAGGCTCAGCGCTCGACGGTATTCCTCGCCTATGTCGAAGGCATGAGCTACCGCGAGGTGGCAGAGATATTGGAGATCCCCATCGGAACGGTCATGAGCCGTCTTGCCACCGCGCGCGGGAAGCTGGCGCTTAAGGACGATGCGCGATGAGCCGCGATGAGGACATCGGCCAGTCGGACGACGCCCGGCTGGTGGCCTATCTCGATGGTGAGCTGAATGCGGAGGACCGGGAGCGGCTGGAGAAGAGGCTGGCCGCCGATCCGGCGCTGTCCGCGCATTACGATTTTCTGTCGCGCAGCAACTTTGCCTATGAGGAGGCCTTCGCGCCGCTGCTGGACGCCGCGCCCGCGGCCAGCCTCGATGCGATGTTGGCGAGGGTGACGGCCGCAAAGGTCGCGGTTTCCTCTCGCTCGCATCGGAGCCGTCGCGGATTGATCGCGGCGAGTGTGGCGCTTCTTGCAGTCGGGGCTTTGGGAGATCGTGTCGTCGGCGGATTCATGGGCGCCGAGGGAAATGCCCACTGGCGCACGGCGGTTGCGGAATACCTGAAGCTTTACACGCCGCAGACGCTCGCGGTGATGACGGACGACGCGGCTGAGCGCGCTCAGGAGCTAGGGGTAGTGGAGTCCGGGATAGCGCTGCCCGACCTGCGGCCGGAGGCGATCGCACTTCCCGGCATCGCGTTGAAACAAGCGCAGCTTCTGCAATATGACGGCAAGGCGTTGGGGCAGATCCTGTATCTCGATGCGAGATACGGCCCGACGGCGCTGTGCATCATGCAATCGTCTCTTCCGGGCGCCCCTGTGGATACCGAGCGGCGGCGGGGGCTGAACGTCGCCTATTGGTCTTTTGCCGGGCATGCCTTCATGCTGATTGGCCGCCAGCCCAAGGAGCAGCTTTCTACCTTCGCTCAATCGATCGCGCGACGGTTGGCCAACACGCCCGCGTAGCACGCGCCGGCTTCATTCCCCCGCATCAACAGGATTGGGTCATGAGCGCGACTGCGATTCCTCGACCGCCCTCTGGCCCGTATACAGCTCCGGCCGTTCGGTATGATGGCTTTACGGTCGCGCTGCATTGGGCGACCGCTGCCCTGGTAATTTCGCTTTTCGCGCTTGCTGAGATTTGGGGTTTCGTCCCGCATGGCACGCCGCTGCGACGCGGCATGCAGTCGCTCCATATTTCACTGGGCGTGCTTCTCACAATGATTTTTGTCGCTCGTCTGGCTTGGCGTCTCAGCCATGGCCGACGCCTGCCGCGTTTTCTGTCGCGGCCTGAGCATCTGACGGCGACGATGATGCATCTGCTGCTTTACGCGCTGCTGACGGTGCAGATCGCGCTGGCCTGCTTTTTGCGGGGAGCGGCCGGGTGTTGAAGATCTTCTGGCTTGTCCCGATTTCTCCGCTGTTGTCACTGGATCGCGCGACCCGCACGACAGTCATTCATCTGCACGACTATGTCGCCTGGAGCATCATCGGTCTGGCGGGGATGCACGCGCTCGCGGCGCTTTCTCATCACTATATTCGCGGCAATGGCGTGTTGCGGCGGATGGGTGCGGGCTAGCGATTCGAAATCACGGAAACGCGAGCCTTCGCTTGGTAGTTTGGCGAAAGCCTCCATCTGAAAACGGTGGTCCGGATGGAGGCCGAATGCCTGAGTCAAATGCCGTTTCCCGTCGTGTGACGGCCCCGCTTGAAGCGCTGAACTTCTTTATGGCCGACATGCAGTCGGGCATCGGACCGTTCCTCGGCGTTTTCCTGCTCGCCCATCAGTGGAAGAGCGGGATGATCGGCACGGTGATGACGCTCGGCGGCGTCGCGGGCATGCTGATGACGGTGCCCTTCGGCGCGCTGGTGGATGCGACTTCGCGCAAGCGCGCCTATGTGGCGATCCCGGGCGCCTGCGCGGTGATTGCCTCGCTGCTGGTTCTGTTGTCACAGAATTTCTGGATCATCGCCTTGTCGCAGGTGGCGACTGCGATCGCGGGGGCGGCAATCGGTCCTGCCGTCGCTGGCATGACTCTGGGCATTGTGCGCCAGGCTGGGTTCCCGCGGCAGAATGGCCGCAACCAGGCGTTCAACCATGCCGGCAATATGATTGGTGCCGGCCTCTCCGGCTATCTCGGCTGGCGGTTTGGCTATTCGGCGATCTTCTGGCTAGCAGTTGTCTTCGCGGTGCTCTCAATCGCCTCCGTAGCGTTAATACCGCGCGATGCGATCGACAATGCGGCGGCGCGTGGAGTCAATGATGAGGCTGAGGAGGGCAAGAAGGTCAGCGGATTTACCGTGCTGCTACGGAACAAGCCGCTGCTGATTCTGGCGGCGGCCTTGGGCTGCTTCCATCTCGGCAATGGCGCGATGCTGCCGCTATACGGGCTGGCGGTGACGGGAACGCACAAGGGCAATCCGACGGTCTTCGTGGCCGAGACCATCGTGGTCGCACAGGCGGTGATGATCGTCGCCTCGATCGTGGCGACGCGGATGGCGCAGCGCCAGGGCTACTGGTGGATCATGTTGATCACCTTCATCGCGCTGCCGATCCGCGGGCTGCTCGCCTCGCAGCTTCTGGTGCCCTGGGGCGTCTATCCCGTGCAGGCGCTGGACGGCATCGGCGCGGGGCTGCAAAGCGTCGCGGTTCCCGGCATGGTGGCGCGAGTGCTGAACGGTACGGGCCGGGTGAATGTCGGGCAGGGCGCGGTGATGACCGTGCAGGGGATCGGCGCGTCCCTCAGCCCGATGTTGGGCGGCTGGATCGCGCAGGGTCTAGGATATAGCGTGACCTTCACGATCCTGGGGTCGTTCGCGCTGCTATCCCTGGCGCTATGGCTGGTTTTCGCGAAGATGCTCAGGCCGGCCTGTCTCGGCCAGCCGCCGAAGAACAAAACTCCACTGGGAAGCTTGTCCGAGCCTGCCACGGCCTGACCGGCCACCACGCCGGAGCGAACCTATCCGCCAGCGATCGGAGGGTCGGGAGCTGCTGGTGCCCAGGAGAAGACTCGAACTTCCACGACCTTTACGGCCACAGGTACCTGAAACCTGCGCGTCTACCAATTCCGCCACCTGGGCAAGCTGCGGTGGGCGGGGCATGTATCCTGCGGCTGTGCGGGCGTCAACCAAGACGTGCCCTTGAGGGCAGGCCCGGCTCTGCCTAAGCATGGATTAAGAAGACGGATGGGGGTCCTCATGGCCGGCGACACGCGCAAAATAGCGACGATCTTCGGTGGCACCGGATTCATCGGCCGCCATCTCATCCAGCGTCTAGCGAGGCAAGGCTACAGGATCCGGCTGGCGACCCGCGACGTCGAGCGGGCGGGCCAGCTCAAGCCTATGGGCGCAGTCGGACAAATTGTGCCGCTGCATATTTCGCCGGGCAATTCGGCCGGGATCGATCGGGCCGTCATGGGCGCCGACCTCGTCGTCAATCTGGCGGGCATCCTGGCAGAGCGTCGCAAGGGCGATTTCGAGCGCGTTCATACGAGCGGTCCGCGTCTCATCGCCGAACGCTGCTTTACAGCTGGCGTGCCGAGGCTGGTGCATATTTCGGCGATCGGTGCCGCCGCCGATAGCCGCAGCGGCTATGCCCGGAGCAAAGCCCGTGGCGAGATCACGGTGGCCGCGGCCTTCCCGGAGGTCGTCATCCTGCGGCCCTCGATCGTCTTCGGTCCCGAGGACGCGTTCTTCAACCGCTTCGCCGGCCTCGCGAGACTCTCGCCAATTATGCCGGTGATCTCCGGCGATACCCGCTTCCAGCCGGTCTATGTCGGCGACGTGGCGGAGGCGATCATCGCCGCGCTGGAACTGTCGCCAACGGCGCCGGGCCTGTATGAACTTGGCGGACCCACAGTCCTCACCTTCCGCGAGGTGCTGCGCTATATCCTCAGCGTGACGCAACGTCACCGGCCCTTGTTCGAGGTGTCGCCGAAGCTCGCGCGGTTCGAGGCGCGGATCCTCGAACGCCTGCCGGGCCGGCTGCTGACCACCGACCAGCTCGAAATGCTGGGCCAGGATAACGTCGCGAGCGGCGAACTGCCCGGGCTGGAGGCGCTGGGTATCATACCGAAGCCGATGGAGCTGGTAGTGCCGACCTATTTGGCCCGCTATCGCCAGGGCGGCCGCGCCTATGACCCCGTGGATCGCACGATCAAGCACGCGGATCTCTAATGGGTCCATATCGGACCTAAATCAGGCGGCTTTTACGCACATCATTTCACGAAACCGTGATATGCGTCGAAAATGGGTCACGAATAGTGACTTTTAGTTTGGGAGGCGTCTAAAAGCTGATCGGGATGGGGTGGACCTGCGGGGTCCGCGGTGGAGGTACGCCATGGCTGAGCGCATGCTGCAATTCGTCCACCTGCCGCAACAATCACCTGACAAGCGCCCGGTCGCCATCCGCCGTGAGGATTTCGACGAGATCTATCGCCGCTTCGATCCGGCCCGCGCGGCAGACCAGTCCAGCCGCTGCAGCCAATGCGGCATTCCCTTTTGCTCGATCCATTGCCCGCTCGGGAACAACATCCCCGACTGGCTGAAGCTGACCGCCGAGGGCCGACTGGAGGAAGCTTACGAAGTTTCCTCGGCGACCAATACCTTCCCCGAAATCTGCGGTCGCATCTGCCCGCAGGACCGGCTTTGCGAGGGCAATTGCGTCATCGAGAAAGGCTTCGAGAGTGTCACCATCGGCGCCGTGGAGCGCTACATCACCGACACCGCCTTCGAGCAGGGTTGGGTGAAGCCGGTACGGCCCATCATGGAGCGGCCGGAGAGCATCGGTATTATTGGCGCGGGGCCGGGCGGTTTGGCGGCGGCGGAGATGCTGCGCCAGCATGGTTATCAGGCGCATGTCTATGATCGCTACGACCGCGTCGGCGGCCTCATGATCTATGGCATTCCGGGATTCAAGCTCGAGAAGGACGTCGTGCTTCGCCGCTGGAAGCATCTGGAGGAGAGCGGCGTCCAGTTTCATCTCGGCGCGGCAATCGGCGTCGGCGGGATTTCGATGGCGGAGCTGCGCGAGCGTCACGCGGCGGTGATCGTCGCGACGGGCGTCTACAAGGCGCGCGACATCGGCGGGCCGGGTGCCGGGCTTGGCGGCATCGTTCCGGCGCTCGACTACCTCACCGCCTCGAACCGTCGCGGGCTGGATGATGTGGTGCCCGAGTTTGATTCCGGCCTGCTCAATGCCGAGGGCAAGCGCGTGGTTGTCATCGGCGGTGGCGACACCGCGATGGATTGCGTGCGGACGGCTGTGCGGCAGGGCGCCGTTTCGGTGAAGTGTCTCTATCGCCGAGACAAGGCGAATATGCCGGGCTCAATGCGCGAGGTTAAGAACGCCGAGGATGAGGGCGTCGAGTTCCTGTGGCTCTCCGCGCCCGAGGCCTTTACGGGCGACCACGAGGTTGAGGGCGTGCGCGCCGTGCGGATGCATCTCGGCCTCCCCGATCTGTCCGGCCGGCAGTCGGTCAGCCCGCTGCCGGGCAGCCACTTCAATGTCGAGGCCGATCTCGTCATCAAGGCGCTCGGCTTCGATCCCGAGGATATGCCGCGCATGTTCGGCGAGCCGGGGCTGGAGATCAGCCGCTGGGGCACGCTGAAGGTGAACCACCGCAGCTTCATGACCAGCCTGCCCGGCGTGTTTGCTGTGGGCGACATCGTGCGCGGCGCCAGCCTGGTCGTTTGGGCGATCAAGGATGGGCGGGACGCGGCGGCGCAGGTGCATGACTTCATCCGCAAGAGCGCCTGCACGACGGCGGTGGCGGCATGATGCGCCTCGGTTTCCCGCGCGGCTTGCTTCTGGCGAGCGCGATGGTGCTGGTCGGCGGCGTGAGTGCGGTGGCGCAGACCACGCCCTCGGCCGATAGTCTGCAGGTCGCGAGCCAGGTCGTGCAGGCGATGGGAATCAACCAGGTCGCCAATGCGGCGATGCAGGGCGTTCGCCTCGTCATCGTGCAGAGCATCGCACAGCGCAACAAGAAGCCCGAGGATCAGGTGGGCGCGATCGTCGACCAGATCGTGGTGCCCGACTTGCAGGCCCGCGAGCCGCGCTTCCTGGCGAGCGTCGCGACGATCTACGCGCAGCAATTCACGCTTGAGGAGTTGCAGCAGATTCTCGCTTTCTACCAGACGCCGGCAGGACAGAAGCTGGAATCGCTGACGCCCGCGTTGACGCAGCAGATGATCGCAACCGGCCGTGCTTGGGTGCAGCAGGCCGGGGCCGAGGTGTTGCAGCAGGACGAGGCGAAGCTGAAGGCTCAAGGGCTAAGCATTCAGTAACGATCTGGCGTCATGGCATGCGAAGGCATGCCATCCACGCCTTTCTTGCCTGCGACACAAAGGTAAGGCGTGGATGCTCGGCCTTCGCCGAGCATGACGGATGGATTGGGGAGCATTCCGATTACCCCAATCAGTACGAGAACGAGGAGCGTGACATGACCGAGATGCAGGAAACCGCCGCCGAATTCCTCGACGCCTGGGCGCGCAACACGACCACGCTTGCCGATACCTATGACGCTACGCAGGAGCATGATGCCTGCGGCGTCGGGATGATCGCGGCGCTGGATGGCAAGCGCCGGCGCGATGTCGTGCAGGCTGGCATCGATGCGTTGAAGGCCGTGTGGCATCGCGGCGCGGTCGATGCGGATGGCAAAACCGGTGACGGTGCCGGCATCCATATCGAGATCCCGCAAGACTTCTTCGCGGCGGCTGTCGAACGCGGCGGCGCGAAGCTGCGCCCCGGCAGCATCGCGGTCGGTCAGGTCTTCATGCCCAAGACGGATCTCGGCGCGCAGGAACGCTGCCGGCAGATCGTGGAAACCGAGATCCTCAATCGCGGCTATCTTATCTATGGCTGGCGTCAGGTGCCGATCAACGTCGCCTGCATCGGCGAGAAAGCCAATGCGACACGGCCCGAGATCGAGCAGATCATGCTGTGGAACGCGCGCGGCGTGCCAGAGGCCGAATTCGAGCGTGACCTCTATGTGATCCGCCGCCGCATCGAGCGCGAGGCGATCGCGGCGCAGATCCCGGACCTGTATTTCTGTTCTCTGTCCTGCCGCTCGATCATCTACAAGGGCATGTTCCTGGCCGAGAGCCTGACCGAGTTCTATCCGGATTTGCTCGACCCGCGCTTCGTGTCGCGCTTCGCGATCTATCACCAGCGCTATTCCACCAACACCTTCCCGACCTGGAAGCTGGCGCAGCCGTTCCGTGCGCTTGCCCATAACGGTGAGATCAACACGGTCATCGGCAATATCAACTGGATGAAGAGCCACGAGACTCGGCTCTCCTCCACCCTGCTCGATTCCTTCATGGAGGATATCAAGCCGGTGGTGCAGGCCGGCGGCTCCGACACCGCCTCGCTCGACAATGTTTTCGAGCTGCTGGTGCGGGCCGGGCGGGAGGCGCCGATGGTGAAAGCCATGATGATCCCGCCTTCGATTGGCGCGACTTCGGCAATGCCGGCGGCGCATCGCGAGATGATCGAATACTGCAACGCCGTGATGGAGCCGTGGGACGGTCCCGCCGCCATCACCGCGACCGATGGCCGCTGGGTGATCGCGGGTCTCGACCGCAACGGGCTGCGGCCGCTGCGCTACGCGGTGACCGAGAACCAGTTGCTGGTGGTCGGTTCCGAAACTGGCATGGTGAAGTTCAATGAGGCGGAAATCGTCGAGAAGGGCCGCGTCGGTCCCGGCCAGATGATCGCGGTCGACCTCGACCATCCGCGCCTTTACGACAATGGCGCGATCATGGATTCGCTCGCCGCCCGCGCGCCTTTTGGTGAATGGGCGAAGCGCATCGTCGGCATCGACGACCTCATCAAGACCGACGCGCCGGAGCCTGTGCTGCTTTCCTCCGAGGATCTGCGCCGTCGCCAGCTCGCGATCGGGGCCACGCTGGAGGAGCTGGAGAGCATCCTGCACCCCATGGTGCTCGACGCCAACGAGGCCACCGGCAGCATGGGCGACGATACGCCGGTCGCTGTGCTGTCGGATCGCTATCGCGGGCTGCATTGCTACTTCCGGCAGACTTTCAGCCAGGTCACCAACCCGCCAATCGACAGCCTGCGCGAGGCGCGGGTGATGTCGCTGAAAACCCGGCTCGGCAATCTCGGCAATGTGCTGGACGAGGACGAGCATCAGTTCGACATCCTCCAACTCAATAGCCCGATGCTATCGACCGCCGAATTCATCGCATTGCGGGCGAAGCTGGGGGCCAGCGTCGTCGAGGTCGATGCGACATTCGCGGCGGCTGAGGGCGAGACCGGCTTGCGTGCCGCGATCGATCGCATCCGGCGCGAGGCGGAGGAGGGTGTGCGCTCCGGCGCCACCCACATCATTCTAACCGACGAGCATGTCGGGCCGGACCGCGCGCCGATTCCGATGATTCTGGCGACAGGCGCCGTGCATACCTACCTCGTGCGCCAGAGCCTGCGGACTTTCACGAGCCTTAATATCCGCTCGGCCGAGTGCATGGATGTGCATTACGCCGCTGTTCTGGTGGGTGTAGGTGCCACCACGGTCAATCCGTATCTCGCGCAGGAGTCGATCGCGGATCGGCATCGCCGCGGGCTGTTCGGCGACATGCCGCTGAAAACGGCGGTGGGGCGTTATCGCAAGGCAGTCGATAAAGGGCTGCTGAAGATCATGGCGAAGATGGGGATCAGCGTGATCTCCTCCTATCGCGGCGGCTATAGTTTCGAGGCGATCGGCCTCAGCCGTGCGCTGGTCGGCGAGTTTTTCCCCGGCATGCAATCGCGCATCTCCGGCATTGGTCTCCCTGGCATAGCGCGCAAGGTGCTGGAGCTGCACAAGGTCGCCTGGTCGCCGAATGTCGTCACGCTTCCTGTCGGTGGCGTCTACAAGATGCGGCGCGGCGGTGAGTCGCATGCCTTCGATGGCGGGCTCATCCATCTGCTCCAAACGGCCGTCGCGACCGATAGCTACACCATGTTCCGCCGCTACTCCGAGGGTGTGCGCCGCCTGCCGCCGGTCGCTTTGCGCGACTTGCTCGATTTCCGCGAGGATGGGCTGACCCCGGTGCCGGTGGAGGAGGTGGAGAGCATCACCGAGATCCGCCAGCGCCTGATCGCGCCGGGCATTTCCTTGGGCGCGCTGGGGCCAGAGGCGCATGAGACGCTGTCCATTGCGATGAACCGCATCGGCGCCCGCTCCGATAGTGGCGAGGGCGGCGAGGATCCGGAGCGTTCGAAGCCGCGCGCGAATGGCGACAATGCCTCCTCCGCGATCAAGCAGATTGCATCAGGGCGTTTCGGCGTGACGGCGGCCTATCTCAATGACTGCCGCGAGATTGAGATCAAGGTGGCACAAGGCGCCAAGCCCGGTGAGGGCGGGCAGTTGCCCGGCTTCAAGGTGACGGAGCTGATCGCCAAGCTGCGGCATTCGACGCCGGGCGTCATGCTGATCAGCCCGCCGCCGCATCACGACATCTATTCGATCGAGGATCTGGCGCAGCTCATCTACGACCTCAAGCAGATCAATCCGGATGCAAGTGTCTGCGTGAAACTGGTTTCACGTTCGGGCATCGGCACGATCGCAGCGGGCGTCGCCAAGGCCAAGGCGGATGCGATCCTGATCTCGGGCCATTCCGGCGGCACCGGCGCCAGCGCGCTGACCAGCGTGAAATATGCCGGTTTGCCCTGGGAGATGGGGCTGTCGGAGGCGCATCAGGTGCTGATGCTCAACCGGCTGCGTCATCGCGTGAAGCTGCGTACGGATGGCGGGCTCAAGACTGGGCGGGACGTCGTGATGGCGGCGATGCTGGGCGCCGAGGAGTTCGGCATCGGCACTGCCTCCCTCGTCGCGATGGGCTGCATCATGGTGCGGCAGTGCCATTCCAATACCTGCCCGGTCGGCGTCTGCACGCAGGATGAGAAGCTGCGCGCTAAGTTCGAGGGCACACCCGAGAAGGTCATCAACCTCTTCTCCTTCATCGCCGAGGAGGTGCGCGAAATCCTGGCGCGGCTGGGGTTCCGCAAGCTGACCGACATCATCGGGCGGACGGATCTGTTGCAGCAGGTCAGCCGCGGCAGCGACATCCTGGACGATCTCGATCTCAACCCGATCCTCGCCCAGGCGGATCCCGGACCCTATCCGCGTTACTGCACGCTGGAAGGCCGCAATCCGGTGCCGGAAACGCTGGATGCGCAGATGATCGCGGATGCGGGCGCCTTCTTCGACCGGCGCGAGAAGATGCAATTGCAATACAATATCCGGAACACGCATCGCGCCATCGGCACGAAGTTCTCCTCGCTCATCACCCGGCGCTACGGCATGTCGGCGCTGCCGCCGGCGCATATGAGCGTGAGACTGCGCGGCTCGGCCGGCCAATCGCTGGGCGCTTTCGGGGTGCAGGGTCTCAAGCTGGAGGTTATTGGCGATGCCAATGACTATGTCGGCAAGGGGCTGTCGGGGGCGACCATCGTGGTGCGGCCCGCGCCGTCCTCGAAGATGCAGAGCCAGAACAACACCATCATCGGCAATACCTGCCTTTATGGCGCGACGGCGGGGCAGTTATTCGCGGCGGGGCAGGCGGGCGAGCGATTCGCGGTGCGGAACTCGGGTGCTACCGCCGTGGTGGAGGGCTGTGGCTCGAATGCCTGCGAATACATGACCGGCGGTGTGGTCGCGATCCTTGGCAAGTCGGGCGAGAATTTCGGTGCGGGCTTCACCGGCGGGGTGGCCTTCGTGCATGACGAGGACGGGTTGTTCGGCAATCGCGTCAATCCGGAATCGATCACATGGCAGCGTATCGAATCCGCGTATTGGGAGGGTGTGTTACGGGGCTTGGTCGAGCGGCATGTGCACGAAACTTCCAGCCGCTACGCTGCGATGTTGCTGCACGACTGGGACCAGACGCTTGCTGCAATGTGGCAGGTCGTGCCGAAGGACTACGTGCGCTACCTGCCTCACTCGCTGAGCGACGCGCCGGCAGAGGCGACGGGGTAAGCTGAGACGCCGTTATCTCCCCTCCCTGCAAGGAGGGGTTAGGGGTGGCGTTTAGCTTCGGCGGGGCCAAACCGCGCCCAGCAACACCCCTGCGCCGACCGCCAGCGAGAGCGCGAGAATGGGCCGCTGCCGGGTGTTTTGGCCCAGCATGTGGACCGCATCTTCAACCCGCATCGCCGCATCGATCGCCACTGGCATGGCTCGCTGGTTGAACAGGCGCCGCATCGCCGAGGGCGGAGGTGGCTTGGCGATCATGTAGTCGATGGACACCATGGCCCTATCCTCCGCGATGCCGCGAATGTGGTGCCGCCGGGCGTTGCTACAATGGAGACGCAACCCAACTCCCGGCCACGCCTATGCCCGGAGGAGATGACCATGTCTCGGCACGAGAGCTTCAGGCCCTATACCGCACCGGCCGGCGGATGGGGTTCAGCGCGCTCCCTCGGTCAGATTTTGGCGCGGGAAGGTGTGCCGCTGAGCGGCCCTTTGGTGCTGGCACGCCAAAACAAGCCTGATGGCTTTCAATGCGTGAGCTGCGCCTGGCCTAAGCCGGCGGCCCCGCTGCCTTTCGAATTTTGCGAAAACGGTGCCAAGGCGACTGCCTGGGAGATCACCACCCAGCGCGCGACGCCCGATTTCTTCGCCAAACACACAGTCACCGAATTGCTGGGCTGGGACGAGTATCATCTCGAACAGGCGGGCCGCCTGACGCATCCGATGCGGTACGACCCTGCGACCGACACCTATCGCCCGGTTTCCTGGCAGATAGCCTATGCCGAGATCGGCAGAGAGCTGAGGTCCGTGCGGGATCGCCGCAATACTGTGTTCTATAGTTCCGGCCGCTCCTCCAACGAGGCGAGCTATCTCTACGGACTCTTCGCGCGGCTCTATGGCAACAACAACCTGCCCGACAGTTCCAACATGTGCCATGAGACAACTTCGGTGGCATTGCCGGAAAGCATCGGCGTGCCGGTCGGCACCGTGACGCTGGATGATTTCGCGAAGACGGATTGCATCTTCTTCTTCGGCCAGAATGTCGGCAGCAATAGCCCGCGCATGCTGCATCCGCTGGAGGAAGCCAGCAAACGCGGCGTGCCGATCATCACCTATAACCCGCTGCGCGAACGCGGGCTGGAGAGCTTCACCAACCCGCAGTCGCCGACCGAGATGCTGACTGGGCATGAGACACGGATCAGTTCGCAATATTATCAGGTCAAGGCCGGTGGCGATCTCGCGGCGCTGGCTGGAATCTGCAAATGGCTGGTGCAGATGGATGACGCCGCGCAAGCCAGTGGCGGCGAGAGGGTGCTGGATCACGACTTCATCGCCGAGCACACGCATGGCTTGGAGAAATTCGTCGTGTGGCTGCGGCAGCAGAAATGGGAGGATTTGGAGCGGCATTCCGGCCTCGGCCGCGCCGCTTTTGTGCAGACAGCCGAGACCTACGCGAAGTCTAAAGCCGCCATAGGCATTTACGGCATGGGGTTAACTCAGCATCGCGCGGGTGTCGAGACCGTGCAGATGCTCGTCAACCTGATGCTGCTGCGCGGCAATATCGGCCGCGACGGCGCTGGTATCTGCCCGGTGCGAGGCCATTCCAATGTGCAGGGCCAGCGCACCGTGGGCATCACGGAGAAGCCCGAGCTCGTGCCGATGGATAAGCTCGCCGAGCAATACGGTTTCGAGCCGCCGCGCGACTTGGGCCTCAATACCGTCGAGGCTTGCGAGAAGATCCTGGCCGGCGAGATCGAGGCCTTCGTCATGCTGGGCGGCAATTTCGCGCGCGCCATTCCGGATACCGAGCGCATGGAGGGGGCCTGGAGGCAGATGCGCCTGACGGTCAATATCGCGACCAAGCTCAACCGAAGCCATCTGTTACCGGGCGCCATCAGCTATCTTCTGCCGGTGCTCGGGCGCATCGAGATAGACAAGCAAGCGACTGGGCCGCAGAGTCTCTCGATGGAGGATAGTTCCGCCTGTATCCATGGCTCACGCGGCGTGAGGCGGCCGGCCTCGCGCCATCTTGTCAGCGAGATCGAGCTGGTGGCGAAGATCGCCATGGCGACGCTTGATCCGAATCCCCTGGTGCCCTGGACCCAGTGGATCGACGATTACAGCCGGATTCGCACCTCGATCGGTGAGACCTATCCCGAGATCTTCCATGACTACGAGAAACGCATGTGGGAACCGGGTGGGTTTCATCGCAAACTCCCCGCGCGGCACCGCGAGTGGAAAACGAAGAACGGAAAAGCCAATATCATCACGCCGCGCGCGCTTGAGGAGGACCCGGATATGCCGGAGATTGGGCCGGACGTGCTGCGGATGATCACGCTGCGCAGCAACGACCAGTTCAACACGACGGTTTACGGCTATGATGATCGCTTCCGGGGGATCAAGGGCACCCGCATGGTCGTTCTCATGCATCGCGATGACATCGGCCGTCTGGGCCTCGCGGAAGGCGAGATCATTTCCCTGGTGACCCAATCGACCGACGGGCATCATCGCGAGAAGGGTGGGTTCCGCGTGACGCCCTATAATATTCCGCTGGGTTGCGTCGGCGCCTATTATCCGGAGGCGAATACGCTGGTGCCGATCGGCCACTATGCCGAGGGCAGCAAGACACCGGCGGCGAAGTCTGTGCCGGTGAAGGTGAAACAGGCGGCGTGATGCGGATTTTCGGCCTCGCGGGATGGAGCGGCGCCGGTAAAACGACGCTGCTGAAGCGGCTCATCCCATGCCTCATCGGGCAGGGGATGAGCGTGTCGACACTGAAACATGCCCATCATGACTTCGACATTGACCAGCCGGGCAAGGACTCCTGGGAGCATCGGCAGGCTGGCGCGAGCGAGGTGCTCGTTGCCTCGTCCCGCCGCTGGGCGCTGATGCACGAGCTGCGCGACTCTCGGGAGCCGGAACTGGCGGAGCTGCTCGGGAGACTTTCGCCGGTGGATCTCGTGCTCGTCGAGGGTTTCAAGCGTGATCCGCATCCTAAGCTTGAAGTTTTTCGCGCTGTAAATGGTAAGCCGGCGCTGCATCCTGACGATCCCAGGATAATCGCTATCTCGACCGAGACGGCCTTTCCGAATTTCTATGGTGCTGTCTACGGAATCAACGATATCGAGGCCATCGCGGCCTTCATTCGTGATCATGCAGTGGCGGCGGCGGATATTTTACGATGACACCCGCAATCGTTATTCTTGCCGGTGGTGCTGGGCGGCGGATGGGTGGTGCGAACAAGGCGCTGCTGGAACTCGGAGGGCGTCCGCTGCTGGCCCATCTGCTAGACCGTCTCGCGATCGCAGGGCCAGTGGCGATCGCCGCGCATGATACCGCCGGGGCGGAGGCTTTGCGGCGCTTCGGCCTCCCGGTTTTGACTGATGCATTTGCCGATCGCCGTGGGCCGCTTGCTGGAGTGCTCGCGGGACTTGCCTGGCGGCGACAGCACCATCCCGAAAGCAGCGGGCTCGTGAGCTTGCCGGTGGATTGCCCATTCCTGCCGGCTGATATCGTCCTGCGACTGTCCGAGACCGCCAAGGCGCGGCATGCGCAGGTGGCGCATGCGACTTGCGGCGGCGAAGCGCACTATGCCTGCGCCTGGTGGAAGCCGGAATTGGAGGCGTCGCTGCGCCGCGTGGTGGGAGCGGCGGAGGCGCTGGCCATTCGCCGCTTCACCAAGGGCCTCAGAGTCGCGACTTGTGACTATCCTGCGTTGCAATCAGGTGATTTCCGCAATCTGAACACGCCTGAAGCAATGTTGGAGGCGTAGCACTTGACGAACTAAGCCGCACCCGGTCGGTGGCTTAGAATTCTGACAAAGACACATCCCGACGAGCTTACGACTGTGGCGCAAACCCGCCAGGCGTCGAGGATTCGATCAGCCGCTTTGCCGCGACGACTACGTTTGAAAAGACCTCCGAGAAACGTGCGAGAGTGCCTCGTAAATAATCTGGTTCATATTCCACTGCTGGGCGGTCGTCAGGTTCGCAGGATCCGTGTTATTGTAAACTGCATAACCTTGAGAGACAAACACACCTGTTGGACGACGCGGCCAGGCGGCATACTCGTTGACTGGTTGAATAACTATTCCGCTCGTGGTTTTCGAAAGAATGAATGTGTAGTCGTGGAAGCCGTCATCATCGTGAATTGAGCAAGTGAAATACAGATCTTGAGCCAGTTGCCCCTCAGCATCTGCTTTCCAGAGATAGTCGATTAAATATTCTCGCTGTTGTCGGGGATTGAGTCCTTGGTAAGCTGTGGCGCCCCGGGGAATACGGATCCTAAGCGCCGCTAGCAACCTGACCGGTGGTTGCACCGACTGCCCGCCAATCGCCCCCTATCCGCAAACACCTCGAAGCCATCCTCTCGCGCGACACCAATCAGCGTCATGCCGATTTCCTCGGCCGTGCGCACAGCGAGCAGCGTCGGCGCCGAGACCGCGGCCAGGATCTGCACCCCCATCACGGCCGCCTTCTGGATCAGCTCGATCGAAATCCGGCTCGTCATCACCAGCACCCCGTCGGAGGCTCCGCGGCCGCGGGCGATCAGCCCGCCCGCCAGTTTGTCGAGCGCATTGTGGCGGCCGACATCCTCGCGCAGCGCGATCAAACCCTCAGCCTCGGTCCAGAAGCCCGCCGCATGCACCGCGCGCGTGCGCTGGCTGAGGATCTGTGCCGGCGCCAGCGAAGCGCAGGCTGCCATGATGGCCTCAGCCGACAGCCTCAGACCATCCGGCACACGCGGTGGCGGCTTGGTCGCCTCCTCCAGGCTCTCGAGCCCGCAAAGCCCGCAGCCCATGGCCCCGGTCAGGTGGCGGCGCCGCGCGTCCAGCGCCGCCATGCGATCCTCGGCAATCCACATCCGAAGCTCGACCGCACCGCGCGGGGCGGCCAGGATTTCCAGCTCCTCGATCTCGTCGGGCCGATCGACGATCCGCTCGTTGAGGCTGAAGCCCAGGGCGAAGTCGGCGAGATCGCCGGGGGTCGCCATCATGACCGCGTGAGACAGCCGATTGTAGCTGATGGCGACTGGCGTCTCCTCGGGCAAAGCGCGTAAGCCGTCCTCGAAACGGCCGGAGCGCCAGGCGCGCTGGGGCAGGCTGGCGGAAGCCTCCGGCAGAGGTACAGAAACCTGCGCCTCGGCGCTGGTCCCGCTCTCAGAATTGGGATAGTTCGGTCGCATGCGCGTTCTCTACCACCTTCCGCATTCGCCATTCTGCCGCAAGGTGCGCCTCGTCCTCGCCGAGAAGCGCCTGCCCTTCGAGTTGCGCCTGGAAAAGACCTGGGAGCGGCGGGACGAATTCCTCGACATCAATCCGGCGGGTTCGGTGCCCGTGCTGGCGGATGAGAACGGGCTGGTGCTCTCCGAATCCTCGGCCATTTGCGAATATCTCGACGAGGCCTATCCCGATCTTTCCCTCATCGGCCGCACGCTGTCCGAGCGGGCGGAGGTGCGGCGGCTGGTCGCGTGGTTCGACCTCAAATTCAACCATGACGTGACCCGCCATCTGCTGGGCGAGAAGATCATGAAACGCATCGCCGGGCGCGGCCAGCCGGATACCGGGGCGTTGCGCGTCGGCTATGCCAATCTCAAGACGCATATGGAACATCTGGGCTATCTCGCCGAGACGCGCAAATGGCTGGCGGGCGCAAACCTGTCTCTCGCCGATTTCGCGGCGGCGGCGCATCTCTCGTCGCTGGATTTCGCGGGTGAGGTGGATTGGTCGCTCTCGCCGCCCGCCAAGGAATGGTATGCGCGCATCAAGTCGCGCCCCAGTTTCCGGCCCATCCTGGGCGACCGCATGGTCGGCATCGCGCCGCCCGCCCATTACGCCGACCTGGATTTCTGAGCCGCGGTGACCGCCGGGATGGCGCCGAGGCTGCTCATTTTCGGTCTCGGCTATAGCGGCACGGCGATCGGTCTGGCCGCGGCGGCGGCCGGCTTCGCGGTCACTGGCACCAGTCGCGATTCGAGCCATGCGGGCGTGCCCGGCATCGCCCTCATTCCCTTCGAGCAAGCGGGCGCGGCTTTGGCCGAAGCGACGCACATCGTCGCGACAGCCGCGCCGGGGGAGGCGGGGGATCCGGTGCTCGCGCGCTACGGCGAGGCCATTGCCACGGCCGAGGGGTTGCGCTGGATCGGCTATCTTTCCTCGACCGGCGTCTATGGCGACCGCGGCGGGGACTGGGTGGACGAGGCAAGCGTGCCGGCCCCGAGGTCCCGCCGCGCCACGGCCCGGCGCGAGGCGGAGCTGCAATGGCAGGCGGCGGCGGCGGCTCGCGGCGTGGCGCTCGATCTCATCCGCCTGGCGGGGATTTACGGTCCAGGCCGGTCAGTGCTGGACGAGGTGAGGGCCGGCGGCGGGCGGCGGATCGACAAGCCGGGCCATGCCTTCGGGCGCATCCATCGCGACGATATCGCCGGGGGAACGGTGGCGGCGATGCGGCAGGAGCTTCCGCCGGGCGTCCGCGTTCTCAATTTCAACGATGACCTGCCGGCGGAACCGGCCACCGTTGTCGAGGCGGCGGCCCGGCTGCTGGGCCTGCCGCCGCCGCCTTTGATACCGTTCGAGACGGCCGTCAAGGCGATGAGCCCGATCGGTCGCAGCTTCTGGAACGAGAGCCGCAGGGTCCGCGGCGCCGAGACTCAGCGGATGCTGGGCTACCGCTGGCGCTACCCCACGTTTCGGGAAGGCCTGCTCGCCATACTTGGAAGCCCTTGAGCGGGCGTCACTATGGCAGGATATGTTTTTGGACCTCGTTCCTGAAAGGCCTCGTCATGCGACACCCAGTTCACGCTCGCGCCGTCGCCGCTTCGCGAACGTCTCCTACGCCATGGCTGGCGGCTGGGCTTGGCCTGGGGCTTGCTCTGCTGCTCGCGGTGGCGGCGCAGGCGCAGCCGGCACAGAATGCGAATGTCTGGGGCGGGCTCGATCACCAGCCGACAGCCGGTTCCGGCATTCCCCGCAGCCCGGGCCAGGAGCAGCAGGTCGATCATGAGCTAGACGCGCTGCAACACCAACTCGAAGACTTCAAGCCGCCACATCATTCGACGAAACTACTTGGCCAGCCCCTAGAGTCCTCGTCAGGTCCGTCAGAGCAAGATTGATCGGCGCTCCGCTCGACGAGACAATTCTCGTCCAAGGACGGAGCGCATATTAGCCTGGGTTTTAAGAGGCCGACTGGTGAACGCCGGTCAGGTATCGTTTAAATTAGATTCACAGCATTCGCGTTATAGCCGTTCCGCTTAACGGAGATAGCAGTATGCCTGGGACCTCCCCGCCACCTGGAACGCGTCCTTTACCCGATGCAACACAGGATTACGAACAAGGCTATGCGGAGAACGGAGATTCATTCGCTCGGGCATTGCAGCAGTCTGTGGGATCTGTCTCGATGCCACAAGTTGCCCTCAATGCGACATTGCCGCAGGCTCAGCGCTATGTTTCGCCGCTCCAACGGCCCGTCTTCACTACGATGTTAAACGAGTTGGGCCGACTGCACAGATCTTGCGCACCCATCTGGTGGCCGGATGAGTGGCCACTCCCCCGCCATATGCACGGCCAAACCGCAAACACCTTGCTTACATACGACTATCCTAAGACCTTGGTTACGTATCCTTACTTTTGGCACAACACCTGTGAGATCGCGCCGCAGATGTCACAACAAGCTTACAGATGGCTCGAGAATCATGAGTGGCTCGGCTTCTTTGTTAGAAAATACGGGAGATATCCGCAGGCTTGTTTTGTCCCGCGCCAGGAGTAGCTCGCCGAATGTGCTCCCTCGCGGGGAGACTGGGGCGCGCGCCCGATCACCAAGCCACTCCAAAAAATTTACGTCTCGCCCGCATCCGAATGCCCGTCGTCTCGCGATGGTGTGTGCGGCCGAACGGGCCGCCTCTTTTCGGAGGATGGCCCATGAAGAATCTCGCTCGCCTTGCAATCGTTGCTGTCAGCACCGGCCTTGTCGCGCCGGCTACAATCTCGGCTGCGCTCGCCCAATCGTCTGGCATGGCTCATACCGTCGTCGTCGGTGGCCAGGCGATGTATCCCAATAAGTCGATTGTCGCGAATGCGGTGAATTCAGGCGACCACACGACACTGGTTGCGGCCGTCAAGGCAGCAGGCCTTGTCGATGCGCTGAGCGGCAAGGGTCCATTTACTGTGTTCGCACCGACCAACGAGGCGTTTGGCGATCTGCCGGCTGGCACGGTCGAGACGCTGGTGAAGCCGGAGAACAAGCCGGCACTCACGAAAATCCTGACCTATCATGTTGTATCGGGTGACTACACGACGGCCGCGCTTAAGCACATCATTCATGCGGGCGGCGGCAAGGCGACACTCAAGACCCTTGAGGGTGGCACGCTGCATTTCATGATGAACGGCCCGAACAATATCGTCGTTGAAGACGGCAAAGGCGGTATGGCCGACATCACGATCTCTGATGTCAAGCAGTCGAACGGTGTGATCCAGGTGATCGATCACGTGCTGATGCCGGCCTGATCAGCACGCAGCAAATTTTTAAAGGTAGACGGCCGGAATTTCCTGGCCGCATCGATTTCTATGTCGGTGGTCGGGGCGCTTCACAGAGGCGCCCCGACATTTTGTTGTGCTGGTGACTGCGTTATTGGACGCGCGTCGTCCTGGCAAACGCGGACATTCCGCATGTTCGCAGACTAGACTAGCGAGGGCGTGGATCCTCGGCCTTCGCCGAGGATGACGAAGTGCCAACGCGCGTCGCCTCTACCCCGTCATGCTCGGCGAAGGCCGGGTATCCACGCTTGCTCTAGCGCCACAGGAAGGGCCGGATATTCAATTTTCCGGGGGTGCGGCAGACACCACGAATGCGGTCGCCATCAAAGCCGTGCCAAACGCCCAGCGAAGAGAACCGGACCGGTCGGCGCCCCGGTTGGTGATCCGCCTCGTGGCTCCAGGCTCACCATGAGCTGCATTCCCGCCTGAGTCGCCTGAGGCAAAGTCGCCACCCCGCCCGCCGCGCGCAATACACCGAGGGATTGCGGTTTCGTGCCGCCGACCGGGAGCGCCCACAGTTCGAGATCTCGATCCGACGCCACCGCCACATGCGTCAGCGGATGAAGCGTCAGGCGGCCGTTGGTATCCGCCTCGGCCAAGTATGCCGGGGGTCCGCCCGGGGAGGCGGCGAGTACGGCGCTCGCGGATGGCAGATTCGCGGACGGCCCGGTAGGCGGCACCGGCCTGAGCAGCACGAGCACGGCCAACGCGGCTGCCAAAGCGAAGCCGGCACCCGAAACGCCACGCCAGAATCCGAGGCTCTCCCAGAAACTCCGCCGCGCGGGACGACGCGCTTCGGCAACGACGGGCGCACCAAGCGACTGCTCGATCCTCCGCCACAACTCAGGCGGCGGCGTGACCGGAGACACCAGAACCGCCAAGGGGCTAAGCCGAATTTCCCAGGCGGCGATTGCGGAATTCAATACGTCATCGGTTTCTGCGCGCCTCGCGACGGTAGCGCGCTCACTTTCGTCAAGCGTGCCGAGAACATATTCGGCGGCGCGCAGATCGTCTTCCTCCGCCACGCCGCTCATGGCGAAAGGCACTCTTTGAGGGCGATCAGCGCGCGGCGGATCCACGACTTGATCGTGCCAAGCGGCGTGCCCATCGATTCGGATAGCTCGCTATGAGACAAACCATCCGCATAGGCGCGTAGGATGAGCTTGCGCCGATCAGGTTCGAGCTGGTCCAGGCAACGATGCAGCGCGGCACCTTCGGTGCTGCTGATCATCTGTGACAGTGCGTCGGGTGACTCGTCCTCTTGCTCCGGCGGCTCGTAGCCCGGCTTTTCGCGTATTCGCCGCCGCGCGATGTCGAGGGCGCGATAGCGCACGATGCTGGTGAGCCAGGCTCCCGCCGCGCCGCGCTCCGGATCAAAGCGTACGGATTGGCGCCAGACCTGAATAAAGGCGTCATGCGTCGCATCCGCGGCCAAGGCGGTATCGCGGGTGATGCGCATCGCCAGCCCATGCATGCGGGGCGCTTGCATATCATAAAGCGTTCGGAAGGCCTGGCGGTCGCCCTGCGCGCAACGCTCGAGCAGCGCGCGCAGCGTGGATTCGCCGCTATTCCCGGTATCATTGCCGAGACTGCCCAGGGTGACGCTCTCCCGCAGGCGCCGCGCGGAATACGACGGTCGCCGAAGGGGCATATTGCCTCGTATCGGCGTCCGCGCAAGCGCGGGCATGGTGAGAGGGTAGGCCAGCGCCACGGTTTTGGTCCTCGCGTGAAAGATTGGGGCGGCCTCTGCCGTCCACATACTCTCTACGCGGCGGCAGGGTAGCCGGATGCCGCGATCGCCAGAATTGCTGCGATATCGCAATGGGATTCGAGATGGCCTGCCAAGGCGTCGAGCACTGATTCGATTCCCGCGGCGTAACTCTTCGGGATGACGGTGGCGCCGAAACGGGTGAGCCACGCGGCGCGCTGGGCGTCGTGCTGGAAGAAGCCGTGGACATAGCTGCCCATCACGCGACCGTCCGCGGAGGTCGCGCCGTCCATTCGGCTATCCGCGAGTTGCACCAAGGGATGATGCGTATCGGGGCCTGTGGTCTCGCCCATATGCATCTCGTAGCCATGAAAGGCGGCGCCATCGGCGTTCGTGCGGCCGGTCACGCTGGCGAGACGTTTGGACCCGCGCAGGACAGTTTCGACATCGAGCAAGCCGAGTCCGAGGGTTTCGCCGGGCGGGCCTTCGATGCCCTCGGGATCGGCGATGCGGCGGCCGAGCATCTGGTAGCCACCGCAAAGCCCGAGCACCCGGCCGCCGCGCCGATAATGCGCCAGGATATCCGCGTCCCAGCCAAAGGCGCGCAGGGCCGCGAGATCGGCGATCGTGGTTTTCGAGCCGGGCAGGATGACGAGATCGGTCTCCGGCGGCAGAGGCGCGCCGTCCCGCAACATGAGGAGTGCCACCGAGGATTCCGCCCGCAATGGGTCGAGGTCGTCGAAATTGGCGATGCCTGGCAGAACTGGCACGGCGATCCGAAGCTTGGCGCCAAGCGGCGTGGTGGAGCGCGGCAGATCGGCGGCATCTTCCGCAGGCAGGCGATGCGCGTCCGCGAAGAAGGGCACAAGGCCGAGCGGCGCCCAGCCGGTGCGGTTGGCGATGAAACGCATTCCAGCATCGAAGAGCGAGGCATCGCCGCGCATGCGGTTGACGATGAAGCCCCGGATCATCTTGGCGTCATCGGCATCCAATACGGTCTGGGTACCGACAAGGCTCGCGATGACTCCGCCGCGATCGATGTCGCCGACCAGAATCACCGGCACATCAGCGGCACGGGCGAAGCCCATGTTCGCGATGTCGCTGGCGCGGAGATTGACTTCCGAGGCGCTGCCGGCCCCTTCGACCACAACGATATCGGCTTCGGCTTGCAGGCGGCTGAAACTCTCCAGCACGCGGGGAAGGAGTTGCGGCTTGATGGCCTGATAGTCTCGCGCGCGAGCCTGGCCGAAGACCTTGCCTTGCACCACGATCTGCGCCCCGATCTCGCTTTGCGGCTTGAGCAGCACGGGGTTCATGTGAACGGAAGGCGACACGCCGCAGGCCAATGCCTGCAATGCCTGGGCACGGCCGATCTCGCCGCCCTCCGCTGTGACCGCCGCATTGTTGGACATGTTCTGCGGCTTGAACGGGCGAACCCGAAATCCCCGTCGCGTCAGCGCACGACAGAGTCCCGCCACCAGCAGCGACTTGCCGACGCTGGAGCCGGTACCTTGCAACATGATGGAAGCGATCGCGCGCGCGTCTGCGCTCAAAACTCGACGCCTTCCTGCGCCTTTACGCCGGCCTTGAAGTGATGCTTCACGGCCTGCATTTCCGTCACCAGGTCCGCCGCTTCCACCAACCCCGCTGGCGCGTTGCGGCCCGTCACGCAAACATGCAGATCGGCGCGCCGACTCTGCAAAGCCGCCAAGACCTCGTCGAGCCCCAGATAATCGTAGCGTAACGCGATACACAGCTCGTCGAGCACCAGAAAGCCAAGTTCGGGCCGCGCCATTTGGACGCAAGCCTCGGCCCAGGCCCGCTTGCACGCTGCAATGTCGCGTTCGCGGTCTTGAGTTTCCCAAGTGAAACCCTCGCCCATGCTGTGCCAGGCAAGAAGATCGTCGAAACGGGTGAGGGCGGTGCGCTCCCCGGTGCTCCAGGCGCCTTTGATGAATTGCACGATCGCCACCGGACGGCCTCGGCCGAGCATCCGTAGCGCGAGACCCATCGCCGCCGTCGTCTTGCCCTTGCCCGGCCCGGTATGGACCATGAGCAAACCGCGCTCGATCGTCTTGCCGGCGACCTCAGCGTCCTGGATTTCCTTGCGGCGGGCCATCTTGGCGCGCCAGCGCTCTGCCTCGGCGGGATCCGTGTCGCTCATTTCACCACCATTGGCAGGCCCGCGATCATGAACAGCACCCGGTCGGCACGGGCCGCCAGCCGCTGGTGCAACAGCCCCGCCGCATCCCGGAACGCGCGGCCGAGCCGAGACTCCGGCACGATTCCGAGCCCCACCTCATTGGCCACCAACACCGTAGGCGCCTCGCGTGCGGCGAGCGCCGTTTCCAGCCGCGTGGTTTCCGTTTCCGGATCGCGCGCATCGAGCATGAGGTTGGTCAGCCATAGCGTCAGGCAATCGACCAGAGCCGGGCGCGAGCCGGCCAAAGCCAAAGCGCCGGGCAGATCGTGCGGCGCCTCGATCGTGGTCCAGCGCTGGTCGCGGCGGGCGCGGTGGGTTTCGATGCGCAGCCGCATCTCCTCGTCCCAGGCCTCGGCGGTGGCGAGATACATCAGCGGGCCGGGCACCGCTGCGAGCAGCGACTCGCCGTGGCGGCTTTTGCCGGAGCGGGCGCCGCCAAGCACGAGGGTCAGCGGGGCGTGAGATTGACGGGCCATGGAGTGGCGTCTTAGATCAGCCGTGATGGTTCCACCAATCAGCTTGCTGGTAGGTGGATGAAAAGGGAATGCGGTGCGGGCGGCCTTTCGCCCTATGCCGCGGCTGCCCCCGCAACTGTAAGCGGAGAGCTGCCGGCCAAGGTCCACTGGGCGAGACGCCTGGGAAGGAAGGCCGGAAGCGATCGGATCCGCGAGCCAGGAGACCTGCCATCGCACGACCCTAGTCTTCCTTCCGGGCGGGGTGCCTCGGCGGGATACGCATCCGCCGTCGAACCTTTCCGTTCGACCGCATCCCCGCTTTCCGTCCGGCGACAGGGCGCGACGAAGGAGTGGGACGTGGCGGAGAATTGCCTGCATGTCTGCGTTACCTGCGGCTACCCGGACGAGCCGCGGTCCGGCCAAATTCTGCACGACCGTATTGCCGGTCTGCTGAAGGGCGATGAGCCGTTTGTGCTCAAACCGGTGACCTGCCTCGCGCGCTGCGACGACGGTTGCAGCGTGGCGGCGACCGCGCCGGGCAAATGGGGCTACTTGCTCGGGCGCCTTTCCCCCGACCATGCGCCCGACCTCATCACCTATGCGACCGCGTACGCCGCTACCGCGAGCGGGGCGGTGTTGCCGTCCCGGCGGCCGGCGAGCCTCAAGAACGTCATCATCGGGCGGATACCGGCCTTGGAGGCCGCGGCATGAAGGCGCGGATTCCGGCCACGATCATCACCGGCTTTCTCGGCGCCGGTAAGACGACGCTGGTGCGCCATCTGCTGGAGAATGCGCGCGGGCTGCGGATCGCGGTGATCGTCAATGAATTCGGCGCGCTCGGCATCGACGGCGCCGTGCTGGAAGGCTGCGGCATCGAGGGCTGCGACGCCGACCAGATCGTCGAGCTGTCCAATGGCTGCCTGTGCTGCACGGTCGCGGATGAGTTTCTGCCGGCGATGGAAGCGCTGCTCGACCGGCCAAATCCGCCCGACCATATCGTGATCGAGACCTCGGGCCTCGCTTTGCCCAAGCCGCTGCTGAAGGCTTTCTCCTGGCCCGCCATTCGCGCCCAGGTAACGGTGGATGGCGTGATCGCTGTGGTGGACGGCCCGGCGGTCGCCGCCGGTCATTTCGCCGACGATCCCGTGGCGGTAGCGGCCCAGATGGCGGCGGACCCCGCCGTCGATCACGATAATCCATTGGCCGAGGTTTACGAGGACCAGCTTTCCGCCGCCGATCTGGTGCTGCTCAACAAGACGGACCTGATGGACGGGCTGGCGATTGCTGATGTCGCCGCCGGTATCAGGGCGTTTCTGCCGCGTGGGGTGAAGGTGGTGCCTGCGCGGGAGGGGAAGGTCGATCTCGGCGTGCTGCTCGGCCTCGATGCTCGGGCGGAGGATGATCTGGCGTCGCGGCCGTCGCATCACGACGCGGTCGATGGCGCGCATGAGCATGACGACTGGGACAGTTTCGTGGTGGAAGTCGCCGAGGCGGCGTCGCCCGAGCCGTTGGTGTCCCGGTTGCGAGCTGCGGCCGAGGCGCATGATGTGCTGCGCATGAAGGGCTTCGCGAGCGTGACGGGCAAGCCGTTGCGATTGCTGGTGCAGGGCGTCGGCTTCCGCTTCCGCCACGAATTCGATCGCGCCTGGAAGCCCGGCGAGGACCGGACCGGCCGGATCGTGGTGATCGGCCGCAAGGGCCTGGATCAGGCGGCCATCACTGCGGCGGTGCGCGGGTGAGCGGGGCGCCGCGACTTCGACGTTCGGGTTTCTGATGCACCTCCTGCTGCGGGAAACGCATGGGCTGGAGGAAGGCGAGGCGGCCGTGGAGCCCGGTGGGCAGGCCGCGCCGATCCTGTTCCTGTCCTTCTCCGACAGCGATCTGGCCGCCGCACATGCCGCTGTCCTGCCCGAAGAATTCCCGCGGCTGCGGCCGGAGCGGATCGGGCGGTATCTGCATCCTCTCTCCGTCGATCTTCTGTGCGAAAGGTTGGTCGCACCGGCGCGCGTGGTCGTGCTGCGGCTGCTCGGCGGCCTCGATTATTGGCGCTACGGCGCGGAGGAAATCGCCGCGACCTGTCTTGCCGAGGGCATCCCGCTGGCAGTCTTGCCGGGTGACGGGCCAGAGGATGCGCGTCTAGCGGCGCTGTCGACGATGGCGGAGTCTGCGCGGGCGGCGATTGACCTTTGTCTGAGGCAAGGCGGCGCCGCGAACATGGCCCGCGCTTTCGTCGCGGCGGCTTGCGCGGCTGGCATTTGGCGCGGGTCGCCGGAACCTGCGGAGCTGCTCACCGATTTCGGCGAGTTTCTGTGGCCGACACGGCCCATCACGTCATGCTCGGCGAAGGCCGAGGATCCACGCCTTGCTTGTGGCGGTGAAGCCGAAGGCGTGGATCCTAGGCCTTCGCCGAGGATGACGGTGGATTGTTGCCCGGTATGTCCCTCGCCGAGCATGACGAGTGTCGCTCAAACCGCCACCATCGTATTTTACCGTTCCCATCTCCTCGCCGGCGAGACCGCGACCGTCACCGCGCTTGCCGACGCCCTCGCCGCACGCGGCATCGCCGCTCGCGCCCTCTTCGTGGACAGCCTGAAGAACCCCACCGCCATCGCCTTCGTGCGCGAGAGCCTGGCGGCCCATCCTCCGGCCGTCGTCCTGAACCTGACGGGCTTCTCCGCCCGCCTCGGCGATGCCGCTTCGCCGCTCGAAACGCCGGGCGTGCCGGTGTTGCAGCTGATCCAGGCGGGCAGCAGCCGGGATGCCTGGAACGCCTCCTCGCGAGGGGTTTCGCAGGCGGATCTCGCCATGCAGGTGGTGTTGCCGGAAGCCGATGGGCGGCTGCTCACCACCGCCGTCTCCTTCAAGGAGCGCGACACCGAGGGCGTCGCCCGTCTGGTGCCTCACACAGAAGGCATCGCGCTCGCCGCCGACCGGGCCGCCGGCTGGGTAAGACTGGCGGCCACGCCGCGTGCCGAACGGCGCATCGCCATCATCCTCTCCGATTATCCCGGCGCGGCCGAAGGCGGAACGCGGCACGAGATCGGCCATGCCGTAGGCCTCGACAGCCTCGCAAGCCTGGAAGCCATCCTGCGGCGGCTGGCCGCTGAGGGCTTCACCATCGGCGCCATCCCCGACTCCGCCACCATCGCCCGGCGCCTCTCGACCGCGACCGTGCCGCTGCGCTTCGGCGAGATCATCGTCGCCGTCCAGCCCGACCGGGCGGAGGGCGGTGACCGCAAGGCCGGTTACCACGATCCCGCCGCGCCACCCTCGGCTGCCTATATCGCCTTCTACCGCTGGCTGACCGAAACCCTGGGCATCCATGCGATGATCCATCTCGGCACCCACGGCACGCTGGAATGGCTGCCCGGCAAGGCCGCCGCTCTTTCCGCCGACTGCTGGCCGGTGCGGCTGATGGGTGGGCTGCCGGTGATCTACCCCTTCATCGTCAACAACCCCGGCGAGGCGGCACCCGCCAAGCGCCGGCTGGGCGCCGTGACCATCGGCCACCTGACCCCGCCCGTCACCACCGCCGGGCTACATGGTCGCGCCGCTGAACTCGAGCGCCTCATCGACGAATTCGCCGCCGCCGACGGTCTCGACCGCCGCCGTGCCGTCAGCCTGCGCCGCGCGATATTGGAGGAGGCGGCATCTTCCGGTCTGCTCGCCGAAAGCGGCGTGAAGCTGGCGGAGGAGGGCGAGGACGCGGCGCTTTCCCGGCTCGACGCCTATCTCTGCGACGTGAAGGAGTTGCAGATCCGCGACGGGCTCCATGTCTTCGGCACGGCGCCCCCTCCGACCCAGCGCGACAGTCTGCTGGCGGCGCTGGCGCAGTCCTGCGGCCAGCCGGCGGAAAGCTTGTTGGCGCGGCTCGATGGCTGTGCCGAAGCGGAGATGACGGCGCTGCTTGCCGCGCTCGACGGCAAGTTCGTCGCGCCTGGACCCGCCGGTGCGCCCACTCGCGGCCGCGCCGATGTGCTGCCGACAGGCCGCAACCTGACCACGCTCGATCCCCGCGCGATCCCGACACGCTCCGCCATGGCACTCGCCGAACGCGCTGCGGCGGCGCTGCTCGCGCGGCATCGGCAGGAGCAAGGAGAGTGGCCGCGCGCGCTGGTGCTCGACCTGTGGGGTAGCGCCACGATGCGTACCGGTGGCGAGGATCTGGCGCTCGCCTTCATCCTGATGGGCGTTGCGCCGCTCTGGGACGCGGGGTCGAGCCGCGTTTCCGGCTTCGAGGTGGTGCCCCTAGCAGTGCTCGACCGTCCGCGTGTCGATGTGACGCTGCGGATTTCGGGCCTGTTTCGGGACGCCTTCGCGGCGCAGATTTCCCTTTTTGACCAGGCCGCCCGCGCGGTCGCGGCACGCGACGAGGCGCCCGACTGGAATCCGCTGGTGGCGAGCCCTGGGGCGCGTGTGTTCGGTCCCGCCGCCGGCGCCTATGGCAGCGGCGTTGCGCTGGAAGCGCGGGACGCGGGACACGCCTATCTCGCCGGTTCCGCGACCAGTTGGGACAGCGGCGAGGGTCAGGCCGAAAGCGACGGGCTCGCGTTACGGCTGGCGCGCGCCTCGGCCTTCGTGCATCCGCAGGATCATGCCGAGACCGATATCCTGGAAAGCACGGACTATGCCGCGCATGAAGGTGGCTTCGCCGCCGCCGCCGCGCTGCTGGGCAACAACCCCGCACTCTATCATCTGGATACCAGCCGCCCCGACGCGCCCAAGGCGCGGCTCGTCGCCGAGGAGATCGTGCGCGTGGTGCGCGGACGCGCCGCGAATCCCGTTTGGATCGCCGGCATGATGCGTCACGGCTATCGCGGCGCCGCCGAAATCGTGCGCGGTGTCGAAACGCTCGCGGGTTTTGCCGCCATGCTCCCCACCCGTTTCGACGCGCAATTCGATCTGCTGCATGACGCGACGCTGGGCACGCCCGAGGTTTCCCTGTTCCTGACCGAGGCTAATCCCGCGGCCCATGCGGCGCTCGTCGCCCGCTTCCGGGATGCGGTCGTGCGCGACCTCTGGCGTCCGCGCCGCAACAGCACCGCCGCGAGCCTTGCCTCATGAGCGCGGCGCTGAAGCGCGGTTGGTGCCCGAGCCTGTTCCGGCCGATGGAATCCGGTGACGGCTGGCTGGCCCGCATCCGCCCGCGCGAGGGTGTCGTTGGGGAGCCGGTGATCGCGGCGCTGGCCGAGGCGGCGGCACGGCACGGCAATGGGCTGATCGAAGTGACCAGTCGCGCCAATCTCCAGATTCGCGGCCTGCGCCCGGACAGTATCGCGCCCTTCACCGAGGCGATGCTGGCCGCCGGTGCGGCGGATCCGGATGAGGCGATCGAGGCGCGGGCGAATATCATTGTGTCACCGCTGCTCGGCGCCGATCCGGCCATCGCGGCGGAGACGGCGGAGATCGCGCGTGCGATCCGCCATGGTTTGGCCGATCCGAAATTCGCTGGCCTGCCCGCCAAGTTCGGCTTTCTGTTGGACGGCGGCGGCGCGCTGACGCTCGGCGATCTCGGCTTGGACATCATGCTCCGCGCTAGCGGCGCGGTCCGTTGGGAATTGCGCTGCGGTGGCAACACGCTGACGCTGGACGCGGCCGATGCCGCGTCTCGTGCACTCGGTCTCGCGGCTGAGTTCGTCGGACGTGCCCGGCCCGGCCCGGCCCGTCATGCGGGACCGTCGCGGCTCGGGTTTGTTGCATGTGTGGATGGGCTTGCGGGCGCGGTCCTGATAATGCCGCCCTTTGGTCAGATGCGGGTGGAGCAACTGGCCGCCCTTGGCGCTCTTGCCCGGGAATATGGCGACGGCGGCCTTCGGCCCACACCTTGGAAGAGCCTTGCGGTCGGCGGTGTTTCCGTGTCGGACGCGGCCGCGCTGCTCGCCGCCGCCACGGCGCTCGGCTTCATCAGCGCGCCCGGCGATTCGCGGCTCGACATCGCGACTTGCGCCGGTGCCGGGCGCTGTAGCCGGGGCGAGATCGATACGCATGAGGCGGCGGCCTGGCTTGCCGCGCGACGACCGGCGGGTGCGGCGCTGTTGCATCTCTCCGGCTGTCCCAAGGGCTGCGCTCACCCCGGACCCGCCCCGCTGATGCTGGTCGGGCGCGCGGGCCGCCTCGATTTCCTTACGGACGGGCGCGCCGCGGACCCTCCGGCGTTGCGGGGCCTCAGTCTGATTGAAACACCAGCGGTGCTAGAGACCGCCGCATGACAAGATACGACTACATCCGCGAGGGCGCCGCGATTTACGAGCGGTCCTTCGCCATCATCCGGGCCGAGGCCGATCTCTCGCGTTTCACGCCCGAAGAGTCGCGCATCGCGGTTCGCATGATCCATGGTTGCGGCATGGTGGAGGTGGCTGAGGCCATCCGTTTCGGCGGCGGTTTCGCGAAGGCCGCCCGCGCGGCGCTGCTGGCCGGCGCGCCGATCCTCTGCGATTCCAAGATGGTCGCGAATGGCATCACCCGCGCGCGCCTGCCGGCCATGAACGAGATCCTCTGCACCCTGGATGCGTGCGAGGTGCCAGCAATCGCCGCCCGGATCGGCAATACCCGCTCGGCGGCGGCGCTGGAGCTTTGGGGCGAGCGGCTGGGTGGCGCCTTGGTCGCCATCGGCAATGCGCCGACGGCCTTGTTTCACCTGCTCGAATTGATCGATGCCGGGGCGCCTCCACCGGCGGCGGTGATCGGCCTGCCGGTAGGGTTCGTGGGCGCCGCCGAATCCAAGGCGGCGCTCGCGGCCTATGCCAAGCTTCCCTACGTCATCGTCGAGGGTCGGCGGGGTGGCAGCGCCATGGCGGTCTCGGCCGTCAATGCGGTGGCGAGCGAGCGAGAGTGAGCGGCACGCTCTTCACCCTCGGCATGGGACCCGGCGACCCGGAGCTGGTCACGCGCAAGGCGGCGCGCATCCTGGGGGCGGCGCCGGTCGTCGCCTATTTCGCCAAGGCCGGCCGCATCGGCCATGCGCGGGGCATCGCCGAGGGGATGATCGCGCCCCGGGCCGAGGAATTGCGTTTCGACTATCCGATGACGACCGAGATCTCGCCGCATGACGGGCGCTATGTCGATGCCATGGCCGCCTGCTACGCCGCCGCTGCCGAGACTTTGGCCGAGCGGCTGGCGACAGGGCTAGATGTCGCGCTGCTCTGCGAGGGCGATCCGTTCTTCTATGGCTCCTCGATGTATCTCTTCGACCGGCTGCGCGACCGTTTCGCGACCGAAATCGTGCCGGGGGTGTTGGGCATGAGCGGCTGCTGGGCCGAAGCGCGGCTGCCGATGACCCATGGCGACGATGTGCTGGCGGTGTTGCCCGGCACCATGACGGCCGAGGCGCTGGCCGGGCATCTCGCGGGGGCCGACGCGGCGGTGATCATGAAGCTTGGGCGCAACCTGCCCAAGGTGCGCGCGGCGCTGGAAACGGCGGGGCGGGCGAATCGCGCGGTCTATGTCGAGCGCGGCACCATGACCGGCTCGCGGATCCAGTTGCTGACGGAGAAATTGGACGACACGGCGCCGTATTTCTCGCTCATCCTGGTTCCCGGCCGCCAGAGGCCGCGGTGAGCTGCGCATCCGGCGCCCTTTATGTCATCGGCCTCGGGCCGGGCGATGACGCGCTGCTGACCGGCGAAGCGCGGGCCGCGCTGGACGCCTGCACCGACCTTTTCGGCTATTCCGCCTATGTGGACCGTGTGCCGCCGCGCGCCGGCCAGGTCCGCCATGGCTCGGACAATCGGGAGGAGCTTGCCCGCGCCCGTGCCGCCTTGGCGCTTGCCGCATCGGGCGGCCGGGTTGGCATCGTTTCGGGCGGCGACCCTGGCGTCTTCGCGATGGCGAGCGCGGTCTTCGAGGCGATCGAGGCGGGCGAACCGGTTTGGCGGAATCTGGAGGTGACGGTGGTGCCCGGCGTCTCCGCCATGTTCGCGGCGGCGGCGCGGCTGGGGGCGCCGCTGGGTCATGACTTCGCTGTCGTCTCGCTCTCGGACAATCTCAAGCCTTGGCCGCTGATATTGCGGCGGCTGGAGGCGGCGGCGAAAGCCGGCTTCGTGCTCGCGCTCTACAACCCGGTCTCCCGCGCGCGGCCGTGGCAGCTCGGCGCCTCGCTGGATTGCCTGCGCGCGGTGCTGCCGCCCGAGACGCCGGTGGTCTTCGCCACCGCCGTCAGCAGGCCGGACGAACGGCTGGAGATCGTCGCGCTGGCGCAAGCTGATTCGGCGGGCGCTGATATGCGCACCCTGGTGCTGGTGGGTTCGGCGGAGACGCGCCGTCTCGCGCGGGGCAAGGGGATGCGCGACTGGGTTTATACCCCGCGCGGGTCGGCCGCCGCGTGATGCGCCAGCAGCCAAGCCAGCGCGGCCGGGGCATCGGCGACGGTCTCGCCCGACGGCATGGGCGGGCGGTCCACGATGATGACGGGCAATCCGAGGGCTCGCGCCGCGCGCAGTTTGGCGTCATCTCCGCCGGAGTTCTTGGTGACTACGAGCTCGATCGCATGCCCGGCCATCAGCGCCCGCTCGGCCGCCTCGGAAAATGGCCCGCGTGCTGCGATGGCGGTGGCTCTGGGCGGCACCAGGGCCGGGTCAGGCGGATCGACGGAACGCAGCAGGTAAGAGTGTTGTGGCGCCGCTCGGAATGGCAGCAGGTCCTGCCGCCCGATCGTCAGGAAGACGCGGCGCGGATCGGCACCAAGTGTCTCGGCCGCCTCTGCCACAGTGTCGACGCGGCGCCAGTCGTCGCCCGGGATCGCCGTCCAGCCGGGGCGCCGCAACACCAACCGCGGAATGCCGGTAGCGCCAGCCGCCGCTTCGGCATTGGCAGAGATGCGGACAGCGAAGGGATGCGTCGCATCGACCAGCGCCGCCAAGCGCTCCGCCCGCAGATAGGCGGCGAGACCGGCCGCTCCCCCGAACCCGCCGAGGCGATGGGGGATCGGTGGCGGGACGGGTGCCAGGGTGCGGCCCGCGAAGGACAGGATGGGCGCGAAGCGCGCATCGCCCGCGAGCAGGCGGGCGAGGGCGGATGCTTCGGTCGTCCCGCCGAGAATGAGGGTTCGTAGTGGTGGCGGTTCTACCATGGCTGACCCTTGTCGGCATCGGCGAGGATGGTGTCGAGGGGCTCTCCGCCACCGCGCGCGCGGCGATCGGCGCGGCGGCGCTGGTGATGGGCGGGGGGCGGCACCTCGCATTGGCGAAAGCATTGATCCGGGGCGAGGCGCGTGCCTGGCCTAATCCGCTGGCCGAGGGCATTCCCGCGATCCTGGCGCGGCGCGGGCAGCCGGTGGTGGCGCTCGCCTCGGGCGATCCCTTTTGCTTTGGCGTGGGGAGTTTGCTGGCGGCGGAGGTGCCGATGGCGGAGATCCTGTGCCTGCCCGCGCCATCCGCCTTCACGCTTGCCAGTGCCCGGCTGGGCTGGGCGATGCAGAACACCGCGACCATTTCCTTATGCGGGCGCCCGGTGGCGGCGCTGCGTCCGCTGCTGCAACCCGGCGCCCGTATCCTCGCGCTGTCGGCGGATGGCACGACGCCGGGAATCGTGGCGGCGCATCTGCGCGCCTGGGGGTTCGGGGCGACACAGCTTACGGTGCTCGAAGCGATGGGCGGCCCGCTCGAGGGTCGGCGCGGCTTCGGAGCGGAGGAGACGGCGCCCGACGGGCTCGCTCCGCTCAATGTCATCGCATTGGAAGTCGCCGGCGGGCCAAGCCTGCCGCTGTCGCCTGGCCTCGAGGAGGATTGGTTCGAGACCGATGGACAGATCACCAAGCGCGAGGTGCGGGCGATAACACTCGCGGCGCTGGCCCCGCGACGTGGCGAGCGGTTGTGGGATATCGGCGCGGGCTCCGGTTCCATCGGCATTGAATGGATGCTGCGCCACCCCGCGATGCGCGCCATCGCCGTCGAGGCGCGGGCGGATCGCGCGGCGCGGATCAAGCGCAATGCCGGGACGTTGGGTGTGCCGGGACTGGTGGTGCGCGAGGGCACCGCGCCGGCTGCGCTGGAGAGGCTGCCGCCGCCGGATGCCGTCTTCATCGGCGGCGGCGCGGGCGATGCGGCTTTGCGCGTGGCGTGCTGGGATGTGCTGCCATCGGGCGGGCGGCTCGTGATCAACGCGGTCACGCTGGAAACCGAGCAGGCGGTCGCCGCCTGTCATGCGGCTTGGGGAGGGCGCCTTACCCGCATCGGCATCGAGCGTCTGGAGCCGATCGGCAGTCTGCAAGGCTTCGCCCCGGCGCGCGTCGTGACCCAGTATCGCGTGGTGAAGCCGTGATCGTCGTCGGCATCGGTTGCCGTCGGGAGGTAAGCGCCGCCGCCATCGTCGCGCTGGCGCAAGACGCTGCGGAACGGATCGCGGCAAGGTTAGATGTGCTGGCCGCTCCCGAGTTCCGCGGCAGGGAAGCCGGTATTGCCGAGGCCGCCACGACCTTGGGCCTGCCCATCCGCTGGATCGACCATGCGGCACTCAAGGGCGAGCAAGGCCGCTGCCTCACCCGCTCAGTCCGCGCGGAAGCCGAGGTCGGTCTCGCCTCGGTCGCCGAGGCCGCGGCGCTGGCGGCGGCGGGGCCGGATAGCCGGCTGATCCTGCCGCGCATCGCGCGTGATGGCGTGACGCTTGCGCTGGCCGAGGGGCCAGGCGCCGCATGACGGTCCATTTCATCGGCGCCGGTCCTGGCGCCGCCGATCTGCTGACGCTGCGGGGCGCGGCGCTGATCGCCGCATGCCCGGTGTGCCTCTATGCCGGTTCGATCATCCCGGCCGAGATGCTGGCGCATTGCCCGCCGGGCGCGCGCATCGTCGATACGGCATCGCTCGACCTCGATGCGATCGAGGCCGAATGCGTCGCTGCCGATGCCGCCGGGCAGGATGTGGCGCGGCTGCAATCCGGCGATCTTTCCCTGTACAGCGCGGTGGCAGAGCAGACCCGCAGGCTCGACCGGCGCGGCATCGCCTGGACCATGACGCCCGGCGTTCCCGCTTTCGCCGCCGCCGCCGCCGTGCTGGGGCGAGAGCTGACGGTGCCGGGGCTCGCGCAGAGCGTGGTGCTGACGCGGGTCGGCGGGCGTGCCTCCGCCATGCCGCCCGGCGAGGATCTGGCGGCCTTCGCGGCGACGGGCGCGACACTCGCGATCCATTTGGCGATCCACGCGCTCGACGCCGTGGTGGCGGCGTTGCTGCCGCATTACGGGGTCGATTGTCCCGCCGCCATCGTGGCCCGTGCCACCTGGCCGGAGGAGCGGGTCATCCGGGGAAAGCTTGGCCGGCTGGTGATGCTGCACGCGGCGGACCCGATCCCGCGCACGGCGCTCATCCTGGTCGGCGTGGCGCTGGATGCGGAAGGGTTTCGCGAAAGCGCCCTCTACGACGCCGGCTATGTCCGCCGCTTTAGGGGGTCGCCGTGAGAGGCGACCAGGTTGCCCTGGCGGTCGAACATCAGCACCTCAAGCACGATCGGCGCACCCGCCAGAACCTCCGCCGCCACGGCATGGGCGCGGGCGGCGATGCCTTGGGCCAGCGGGATCTCGGGCGCGACCTCGAAGGCGAGCGCGGTCGTATTCGCCGCCGCCACCGCCGCCGCCACCTCGGCGGTGGCGCCGAGTTCGGTCGCGAACGCGGCCAGCGCCAGGGAGTCCACGCCGCCGCGTTTGGAATGCAGGTCGAGCCGTCCCTGCGCGAGCTTGGTCATCTTGGCGAGGCCGCCGGCGAGGGTCAGCCGCTCCACCGGATGCCGCCGCAGGTATTTCAGCGTGCCGCCCACGAAGTCGCCCATGTCGATGAGGGCGAGGTCCGGCAACGCGTGATGCGCCTGGACCGCAAGCTCCGAGGTTCGGCCGGTGGCCGCCGCGACATGGGTGAGGCCGGTGGCGCGTGCCACGTCGATGCCGCGCTGAATGCTGTCGATCCAGGCGGCGCAGGAATACGGGATGACGATGCCCGTGGTGCCGAGGATCGAGAGCCCGCCGCGAATCCCCAGCCGCCCGTTCAGCGTGCGCTCGGCCAGAATCTCGCCGCCCGGGATGGCGATCTCCACCACCCAGTCGGCTCCGAACTCGGCCAGGGTGGTGCGGATCATTTGCCGGGGCACCGGGTTGATCGCGGGTTCGCCCGGCGGAACCGGCAGGCCCGGCAGGGTTACGGTGCCGACGCCCTCGCCCGCGTGGAAGAGGATTCCGGTGCCGGGTGCGCCGGGGGACAGCGTGACGCGGATCAGGGCGCCATGGGTCACGTCCGGATCGTCGCCGGCATCCTTGACGATGCCGACTATGGCGGTGCCCGCCGTCAGCCGCGCCTCAGCCAAGGCGAAGGCGGCGGTGCCGCCGCGTGGCAGGCTTATGGTAACGGGATCGGGGAACTGGCCGGTCAGCAGCCCTTCGGCGGCCGCGCGTGTGGCGGCGGTGGCGCAGGCGCCGGTGGTCCAGCCGCGACGGAGAGGGGGCGCATCCACAGCCCCGTAGTTAGAGACGCCGGCGACGGCGGGAAAGGACGATGACGGTCTCGGATGCCCTGCGCCGGCTGATGGGCGAGGTTCCCGAGTTTCGGCCCGGCCATGTCTGGCTCGCCGGCGCCGGTCCCGGCGATGTCGGCCACCTCACGCTGCACGCGATCGCCGGGCTCGCCCAGGCCGATGTCGTGCTGCATGACGCGCTGGTGAGCGACCGCGTGTTGGCTCTGGCGCGGCCAGATGCCGCCCGGATTCATGCCGGAAAGCGCTGCGGCCGTCCTTCCTCCGAGCAAACGAGCATCATCGAGGCTCTTGTGGCACTGGCGCAGGCCGATAAGCGCGTGCTGCGCCTGAAGGGCGGCGATCCCTTCGTGTTCGGGCGCGGCGGCGAGGAGGTTCTTGCGCTGGCCGAGGCCGGGATTCCGTTTCGGGTCATTCCGGGCATGACGGCGGGCGTCGCGGGGCTCGCCGCCGCGCTGATCCCGGCCACGATGCGCGGCATCAACCAGGCGGTGATCCTCGCCACCGGTCACGGCGCCGAGTCGCAGCACGCAAGCCTCAACTGGGAGGCGATGGCGGCGCTGGGCCAGCCCATCATCCTGTATATGGGCGCGCGCCGCATCGGCACCATCGCCCGTCGCCTCATGGCGGGCGGCATGGCGGCCGAGATGCCCGCCGCCATCATCCGCAATGCCACGGCGCCGACGCAGGAGGTCACCGTCACCGATCTCGGCCATGTCGCGGCGGCGGTGGGACCGGGTGACGAGGAAGCGCCGACCCTCATCGTGATCGGCGGCATCGTCTCTATGCGCGGGCGGATCGCCGATCTCGTCGCGGGCATCGCCGGGGAGCTGCCTTGGCCGCCGGGCTGATCCTGGCGGCGCCACGCTCGGGTTCCGGCAAGACGACGGTGACGCTGGCGCTGGCGACGGCATTCCGGCGCCATGGGCTCGCGGTCGCGGTGGCGAAATCCGGGCCGGATTACATCGACCCCGCCTTCCATGCGGCGGCGACCGGCCGCCCGGCGCTCAACCTCGATAGCTGGGCCATGCCGCCCGAGTTGCTGGACGCGCTGTTGGGCGAGGCGGCGGCGGGCGCCGATCTCGTCCTCATCGAGGCTTCGATGGGACTCTTCGATGGCGCGGGTCCCAAGGGCGCCGCCGGTCGCGCGGCGGATCTGGCGGCACGTTGGGGATTGCCGGTGGTGCTGGTGCTGGACGTCTCCGGCCAGTCCCAGACGGCGGCGGCGAATGCGCGGGGGTTTATGGGTTTTGAGGCGGGTGTCGATATCGCGGGCGTCATCCTCAACCGCCTCGGCAGCCCGAAGCATGAGGCGGGCATCCGGCCCGCGATGGCCGAGATTGGTCTGCCGGTTCTGGGCGCGCTGTTGCGCGACCCCTCGCTGGCTTTGCCGGAGCGCCATCTCGGGCTGGTGCAGGCGGGCGAATTCGCGGATCTCGACACCCGGCTCGCCCATCTTGGGGAGCTGGCGGAACGGCGGCTCGATCTCGACGCTATCCAGGCGCTGGCGGTGCCCATTGCGGCGGAGGTGGCGACCTTGCCCGCGCTCCCGTTCGGCCAGCGCATAGCGGTGGCGCGGGATGCAGCCTTCACTTTCCTCTATCCGCATCTGCTTGAAGGCTGGCGCAGGATGGGCGCCGAGATCCTGTTCTTCTCGCCGCTGGCCGACGAGCCTCCGCCTGCTTTCGCCGATTCCTGCTGGCTGCCCGGCGGCTATCCCGAATTGCACGCCCCGGCACTCGCCGCCGCCACGCGGTTCAAGACAGGGCTTGCGGCTTTCGCGGCCACCCGCCCCGTTCATGGAGAGTGCGGAGGCATGATGGTGCTCGGCCGCAGCCTTACCGATGCGAACGGCGAGGCGCATGCGATGGCGGGGCTGCTCGACCACGCCACCAGCTTCGCGCGGCGCAAGCTGCATCTCGGCTATCGCCGCGCGGTGTTGGAGGCGGTGGGGCCGCTGGGTGCCGCAGGGGCGGCGCTGCGGGGTCATGAGTTTCATTATGCAACGGTCTCGGAGCCCGGCACGGACGCGCCCTTCGCCAGGCTGAGCGACGCCGCCGGAACCGATCTCGGTCAGGCGGGCGGCAGGCGAGGCCGCGTTTCCGGCAGTTTCTTCCATCTCATCGCGCGCGAGGATGCTACGCCATGACCACCATTCTTCCCGACCGCCTCGCGGATCTCCTCAAGGGATTGCCGCAGGGCGACGAAGCCTCGGCCCGTGCGGTCGCCGCCCGGCAGGCGCGGCTGACGAAACCCGCCGGGAGCCTGGGCATGCTGGAGGAAGGCGTGGCCTGGCTCGCCCGCTGGCAGGGCCGCGCGGTGCCGCGCCTCGATCAGATGGAGGTCGTGATCTTCGCGGGCAATCACGGCGTCGTCGCCCAGGGCGTGTCGCCGTTTCCGGCGGCGGTCACGGCGCAAATGGTGGCGAATTTCGAGGCGGGCGGGGCCGCGATCAACCAGATTTCGGGCCAGGCGGGGGCGGCGCTGGCGGTTCATCCGCTGTCGCTTGACAAGCCGACCGCCGATTTCACCCTCGCCCCAGCGATGACCGAGGCCGAATTTCGCGACGCCCTCGCGGCGGGCTTCGCGGCGGTGACGCCGGGGCTCGATCTGCTGTGCCTGGGCGAAATGGGCATCGGCAATACGACGGTGGCGGCAGCTCTGTCGGCGGCGCTTTTCGGCGGCGGTGGCGCCGATTGGGCTGGACGCGGCACGGGCCTCGACCCGGCAGGCGTGAGCCGCAAAGCGATGGTGGTGGATAGGGCGCTGGCGCTGCATGCAGCCGCGCTGGGTGATCCCTGGGAGGTCGCGCGCCGTCTCGGCGGGCGCGAGACGGCGGCGATACTGGGTGCCGTGATCGCCGCCCGCCGCCGTGGCGTGCCGGTGCTGCTGGACGGTTTCGTCTGCTCCGCCGCGGCCGCGCCTTTGGCAAGGCTGCTGCCGGGGGGCTTGGATCACACCCTGATCGGCCATGTCTCGGCCGAGGCCGGCCACCGGCGGTTGCTGCGCGAACTGGGCCGACCGCATCTCCTCGATCTCGACATGCGGCTTGGCGAGGGGTCCGGAGCAGCGCTGGCCGTGACGATCCTCCGTGCGGCGCTCGCCTGCCATACGGGGATGGCGACTTTCGATCAGGCAGGGGTGACTGACCGGGACTGAGCGATGGCGGATATCCGGAGCCAGATCGACAGCCGCGTAGCGGAGCTGGTCGCCGCCTTCGGGCTGCTGACGCGACTGCCATTGCCGCGCGGTGTCGAAGGGGCGCCGTCCGGCCGCGCCGTTTGGGCCTGGCCGGTGGTGGGTGCTGTCGTTGGGACGATCGGCGCCGCGATGTTCCTGGTCGCCGCGCGGCTGGGGCTCGCACCTTGGCTCGCGGCGCTATTGGCGCTCGCCGCGACCACGCTCGTGACCGGCGGATTGCATGAGGACGGGCTGGCCGATTTCGCAGACGCCATGGGCGGCGCCACGCCTGAGCGGCGACTCGCCATCATGAAGGACAGCCGCATCGGCAGCTTCGGCGCGCTCGCGCTGATTTTCTCCGTTGCATTGCGAGGGGGCACTCTAGCCACCATCGCCATGGCGAATACGCCGGGCCTTGTGGCGGGTGCGCTGATTCTCTCCGGGGTGATCGGGCGAGCCGGGATGCTGGTGCCTTTCCTGCTCCTTCGCCCGGTGCGGCCGGGTGGTCTTGGCGCCAGTCTGGAGCGGCCGGAGCCGATTCGTATCGGCATCGCCGCCGCGATCGCCGTCGCTTTCGCGCTGCTGCTGCGGCCAGTCGCCATGGTCGAGCCGATGCTTGTCGCGGCGATCATCGCGGCGGGGCTCGTCACCTCGATTGCCTGGCGGCGCCTGGGCGGTCATACCGGGGACGTGCTGGGAGCTGTGGAACAGGTCGCGGAATGCACCACACTACTTGCACTTTCGGCAAGTTTCGGCGGTTTAACCCTTTGAATCGCTGAGAACGTTCCAATCCTCAGACATAACCGCGTTCCGCACTTGCCGCGATCTGTCGCGGCGATATACCGTCCGCCTCGGCAAGACGTGCTTCCGTGAAACGGCGAATGACTTCCGGCTAAGCCATGGCAACGACCGTGGTGCGAAAAGGCCGGTCCTGAACCGGCGCAACAAGAGTCGGGAGGACGGACGTGGGCCAACAGCCTCGTTGCAAGCATCGCGACGCCGCAGTCGCACCTGCCTCGGCAGGGCCACGCCAATGAGCGGCGCCACGGAAGATCAGGGCCGCCGGTCCTTCGTCAGCCGCGCGCTGCGTTCCCGCGAAACCGGCATTATCCTCGCGCTGATCATCATGGTCATCGGCTTGTCGGTGTTCGCGCCGGATTTCGCGACACCCGACAACTTCCTCAATGACTCACGCAACTTCTCCTTCGTCGGCATCGTCGTGCTGGGGCAGGCGATGGTCATGATCACCGGCGGCATCGATCTGTCGGTGGGCAGCGTCTGGGGTCTGTCCGCTGTCTCCTCCGCCGCCCTGATGAATGCCGGTATGGGCACCATTCCCGCCTGTGTTCTCGCGCTGCTGATCGCCGCCGCTTTTGGCCTCTTCAACGGGCTTTGTGTCACCAAGCTGCGCATGCCGCCCTTCGTGCCGACGCTCGCCACCATGAGCATCGCGCGCGCCCTTGCACTGGTGATTACCCGCGGCCATTCGATCGACGGCTTCCGGCCCGATGACAGCCCATTCTTTAACCTGGGCGGCGGCGCTATCTTTGGCCTGCCGAACCCCTTCATCATCTTCGTGGTGCTCTCGGTCATCGCGAGCCTTGTGCTCAGCCGCAGCGTCTATGGCCGCCAGCTTTATGCGGTCGGCGGCAATGAGCGGGCGGCGCGGCTGACTGGCTTGGAAGTCGATCGCCTCAAGATCAGCGTCTATGTGATTTCGGCGGTGCTCGCCGGTGTCGCCGGCATCATCGAGGTGAGCTACCTGTCCTCCGCCATCTCCAATCAGGGGCTCGGCAAAGAGCTCAGCGTGATCGCCGCCGCGGTGATCGGCGGCACCAACCTGACCGGCGGCGAGGGCACAATCCTCGGCGTCTTTATCGGTGCCGTGATCCTGGAAGTGCTGCGCAACGGGCTCGTGCTGCTTGGCACCGATGCTTATTGGCAGGGCGTCTTTGTCGGTTCCGTCATCGTGCTCGCGGTGTTCATCGACCAGGTCCGCAAGGGATTCTGGCGAACGCGGTAACGTGCCTATCCAAAAACCAAGTCCTATCGGGGAAGAACCTAATGAAGAACCTATTGTTGAGTGCCGCCGCCGTGATGACCGTGGGGCTGGGTCTGGCAGGCGCCGCCGGCCATGCGCAGGCCGCCGAGAAGAAGGTTTTCGCCCTAGTGCCCAAGGCGCTCGGCGTGCCCTTCTATGCCGATGCCGAGACGGGCTGCGAAGCCGAGGCCGCGAAGATCGGCGCTACTTGCCTGTTCACCGGCCCGGCGCAGCTCGATGACGCGGCGCAGATCAGCATCATACGTGACCTTATCACGCGCCATGTCGCCGGCATCTCGGTCGCGCCGAACAATCCGGACTCGATCAAGAACGTGATCGCCGCCGCGCTCAAGAAGGGCATTCCGGTCATCACCTTCGACTCGGATTCCCCGACCTCGAAGCGCATCGCTTTCGTCGGCACGAATAACGAGAGCGCGGGTGCCACGGCGGGCGAGGAATTCGCCAAGGCGCTGCCGAATGGCGGCACTTATGCCGTGCTGACCGGCGGCCTTTCGGCGCAGAACCTCAATGACCGCATCGCCGGGTTCAAGTCCAAGCTTGGGCCGAACTTCAAGGAAGTCACGGGTTCGCCTTATGCCTGCGACGATGATTCGAACAAGGGCGTGCAGGTGATCCAGGACATCCTGGCGAAGAACCCCAAGCTTGACGGCATCTTCTATTCCGGCGGCTGGCCGATGTTCGCGCCCGCGGCCTATGCGAAGGCGCTGAAGAACCGCGCCGCCGATCTGAAGGCGGGCAAGTTCGTCGTGGTGTCCTTCGATACGCTGACGCCGCAGCTCAAGCTGCTCAAGGAAGGCCTCGCGACCGTGCTGGTCGGCCAGCGGCCCTATGCCATGGGCACTGGGTCGATCGATGAGCTGAACACGCTCTCGAATGGCGGCACCGTGCCGAAGATCACCGACACCGGCACCGATGTCGTGACCTCGGCCAATGTCGACAGCTTCCTGGCAAAAGCGAAGTGATTCGCTGACGTCTTCGCCACGCCGGCGGTTTCGGGCCGGCGTGGCGAAGGGCCTTCCACTGCCGAAAGGCCGCCGAGCATGACCGTTCTCCTCTCCGTCCAATCGATCTCCAAGGGATTTCCCGGCGTGCAGGCGCTGCGCGACGTGACCTTCGAGGTCGAGACTGGGACGGTCCATGCCATCATGGGCGAGAACGGCGCCGGTAAATCGACGCTGATGCAGGTCATCGCCGGCGCGCTGAAACCGGATTCTGGACGCCTCATTTTCGATGGCGAGCCGCTCACCTTGTCCGGCACGCGGGATGCGGCGGCCAAGGGCATCTCCATCGTCTTTCAGGAGCTTATGCTCGCAGGCAATCTGAGTGTTGCCGAGAACGTCTTCCTCGGTGTCGAGCCGCGCGCGGCGGGTGTGCTGGTGGCGCGCGCTGAGATGCGGACGCGCACCAAGGCGGCGCTGGCTCGCATGGGCATCGCGATCGACCCCGACCAGCGGCTCGGCGAACTCACCATCGCCCAGCAGCAACTCATCGAGATTTGCAAATCCCTCGTCCATGACCCGCGGCTTTTGATTTTGGACGAGCCGACATCCAGCCTGTCGGAAGCCGATGCGCTGGTGCTGTTCCGTGTCGTGCACGACCTCAAGGCGAACGGCGTTACGATCCTCTATATCTCGCATCGCATGCGGGAGGTTTTCGAGAATTGCGATACCGTCACGGTGCTGCGTGACGGCCGCCATGTGCGCACGGTGCGACTGGCCGAGACGGATCAGGATGAGGTGGTGCGGCTGATGGTCGGCCGCGATCTTGCCGGCGTGCAGCGCGTGCGGCCGACGGGCGCGGAGCGGCCCATCGTTCTCTCGGTGCGCGATCTTGGTGACGACAAGCGCTACAACGGCATTTCCTTCGATTTGCGCGAGGGCGAGATTGTTGGGTTGGCGGGCCTGATCGGCGCCGGTCGGTCGGAGCTGGCGCTCGGCATTTTCGGTGCGCCGCCGCCGCGCCATGGCAGCATCACGCTGGACGGCAAAGCCATCACCATCGGCAAGCCGGGTGACGCGATGCGCATGGGGATCGGCATGGTGCCGGAGGACCGCAAGCAACAGGGACTCGTTCTGGGCCTCGGTGTCGGCACCAACCTGACGTTATCCGCAATGGGACTCGGCCATATTTCTAGCCTGGGTTTTGTGCGGCCGGGCGATGAAAGCCGCATGATCCGCGGCTATGTCGATCGTTTCCGCATCAAGACACCGTCGGTCGAGCAATTGGTGGGTCTGTTGTCGGGTGGCAACCAGCAGAAGGTGGTGCTGGCGAAGTGGCTGGCCACCAAGCCGCGCGTGCTGATCGTGGACGAGCCGACACGCGGCGTGGATGTCGGCACCAAGGCGGAAATCTACACGCTGATGCGCGAGTTGGCGCATGACGGGCTGGCCTTGCTGGTGATCTCCAGCGATCTGCCCGAGGTGCTGACAATCTCCGACCGCATCCTGGTGATGCGCGGCGGCGTGCTGGCGGGCGAGATTCCCTTCGACGAGGCGAGCGAGGAACGCATCATGGCACTCGCGGCACTCGAGCATGCGGAGCCGGGTGATCCCGGGGCGAAGCCGCCGATGACCTACGGAGAGGCGGAGGCGCGGAGCTGAGGGGGCTGCACGCGGCTGAACGGCGAAGTCTTAGGCGTCATATCTTTAGTTGGCACCGCAATCCAAACACTCGTCACGGCACGCGAAGGCGTGCGGGGCACCCCGTGCCATCCACGGCTTATTTTCGTCACGCAAGCAAGGCGTGGATGCTCGGCCTTCGCCGAGCAAGACGTGGTCAAGTGGGCAAGGTTCAAACCAAAGACATTCCGCCCTACACAACGACTTTAAGCGGTCCGCCGTGGCTCACCACGACTTGGTTTCCCGCACAGCTTTCGATGATTCCCCAAACTTCCGTCACACGCTCCACCAACGCAACACCACTTTCCCCACCCGGCGGCGCGAAACCCACGACATCCGCAGCCCAGGCGTCGAGTTCGTTGCGCGGCACCTCATCCCACCGCATTCCCTCCCACTCGCCGAAACTCATCTCCATCAACCGCGCGTCTACCCGCACCGCCGCACCACCCCAAGCGAGAGCCAAAGCCTCCGCGACTAACCGGCAACGAGACAGCGGGCTGGTCCAGATCGTGGCGCCGCGCATTGGTTCTAGCCGGGCCACGAGGTCGGGGATGTCCATGTCGGGATTGGCGAGGGGCAGATCCAACCGTCCGTAGCAGAGACCGTTGCCGCCAAGCAGCGGCGGGTGCCGGACCAAGGCGATGCGGCGACCGCCGACCATGCGGGTGACAATGCCGCCCATTGGCATCGTCGGACGGGCGAGAATCGCCGGATCGAAGCCCATAGCTGAAAAGGGCGCGGCACCTATGGCACCGCGCCCTTCATCCTCAGCCAAACTTACGCCGCGCGTGCGGCGACTTCGTCTGGGTGTAGCTGCACCAGCGCCTCGTAATCGCGCAGCAGCCGTTCGGTGATCGGACCCGGCGTGAAGTGATGCGTGTCGATCTGGCGCACCGGGGTGACCTCGGCCGCCGTGCCCGCGAGGAAGACCTCGGTCGCGCTGGGGATTTCGAAGGGCTCGATCGCGCGCTCCACCACCTTGATCTGGTGCTTGCGCGCCAGGCCCATCACCGTCCGGCGGGTGATGCCGTCGAGGAAGCAGTCGGGCGTCGGGGTATGCAGCGCGCCGTCCATGACGAAGAAGATATTGGCGCCCGTCGCTTCGGCCACGCGGCCGCGCCAGTCGACCATCAATGCATCGTCGAAACCCGCATCCTCGGCCTGATGCTTGGACATGGTGCCGATCATATAGAGGCCGGCGGCCTTCGAGGCGGTCGGCGCGGTCTCGGGATGCGGGCGCTTCCAGGTCGCATTGCCCAGGCGCACGCCCTTCATGCGGTCATTGCCGAACAGGTTCGGCCAGGCCCAGACCGCCACCGCGAGGTTGATCGTGGTGAGCTTGGCGGAAACCGCGAGCTGCTCCGAGCCGCGCCAGGCGATCGGCCGCACATAGGCGTCCGTCAGGTGGTTGGCGACGAGCGTCTGTTGGCAGGCGGCGTCGATTTCCTCTAGCGTATAGGGGATCTCGTAGCCGAGAATTTCGGCGGAACGCTTCAGCCGCTCGCTATGTTCGCGGAGCTTGAAGATATTGCCGCCATAGGCGCGCTCACCTTCGAAGACGGCACTGCCGTAATGCAGGCCGTGGGTGAGGACATGCAACTTGCCTTCTCGCCACGGGCGCAGCGCGCCGTTCCACCAGATCATGCCGTCTCGGTCGTCGAAAGGAACTAGCGCCATAACCCTGTTCTTCCGCAATATTGTTGCTTGGGATGGACAAAACCTAATGGCGAATCGCTTGTTAAGTCAACGAAGCTGTCGTAAAATGACCGTATGCCAGCCATGCCCCAGCCCGCTCATCCTGCCGCAGGTGCCGGCCTGCTGTTCCTGCGGGAGGAGGAACTTCGCCTCGCCCAGGATCTTCTCTTCTTCGCCTACCGGGACTTTACTCGCGCGGCGGATGAGGTGCTGGAAGGCTCCGAACTCGGCCGCGCCCATCACCGCGCCTTGCATTTCATCGGCCGCACGCCGGGTATCACGGTCAGCGACCTCCTCGCCATCCTCGGCATTACCAAGCAGAGCCTTTCGCGTGTTCTAACGACGCTGGTCGAGGAAGGCTATGTCGTTCAGGCACCGGGGCGGGTGGATCGCCGCCAGCGCTTGCTCAGCCTCACCGCCGAGGGCCAGGCGCTGGAGCGCCGGTTGTTCGAGCGTCAGAGGGACGTGCTGATGCGCGCCTATCGCGAAGCCGGCGGCCCGGCGGTGGAAGGCTTCCGCCGCGTATTGCGCGCACTGACCGGGGAATCCGGACCAGCCTTGGTCGAAACCCCGGCGCGGGAGCCGCGCGCGCGGAGCGCGTGATGGTCGCGGCCGAGGAAGCGACGCTTCCCGTCCATCTCCTTGTCGTCGATGACGATGCGCGGCTGAGGCGGCTCCTGGTGCGGTATCTTTCCGATCACGGGTTTCGCGTAACCGCCGCCGCCGATGCGGCTGAGGCGCGCGATCACCTGCGCTCGCTGCGCCCGGATCTGATGATCCTCGACGTCACGATGCCGGGTGAATCGGGTCTCGCTCTGGTGGATGATCTGCGGCGGCGGGGCGATGCCGAGCTACCGGTGCTGCTGCTGACGGCGCGCGGCGCGCCCGAGGATCGTATCGCCGGCTTCGAATCGGGCGCCGACGACTATCTAGGCAAGCCCTTCGATCCGTACGAGCTGGTATTGCGCGCCCGAGCGCTTTTGCGGCGGGCCGGTGGGCTGGGCGCCGTTGCCGGAACCGACGCCGCAGCGGTGCGGCTCGGCGACAAGGAGTTCGATCCCAAGCGGGGCGAGCTGCGGGGTCCGCAGGGTCCCATTCGGCTGACCGGCGGCGAGGTGGCGTTGCTGACAGCGCTCGCCGCCAAGCCGAACGAGATCCTGTCGCGGGAGGAAATCGCCGCCGCGCTGGAAATGGATGAGCCGGGGGAACGGGCGATCGACGTGCAGGTGACCCGCCTTCGCCGCAAGATCGAGGTCGACACCCGCGAGCCCCGCTTCCTGCACACGGTACGCGGCCGCGGCTATGTGCTGAAGCCGGGCGTCTAGGATGATGGCTTCGGCACGCCCGCCATCCTCCGCGAAGGCCGCGCCCTCTTCAGCTCGACCAGCCATGAAAACCCCCGAGCATGTGCTGCGGAAATTTCTGCCGCGCAGCCTCTTCGGCCGCAGCCTGCTCATCATCGTGCTGCCGGTGCTGTTGCTCGAGGCCGTCACGCTGCAGCTTTTCTACGGCGGCCATCTCGGCCTGATCTCCCGCCGCTTCGCCTTCAGCATCGCGAGCGAGATCGCCTTCAGCCTGGACATGATCGCCCATGCCCAGGACACGCGCGCTCAGCAGCGCATCATCGCCGAGGCGCAGCATCAGCTCGATCTTCGGATGAGCTTCGAGCCCGGCAAGAAGCTCGTCATGCGGCACCAGATCAATATCCTGGGGCCGATGGATGACGACCTGGCGGCAGCGCTGCACCAGCATGTCAGCCGCCCCTTCGACATGGATTGGACCTCGGACCCGCAATCGGTTCTGGTGCGGATCGGCCTGCCGGTCGGTGTGGTGAACGTCACGGTTCCGCGCAAACGGCTGGATGCCGGGTCGATCTATGTCTTCGTGCTGTGGATCTTCGGCACCTCGATCCTGCTCCTGCTGATCGCCGGGCTCTTCATGCGCAATCAGGTGCGCGGCATCCGCCGCCTTGCCCGCGCGGCCGAGACCTTCGGCATGGGGCGGGACCGGGGGCCGATCCGGCCAGAAGGCGCGCGGGAGGTGCGGCAGGCCGCCGCCGCCTTCAACCGCATGCAGGACCGCATTCTCCGCTTCCTCTCGCAGCGCACCGACATGCTGGCCGGGGTCAGCCACGACCTGCGCACGCCGCTCACCCGTCTGCGGCTTGCTCTGGCAATGCTGCCCAAAACCGAGGAACTGGCGCCGGAAGTCGCGGATATGACGGCGGATGTGGAGGAGATGGAACGGATGATCGCAGGCTACCTCGCCTTCGCCCGTGGCGAGGGGGAGGAGCGGGCGGAACCCGCCAATCTCTCGGCGATGCTGGAGGAGGTAGTGGCGGCCGCACGGCGGGCCGATGGACGCGTGACCTTCCACGGCACGCCCGACCTCACCCTGCCGCTACGGGCCGATGCCATGCGCCGCGCCGTCAATAATCTGGTGGATAACGCGAGGCGGCACGCGCGTCACGTGGTGGTGGGTGTCGCCCAGCATGGTGCCAGGGCGGCACAGATAACGGTCGATGATGACGGGCCGGGGATCCCACCGGAGCGCCGCGAAAGCGTCTTTCGCCCATTCGAGAGCGGCGCGTCCCCGGGCAGCCCCGGTGGCGGCACGGGCCTTGGCCTCGCGATTGCGCGGGACATCGTACGGGCACATGGCGGGGAAATTTTGCTCGGAGACAGCCCTCTGGGGGGTCTTCGCGCCACGATCCGGTTGCCGCTTTGAAAGCTTACGGCTAGCAGACCCGTGATAGGGCGAGTCTCGTCTAACTCTTCCAGGGGTTGGCGAGAATCTGTCAAAAGGATTACGACAATGTTCATGTTTCTCTTAATGCCGGACTCGCGGCGGGAAGGCCGCTGATGTCCGCCTCCGCCGCACCCCCAGCCGTGACCGGGGCCGCCCCTGGCGTGTTGGCCGATGTTGCCGCCTTGTCCTTCGAGGAGGCCCTGGCCGAACTCGAGCGTATCGTGCGCGGACTCGAGAGCGGCCAGCAGAAATTGGAGGAGGCGATCATCGCGTTCGAGCGTGGTAGCGCGCTCCGCCGTCACTGCGAATCGAAGCTCGCCGATGCGGAGCTGCGCATCCAGGCGATCGTCGAACGGGCCGACGGCACCCTCACCACGCGGCCAGTGGCCTGAGATGAGCACAACTCACGTCGCCAATGACGAAGGGTCCCGTCTGCAGCAGGTCCTCGGCGGCCGGGCGGAGGAGGTCGAGCGTGCACTCGACGTGCTGCTGCCGTTGCCGGACGGGCAGGAGCAGCGGCTCATCGAGGCTATGCGCTATGCCGTGCTCGGCGGCGGCAAGCGGCTGCGGGCCTTCCTGGTGATGGAGGTGGCGAGCCTGTTCTCCGTCTCGCAGGCCTGCGCGACCCGCGTTGCCGCTTCGGTCGAGATGCTGCACGCCTATTCCCTCGTGCATGACGACCTGCCGGCGATGGATGACGACGACCTGCGGCGGGGCCGGCCGAGCTGCCACAAGGCTTTCGACGAGGCGACCGCAATTCTGGCGGGCGACGCGCTGCTGACGCGGGCTTTCGAGCTTCTGGCCGATGAGGACACCCATTCCGACCCCTCGGCTCGGATCGAGCTGGTGGCGGCTTTGGGCGCCGCGGCAGGTAGCCGAGGCATGGTTGGTGGCCAGATGATCGACATGCTTTCCGAGGGCCGCGCGCTGACGGCCCCCGAGGTCACGCGTTTGCAGGCGCTCAAGACTGGGCGGCTGATACAATACAGCGCCGAGGCTGGCGCTATCCTTGGGCGGGCGCAGCAGATGCAGCGCCACCAGATCACCGCTTATGGGCGCGATCTCGGGGCCGCCTTTCAGATCGCCGATGACATCCTGGACGCCGAAGGCGACGAGGCGGTCATCGGCAAGACGGCCGGCAAGGATGCTGCCGTCGGCAAGGCTACCATGGTCTCCATCATGGGGATCGAGCAGGCCCGCACTCATGCCGAGATGCTGGCCAAACAAGCGGCCGGCCATCTGGCCGGCTTCGGCGACCGCGCTATCCATCTGATCGCCTTGGCTGATTTCGTGGTCTCGAGACGGAGTTGACGCCCATGCCCCCGCATACACCGCTGCTGGATCGCGTTTCAGTTCCTTCCGACATGCGAAACTTCTCAGGTGAGCAACTCGCTCAGTTGGCGGAGGAATTACGCGCCGAAACTGTCGATACCGTCTCCGTGACCGGGGGCCATCTCGGCGCCGCTTTGGGCGTGATCGAGCTGACCGTCGCGATCCACGCGGTCTTCGACACGCCGAGCGACCGGCTGATCTGGGATGTCGGCCATCAGGCCTATCCGCATAAGATCCTGACGGGCCGGCGTGACCGTATCCGCACCCTGCGCCAGCCGGGTGGCCTCTCGGGCTTCACCCGCCGCAGCGAGAGCGAATACGACCCCTTCGGCGCTGCCCATTCCTCGACTTCGATTTCCGCCGGCCTCGGCATGGCGGTGGCCCGCGATCTCAAGGGCGAGAATCGCGAGCAGCAGGTCATCTGCGTGATCGGCGACGGCGCGATGAGCGCGGGCATGGCCTACGAGGCGATGAACAATGCCGGCTCGATGAAGAGTCGGCTTGTCGTCATCCTCAACGACAATGACATGTCGATCGCCCCGCCGGTCGGCGCGATGAGCGCCTATCTGTCGCGGCTGATCTCCTCGCAATCCTTCCTCAACCTGCGCGACCTCGCGGCCCGCATGGCCAAGCGCTTCCCGCGCTCGATCGAGCGGACGGCGAAGCGGGCCGAGGAATATGCCCGCGGCATCCTGACCGGCGGAACGCTGTTCGAGGAGATGGGTTTCTACTACGTCGGTCCGATCGACGGGCATAACCTCGATCACCTCCTGCCGGTGCTGCGCAACCTGCGCGATGCTGATGAGGGCGGCCCGGTGCTGCTCCATGTCGTGACGCAGAAGGGCAAGGGCTACGCGCCTGCCGAGGCCTCGGCCGACAAATACCACGGCGTCACCCGCTTCAATGTCATCACCGGGGAACTCGCCAAGGCGCCGCCGGGACCGCCGAGCTATACCAAGGTCTTCGCCAACGCGTTGATCGCCGAGGCCGAGGCGGATTCCACGATCGTCGCGGTGACCGCCGCCATGCCGAGCGGCACCGGGCTCGACAGCTTCGGCAAAAAGTTTCCGGACCGGACCTTCGACGTCGGTATCGCCGAGCAGCATGCCGTGACCTTCGCCGCTGGTATGGCGACCGAGGGGATGAAGCCCTTCGTCGCGATCTACTCGACCTTCCTGCAGCGCGCCTATGACCAGGTAGTGCATGACGTCGCGATCCAGTCGCTGCCCGTCCGCTTTGCCATGGATCGCGCCGGTATGGTCGGCGCCGATGGCCATACGCACGCCGGCGTTTACGACCTGTGTTTCCTTGGCTGCCTGCCGCGCTTCGTTATCATGGCGCCGTCGGATGAAGTCGAGCTGATGCACATGGTCGCGACCTCGGCTTTGATCGACGACCGGCCGAGCGGAATCCGCTATCCGCGCGGCGAGGGCCTGGGGCTCACGCTGCCCAAGCGCGGGACGCCTTTGGAGATCGGTCGCGGCCGCATCATCCGCGAGGGTTCCAAGATCGCCATCCTGGCACTTGGCCCGCGCCTGCATGACGCGCTGAAGGCGGCCGAGGAATTGGCGGCGCGGGGTCTCAGCACCACGGTCGCCGATGCGCGTTTCGCCAAGCCGCTCGACACCGCGCTGGTCGCCCAGCTTGCCCGCCACCACGAGGTTCTCATCACCATCGAGGACAATGTGGCCGGCGGCTTTGGGTCGGCAGTGTTGCATCTGTTGGCGACCACAGGGCTGCTCGACAGCGGCATCAAGGTGCGGCCGATGTGCATCCCCGACAAGCTGATCGACCACAACACCCCTGCCGGCCAGCTCGCCGAGGCTGGGCTCACGCCCAAGGATATCGTGGCGACGGCGCTCTCTGCGCTGGGGGTCTCCGCTGCAAGTGCCGCCGTGAGGGCTTGATGGCCGAGGCTCTCCCAGTTCAGATACAGGACCGCGCGCGAGAATTCCGCAACGCGCTCGGTGCTTTCGCGACCGGTGTCACCGTCATCACGACGCGTGATGTCGGCGGCGCGGATGTCGGCATGACGGCGAACAGCTTCAACTCCGTCTCGCTCGATCCGCCGATGATCCTGTGGAGCATTGGCAAGAACTCGACCAACCTCGACTCCTTCATGCAGGCTGAGCGTTTCGCCGTGCATGTGCTGGCGATGGATCAGGAGAAACTGTCGGGCAAATTCGCGCGCCAAGGCACCGACAAATTCGCGGGCGTGGCGATCGAGCGCGGGATTTCCGAAGTGCCGCTGCTGGTGGGCGCAGCCGCGCGCTTCCAGTGCCGCACCGCCTTTCGCCACGAAGCAGGCGACCACTACATCATCGTCGGCGAGGTCGAGGAATTCGACCATGACGGCCACGCGCCGCTCGCCTTCCATAGCGGCGGTTACGGCATGTTCGTCCGGAACGAGCCCGCTGTCGGCGGGGCGGTTCCCGAGGATGCGTCCCTGGGCGAGCTTTTAGCCCGCGTTCAGCGCAAGGCGGAGGCGGAGATACTGGCGGGTCTTACGGACCACGAGGCCAACCTTTTGCGGCGGTTGCTACGCCGGGCAGCGGAAGCGAGCCTTTAGGGCGAATACGCAAGGGCCCGAACGCGCGGGCCAATCTCAAGGCCAAATCTCGAACATCTCTCCACCCGCTACCGTCATGCTCGGCGAAGGCCGAGCATCCACGCCTTGCTTGCGTGATACAGGCAAGGCGTGGATGGCACGTCTTCGCGTGCCATGACGAGATGGCGCGTGGGCCGTAAACGGAGGCGCCCGAGGAAACCAACCGCTACCAAAGCGTCTCTAATCCCCCGCGATATGCAGGTGCAGCGCCCGTTGGGCGATGAGCGAATCCGGGCCGTCCAGTTTGGACAGCACGACCGGTCCGGCTGGGTCCGCCGTGATCGTCAGGGTCTTCGGCTGGTCGATGAAGGCGGCGATCTGCTCCGCCGCGTCCTTCTGCTCCGATAGGAATGTCCCGGCGAGAACCGAGGCGGCCAGATTGGCCTCGTCCTTCACCTCGGGCACCGTCTTGCTCTGCTGCTTCGCCACCATGGTGAGGACGCGCTGGATCAGCGTGTCATTGGTGAAACGGATCATCATCTTGGTGGTCGCGATCTGTTCGATCTGCGCGAAAGCCTCCTCGACTGAGGTGGTGCCGATCGGCAGATTCGTGAAATGGCCGGTGACCTCAAGGGTTGCGAGACCCCGGGCCGCAACGCGGCCCTGCTCGATAGTGGCCTCCCGCTTGGCGAGGTCGGTTACCCAGACTTCATCTGCATCCAGCACGAGCGGATCGATGCCGAGCGCCACGAGCGGGTTGTCCGGGCCCGGCGCGATGCCCGCGGGTAGGCTGAGACCGCGCATCGTCATCTGCACCCTGAGCGGGGTGCCATTGTCCACCGTCTCCTCAAGAGAGGTGAGGGAGGAGGTCACGCCGGGCGCGGTGGTGGTGGCGAGACCCGCCAGTTCGAGCCCGGCGACCCTCACGGCGCCCGAACCCGCGCGCATCATGAGGTCGAAATTCGAGATATCCGGGGATTCCTTGAGCAGGGCGGCGGCATTGATGCCGCGCAGGGCGAAACGGTCGATCGTCACAGTCCGGTTGAGGGTTCCTTTAACGGAGAGACCCTCGAAGCCGATGCGGTCCAACACCGCGTCGCCGTAGCCGGAGAGCGCGAAGCGCTGCAGGTTGAACGCCATCTCCTGCTTTGGCGCCGTCAGGGATATGCCGTGCAGCGTAAGACCCTTGAGCGCGATGGCCTGAGCGTCGTCCATCGCCGCCTTCATGGTCTTGGCCTCGGCCGAGCCGGGCGCCGCCGCGAAGGGCCGGCCGGAGAGGCCATCGAGGCCAATATCGGCAATACTCGCTGATCCCTTCTCCATATCAGCGATCGAGACGCCCTTGATCGCCAGGTGGCCGATGAGCGGGCGGCGCTCCGGCCAGCTTGGCGCACCTGCGGCATACCGCTGCGCGTCAAAGACTCGGTCGAGCCCATCGAGGTCGAGCTGATCCACCGCGATCGAGGCCACGCGATCGCCGCGGGCATCCGCGAAGGCGGTCAGCGAGCCGGCGCGAAGATGGCCAGCGCGGTAATCCGCGACCGCCAGTTTTACGATGCTGCTGCCGGTGTCGTCGTGGATGCCGCTGGCGGTGATGCGCCTTGCGGCGAGGAGCGTGCCGCCCTCCGGCAGGCTGGGCCAGGTCGCGAGGCCGAGGGGAGGGGAGACGCCGGCGCCCAGGGCCGAGACATCCTCGGCGGTCAGGGTGTCGATGGTGAGGTGGTGACCATTTTGGGTCGTCGTGATGTCGGCGATGTTGGCGGAGCCGACCCTGAAGGGATCGTCGGTCGTGCCAGCGCCCGAGGCTTCCAGCAGGGTTACGCGGCCGGCGGAGAATACCGTCTGGCCTTCCCGCGTGATGACGAGGCCGACGAGGTGGAGGCGCTGGTTGAACAGGTTGTAGTGCAGCTGGTCGTAGTGACCAGTTTCGCCCTGCGGCAGATTGGCAATGGTGGCGTCCACCCGCTGCTTCGCCGTCCGTTGCGCCCAAAGCTGAGCCGCTCCCGCTGCCGCGGCGACGAGAATCACCAGCGTCGCGGCCGCGAGGCCCAGCTTGCGTCTTGTCTTCATTTGCGAATCTACCCCCTGTCGCCCTCGTCTTCTCCGTTGCCCCCGCACCCAGCGCAAGGGGTGGCAGCATGCCGTTGCCTCGGCACCCGAAGCTACGTCTTGCTTTACGTTGTAATATCGTAATGAATATGAGCCATGAGCACCACGCGGATTCGGAAAGCCACTCGCATGGCGGCGACCCCCTCGCCGGTGCTCGGGCCGCGTGTGGCGCGTGGCCGCACCGCGCAACGGAATGGCGTGGCCGCCGAAAATCTCGTCGTGGAGACGCTGTTCGCCGCTGGCTGGGTCATTCTCGGCCGCCGGCTGCGGACGGAAGCGGGTGAAATCGACATCGCGGCCGAGAAGGACGGGATACTCAGCATTATCGAGGTCAAGTCGCGGATGGCGCTTGATGTCGCCGCCTACGCTCTGGGGCCATCGCAGCGCGCGAGGCTGATTGGTGCCGCCGAAATCCTGCTCGGCGCCCATCCGGGCTGGGGCCGCGCCGGCGTCCGTTTCGATCTGTGGCTGGTCGGTGCGGGCGGCGCCTTGCGACAGGTGGCCGATGCCTTTCGCGCAGGCGATTGAGGTGTCGCCGGTGCCTCCGCGCCTCTCTCACCCTGGCGCTCCCTCGCCACTGCTCTATTTAAGGGTGGGTTTCTAGCTGCGGACGAAGAATGACACCGACCGATCTGGCGCCCGATACCGCTTTATTCCTCGATCTGGATGGCACTCTCATCGACATCGCGCCCCGGCACGATCTCGTGGTGATACCGCCTGAATTGCCGGGGCTGGTGGATCGCCTGCGGGTTCTCTGCGGTGGCGCGCTCGCCGTGGTAAGCGGGCGGCCCGCGCGGGACATCGAGGCGTTTCTCCCCCTGCCGGGACTGGTCTACGCGGCCGAGCATGGCGCCCGCATCCGCCTGCCGGATGGAACGCTTGAAGAGGCCGCCGGGCGGCTGCCGAAGCGCGAGGCCTGGCTCGCCTCCCTGCGGGCCGAGCTGCCGCGCTGGCCGGGTGCTCATATCGAGGAAAAGAGTGTCGGCTTCGTGGTGCATTACCGCCAGGCGCCCGAGGCGGGACCGGAGGTCCTGGCAAGCCTGACCCGGCTGGTCGCGAGTTCCCCGGGCGAGGTCGAGATCCTCACGGCGCTCATGGCCTATGAGGTGCGGCCGGCGGGCGTCGGCAAAGGGCCGGCGGTGCAGCGGCTGATGCGCATCGCGCCTTTCGCCGGCCGCGTTCCGGTTTTCATCGGTGATGATGTGACCGACGAGGAAGGAATGGCGGCGGCCGCCGAGCTCGGCGGCTATGGGTTGCATGTGGCGCGGGACTTTGACGGCGGTCCCGCCCAGGTGCGGCAATGGCTGGGCGAGATGACGGCGGCGCTGGCCCGTGGCATGACGCGTGGCTGATTGCGACAACGTGCCGATCGGCTACGCCCCGCGGACCTGTCTCCGGGTCGGGCTAATCCGCTGCGTGACGGGCTCGTCGCGAAGCAGGAAGGAAATGCTATGGCTCGCCTCGTAATCGTTTCAAACCGCGTTCAGATCCCGCACGAGAAAAATCCTCGCGCGGGTGGTTTGGCGGTGGCGCTGGGCAGCGGCCTCGTCCCCGGCACCATGTGGTTCGGCTGGAGCGGCAAGCGCGGCCATGTTGAGGAGGGCGCCAAGCCCGCGCTCCATGAGGCTCAGGGCGTTACTTACGCGACGATCGACCTCACCGAGCGCGAGTACGATGATTTTTACGTCGGATTCTCGAACGGCGCGCTATGGCCTCTGCTGCATTTCCGCATGGGATTGTTCGAGTTCAAGCGCGAGGAGGAGGAGGGTTATGCGGCGGTCAACAACCGCTTCGCCGAGTCGCTCCTGCCGCTGCTGAAGGATGACGATCTGGTTTGGGTGCATGACTATCACCTGTTTCCGCTCGGCGCCGCGTTGCGGGCGCATGGCGCGGGACATCGCATCGGATTCTTCCTGCATATTCCTTTCGTGCCGCCGGCCATGCTCGCCATCATGCCGCGCGCGCGGGAGTTCATTGCCGGCATCTGCGCCTATGACGTGGTCGGATTTCACACCGAGGATCACAAGAAGGCTTTCCTCGAATGCGTCCATGTCTTCCTCGGCGTTAGCGCTGATAAGGACGGCAATTTTGTCTTCGAGGGGCGGCGCGTGCAGGTGGTCGTGGATCCCATCGGGATCGACGCTGAGGAATTCGCGGCAGCCGCCGCGCGATCGGTGCGCGGCACCAAAGTGAAGCGGATGCGCGAGAGTCTGTTCGAGCGCAAGCTGGTGATCGGTGCCGACCGCCTGGATTATTCCAAGGGCTTGCCTCAACGTTTTCGGGCCTTCGCGCGACTGCTCGATCGTTTCCCCGCCCATCGCCGCCACGTCCTGATGATGCAGGTCGCCGCGACTTCGCGCGAGGATGTCGACCAATATAAGCAACTCCGCCGCGACCTTGACCGGCTTGTGGGCGACATCAACGGCCGCTTCTCGGAGTTCGACTGGACCCCTATCCGCTACATGACCCGCGCGATGAACCGCACCACCTTGGCGGGGTTTTACCGGATGGCGCAGATCGGGCTGGTGACGCCGCTGCGCGACGGCATGAATCTGGTCGCCAAGGAGTTCGTCGCGGCGCAGTCGAGCGCCGATCCCGGCGTGCTGATCCTGTCGCAATTCGCCGGCGCGGCGCATGAGCTGGGCGAGGCCCTGCTGGTCAATCCCTTCGATGCCGATGGCGTCGCGGAAGCCATCGATCAGGCGCTCAACATGGAACTTGGCGAGCGCAAGGAGCGATGGCATGCTTTGCGCGACAAAGTATGGGCTGGAACTCCGGAGCGCTTCACCGAGACCTTCCTGGCGGCCCTCCGCCCCGCGTGACGACTGGTCCGGCTGTCCGCATCGTCACCTTGGCGGAACGGCCTGATCTGGCGACGGTGGTCGCGGCTTGGCAGACCCTCGCATTCCCGGACGAGGAGACTGCGGCCGCGGCGCTGGCGCGTGTCTCCTCCCAGGTAGCAGCCGTAGGGCCTGAGCAGGTCTTCGTGCTGCTGGTGGGTAAGGAGCCCGCAGGCACGGCGAGCCTCGTGCACAAGGATTTGCCCGCGCGTCCGGACCTGACCCCATGGCTCGCGAGCGTTTATGTGGCGCCCCCTCATCGCGGCCGTGGCTACGCGGCCTCGCTGGTGGCGGCGGTCGAGGCAGCGGCCAGAACAGCCGCCATCCCAACCCTCTGGCTCTTCACCGCATCAGAGAAGCGCCTCTACGCGCGACTCGGCTGGATCGAAGCGGGGCGGGAAGTCGATGCGGGGGTATGCGTCACCCTGATGCGCCGAGATCTCGGCAATGCGGAGCCGCTTCGGAGCGCGTAGCCCGGCGCGTGCGGCCTCGACGCGCGCGGTCCCGGTCCTGGAGGGCCGGGTGGTGATGGGTTTGCCCAGCCCCCGAAGCTGATGCTTCCGAACCAGATCACATCGCTCGGTCACTCGCAGGAAGCAGAGCAGGCTCGCGACATCGTTATAGCGACTTGAGTTCGCTTTAAAGTAGACAAGCGGCCTCCGGAGGGTTATGCTGCACTGCAACATCAACCGGAGTACCCTGATATGCAGACCTTTGAAAGCTTAGTCCGCGTAGCGCCTAAATCGCCCATCGCGGTCGATTTTCTTGGCTTCGCCTCTATGAGCCGTAGCGTTAGAGCCGCCATGACGAACATTGTCACGCGCCGCGAGGAGTTGCGCGAGTTCCGGCAGCAGGCTCGCGAACTGGCCAGTTTCACGGACCGTGAGCTCGCCGAACTGGGCTTCAGCCGTGGCGACCTGCCTTCGATCGCCGCCGGCACCTATCGCCGGTAAATTCCACGCCCGATCGATCTTGGAGTTCATCCGCTTCGATGGGTTTCCAAAACCTCTCAGGAGATCATGATGACGAATAACAAGAGCACCACACTTAGTTCTGTCGCGCGCCAAGCACGCCGGGGCGGACTGCGCTTTTGGCGGCTGCTCGCTGAGCCGATTGCCGAGTTCTTCCGCCTGCCTGCCCATAGAGGCTGAAGCTTTGACGACTGACGGCTGCTATTGTTGCGCCTTACAAGGCTGAGCGCTCGGCCGGTATAGGCATCGCGCTTTAGCAGCCCGCCTCGTGGGCATGAGGAGGCGAGATGCTCGGAACGCTGGTGGCACTTTTGGCGGCGACGGCCATCGCGGTTCCCATCACCCGCAAGCTCGGTCTCGGCAGTATTCTTGGCTACCTGATCGCCGGAATCATCATCGGCCCGGCTGGACTCCAGCTCGTGACCAATGTGGGCCAGATCGGCACCGTCGCCGAACTCGGCGTGGTTATGCTGCTGTTCCTGATCGGCCTCGAACTACGACCGCATCGGCTCTGGATCCTCCGCAAGGCCGTTCTCGGTCTCGGGCTGGGTCAGATGATTCCGACCACCTTGCTGCTGGCGGGTTTGGTCCATTGGGCCGGGGTGCCTTGGACAGGCGCCATTGTGCTTGCGGCAGGATTGGCTTTGTCCTCGACCGCCATCGTCCTGCCGATGCTGGGGGAGCGGAAGCTGCTCTCCTCCACTGCCGGGCGCGACAGCTTCGCGGTTCTGTTGTTCCAGGACATGGTTTTCATTCCTCTGGTCGCGCTGGTTCCGTTGCTAGCCGGCGGCAATGTCCCTGCCCATGTCTCGTGGCTGGAAGTAGGCCGCGCGGTTGCGGTCATCGCCATCATCCTGGTCGGCGGCAGTTTCCTCGTCCGTCCGGTCTTCCGGTTCATGGGCGGCGCCAAGACACCCGAGGTTTTTACCGCGACAGCACTGTTGCTCGTCGCCGGAACGGCGGCCTTGGCGAATTGGGCCGGGCTTTCGATGTCGCTGGGCGCGTTTATGGCCGGCGTATTGCTGTCGGACTCCGAATACCGGCACGAACTTCAGGCCAATATCGAACCCTTCGAGGGCCTGCTGCTCGGCTTCTTTTTCATCTCGGTCGGCATGTCCGCCAATCTTCATCTGGCGATCGAGCATCCCGGGATGGTCGCCGCCGCCCTGGCCGTGATGGTGGCGGTCAAGATCGCGGTCACCTTCCTGCTCGGGCTTGTGAAACGTGGCAGCCTTAAGAGTTCCCTGCGTTTCAGCCTGGCTCTGCCCGAGGGGAGCGAATTCAGCTTCGTGCTGTTCGGCGCGGCTGTGGCCGCCGGATCGCTGTCACGCGATCAGGCTGATCTGGCAACGCTCGTTGTCGCGCTTTCGATGGTAGTCACGCCGATTCTTTTCGCGGCTTCGGAGCGGCTGGCGATGCCACGCTTCGATCGGCGCCCAGAGCCAGTCTATGACCGGATCGACGCATCCTCAGCGCCGGTGATCATCTGCGGATTTGGCCGCGTCGGGCAGGTAGTCGGCCGGGTGCTCCGCATGCAAAACATCGCCTTCACCGCGCTAGACAAGGATGCGGCGCAGGTTAGTGTCGTGCGGCGATTCGGCACCAAAGTCTATTTTGGCGATCCCACGCGCGAGGAAGTCTTACGCGCCGCGGGTGCGGAGACGGCCAGCGTATTGGTAGTCGCCCTCGATGATATGGAGGAAACGCTGCGTGTCGTCGAAATCGCCAAGCGCCATTTTGATCACTTGGCGATTTTCGCCCGCGCCCGCAATCGACGCCACGCCTATCGATTGATGGAGATGGGCATTGCCGGCATCATCCGCGAAACGTTTTTCTCCAGCCTGCGCCTCAGCGAGATGGTTCTGGAGGCGCTCGATATTCCGCCGCAAGCCGCCCAGCGCGCGGTGGAGTTCTTCCGCGAACACGACGAGCGCAGCATGTTCGAGACGCAGGCTATTGCTGGCGACGAAAAGCAACTGATCCAGAGCACACAGCAGGCAGCGCAAGAGCTGTCGGAACTTTTTGAAGCGGATCGCGAGGCACGAGCCTGAACGATCGACTGACAGGCAGGGCGATCGCTAGGAGCGTGAGTTTCCGACATCCAGACCGGGATGTCTTGGGTAGAAACCTAGTCATTCCGCCACGTCATGCTCGGCGAAGGCCGGGCATCCGCGTCTTTGCTTGCTTCACTAAGGCAAGACGTGGATGGCACGCCTTCGCGTGCCATGACGGATCTCTGGGGCGCCGTTCTATTAGATCATCACGCCCTAATTCTGAGGAATGGACGGATCGAGCTGGCGCGCCTTCGCCAGATCCGCATCGGCATCGGCCGTTTCGCCGAGAGCGCGATATGTTAGGCTTCGGTTATAATAAGTCTGCGCGTGGGTCGGATCGATCCGTATCGCCTCGTCGAAATTCTTGATCGCGTGGTCGTACTTTCCCTTTTTCAGGTAGTATTTCCCCTCGCAGTCAAGGGCCATGCGTTGGCTGAGAGTGGGTTGATCCGCCCCCGAATAGGGGCAGCCAGATGCGAGCTGATTGGCGGGAGGCGCCGCGCAACTGCTGAGGCCGGCCATTGTGGCCAGCGCAATTAACAGCATCCACTTGTCGCGCATTCCTCGGTTTCCCCGCAATTTATGTTGGCCGTCCAGAAGCGAATCGCTCAAGTACCAGTCGTCGCACGAAAAGCCGGGCTAGGCGAGGGACAAATTCCTTGCAGGAACTTCACTCGAAACCTGTCTCTGGAGTGCAGGAAGATCAGAAGCCGGCCGTTTCGCCCGGACAGACAGACCGACAGGCCGGCTTTACGGGCGAACGAGAAAGACTGGCAGCCGTTGGCATTGGAGGCTAGATTTGCCGCCCAACAACTGGCGAGTCGGGCCAGGCGGATTCGCTTGAATGGCCGATAGAAAGATACAGACGATCATTCTCGTCGACGTTGGTGCTCCCAGCTTCGCGCGGAGGAATGTCGTCATGCATACCAACGCGTTCGGCGCGAAGGATTTCAAATGATGAGGGTATCAACGTGATGAATGATTTTGGCGCGAGTAAAGTTCGAAACGAAGTTCTTCTCGTGGGGCGGATTCTTTTGATGGCACTCTTTCTCATCTTCGGATGGGGAAAGTTGATGAATTTCAGCGGAACCGAGGGCTATTTCGCGCATATCGGCACGCCGATGCCCGTTCTCGCCACGGCAATTGCGGTCATCATGGAGGTCTTCGTCGCGTTAGCGATCATCATCGGCTTTCTGACGCGACCCTTGGCGCTTCTAATGGCGCTCTACACACTCGGCACAGCACTCATCGGTCACCACTACTGGTCGGTGACGGGACCGGAGCATATCGAGAGCATGATCAATTTCTACAAAAACGTCAGCATCATAGGCGGCCTTTTCGTGCTGTATGTCAGCGGCGCCGGTAGATACTCCGTCGATGCGGCTCTCAGACTAGCCTGAGGCGGCGGACGACCTTTTGAAGTTCGGTGGCTCGGGCGAGGATGTCTTCGATTCGAACCGTGCTTACTCCACCACGTCATGCTCGGCGAAGGCGGGCGCCCGCGGCCGAGCATCCACGCCTTTGCTTGCGAGACGAAGAAGGCGTGGATGGCACGCCTTCGCGCGCCATGACGGAGCTTTAGACCACAGTTCAGTATTAGATCATCACGCCCTGCGCTCGAAGATTGCAGGCCCTCAAAGACTGCCGCGTGTCCGGCGGATCAGCGCCCCGGTGGGGCGTAGGATTTCAGGAACAGGCTAATGGCGCCTTCGACGACACGGTCGACCTCCGCCGGGTCGGCCGTCTCGATCAGCCTCAGCCGCGCGCGCATGACGATCTTGGTCTGACACAGCGCGAAGAACTGCTCGGCGGCAAAGGCCGGATCCGGCACCACCAGCCGCCCGCGCGCATCCTCCTGCGCCAGCCATTGCGATAGGTAGCTCAGGGCGCGCTGCGGCCCGGCCTCGAAGAAGGCACGGGCGAGTTCGGGGAATTTGCCGGCCTCGGACACCACCATGCGGTGGATCGCCTGCCGGAAGGGCGACAGCAGCATCTCCATGATTACCATGCCGAGCCGGCGGAGGATCTCATCCGGCGCCTCGATCTCGGATGGGGTCTCGAAGATGGGCTTTACCCGCTCGTCGCAGCCATCGGCGACGAAGCTGCTGAACAGGGCCGCCTTCCCTGGGAAGTAATTATACAGCGTCCCCTTGGAGACTCCGACCTCCCGCGCGATCTGGGCCATGCTGGCACCTTCATAGCCATCCCGCGCGAAAATCCGGCCCGCGCCATCCAGGATCGCCCGCCGCCGCTCAGGCGAGAGGCTGTCGGAAATGCTGTCGTCTAACCCGCTCATTGTGATCCATCCGCGCCCGGCGCCGTTTGACAATGACGGGGACGTTCCTATCATACAAGACGATAACCGAACGGTTCGGTCATCGGTCCTAACCCTGGCTCCAGGATGCGTCTCCAGGCCGCGCCGCAGGGAAGCACTGCGCTGCCCTAAGGGTGCGCGGCGAGGTATTGAATGTCGCGTGACGGAGCTGGGGAGCAAATGCTGGTGGTGGCTACAGCGGGCAAAGGGCACAGAGGCTCCTTCCGTCGGGCAATTGCTCGGACAGGTATTTCGTTAGTTGCTTTGACGGCTGCCAGTTGCACGGTTGGGCCAGACTACCATCGTCCCGTATCGCCCCTTAACCCTCTCGGCTGGTTCTCAAATCGGCCACCGCTCACTGCTGCCAGTCAACCTGTCGCGAAGCCCGCCGACATCGCCTGGTGGGAGAGTTTTCGCGATCCGGAGCTCAATTCGCTGGAGCAGCGGGCAGCCTCACAGAATCTTGACGTGCAGACCGCGACCATCCGGGTGGCGGAGGCGCGCTACAGCGTGGGCGTTACCGCGGCGGGGTTCTTCCCCACGGCCTCCGGCAGCGCGGTGGGCGCCTATGTCAAGCCGAGCGATAACGGGCTTTCCCTCGGTGGCGGCGCGCCGTCCGCCAGCTCGACGGGCCAATCCTCCGGCAGCAGCGACATCAACCCGCTCTCGATCTACCAGTACGGCTTCGACGCCATGTGGTCGGTCGATCTCTGGGGCAAGGTGCGACGCCAGGTTGAGGCTGGAAACGCCCAGCTCGAAGCGACCGAGGAGGAGCGACGTGGCGTTCTCATCCAGACCATCGCCGAGGTGGCGCGCGACTATATCCAGCTCCGCAACGCCCAGGCGCAGCTCATCATCGCGCAGAACAACGTGAAGACGGCGCAGAATCTTCTCAGCCTCACGCAGCAGCGCGCAACCGCCGGCCTGACCAACGAACTCGACGTGGCGCGGGAGCAGGCACAGCTCGACACGACTCTGGCGACGCTGCCGCTGGCGGAGCAGCAGGTGGCCGCGCAGATCAATGCCTTGAGCCTATTGCTCGGCGAAGGTCCGAACGCATTGCGGTCGGAATTGCAGCAGACCGAGGTCGTGCCGCCGACGCCACCGAAGATTCCCATCGGTCTGCCATCCGAGCTGTTGCGGCGGCGGCCCGATATCGTTGCGGCGGAGGCCAATCTTCATGCGGCGACGGCCAATATCGGCGTCGCGGTCGCGGCCTTCTTCCCGAGTTTCAATCTTCTGGGCTCGTTCGGCTTCCAGGCTGACAATACCGAGAATCTCTTCAACCTCGCGGCGCGGACCTACATCCTGGGCGGCGCTGTATCCGTGCCGATCTTCGAGGGCGGCAAGCTTGTCGATACCCTGCATCTGCGCCGCCAGCAGCAGCGCGAGATGATGATCGCCTATGACAAGACAGTGCTGCAGGCTTTCTCCGATGTCGACAATGCGCTGACCGCCTATGACAAGGAGCAGCAGCGGCGGCGCGTGTTGCGCAAGGCGGTTCAGGCCAATGAGCAGGCGCTCGGCCTGGCGCAGCAGCGCTACACCGAGGGCATCGCGACTTACCTCGATGTGCTCAATGCGCAGCAGGCCGTGTTGACGACTCAGCGCGATTACCAGGACAGCACGGCAAAGGTCGCGACTAACTTGGTCGCGTTGTATCTCGCGCTAGGCGGCGGCTGGGAAGATGTCTTCCCAACCCCGGGCATCGAGGCTCCGCCGAATGCGTCCGTCGGTCAAACGTTGAAGACGGCGATTACACGAGGCAATGCGAGCTGAGGCGCGGTAGCCGCTGACAGGAGGTTTCATGACTCCTCGTCGCAGCGAGCGGCGCCGTAGTCGTCACAGCGCCGCTCAATATGCGGTTACTCCGATACTTGCCTGACGTTTTGAGGTTTAAGGGCTATCGGCAACGTCTTTCCAGCTTTGATCCAGGCATCGCGCAGTTTCTGCATTGCGGTGATATCAAGCCAAAACATGAGCTCCAGCCCGGCGCTCTTCGGACGAAATCGATGTGGGCGAATTTCTGCTAGCTGACAATCCTGATGCCGAAGTCTGCGTCTCGCTATTTGGTTGCAGGCGTGGACCGTACCAGACAACACTTTCCAAACGGTTTCGCTGGCAACAAATTTGCGGTGAGGTCGATTAGCTACCACCCACATCGGCGCAGAAACTGGCGGTACGGCGCGCGTCTCTTAATGCTCGCAAAGCGTGCTTGTTGGGAGCTGAGTACCAAGTGCTAACAAATACGTCTCGAGCAGACATGTAGTCTTGCCCCTCTGAGGATGACGTCCGCAGCCTTGGCCGGCGCCGGTTTTCACTAGTTCTTCTTCTCTCTCGCGCTCCGCGCCAAGGTCTTGCCAGTCAGTCGTTCGATGAGATCGCCGTAGTGGCGAAGGTAATCGCGCAGATCGAGTTCGCGCTCGGCAAAGGCGCGCGCGCGAAGCCGCAAGTCGCGGTTGAGTTTGCGGTCCTGCAATAGGCGCAAAACCGAAGCGGCCAATGCCTCCGGGTCGTGGAACGGGGTGAGGAGACCCGTCTCCTCATGCGTGATGAATTCATGCACCGGCGTGGTGTCGCTCGCGACGATGGCGCAGCCGATTGCCATCGCCTCGCGAAGGGACCAAGAGGCGACGAAGGGATAGGTCAAATACACATGCGCGTCCGAGCGGCGAAGTAGCTCGACATGCGTTTCGAACTGCACTTGGCCCAGGAAATGAATGCGAGACAGATCGAGCTTGCCCGCGAGTTCAGCTTCCATATGCACGCGCCAAGTGGTGCCGTCGGCGGGCGGTGCGCCATAGCCCGTGCGATCAATGCCGACGATCGACACATGCAGTTCCGGATTGGCGTCCAGCAGATGCGGGAGGGAGCGCATGAAGCTATGGAAGCCGCGATAGGGCTCCAGGTTGCGAGCGATGAAGGTGACGAGCGGCGCGCGGGGCGCAAGCTTGTAGCCATCCGGCATTGTAAAGATTCGAGCCGCACGCTGAGTGGGACTGCAAGTTTGGAGATCGACGCCTTCCGGCAGCAATTCTATGCGACTCCTTGCCCAGTCCGGGTAGGTATTCCGCTGCCATACCGTCGGCGTCTGCCCGATGCAGTTCTTGAGATCGAGCGCAAGCAGGTTGACGGCATTTTTCGCGCGCACGCCGGGGAAGCTCTGCTCCGGCATGACGAATTCCGGATCAAAGCCGACATCCTGGCCGGCGACATTGTAGTAGAATTCAAAATAGCCAAGCAGCGGCGTCGAGGGGAAGACGTCGCGCAGGTTCAGCAACTCGCCCCAGCCATGATGACCGATGATGATATCGGGGGTAAAGCCGAGAGCCTTGATCTGGCGCGCCGCGGTGGCGGCTGCCTCCCCGCGCCGCAGCGCAAGCTCGAACTCCCGCGCATGCGGATGCACGACCGCTTCCGAGATGCGCGGCGAGACATAAGAGACCTTGCGAACCTCCGGCATATGGTTCGCATTGGGCTCGCTCAGGAAGATGACCTCGTGGCCCGCCTCCGTCAGGGATCTCACGAGGTGGAAGAACTGCCCCGGGAAATTCTGGTGGACGATGAGAAATCGCAAGTCGGCCTCGTCAGACGGTGCGTGATCTCAGCGGCGGCGTGGGGGTACCTTCTTCGCGGCCTCGGCGGCGGTTGAAGCGGGCGTTGGTGCCGGGGCTGGCTTAACCACTGCGGGCTTAGGGACAACCTGCGGCTTGGCGGCCTTCGCCGGGTCAGCCGACACGGGCACGGCCTGGACCGAGGCGGTGCCGCTCGCTTTTGCAACGAGCGAGATGCGTAAAGCCTCGAGTGGCGCGAGGGCTGCGGTTTCGCAACTCTCGTCCGAATCCAACGGACCCACTGCCGAGCCGTCCACGAAGGTCGCCTCGTAGCTCAGGGCATAGCGCTCGGCGGCCTTAGGGCTGAGCTTGATCTTCACGCCGAGGATCGGGAGGGCCATGCCACGGCTGCCGCAGAACTGCCCAGCCTCTGACCACGGCGACAGCCAGCCGCGGCCGAGCACGGCCTGATAGGTGATGTCAGCGGGCGTTAGCCCCTCAGGTGGCGTAATACTGAAGCCTTCGATCCATTTGCGGCCGCCTTGGTCACCGAGCCACTCTCCGAAGGGCCGGCCGACATCGCCCGCCCGTTGCATATGCGCGACGACGTCGTGATGCCCGCTCAGCACCATGACGGGAGCCGGCGCGGCGCCAGCCACGGGTCCGGCCTGCGGCGCCTCCTTGGTCGGAACCGAATCGGTGAGGCGCAGAACACGCAGCTTTGGTGGATTTTCAGGTCCTGTCGCACTTTGGTAGATCGTGACCAAAATCTGGGCCGGTCCGTTCTGAACCCGGATCAAAGCGGAATCACCCGCCCCATCCAGCCATCCGTCACTGCGAAAGCCGGTAATCGCGACACGCCGATCCGCCGGGTCAACCGCCGAGATGCGCACACCGGCGAGCACGCCCTGCGGCGGTGGCGTCGAGCCATTCACCAGGCAAAAAAGCCCTGTGTCGAGCGTCATCAAGTGCGCGGACGCCTTAATCTCCTGGATCCGGTCTTCCGCGGTCCGGGAGGGAACTTGCCTTTCGGCCTGGGACATTTCGATGCCTCATAAAAATGGTAATTCCGCGACAGCGCATCGCGATGGCGATGCTCCGCCTTACGGACAATGCCGCAGACTGCAAAGTGACGCATTGATCTACACTGCGGCCCGCGCCTTGCCCACAAGCGCCGCATGCAATTCTCCAAGCTTTCCCAATCTTCAGCGCGCCAATCCGCATCCCTTTTCAGCGCAAGCCTGTCAGCCGGGGTGACCCGCGAGTGCTAGCAGGGAGTTGTTAATGCCAGCCGAAGGCAGTGCCAGCGGCAGCACCCATCCGCGTCCTGTGGCCCGCACACGCTCCGCCTGGGTGCCGATATCGAACACCGCGACCCGCAGCCCCGCCGCCCAGGCATCGCTGAGCGCGAAGCACCAGGTTTCCGGCCAGACCGAGGGTATGAAGCCGATATCCGGCGCTTGAGCCGCGATTTCCGCGGCCGCCCGGTCCTGTGGAAAGCGGTAGGTGACGAAGGCGCGGCCCGTGTCGATGAGGCGCGAATCGTCATGGGTATAGCCGACGACGATGAATTCCAGCGGCAGGTCGCGTCGCGCGGCGTCCCGGGCGCAGCCAAGCAGGACATCATAGCCCTTCTCGGTGCCGAGCGCGCCCACCACCGCGACACGCCGCCGTCGGCCCCCGGGCGGGCTATGCGGCGGCGGACGCTGAGCCGGGATCGCTGCATCGTCCTGCCAAGGGCGGACCTGCGCGTGAAGCTCGGGAATGTAGCGCCGCAGCCGCGTCGCGACATCGGCTGATGGCAGGATGATCGCGCGGGCGGTCGCCATATCCTCGCGCGTGCGTCGCCTGAGCGCGCCGACGCCAATCGGCTCCCGTAGCCGGCTCCCGAGATCCGCGACGCAAATTTCGCACTGCGCCTCATCCGGCTCGCCGCAATAGCGCCGCGACTCGCTGACCAGCGCGACACGCGGGCAGACCGAGGCATAGTCATGCACATGAATATCGAGCGGAACACCGAGGCGTTCCGCCAAGGACAGGATTGCATGATCGTGGCCGAGCTGATGATGCAGTTCGACGTGCCGCACATGATCACCGCGCAGCAAATCCACGAGTGCGTCTAGTTCTTCGGGTAGCTGGAACCGAAGATTGGGAAAGTCGCGGCGCCAGACATTCGCTCGCGCATCCGGCAGTTCGATGATGCAGCCGCCGCTGTCATTCGGCCGCAGGATAATCGGTCGCAGCCCTTCGGCGGTCAAAGCAGCGGCACGGGCGCCGATCTGGCGCTCCACTCCGCCGCCCTCGTCATGAGTGATCAGGATGACCGAGGCGCTGCGCCGTTCCGCTTCCCAGCGGGCACGGTCAAGGCGATGGCGGGCGGGCGCCAGCGGGTCGGCATCGAGATGCGCAGTGATTAGGTCGCGATAGCCGGGGTGCAGCGCGTCGAGGATGCCAAGGTTGCGCCTGAGCAGGTGTTCACGCGCGGCACCGAAGGACAGGCCACCGATATGGGCGACAAAAATCCCAGGCGCCACGACGTGCCGCCAGCCGAGATGGCGGGAACGGAGGCAAAAGTCGTTCTCCTCGCCATAGCCCTGTGCGAAGAGATCCTCGCGGAACCCGCCGGCCTCTTCGAGGCAGTCGCGGCGGATATACATGCAGAAGCCGACGCTGGTCGGGATCTCGACGACCGCCTCGCCGTTCGCGCGCGCCGCAAGGCGATCGATACGGTCGAGCATGCGCCGGTCCGGCGGCGGCTGGTGCTCGTCACGTCGCGGATAGCTCAGGATCGTGGCGTCGTTCGAGAGCGGCGCGACCGAGCCGATATCGGGCGCCGAATGGGCTGCACGTCGCAGCCTTTCGAGCCAGCCGGGCGGCACCAGCGCATCGCTATTGACCAGCACGACATCCCGCCGCCCAGCGGCGCGCATACCGTCATTCGCGCTGGTCGGGAAGCCGGCGTTGCGGGCGTGGCGGATGAGGCGGATGCGCCGCTGTCGCGCCAGTTCATCCAGCGCCCGCACGAGCGGCGGCTCGGGCGAGGCATCGTCCACGACGATGACGGGCGTGCCCGCAGGTACTGTGCCGAGGACGCGCTCGAGGCTGCGCAGGGTTTCCGCCCCGCCGCCATAGACTGGCATGACGACTGCCGGACCGAGTTGGCGAGGCCGCGTTCCGGTGGGCGGCGGACGTTCGGGGACCCAGGTCGCGGCGGAGATCGGGAGCAGAGCAGGTGGTGCGGTCCGCCGCGCTGGGGGCAGAGCGAGGGGCGTCCGATGGGCAAGCAGCCGCGCCCCGGCGTCCGCTGCTTCGGCCCAGAGGCTGGGCGCAAGGGGACTACCAGTGAGATCGCGACCGAAGACGTCCCTCACATGCAGCAGGCCGGGCCGCGACGGCAGCGCCTCGGCGGGCAGGTGAAAGGCGAGCGGTCGGGTGAGGCCGTCCAGATTGGGGAATTGCGCCATGCCCTCGGGCGTGATGCCGATCGGCGCGAAACGACGCGTCGCGCTTTCGATGCGGAGGGCGGGCGCCAGGTTGGGATCGGCAGGGAGCCAGGCCCAGCCTAGCAACCCGCCATCCCTGGCCTCCACGAAGCCCTCGCTGCGGCGGCGGCGCATGAGGTCGATCGGGCTTCCGAGCAGGGCACCGTCTTCCGTCTCGACCGACAGGCTGAAGGCGCCAGCCGCGGCGGCGGGCAGGAGGTAGCCGGTCTCCGTCTTCGCCAGCCGGGCCGGCCGGCCATCGAGGGCGAAACGCGGTGTTCCCTCCGCGACGGCGACGACATTGCCGCTGCCATCGGCGCCGCACCAGCCTGGCCGGCCGGTCGCCCGGGCGAGCCCCGTAACCGTATCGCCGAAACCCGCATCCTCTGGCGGGGCGAAGCGCATGAGCAGGGCGGCAACTGCTTCGGCTGCTGCTTTCGGCGTTCCAGCCATCCGTGTCGCCGCGATCAATCCGCCATGGGCGGGCAAGGTATCCGATCTTCGGATGAGATCGCGGAAGACCTCGATGGCGCGGGGGTCGTGCTGCCGCACGAGGACGAGGCCGAATAGGAAGCTGACCTGGGTATCGTCAGGCCCCAGCCGATAAGCGCGATCCGCCCACCGCCGAGCACTGGGCAAATCCCCCGCCATGAGCGCGGCTTGGCCCTTGGTCCAGGCATCGAGCGCGAGGTCGATCGGTTGCGGCCGGCTCTTCTCGCCATCGGCCATGAGCCAATGCAGGCTATGCGCGCCGTGGACGCCGCTCATCGGGTGGATCGCCGGGCCTGCGTGTGGAGCATGGCCCTTCCTAGCGCCGCAAAGGATGGAGCGCGATTGCCCTTGAGCGCGAGAAAATCAAGGTTTCGGTCCTAGGATCGCGCAGCGCGAACATGAACGTCATCGCCATGTTCTAATTGTGAATAAGCTGCGGACCCTTGACCGTTTCGGCGGCAGCATTGCTTTCAGGGGGCGGCACAGCCGCTGCGGCCGCGGCTGCTTTATCCGCATTGATCAGTGCGAGTTCAGCGGCGGCCTCCCTGACGCCATTCTGTGCGGCGCGGGTGAACCACAGCTCGGCCTGAACGGGATCGGCGGGGCCAGCCAGGCCACGTCGAAGGTAGCGCCCGAGCATGAGCTGCGCTTGCGGATGGCTCCTTTCCGCGGCATCGCGGAACCAGCGGAGGGCAAGGCGGCGATCCGTCGGCAGGTCATGACCGCCGCCGTAAAGCGCGCCTAGGCCGAACATCGCGCCGCCATGCCCATTGGCGGCCGCCTTCTCGAAGAGTTTCGCCGCCTCGAAGTGATCGCGTGCGCCACCACGCCCATTGACCAGCATCTCGCCCAGCGCGACCTGCGCCTCCGTCATGCCGAATTCCGCGGCCTTGCCGAACCAGATGCGCGCCCCGGCCGGGTCCGCCGGAACCCCGGTGCCGTCCGCCAGCATGCGGCCGTAGTGGTATTGCGCATTGACGACGCCATCTGCCGCCCGGCGCATCCAGAAGGCCGCTCGCTCGGGATCCTGCTCGATGCCGAAGCCCCGCGAAAGGCAGACGCTGAAATTAAAGGCGGCCATGAGGTCGCCGCTTTCCGCCGCCTGCTCGAACCAGGAGCGCATGCGGTCGGTATCCGCCTCGCGCACATTGCCCTCGAGCACGAGATTGGCGAGGTCGACTTGCGAGCGCTGGTTGCCCGCGGCAGCAGCGCGTTCGAACCAGACCGCCGCTTCCTCGGCGTTGCGGCCAACCCCTGCGCCGGTGAGGTAGAGCATCCCAAGGGCCCGGGCCGCCGTCGCATGGCCGCCTTCAGCCGCGCGTTGGAACCAGATCGCCGCCTCGGCGTAATTCGGGGGCAGGTCGCCGCCGCGCGCGTAGATGTCGCCGATGAGGGTTGCCGCTTCGATATCGCCCGCAAGGGCTGCGCGGCGCAGCCATGATTCGCCGCCGACCGGATCGGCCTTGCCGCCACGACCCTCGATAAGGGCGAGGCCAAGACGCGCCATGGCCGCGCGAACTCCGGCCTCGGCGGCCATCTTGTAGAGGATGACGGCTGTCGCCGGGTCCTTTGGCAGGCCCACGCCATGCTCGAGCAGGACGCCGCGAAGATACTGCGCCATCGGCAGCTTTAAGTCGGCTGCGGCGGCGATCTGGCCGACGCCCCGGGATTGCAGCTCCGGGTCGGTTCCGGCACGGCGCAGCAGTGAGAGCCCAAGTCCGAGCATGCCCTGGGCGCTGCCGGACTCTGCGGCGCGGCCGTACCAGCTCTCCGCCTGTTCGAGATTTTGGATCGAGTCCGGCCCGACACTCATTATATAGCCGAGCAGCGCCTGGCCGTCGGCGGAGCCGGCTTCGGCTGCGCGCCGCGCCCAGCGTTCCGCCGTAATGAAATCCGGCTGGCTCGCGCGATCATCGGCGAAGATGCCCGCGCCGCTGGTGATCGGGCCATCCTCGGTCTGGCCATTGACGAGCAAGGTCGCTAGGGCGGATTGCGCCTCGGCATGGCCTTCGGTCGCGGCGAGTTCGAGCCACCGCCGGCCCTCGGTGCGGCTCGGCGGCACGCCTTTGCCCTGAAGGTAGCAAAGTCCGACGCGATATTCGGCGGCCGGCAGCCGGGTCTGCGCGGCGCGGGCGACGAGCCGAAAACCTCCTTCCCGATCACCTGATTCGATCAGCGCCTCGCCCTTGGCGAGGAGGCGGGCCGCGCTGCTGCCTTTGAGCCAACCCAACACTTAGTTCAGTCCTTCCAATCCGCCGGTCCTGGAGCACCGCTGCGCTCCGTCTGATTTTAGGTCGATCGCCTCGCCACGTCACGATGTGCCCGCCAGTGCGGAGCGGAACCTCATCCACGCCGCTCTCCGGCGGAGCCGGTTTGTGGTTGGCGCTATCCCTGCGAGGGATCGGCCGCCACGGACGCCAGCCGAGGCGACCCCCCCACCATCCGCGCGCCCGAAGAGACGGGCGTGTCCGACGTGCCACCGAGTCCGCAAATCGGTCGATGAGATGATCGACACCACCTCCACCTCCGCCGAACCGCTCGAATTTCGCCTCGCAAGCCGGCTTTCCGAGGGTTCGCACGATGGTAGCGAGAGGAGAGCGCCCAACCTCTCGCCAAGCATCGCGCAGGATTAATTGGGTTCGCGCATTCCGGTGCTAAAGGCGGGCAGGATGCGTCTCATCATATATTCCATGATGGTCCGCCGACCGACCTTCACATCCGCGTCGATCGGCATGCCAGGTTCGAGCGTGAAGTTCTGCGGCGTGTCATGCAGCTCCTTGGCATCGAAATCCACGCGGGCCTGGTAGAAGAGGGTCTGTGGCGCGGTGCCGCTGACGCTCGGCACATCACCGCTCTGGACGTCCTGCTGATTGAAGGAATCGGCGCTGACCGATGCGATATGGCCTTTGATCGACCCATACATGAGGAAGGGCAGGCTCTGCAGCTTGATCGTGACCGGATCCCCGACGCCGACATAGCCCGACTGGGTACCGTCGATATCGATCTCCGCCTGGAGTGGTGCATTGAGCGGCACGAGCGAGAGGAACTGCTGGCCGCTTTGCAGCACCGAACCCGGCGATACCCGCGCCATGGTCAGCACCATGGCATCTTGATCGGCGCGCAGATCGACGAGTTGATGGACCTTGGTATCCTTCGTCAGTGATTGCTGCGCGGTCGCAAGGGAGTTCGACGCCTGCTGCAGTTGTTGCGACAGATTCGAGAACCACTGCTGGATGAAGGCACCCCGCTGCGCGACGGTGGAAGCGATATTCCCAAGCGCCTGCTTGGCGGCGGACTGCGCGTCCGCGAGGCTGCCCGCCATGTTCAGCCGGTTATCCGCCGCGGCGAGCGAATCGAGCCGGCTGCCCACCTGCATCTGCTGCAGCCGGTTGCGCATGTTTTCGACATTCGCCGCGAGTTCGAGGCGCTTGCCGTATTGATTGATATCCGCCTGGGCGTGTTCGTATGTCGCCTGGAGGCCGGCGATCTGCTGGTCGAAGTTCTTGACCCCGTAGAGGTACTGGGCCTGCAGCTGGTTATAGGTCTCGAGCTGCAGCTCCGACTGCGCATTTGCTGAGCTCGGCACATAGGGTTTGTTGCCGATCTGCGCCTGTAGCCGCTCGATCTGAGCGGTGTAGCTATCCACCTGCTCCTGGTCCGCATGGCTATCGGCCATGGCAAAAGTCGGATCAAGCTCGGCGAGGAGCTGCCCCTTATGCACGATCTGACCACGACGCACGTAGATGTTGCGGACGATCGACGTCTGCAAAGGCTGCATCATCTGCGTCGGCACCGTCGAGACCAGCTTACCCTGCGCGGTGACGACCTTGTCGATCTTCACGACGGTCGCCGCGACCAGGCAGCCTATCACCGCCGTGCCGACCAACGCAGAAATGTATCGCGCCGAGCGCGGGATAGGCGTGGCGATCAGGGCTGCCGTAGGGGACTGGAATTCCAGAACCGCCAGGGCGTTGCCCTGAGGATCAGTCCCCTTGGGCGAGGACAGGAGTTGGCGAGCCATGACGGGTATTCCCCTGATTTTCGACCATGTGGCGGTTCTGCTGTAGCCACAGCATGCGATAGACGGCGCAGCGCTCGACGAGCTCCGCATGGGTACCGCAGTCCAATACCGTGCCCTGATCCATCACGACGATGGCGTCGCAATCGACCAGCGAGGCAAGGCGATGGGAGACGATCACCATGGTCCGCCCGGCGCCGATACGGCGGAGATTGGCATTGACCAGAGCCTCGCTCTCCGGATCGAGGGCGCTTGTCGCCTCGTCCAGGATCATGAGTCGCGGATCGGTGATAAGCGCGCGGGCAATCGCCAGACGCTGCCGCTGCCCGCCGGAAAGATTTGGCGAACCTTCCTGGATGAAGGTGTCGTAGCCCTGCGGCATCCGCTCGATGAATTCCTCGGCGCCGGCGAGGCGCGAGGCACGCACGACATCCTCCATCGTGAGGCCGGGACGTCCGCTGATGATGTTGTCGCGGATCGAGCCACGGAATAGGAAGTTCTCCTGCAGCACGACGCCGAAGTTGCGGCGGAGGTGGCGCAGGTTGATCGAGCGGAGTTCTACACCGTCGATCTTGAGGAAGCCTGAATAGTCGCGGCTGATTCCCTGGAGCAAACGGGTAATGGTAGATTTGCCCGAGCCGCTGCGCCCGACGAGGCCGAGCATCGTGCCGGGAGGAACCGAGAAATTGACGTCATCCAGGGCCGGACGGCGCGAGCCGTGATAAGTGAAGGAAAGGCTGTCGAACTCGATCGCGCCAGCGAATGTTGGCCTCAATCCGCGGTCGATCCCCTTGATTTCCGGGGGATTGTTCAAGACGAGCTGCGCCTCGCCCATTGTCGCGCGCACTTCCTCGAATTCTTGGATGAGCTTGGCGAAACTGACGAGCGGTGAGGCGACCCGCATCGACAGCATCGAGAAGGCCATGAGCGAGCCGATGGCCGTAGCATCGCCAGAGGTGAGGGCCAGATAGGCGCCCAAGAGCATGGCGCCATATTGCGTGTAGCGCTGCAGCGGCAGGGTCAGTGTCGAGGGCCACAGCGCCAGCCGGCCGGCCTGCAATCGCAAATCACCAGCATGGGCGACGTCCTGGTCCCATTGCGCGTAGCGGGTAGATTCAAGAGCCAGCGATTTCACTGTGCGAATGCCGTGAATGCTCTCGATCAGAATGGAGTATTTCTGCGATTCGGCGCTCGATACCTTGCCGGCGAGGATACGGAGGGGGCGCAGGAAGCAGGCGATGACCGCCATGATCAAACCCGCCGCCACCAACACCGTCCAAGCGAGCGTCGCCTCCATATAGAACATGATCGGCAACAGGACGAGCAGCATGGTCATGTCGATGAAGGTCGTCAGCAGCTTGCCGGTAATGAAGTCGCGGATGCGATAGACCGAGCCAAGCGCGTGACTGATGAGACCGGATTGGGTCCGCTCGAAATAATCCAGCGGCAGGGATAGCAGGCGGCGGAAGATATAGAGCTGAATCTTGGCATCGATTCGCGTCGAGGCGACCTGCAAGAGACTGCCGCGGGCATGCTCCAACACCGCGTCGAGCAAGACAGCGATGACCAGAATGATCGACACCAGCAGGAGCGTGCTCATGCTGTGATACTCGACCACGCGCTGCACAGAGGTGAAGACGATCAGGATCGGGACGATCATCAGGAAGGTGATGATCAGCGATGTGAAAGCGACCGTCCGCAGAATCGAGCGCTCGACCATCACAAGCTTGGCGAGGAAGCCGAAACTGAGTGGCGCCTCCTGCTCGCTATCGCCGCGCGCGGGGCGGATGAGCACGGCTTCCCCATCCCAGACCTGGGAGAGGCGTAACTCGTCGACCGGCACGGACACGCCGCCACCGCCGAGCGACGGCTCCTTGACGAAGATCACATTGCGGGCGGGGTCGACCTCGACCATCAGGACCGCGCCCGAATCCTTCATGAGGAGCATGACGGGTCCGGCCGATTCGAGGCGCATCAGCTGCTGCCATTTCATGCGGACGGCCTTGGCCCAGAGCCCGCATTCGCGCAGCCACTCCACCAAAGCGGCGGGGGAGGGATTGGGCTCGGCGGGGTCGATCCGGAAGGTTGTCGGATCAAGATCCACGCCGTGATAGCGCGCAATCGCCAGCGCGCCGACCAGCCAGCTGTGCATGCCAGGGTCCTTGCCGATCGACGCTTCGTCGATGTGGCCGGTTGTGCCACCATCTCCGCGGTCGGGCCTCAATTCCATCTCGTTCTGACCATCCACGGGTCGATCACCTTATTCTGTGATGAGCGGCCCCCGACCACCTGGCGGGAACCTGGACATCCGCAGCCAATGCGGCGCGGAAGCGCCGGTGCCGGTTCTAGACTAGCCTGTACGGATGCCCCCACGACACTAGTTTCTTGTGCGGACCCAACCGAAATGCTTGTCGTATTAGGCTTTTATGATGCCTTCGCGGCCAAACTATAGCGGTAAAACATTACGATCCGTTAATTGCAGGCCAGCAACATTTCGGTCAGGCAAGTTACCCTTTCGGGTCACAGCCTCGCCCGCGCCGGGCCGCGCACGCTTGCTAAAATGGCCGTCTTGGCGCAAAAGCTCTCGACGACAACACCGGCAATGGGCTGGAACGTGACCAGGCGCGCGGGGATGATGCCCTTGCCGCGCTTTTCTTGCATGGAGGCTGACCGTGACCAGCACTACGCCGCTATCCCATCTGCGGAACATCGGCATCACCGCCCATATCGACGCCGGCAAGACCACCACGACCGAGCGGATTCTCTATTACACGGGCGTCTCCCACAAGATCGGTGAGGTGCATGATGGGAACACCACGACTGATTATATGGACCAGGAGCGGGAGCGGGGCATCACAATCACCTCCGCCGCGGTGACCTGCGAGTGGAAAGGTCATCGAATCAACATCATCGATACCCCCGGCCATATCGACTTCAATATCGAGGTTAACCGTTCCCTGCGAGTGCTGGACGGCGCCATCTTCATCATCGAGGGCGTGGCCGGCGTGCAGCCGCAGTCCGAGACCAACTGGCGTCTCGCGGACCGCTACAACGTCCCCCGCATCATTTTCATTAACAAGCTGGACCGCACGGGCGCCGACTTTTTCCGCGCCTTCGCGACGCTGAAGGAGAAGCTCGACATCATCGCGCTGCCTCTACAGCTCCCGATCGGGATCGAGGACGGCTTCCTGGGCGTGGTCGATCTGGTCGAGATGAAGGCCATCATCTGGGAGGGCGGGGAACTCGGCGCCGCATTCCATGACGAGCCGATCCCGGAGGACCTCGTCGAGCAGGCGGCGGAGTATCGCCAGCTTCTGCTCGATACCGCGCTGTCGGTCGATACCGTCGCGATGGAGGAGTATTTCGACAAGGGTGACGTCTCAGTCGAGACGCTGAAGCGCTGCATCAAGGCTGGCGCGATCAGCGGCGCCTTCCGCCCCGTGCTCTGCGGCACCGCCTTCAAGAACAAGGGCGTGCAGCCGCTGCTGGACGCCGTGCTAGACTTTCTGCCGTCGCCGATCGACGTGCCCGGCATCAAGGTCGCGGCCGAGGAAGGCGAGGAGGATACCCCCGAGGCGCTGGCCAAGCGCCGCGTGATTCCGGCCAATCCCAAGGCGCCCTTCGCCGGCCTCGCCTTCAAGATCATCAACGACAAATACGGCACCCTGACCTTCGTGCGGGTCTATGCTGGCACGCTGAAATCCGGCGACATGGTGCAGAACACCACGAAGGACCATCGCGAGCGCATCGGCCGTATGTTCCAGATGCATGCCGACAAGCGCGCGGAGATCAAGGAAGTGGAGGCTGGCGACATCGCCGCCTTCGTCGGCCTCAAGGACACCACGACGGGCGATACCCTCGCCTCGAATGACGACCCGGTGATCTTGGAGCGCATGGCCTTCCCGGTGCCCGTCATCGACATCTCGGTGGAGCCCAAGACCAAGGAAGGCATCGAGAAGATGACCCTGGGTCTGCAGAAGCTCGCCAGTGAGGATCCGTCACTTCGCCTGAAGACCGACCAGGAGACGGGTCAGACCATCCTCTCCGGCATGGGCGAGCTGCATCTCGAGATCATCATCGATCGTCTACGCCGCGAGCATGGCGTGGATGCGAATATCGGCGCGCCGCAGGTGGCCTATCGCGAGACAATCTCCAAGCCGCATACGCATACCTATACTCATAAGAAGCAGTCCGGCGGCTCCGGCCAATACGCCGAGGTCAAGATCATCTTCGAGCCGCAGGAGCGCAACGCGGGCGTCGCCTTCGAAAACAAGGTGGTCGGCGGCTCGGTTCCGAGGGAATACATCCCGGCGGTCGAGAAGGGCATCAAGGTCCAGTGCGAGACCGGCGTGCTGGCCGGCTTCCCCACTGTCGACTTCAAATACACACTCGTCGACGGCAAGTATCATGACGTGGACAGCTCGGCGCTGGCCTTCGAAATCGCCGCGAAAGCCTGTTTCCGCGAAGGCATGAAACAGGCCGGCCCGATCATCCTGGAGCCGATCATGGATGTGGAGGTCACGACCCCCAACGATCATGTCGGCGATGTGGTGGGCGATCTCAATCGCCGCCGTGGCATGATCCAGAACCAGGAGAGCTCTGGCTCGACGGTCATCGTGCGGGCGCATGTGCCGCTGAAGGAGATGTTCGGCTATATCTCCCACCTCCGCAGCATGACCAAGGGCCGCGCGTCCTTCACCATGCAGTTCCACCATTACGATCCTGTTCCTCGCAATGTCGCGGAAGAGATCATGGCGAAGAGCGCCTGAGACCGGGCGGACCGAACCGAGAAGGGCCGGCGGGAGCAATTCCGCCGGCCCTTTTCGTTCCTGGGAATCGGCCACGAAACATTCGCTCTTGGCAACGAAATCGAGGCACGCCAGGATGCGGCGATGGGATTGGATCATCATCGCTGGAAGGCTTTGGCGGTGGCGTCGGTCACGACAGCCGCGACTTTGTTGGGCGTCTCGGTCGCTTCAGCCACGTCCCGGTCGATGTTCAAGCCGCCCTTCGATTTCTCTATTCGCGACTCGCGCCAACCGCCCGCGCCTGGCGGACCTCGTCCTTACACCGCAACCGGATTAAACGCCGCCTGGAGCGTGATCGCGTGGAATATCCCTGGCGGCGACCTGCCCTCGTTCCAGCGGTCGAAGAAAGGAGCCGACACGATTTTCGTCTCGCATGCCGCGGAGGCCAGCGTCACGGTCGAGCAACAGCCGGATGGTCAGGCGAGGTACAGTCTCTCGCAGGATGGCGCCGCACTCCCCTGCAACACATCTGAGGGGAGACCGCGCGAATCGGACCTCTTCGCTCATCCAAATGAGGCGCAGAATAAATTTGAGACGAACGCCCATCTGGCAAAGACCGGCTCGGTAAAAATCAACAATCTAGCGAGTCTGATAAGTGTCGCCACCCTGAGCTACAGCGCGCGGCTAAGCGTGCCCCACCGCGAATGTCCGGTCGCTCAGGGAGCGGCGGTGATCGCGCTTATCTTACGAGATCCCGTGGATCGCCAGACGCTGTTCTATCAAGTTGAACTGAGCCAGGCTTGCGGCCTCCAGCCCGATCCCCGCGCTGCGCGATGTGAGCATCTCGCTAAAGTGCCGCGTCCCAATTTCTTCGCACGCACGGCACCCTTCGGCATCGACGATCCGTTGCCGCTGCATGGGCAGCCGTTTCTCTCCAATAGAGAGACCAAGAAACTTAGCATTGATCTGCTTCCACGCATGAAAGCCGCCATTGCGGCCGGACCAGAAGGGATGAGCCGCGACCCATCTCATTGGACAGTCACCGGCTATTATAACGGCCAGATCATTTTTGGCGGGCTACGCATGGAAACAACTTGGGCGAATGTCTCACTCATCGCTGTCGACAAAAAGCAGGACTAGATTAGCCGACACGCAGCGCATTCGCTGGCGTCATGAGCTCCGGCGGGACTGAGACGCTCGGGCGCTCCATCAGGCTGCCGAGGGCTCGCTTGACCCTTTCGAAATGAATTTCGAAGGAAGGCAAGAATCTATCTACACGCCGGTCGATCACCTGGTTCTGGTCCAGCATATCGAATCGGCTTTTGTCGCCGTTGCGAACGCTGTCAGCGCGCGTAGGATCCTTGTTCACGTTACCAAGCTTCATGCGCTGCTTGAACTCGTCAAAGGTCTTGGTTTGGTAGTGGTTGATCTGTACGCCGTTGTAGACGACGCGATCTACTATCCCGCGCCTCGTGTGCGTGTAGGACTGAAAATCTGACAGCGTGGCCGCACCGAAATGCAGATCGGCGTCGTGGCAGAAGACCTCCTTGATCGCCTTCACGCGCGCGACGGATTTCACCCGGCACTGATAGGTCCAGCTTTCCGGGCCGCTGCGTGAAAAGGTCTTGAGGACGTTCTCGTAATTGGGATCGCTTCGGCCCGACGAACCGAAATTGCGCCAATTCATCGCAACCATACTGATATGCGCCGGGATGGCGGCGACGAATGATTTCACGCCATCGAATCCCCATGGCACGAGGAACTCATCGACATCGATGAACGTCACCCACTCGAAATCGGAAAGCCGGGCGAGGGAATCATTGTAGGCCGAGCATTGCGGCGAAGCCCGGCCCGCCCCCGGCCAAACGATCCGCTCGATCGGGAAGCTTTGTGCCAATCGCTCCACCAGGGCGGGTGTCGAGTCGGTGCTGTCATTGTCATAAATAAATATGCGGTCGATGCCGATCGCGAGATGATAGGCTACCCATTCGGGCAGGTAACGCGCCTCATCCTTTGCGATCACGACCAAAGCGCAGCGCGTCATCGTCAGCCCCTCTGTTACAAGTCTGGGCGGCAACAATCCTCCGCGCGAACTTCATAAAAACGCGCGACCTGTTCATTAGCGCAACGAAACCTTGCCGTTAAGAGCCTTGTTCCCGTTCGGCTCGGCATTCGCTGACATCGCTCGATAATCCATGAGCCGGCCATCGGAAGGCGCAATGTCTTCGATTCTATCGCCTTGCCGCGCGCGATACCCGACTCATATCTCGGCGCGAAGCACAGAGCAGGCGCCGGACGATTGCAGACGGGAAGAAGAGCCATGGACCAACGCGTGACCGCCGAAGCCACAGCCTCGCGCAGCCAGGCGGTGGGACCGCCACGCGTCTATTACTTCAACCCACTCCTGGCAGGGCCACTTGCGGACTGGGCGGCATGGCTGGACCGCGCCCGGGACCTCGGCTTTAGCCATGTGCTCAGCGCGCCCCTTTTCGCGGGCCCCTCACTTTTCTTGCCCACCGACTTCGCCCGACCTCATCCCGCGCTGCAATCGAGCGGCGATGCCGCCGGCGCGCTGGCAGCTTTCGCCCAGGCATGCAGGTCGCGCGACCTCGTGCCGCTACTCGACTTACTACCTACAAGGCTCGCGGCGCAGGGCGTCGCGGAGGCGCATAACGACATTTTCTATGCCCCGCCATCCGGCAGTGGACTTGATCCGAGGGCGCTTGGCCCGGAGAGCGATGCGGCCGTGCTACGTGGAGAAGCTGACGCCGAAGCCGTCGGCGCCTTTTGGTACGCCCAGGCACAATCCTGGCGGCGCGCCGGAATCGCCGGCTTTCGCATTGCGCTGAAAGGTCTGCCCACGCATCAGGCTCGGGCACTGATCGCGGCACTCCGCAAGGACAAGGACGCTCTGTTGCTCGGCTGGACCCCAGGCCTGAGCCGGGAGGAGCGCGCGGGGCTGATCGGCACCGGCATCGATTTCGTCTTCGCCTCTCTGCCTTGGTGGGACTTCGCGGCCGATTGGTTCTGGAACGAACTCGAGGAACTGCATCGGATCGCTCCCGTCATCGCGCCGGTGGAGGCGCCGTACGAGCCGCGCTTCGCGGCCTTGGTCAGCGACCTTGCGCTGCTGCCCTGGGCGCAACGCCGCTCGCTGCGCTTCGCCTCGGCGGTGGCCGATGGCTGGATGATGCCGATGGGCTTCGAATGGGGCGCGACCCAAGAGATGGACGCGCGCCGCGATCTGCCCGAATCACCCGCAGCCGATCCGGCCTTGTTGGCGGAGATCCGCACCGCCAATGACGTGCGCGGCTCGGGCATCCCCCGGCTGATCAGCGGCCCCGACGCCGCGCCTTTCGCTTTCCTGCGCAGCGCCAAAGACCCGCGCTACGCCGAGACGGCCATTCTCACCCTGGTCAATGCGGAACTTGACCGCGCGCGGCCGGTGGCATTGCGCCCGTTGCTGGCGACCATAGGCGGCCGCTTCGCGGCGCCAGGCGTCGCTTTGGAGACACAGTTCACGCTTGATCCCGGTGAAGTGCGGACCTTGGCGCTGACCGCGACGCCGGGCGCTAAGCGGGTTCGCCCGCAGCTGATTCAGTCGGCGCTCGAAGCCGCGAATTCGCCGCGTATCGGGATCGAGCAGATCGCACCCGCGGTGGATGACGGCCGTTTCGCCGCCAAGCGCGTCGCGGGCGACATCGTCACGGTTGAGGCCGATATTATCTGCGACGGTCATGATCAGCTCGGCGTTGCTCTTCTATGGCGAGCCGAAGAGGAAGCGGACTGGCATGAGACACGCATGCACCTCGTGGTCAACGATCGCTGGGAGGGCACGTTCCCGCTCGATCATGTCGGCCGCTACGTCTTTGCCGTAGAGGCTTGGCGGGACGCTTTCGCGACCTTCCGCGACGAGATCACCAAGAAACACGCCGCCGGAATCGATGTGCAAGTGGAGTTGCTCGAGGGCGTCCATCTCGTGCGGGCCGCGGGTCCGCCGCTTGCCGCGCTCGATGCCAAACTTGCGACGAGCGATACCGCGGAACAGATTCGCCTTCTGCTCTCGACCGAGACGGCAGCTTTGATGGCGCAGACCGACAAGCGCCCACGCGCGGTGCGTAGCGCGCCTTATCCCATCGATGCGGATCGGCTGGAGGCGCGTTTCGCCAGCTGGTACGAGATCTTCCCTCGCTCGATGAGTGACGATGCTGAACGCCATGGCACGTTCACCGACGTCATTCGCCATCTGCCGCGCATCCGCGACATGGGCTTCGATGTACTGTATTTCCCGCCCATCCACCCGATCGGCCGCAGCAATCGCAAGGGCCCGAACAACACCCTGACACCGGCGGAAGGCGATCCCGGCAGCCCTTATGCGATCGGCAGCGAAGCCGGCGGGCATGACGCGGTGCATCCCGAACTCGGAACGCTGGATGACTTCCTGCGGATGCGCGAGGCGGCGGAGGCCCATGGGCTGGAGGTCGCGCTGGATTTCGCGATCCAATGTTCGCCCGATCACCCTTGGCTGAAACAGCACAAGCGCTGGTTCGCCTGGCGTCCGGACGGCTCCATCCGCTATGCGGAAAACCCGCCGAAGAAGTATCAGGACATCGTCAATGTCGACTTCTACGCCGAAGGCGCGATTCCTGAGCTATGGGTCGGCCTCGCCGAAGTCGTCATGTTCTGGGCGAAGCAGGGGGTGCGGATTTTCCGTGTCGATAACCCGCACACCAAGTCTTTCGCCTTCTGGGAGTGGATGATCGCCGAGGTGCGTGCGGCCTATCCGGGCACTCAATTCCTCGCCGAGGCCTTCACGCGGCCAAAGATCATGAACCGTCTGGGCAAGCTCGGCTTCACCCAGTCCTATACCTACTTCACCTGGCGCAACGGTAAGCGCGAGCTGGAGGAGTATCTAACGGCCCTCAGCGCGCCGCCGATGAGCGACTTCTTCCGCCCGAACTTCTTCGTCAATACGCCCGACATCAACCCGGTCTTCCTGCAGACCCATGGCCGTCCTGGCCATCTGACACGGGCAGTACTGGCGGCGACGCTTTCGAGCCTCTGGGGTGTCTATTCCGGCTTCGAGCTGTGCGACGCGACGCCGTTGCCCGGCCGCGAGGAATATCTAGATTCGGAGAAGTATCAGGTCCGGGCTTGGGATTGGCAGCGTCCGGGGAACATCGTGGCGGAGATCACCCAGCTCAACCGCATCCGGCGGCAGAACCCAGCGCTGCAATCGCAGCTCGGCCTGACCTTCCTACCGGCTGATAACGACCAGGTTTTGTTCTACGAGAAGGCCACGCCCGACCGTTCGAACGTGGTCATCGTAGCGGTCAATCTCGACCCCCGGGATGGTCAGGGCACTGGCGCGAACATCGAATTGCCGCTTTATAAGTGGGGGCTGCCGGATCAGGGCAGGCTTTCCGTGGTCGACCTCATGCGTGGCGATCGTTTCACTTGGACCGGGAAATGGCAGCGTGTCGGGCTTGACGCTGCCATGCCCTTCGCCGCCTGGCGTGTGCGGCCGGAGACAGTTTGATCATGGACGTGAATCCGACAACACCGCTGATCGAGGATCCGCTCTGGTACAAAGACGCGGTGATCTATCAGCTGCATATCAAGTCGTTCTTCGACGCCAATAATGACGGCGTGGGCGATTTTCCGGGCCTGCTGCAAAAGCTCGACTATATCGCCGAGCTTGGCGTCACCGCCATCTGGCTGCTGCCCTTCTACCCATCGCCGCGTAAGGATGACGGCTACGACATCGCTGATTATCGCAGCGTGCACCCGGAATACGGCGAGCTAGAGGATGTGAAGCGGTTCATCGCTGCGGCGCATGAGCGCGGCTTGCGGGTCATCACCGAACTCGTCATCAACCACACCAGCGACCAGCACCCCTGGTTCCAGGCCGCGCGCGAGGCACCGCGGGGCTCGCCTGAGCGCGACTTCTATGTGTGGTCCGACACCGATACAAAATATGCCGGCACACGTATCATCTTCGTTGATACCGAGAAGAGCAACTGGACCTGGGACGAGAAGGCCCAGGCCTATTACTGGCACCGCTTCTATTCCAACCAGCCCGACCTCAACTTCGACAATCCGGCGGTGCTGGAGGAAGTGCTGTCGATCATGCGCTTCTGGCTGGATCTCGGCATCGACGGACTAAGGCTCGACGCCGTGCCCTATCTCGTCGAGCGCGAGGGGACCAACAACGAAAACCTCGCGGAAACGCATGAGATTCTGAAAACCATCCGCGCCGCGATGGACGCGCATGCGCCGGGCAGCATGATGCTGGCCGAGGCCAATCAATGGCCGGAGGACGCGCAAGTCTATTTCGGCGATGGCGACGAATGCCATATGTCGTTCCATTTCCCGCTGATGCCGCGCATGTACATGGCGATCGCGCGCGAAGACCGTTTCCCAATCACCGACATCATGCGGCAGACGCCGGACATTCCCGCGAATTGCCAGTGGGCGATCTTCCTGCGCAACCACGACGAGCTGACGCTCGAAATGGTCACCGATAGCGAGCGCGACTATCTGTGGGAAACCTATGCGCGCGACCGCCGCGCGCGCATCAACCTCGGCATCCGTCGTCGCCTCGCGCCACTGCTGGAGCGCGACCGCAGGCGCATCGAACTTATGAACGGGTTGCTGCTGTCGATGCCTGGCACGCCGGTCATCTATTACGGCGACGAGATCGGCATGGGTGACAATATCCATCTCGGCGACCGCGATGGCGTACGCACGCCGATGCAATGGTCCTACGATCGGAACGGTGGTTTTTCACGCGTTGATCCGGCATCTCTTGTGTTGCCGGCGATCATGGATCCGCTCTACGGCTTCCAGGCGCTGAATGTCGAGGCGCAGGAATTCGACCAGCATTCGCTGCTCAACTGGATGCGCCGGATGCTCGCGGTGCGAAAGAATTTCGGCGCTTTCGGGCGAGGCACGCTGCGTTTCCTTTATCCCGGCAACCGTAAGATTTTCGCTTACCTGCGGGAAATCGACGGCGAGACGCCGCAGTCCATCCTCTGCGTCTGCAATCTCGCGCGCAATGCTCAGGCCGTGGAACTCGATCTCTCCGCTTACGAGGGGCGCGTGCCGGTCGATATCGTCGGCGGTTCGGTTTTCCCGCCGGTCGGCCAGCTGAGCTACCTGCTCACGCTGCCGCCTTACGGCTTCTTCTGGTTCTTGCTGGCCCAGGAAGCGGAGTTGCCGGCGTGGCATCGGCCAGCGCCTGAAGTTCTGCCCGACCTCGCCACCATCGTTATTCGCGGCGACATCGCCGAAGTGCTCGGTATGAACGGCAAGCGGGTTCTCGAAGGCGAAGCGCTGCCGGCCTATATCCCGAAGCGGCGCTGGTTTGCCTCAAAGGGTGAGCAGCTCGGCGCGCTGACAGTCGCAAATACTGTGAAGCTGCCCGGTGTGCCCGATGTCGTGCTGGCCGAGGTGCAGACGGCTATTGAGGGCCGTCTCGAAAGCTACGTGTTGCCTTTGGCGATCGCCTGGGAAAGCGGCACGAGCGGACCGCTCGCCCAACAACTCGCCTTGGCCCGTGTCAGGGCCGGGCGCCGCATGGGTGTACTCACCGATGGCTTCGCAGTCGATGCCTTTGCGCGTGGCGTCGTTCAGCAATTGAAGCTGGGCGACACACTTCCGCTGGCCGAGGGTGAGATCCGTTTCGTTCCAACCTCGCGCGCGGCGGAACTCGACCTTGCGGAGGATGCGGAGATCCGGCGCTTTTCCGCCGAGCAATCCAATAGCTCGCTCGTTATCGGCGATCTCGTTGTGCTGAAAATCCTGCGGCACGTCGCCGCCGGCGTTCACCCTGAGGGCGAGATGACGCGCTATCTGACCGAGCGTGGCTTTGCCAATATCCCCGCGCTATTCGGCGAGGTTGTGCGCATGGCGCCGGACGGCACGCCGCATACCCTCATGCTGGCGCAGAGCTTCGTGCGCAACCAGGGCGATGGTTGGACCTGGACGCAGGACTTCCTCAACCGCGCGGTCGAGGAGATCGCCGTCACCGGGCAGGATGACAGGGATCACGAGGATACCTTCCCGGCCTATACCGAATTCGCCACCGCTATCGGTACGCGGCTGGGACAGTTGCATGCGGTCCTGACAGAGCCGACCGACGAGCCCGACTTCGCCCCGAGCATCGCGGATGACGCGACGCTCGCCGGCTGGGCTGACAGTGCGGTCGAACAGCTCCGCCTAGCCTTCGATCTGCTGCGTGTCCGCACCGAATGGGCGGACGAGGACTCCAAGCTTCTCGCCGAGGAGTTGCTGACGCGTGCCGGGGCTTTGGAGAAGGCGGCTTATCGCCTCGCGGCTTTGGGCAAGGGCGCGCTCTGCACCCGCATCCATGGTGACTTCCATCTCGGCCAGGTGCTGGTCGTGCAGAACGACGCCTTCATCGTCGATTTCGAGGGTGAGCCTGCGCGGCCGACTGAACAGCGGCGCCTGAAGTCGAGCGGGCTGCGCGATGCCGCCGGGATCCTGCGGAGCTTCGACTATGCCGCCGCCGCCGCTGCCCTCAGCCGTGCCGCCCTGGCGCCGCAAGCGGCGGAACGCCATGCCGCGCTGCTGGAGCATTTCCGCGCTCGTGCGGCCAAGACTTTCCTCGACGCCTATCGCATGGCATTGGAAACCTCCGAGCGGCCCTGGGTGCCGATCGAGGCGGAGGATCCGCTGCTTGACCTGTTCCTCATGGAAAAGGCTGCCTACGAGATCCGTTACGAGGCTGCGAACCGGCCCAACTGGCTGCGGATTCCGTTGCGCGGCCTCAAGGGCATTGCCGAACGCGTGCTGAGTGTCGGGGTAGTCGCATGAATGGTTATAGCGGAAGTATCGGGCTTCCCGATCCAGGAGCGATCGACGCCATTGTTCACGCGCGGCATGGCGATCCGTTCTCGGTGCTTGGGCCACATGCGGTCGCGGGCGGCATCGCCGTGCGTTGCTTCATCCCGGACGCGACTTCGGTTGAGGTGCTGGCCCGCGACGGCAGGCAAGTTCTGGCGCGGCTGAGCCAAATCGATCCAGCCGGCTTCTGGTGCGGTCTGCTGCCGACGCCGGTTCCCTACTATCTGCGGATCACCGCACGCGACGTGGTGCGGGAGACTGAGGATCCCTATTCCTTCCCGCCCACGCTGACGGATTTCGACATCTATCTGCTGGCGGAAGGTCGCCACCGGGAAATCGGCCAGGCGCTCGGCGCGCATCTCGCGGAGATCGACGGCGTGCGCGGCGTGCGTTTCGCAGTCTGGGCGCCGAATGCTCGGCGTGTGTCCGTCGTCGGCAGCTTCAACCGCTGGGATGGCCGCCGCTACCCCATGCGGAATCATGTCAGCGCGGGCGTATGGGATATCTTCATCCCCCGCCTTGGCGCCGGCGCCACCTATAAATACGAGCTGCTTGGACCCGACGGCGGCCTGCTTCCGCTAAAGGCCGACCCAGTGGCCGCTTTGGCCGAGCCGCCCCCGGCCACGGCCTCCGTCATCGTCGATGAGCGGCTGCGCTGGACCGACCAGGACTGGTTCAAGCGCCGTGCGGAAAGCGTCGCCACGAACGCGCCGATCTCCGTCTACGAGGTTCATGCCGCGTCCTGGCTGCAGGAGGAGGAGCAGGGCGAGAACGGCTGGATGATGCTTGCGGAGAAGCTGGTGCCTTATGTCAGTGGCATGGGCTTCACTCATATCGAGCTGATGCCGATCATGGAGCATCCCTTCGGCGGCAGCTGGGGCTACCAGCCGCTCGGCCAATTCGCGCCGCAGGCACGCCTCGGGCCGCCGCAAGGCTTCGCCTGGCTCGTCGATCGCTGCCATGCGGCCGGCATCGGCGTCATTCTGGACTGGGTGCCCGCGCATTTTCCGACCGACGCGCATGGCCTGGCCCGCTTCGACGGCACGCCGCTGTACGAACACGGCAATCCGCTGGAGGGATTCCACCAGGACTGGAACACCTACATCTACAATCTCGGCCGCAACGAGGTGCGCGGCTTCCTGATCGGCAGCGCGCTGCATTGGCTGGAGCACTACCATGTCGATGGCATCCGCGTGGATGCCGTGGCCTCGATGCTCTATCGGGACTACAGCCGCAAACAGGGTGAGTGGGTGCCGAATATCTACGGCGGCCGCGAAAACCTCGAGGCGGTGTCCTTCCTCCAGGAACTCAGCCGCGAGATGAAGTCGCGCTGCCCCGGCTCGGTCCTAATCGCCGAGGAAAGCACCGCCTGGCCGGGCGTCTCACGGCCCGCCGACGAGGGCGGGCTCGGCTTCGACTACAAGTGGAACATGGGCTGGATGCACGACACCCTCCATTACATGGAGGAGGACTCGATCAATCGCCGCTGGCACCACGACAGCATGACCTTCGGGCTGGTCTATGCCTTCTCCGAGAAATTCGTGCTGCCTCTGTCGCATGACGAGGTGGTCTACGGAAAGGGTTCGCTGATCGGGAAGATGCCGGGGGACCGGTGGCAGAAATTCGCCAATCTGCGCGCCTATTTCGGCTTCATGTGGACCCATCCCGGCAAGAAGCTGCTCTTCATGGGCGGTGAGATCGCCCAGGAGCGCGAGTGGAACCACGACCGTTCGCTCGACTGGGGTTTGCTCGACGATCCGGCCCATGCCGGCGTCCAGTCGCTGGTGCGCGACCTCAACGCGCTCTACCGCGAGCAGCCCGCACTCCATCGCCACGACTGCGATCCCGAGGGCTTCCGCTGGGTGGTGATGGATGACCGCGAACAGAGCGTCTTCGCCTATCTGCGACAGGGCGATCTCGGGGATAAGCCGGTGATCGCGATCTGTAACTTCACTCCGCTGCCGCGCGAATTCTACCGATTGGGCGCGCCGGTCGCGGGTGTCTGGCGCGAAGCCCTCAACAGCGATGCCGGCATCTATGGCGGGTCGAACATGGGCAATGGCGGTTTCGTTCGGGCCGAGGATGCGCCCCACGGCGACTGGCCCGCATCCCTCACCGTGACCATACCGCCGCTCGCAACGCTGATCCTGGTCGCGGAGTAAAACTACTCCGTTGGCACTCGCCTCGCCTGCCAGCGTCATGCTCGGCCGCGGGCGGTCCCGTCCTTGCCGAGCACGACAATGCGACCAATCGAGGGGTCCATATCTTCCGATGAGGAGGGAAGTTGAAGAGGATCTCGTCCACGAGCAGACGTCGGCCTCTATGCAACGTAGTACTCTCGGTGCCTCCTAACTCTTTCGCATAAGCCTGATGAAGAACTTGAGAGGAATATTTCACGAGCGTATTGGTGCGGTAAATAATTCGGGAGGACCTCATGGGTTCCGATATGTCGCGCCGTGTCATTGCCGAATTCTTCGGCACGTTTTGGCTGGTTCTCGGAGGGTGCGGAGCAGCGGTGCTGGCTGCGGCCTATCCGGGCCTAGGTATCGGCTTCGTCGGTGTCGCCTTTGCTTTCGGGCTTACAGTGCTCACCATGGCCTATGCCGTCGGCCATATTTCCGGCGGCCACTTCAACCCCGCCGTCACCCTCGGGCTCTGGGCTTCCGGCCGCTGCGCCAACAAGCATGTGGTGCCCTATGTCGTCGCCCAGGTGCTCGCGGGAATTCTGGCGGCGGCGGTGCTGTATATCATCGCATCCGGCAAGCCAGGCTGGGTTCCGGGCGGCTTCGCCTCGAACGGCTATGGCGATCTCAGCCCCGGCAAGTATTCGCTCGGCGCTTGCTTCCTCACTGAATTTCTTATGACGTTTTTCTTTCTCTTCATCATCATCGGCACGACTTCCAAAGGCGCGGCAACGGGCTTCGCCGGAATCCCGATCGGTCTTGGCCTGACCTTGATCCATCTGGTGTCCATTCCGGTGACCAATACTTCGGTCAATCCGGCGCGCAGCACCGGTCCGGCGCTCTTCGCGGGGGGCGCTGCCATCGACCAGCTCTGGCTGTTCTGGCTCGCGCCGATCGCCGGCGCAATCGTAGCGGGGCTGCTTGCTCGCTGGATGTATGAGCACAACACAATCGTGGATACCGTCGTGGTGGAAGAACGCCTCGTCAGCTGATCATCAAGGGCGGAGTTCAGGCGAACTCCGCCCGCTGACCACACGCCCGCTTGCCATACTGATTGTATCTTCCAGACGGAGGCGATACCGTTCCCTCTCATCGGCAATGATAAGCCGGAATAAATGTCGCCGGCCGGTATGGCCGGCTCATAATGGGAGGCGACTAGATGCTGAGAAAATTAGCGGTCATTGCTTGCACTGCATTTCTTTCGGTGGCGATTCCCGGCGCCTCCCAGGCCAAGACATTCTACTGGATCTCCCACGGCTCACCGGCTGACCCGGTCTGGACCTATTTCCTCGCCGGTGCGGAGCAATGGGCGAAGGACACGGGCAATACCGTCAAGACGTCCTTTCACAATGGCGATGTCGCGGCCCAGCAGGAAGCCGAGCGTGCCGCCATCGCTGCCAAGGCGGACGGCATCGTAACGAGCAGCCCGGATCCCGGCAGCCTCGTGCAGATCGCGAAGGAAGCGAATGCGGCTCATATCCCGATCATCAACTTCAATACGCCAGACCCCACCGCGAGCTTCGACGCCTATGTCGGTGGCGACAATGTGACTTTCGGCAAGCGCTGGGCCCAATATCTCGTTGATCATCACCTCATCAAAGCTGGCGATTTCGTCTGGATGCCGGTCGAGGTTCCCGGCGCCACCTATGGCGTGCAGGAGGAGCAGGGCGCCGCGAGTGTGCTCAAACCGCTCGGCATTACCTGGGAAGTGACGGATTCGACGCTTGATCAGGCCGAGATCATCAGCCGCATGTCCGACTACCTCACCGCCAATCATAAGAAGATCAAGGCGATCATCGGCCTCGGCGATCTGGTGAATGGCAGCATCAAGCGCGTCTTCGATCAGGTCGGCATCAAACCCGGCGAAATCCCAGTCATCGGCTGGGGCGACTCACTGGATACGACGCAGGAAGTGCTCGACGGCTATGTTGTCGCGGCACAGTGGCAGGATCCGCAGGCGACCAGCTATGTGGCGCTCTCTCTCGCCGCGATGGCATCCAGCGGCATCCGTCCGGGCTTCAATATCATCACGGGCGCGCTATACGACAAAACCAACGCTGATATTTACAGCAAGATCCTCTCCGCCAAGTGAGTGTGAGGGGCGATCGCATCGTCGCGCGAACGCCCCTTTTCTTGACGATGGCCGCGCCCTTATCCGGCGCGGCCTCCTCCTTCATTCCAAGAGGATCGCGGATCTCACGTGGAAAATAGCCTTGTCCGACGCCTGATCGCCAAGCCCGAGCTTGGACCGCTGATCCTCCTCATCGTCGAGATCGCCGTATTCGGATCGATCAATGACGACTTCCTCTCGCCCCTCAACATCAGCAATACGCTGGCTTTCACCGTCGAACTCGGCCTCATCGCCTTGGCGATGACCTTGCTGATGACCTCGGGAGAATTCGACCTTTCGGTGGGCTCGCTGTTTGGCTTTTCTCCAGTGCTGATGTGGACGCTGCGCAATAGTGGTGCCACATCCCTGGAAGTCGCCTTCGTCATTTCGATGCTGGTCGCGGCGTTTGTCGGCCTCGTCAACGGCTGGTTCGTGACGAGGCTAAAAATCCCGTCCTTCCTCGTGACGCTCGGCATGCTTCTGGTGGTGCGCGGAACGGCCCTGTTCATGACCGACGGTTTTCCGCAGCGCACCTGGAGTGCGGGCGGTAGCTGGCTCGCTCAGGCGCTGGCGGGTGAGTTCTATATCGGCTCATTCCGCGTCTATATGTCGGTGTTCTGGTTCGTCGGCGCGGCCCTTCTGCTCGGCTATGTGCTGACGCAGACGAAGATCGGCAACTGGATCCAGGCGGCCGGAGGCAATGCGAATGCCGCCCGCGCGCGCGGCGTGAATGTCGATCGGACAAAGGTCGGCCTGTTCATTCTTTGCTCGCTCATGGCCTCGCTCGCCGGAATCATAAGCTCCATCCGCACCTCGGCTGCCAACCCCAATAGCGGTACCGGCTATGAGCTTGAGGTGATTGCGATGGTCGTCATCGGCGGCACCGCTTTGACCGGCGGACGCGGCACGATTATCGGCACGGTTCTGGGTGTGCTGATCCTGCGCGTCATGCGGAACGGCATCGTCTTTGTCGGCGTGCCCGGACTGGCCTACAACATCTTCATCGGTGCGATTATACTTGGCATGATGGCGCTGCATTCCGGCCTCGAACGCCGCCACAACGCGGGAACCTAGGCGATGGCCGAACCACTCATCCGCATGTCGCATGTCAGCAAGTCCTATGGCCGCGTGCAGGCGCTCACCGATGCGACCCTGACGGTCGGCGAGAGCGAAATTGTCGGCTTGCTGGGCGATAATGGCGCGGGCAAATCGACGCTCATCAAGGTGCTGTCTGGTGCCGTGCCGCTGACGAGCGGCGAGATTTTCGTCCGTGGCCGCAAGGTCGATATCAAGAGCACGACGGACGCTATCGCGCTCGGGATCGAGACGATCTACCAGGATTCCGCTCTGGTCACGCAGCTTTCCATCGCGCGCAATCTGTTCCTCGGCCGCGAGCCACTGAAGGGACCGCGTTTCCTCAACCGGATGGATCACGGCGCCATGGAGACTGTGGCGCGCGAGCTGCTGAAACAGGTGGGTATCAGCAAGGACATTCCGCCCAGCACGCCCATCGGCTCCCTGTCCGGTGGCGAGCGGCAAGCGGTCGCCATTGCACGCGCGATGCATTTCGACAGCGACCTCATCATCCTGGATGAGCCGACCAACAATCTAGGCGTCGCTGAAACCCAGGGCGTGCTGCGCTTCGTGCGAGGCGCGCGGGACTCGGGACACTCCTGCATTTTCATTGCCCACAACATCCACCATGTGTTTCAGGTGGTCGACCGGATCGTGGTCATGCGACGCGGCAAGGTGGTGGCCGAGGATATCGATCCGAAGCGCAGCAGTGTCGAGGAAGTCGAGAGCGTCATCACGGGCATGTCCGACTACGTTGGCTAGCGCAGCCAAGATGCTCGCCGAGACACCAGGCGGCAGCGCGATCGCGATCATCGGGGCGGGCAGCATCGGGGTGGCTTTCGCCATCGTTTTCGCGCGCGCGGGTTTTTCCGCAAGGCTTCAGGATCCTGACTCCGCGCGACGTGAAGCGGCGCCCGGCGAGATCACGCAGCGGCTTCGCGACCTCGAAACCTACGCTCTCATCGCCGAAACGCCGGACGAGATTCTTGCCAGGGTCACGATTGTCCCGAGCGTTGAGGAGGCCGTCGCGGACGCGGCTCTGGTGCAGGAATGCGCGCCCGAGCGGCTCGACCTCAAGCGCGAGCTTTTCGCCACTCTCGATCGTGTCGCCCCCGCCGAGGCAATTCTGGCGAGCTCGACTTCGGCTTTGCAGCCCTCGTCATTCGCCGAGGAATTGCCGGGCCGGGCGCGTTGCCTCGTCGGTCATCCGGGCAATCCGCCTTACCTCATTCCGGTCATCGAAGTCGTGCCGGCGCCTTTTACGAGCGAGGCGGCAACTGCGCGCTGCGGCGAAATTTACCGTGCTGCCGGACTTTCGCCGGTCCGGCTACGCAAGGAAATCGAGGGATTCGTCTTCAACCGCCTGCAAGGCGCGCTGCTACGCGAAGCATACTGCCTGGTGCGGGATGGTGTCGTGTCGGTCGACGAAATCGACCAGGTGGTGAGGGATGGGCCCGGCCGGCGATGGTCGGTGATCGGGCCTTTCGAAACAGCCGATCTCAATACACGCGGCGGAATTGCCGCTCATGCGGCCAAGATAGGCCCGGCCTATGAGCGCATGGGCGCGGAGCGCGGCCAGCACGATCCCTGGACGCCCGAATTGGTCAGGCAAGTCGAGAAAGCGCGCCGCGCTCTGTTGCCGCTCGACCAATGGGAAGATCGTGTGGCCTGGCGGGACCGGATGATGATGAAGGCGCTTTCCGCTCGCCTTGAACAGCCGGAAAAATAGCCGTCTTGGGTCGAAGGCTAACTCTACCCTTGCCGCGCAAAATTAGTTAAGCTTGCTCCCATTGCAATTTAAATTTCGTCCTCAATAAAGGCGGAAGACTAATTTGACCGAGTTCTGCAGAGACCAGACTGGGCGAATCTGCCCGGATTTTCTTGGATGAGCGGAATGGCTTTGCCTTCCGCAACTGGCGTCACGACGAAGGTCACCGTCGCTTCGGGCAACGACAATCTCTTCGCGACCTGGCAATCCGCCTTCACGCGGGCCGCCTCGGCCGCCTCCGGTTTCGTGAGCCTGGAGATTATCCCCGCCTTCGCGGGTTCGCCGGATTGGCATGTCATCCAGCGTTTTCGCTCGGCCGAAATGCTCGAGCTTTGGCGAAAATCCGCCCAGCGCATCAGCCTGCTCGCCGACCTCGCCCGCATGCAGGGTTCGGCCAAGGCCGAGCCGCAGGAAGAAGTGGCTCCCGACTTTCATTCGCTGTCCTGCGTCACCGAAGTCATCACCTCTGTCGTCGAACCAGGAAAAGAAGGATCCTTCCAGGCCTGGGCCGAGAGCGTCCAGGCAAAGCAAGCGATTTTCCCGGGCTATATGGGAACGCTGGTACAGGCGCCTTTGTCGGCGGAAGTGCCGTATTGGACGACGCTTGTCCGCTACTCCACGCCCGCTCAGCTCGAGGCCTGGCTTAGCTCAACCGAGAGAAAGGCCCTTCTCCAGACTGCCGATCCGCTCGTCTCTCACTGGAAAAGTCAGAGGATGGCGAGTCCTTTCGGTGGCTGGTTCCCCAGCGAGCCGGACCGGGCGCCGGCGCCAGCCTGGAAACAAACGACGCTGGTTCTGCTCGTGCTGTTTCCGGTGGTGATGCTGGAAATTCGTTTCCTCAGCCCGTTTCTGCGCGGCCAGCATGTCGCGATCGCGACTTTCATCGGCAATGCGATCAGTGTTTCCCTGGTGTCCTGGCCGTTGATGAATATTGCGGTGAAATTCCTGGGCTGGTGGCTGCAGCCGAACCCGGCGCGGCGCTGGCTCATAGAGGTCATGGGTGTCTGCACATTGCTCGCGCTGTACGCAGCGGAAGTGCTGATCTTCATGCTGCTGTACTAGGGCAAATAAGAAGATCTCCTATGTGCGGCGCGTCCTGAAAATCCAATCGGAAAGGTAGTCCATGACCGAAGACGACAGAAAATTCATGACACGAGCCATCGAACTCTCCGAGCAAACAGCATTGATCGACAGTGCCGGCGGTGTGTTCGGCTGCGTCATCGTGCAGGACGGCAAGATTCTCGCCGAGGGCCGCAACCGCGTCGTCGCGGAAAACGATCCGACCTGGCATGGCGAGATCGAGGCGATCCGCAATGCCTGTAAGAAAGAGGGCAATTTCAAGCTGCGCGACGCGACGCTCTATACCAGCGCCGAGCCCTGTCCGATGTGCGCGGCGGCCGCCTATTGGGCCGGCATCAAAAACATCTACTTCGCCTCGACCAATGCCGATGCGCTGAAATATGGCGATTTCGATGACAGCATGATCTTCTCGGAGCTGAAAAAGCCGGCGACCGAGCGCTCCATCCCGAGCCAGCAGATTATGCAAGCCGAGGCCGTCGAGGTCTGGAAGAAATACAAGAACAAGGCCGACCGCGTTCCCTACTGAGCCTCGAAGCTCCGGCCTTCCCTTGGCGCAACGTCAAGCCAGGAAGGCCGGATCCTCGCGTTCGAGGATGCGCTTGACGCTTTCGAGGTGGAGACGCGCGCTCTCGCCTTGACCTACGGCGATTTGGGTGGCGACACGGCTTGCGATCTCGTCCGGGATCGGCAGCAAGGGGCGGCCGGAACTCATCGCCAGAAGCTGCGCCTGTGCGGCCCGCTCAAGGTAGTAGAGGTCATCCCAAGCCTCGGCGATCGACGCGCCGAGCACCATCACGCCATGGTTTTTCATGAAGACAATATTGGCGTCGCCGACAGAAGCGGCGATGCGATCCCCCTCCGCCTCGTCCAAGGCGAGGCCATTGTATTTCTCATCGACCGCGACACGCCCGTAGAATTTCAGCGACGACTGGCCTGCCCAAACGAATGGCGGCCCCTCGATCATCGATAGCGCGGTCGCATAGGGCATATGGGTATGAAACGCCGCCCGGGCCTGCGGCTTGTGCTTGTGCAGGCGCGCGTGGATGTAAAACGCCGTCGCCTCGGGCACGCCGTCGCCTTCCAGGACATTGCCCTCCCAATCGCAGACGAGCAGGCTCGACGCGGTTACTTCCGCGAAGGAGAGGCCATAGGGATTGACCAGGAACAAATCGGGATGGCCCGGCACAACGGCCGAGAAGTGGTTGCAGATCCCCTCCTGAAGCCCAAGCCGCGCCGCCATACGAAAACACGCCGCGAGATCCCCTCGCGCCAACGCGACGGCCTTGGCATCCCGCCAGGAATTGCGCAGCAGCGGTTTCGCTGTCGCTTCAGGCGACGCCAGCTCACGAGCCATGACCGAACTCCCAGCTAGAACTTTGCGGCACGAGTGAAGCCCATGCACATCGGCGAGCCAAGGGGGAGGGGCACAGGCGTGCCGGTCGCCGGCTGCACCAGACCGAAGTGGAACAGCCCTTCAATGGCAATGCGCGGTGCGTCTATCGTCTTGGCTAGAAACCGAAAGGAACGCAGATGGCGAAGCGCATGGGCATGTGCATTGGGCTGAACGCGGAAAAAATCGCGGAATACAAGCGGTTGCACGCCGATGTCTGGCCGGGGGTGCTGGCGCGGATCTCCGCCAGCAATATCCGCAACTATTCGATCTTCCTGCGGGAGCCTGAGAACCTGCTCTTTGCCTATTGGGAATATCTTGGCACGGATTTCGGCGCGGACATGGCGGCGATGGCGGCGGATCCGATCACGCAGAAATGGTGGGAGATCTGCATCCCTTGCCAGCGCCCGCTTCCCACCCGTGCCGAGGGCGAGTGGTGGGCCAGCATGGAGGAGGTATTCCATCTCGATTGATGAGGGTCACCACCACCTCGCTGAGCGGCGGCGGAACTCGGCTTCTGGTATTGCCGCTGCTCGGCCAAAGTGATGAGACGTGAGGGGGGCGGGTCGCCCGGCGAGCCGCCGGACAGGTAAAATCGCTCTCCACGATCCAAAAGATTTACTAGCGCTCCATATTATCCGGAATGACTACCACGCTTGGCGGATCGTACATCAGCTTTACGGGCAAATTCCGGTCTTTGACGGGTCTTCTTCCTCCAGGTTGGTAGCTATTCGCGGGCCGCGCTTGGTATCCTCGGCTTTGACGGAGGGCTGTTCCCGAACGCTGCGGCTACTAGGGCAAAGCCTAGACTTGGTCGTCGTTGACGGGTGAGTCCCGCGTGAAGACGGGAGGGTAAGGCATGGCGCAAAGGCTTGGCGCGGATGACTCGACGGACGTGAAGTGCGGCGGCTGTCACGCCGTCTATGCGAGGCGACTGATGGGACCCGCCGATGGTACCGAGCATTCGATCAAATGCGCTGTATGCGGTACGCAGCTTGAACAGTGCGGTTCCAGTTCGCTGTTGACCTTCGCTTTCGCCAAACGCGAGGGCTAACCAACAAGACATCTTCGGCACCGCGGCGTGAGCACGTGGCAAGCTGCTTGAGGATGCGATATGCCTTGGCCCGTCGAGGCAACCAGACGGCGGATCGTCGCGCGGCCAAGGATGCAACCATTGATCGAGCGCTATAGCGACCATTCTGCGAATGAGCGGACCTTCCTGGCCTGGGTTCGCACATCAATCGCCGTCATGGCCTTCGGCTTCCTGGTCGAGAAGTTCGATCTGTTCCTGGAAATCATGACGGGCGTGAATGGCGCCTGGAAACCGGGGATTCTCGGTCAGGTGGTCGGCAATGTCGCGGGGCTGCTGCTGATTTTGCTTGGCGGCACGATGATCGTCCTGTCCTTGATCCGCTTTCGCCGCGTTGCCCTCAATATCGACGCCGTTGACATACGCCCCGGTAGCGGCGGCCGCATGGACACGGCGCTCGTGAGTCTGCTCGTCCTCCTCGGCGCGACCCTGTTCGTCTACCTGTCCTACACCGTGATCAGCAGAGTTTAGGGCTGGCGCATGATGCGGTCGTGTCTCGCCGGGTTGCTGTTAGTCGCGGCCTGTTGCGCTGCGCCAATGCTGCGGGCTGAGGCACAGCCAGCGGAAATCATCATCCTTCGCCACGCCGAGAAGGCCGACAACTTCCGTCTCTGTCCGGCTGGCACCCAGCGGTCACTTGCCTTGGTGAAGCAATATCTCGGCCGCGATGCGCGAGATTCGCTCTTCCCGGCCAGCCAACCTCCGGCGGCATTTTTCGCGGTCTCCCTGCACACGCTGGAAACGGCAACGCCCGCCGCGACAAGCTGGGGACTTCCGCTCATCACCTATTCCGTGCTTCCAGCCTCCCCGGAGGACTTTGCGCTCGCTCTCAATCAGGCGACCCGGCGAGCGGCGCATGACGTGCTGACCAACCCGCGTTGGACCGGGAAGACGATCGTGATGGTCTGGGAGCATGACCACATCGCCCATTCCAACCTCAAAACACGCTTCCCCGGCGAGCCGGTGATGTTGCGCCAGCTGCTCCACCTCGACCGCCTGCCAGGCGTGCCGAAGGACTGGTGGGGGTCGAACTACGATTACTTCTGGATCGTGCGTTACGACCGGCCGGGATCCGACAGTCCGACCAGCTTTCGCATGGTGCGGCAGGACTTCGTGCCGGGACAACCGGCTCTAGCCGCCAACGCATGGGGCGCGCCCAGACTATCCGGCACGGCGCCCGGCTGCGAGCGATAGGCTTGTTGTTGCAAAGGAGGATGGTGCCCAGGGGAGGAATTGAACCACCGACACTGCAATTTTCAGTCGCATGCTCTACCAACTGAGCTACCTGGGCACAGGTCCGCGGGGCGTGGGTAGCGCAGCCACGGAACCGGATCAAGGGGGCGGCGATCAGGCCGGCGTGAGATAGCGCGCGTGGAGATGAGCCTGGAAGTCGGTGGGGTCGAGCGGCTTGCCCGTCGCGGCCCGCAGCAGGTCGTTGAAGCCCAGCAGATTGCCGCGTCCATGAACCTCCCGCCGCACCCAGCCGAGCAATGGCGCCATGTTGCCATGCGCGATGGCGTCATCGATATCCGGCAAATTCCGCCGGATCGCCGCCATGATCTGCGCGGCGCCCATCGCGCCCATCGTGTAGCTCGGGAAATAGCCGAAGGCGCCGTCGTACCAGTGGATGTCCTGCAAACAGCCACGTCGGTCATCGGGCGGCGTGAGGCCGAGCAGCGCGCGGAAACCCTCGTTCCAGGCGCCGGGTAGATCCGACACGGAGAGGTCGCCGGCAATCAGTGCTCGCTCCAGCCGGAAGCGCAGGATGACATGGGCCGGATAGGTCAGCTCGTCGGCCTCCACCCGGATGAACCCGCGCTCCAGCCGGCCCAGCAGGCGCGACAGGTTGCGCGCGGTGAAGGCCGGCTGATTGCCAAAGGCCGCCTGAAGCTGCGGCGCGAGCCAGGACAGATAGGCATCGCCGCAGCAAACCTGCTTCTCCATCAGCAGCGACTGGGTTTCGTGCACGCCCATGCCGGCATCCTCACCGACCGGCTGGCGCCGGTGCGCGGCGGGTTGCCCGGCGGAATAGAGCGCGTGGCCGGTCTCGTGCATCACGCCCATGAGGCCCTGGAGGCAGCCGGTCTCGTCGTAGCGCGAGGTTATGCGGATATCGGTTGGCGTGCCGCCGCTGAAGGGATGCGCCGAGCGGTCGAGCCGGGCATGGGCATAATCGAGTCCTGCCGAAGCGGAGAGGTGACGGCACAGCGTCTCCTGCCCGGCGATCGGAAAGGGACCCACTGGCACCAGCGGCGGCCGCTCCGCCACATCGCGCGCCAATTGCAGCTCCTCCGCGAGGGGAAGGGCCTCGGCCAGGAACGCCTCGTAGGCGGCGAAGACAGGTTCGACGTCGGCTGAGCCTATGCCGCGCTGGAAGCCGTCCATCAGCGCGTCATAGGGCGCGAGGCCGAGCGCCTCGCCGAGCGCCGTCGCTGACTCGCGATACAGCCGCACCACCTCGGTCAATGCCGGAGCCACCAGGGCGAAATTCGATTCGGGGCGCGCCTGCCGCCACAGCATCTCGCAGGCGGCGCCCGCCCGTGCCTTTGCCTCCACCAGATCGGCGGGAAGCGCGATGGCGCGTAGGTGCTGGTGGCGCATGAGGCGCAGGTTGGCCGCCGACCAAATGTCATCCGGCGGCGTGTCCACCGCAGCGGCAAGATCATCCGCCATGACGTCCGCCGTCATCAATTCATGCGCGAGGCCGGAGAGCACCGCGAGCTGGTCGCCACGGGCGGCGCCTCCTCCGGGCGGCATCATGACCGAGGAGTCCCAGGTCAGCACGGCATTCGCTTCCTGCAACGTGGCGATCCTGGCGAAACGGGCGGTGAGGCGGTCATAGGCGGCACGGGCGGTCGTCGTCATGGGCGCAGCACCTTGTAGGTCCAGTAGCTGAATTGAATGAGCAACACGCCGGCAAGGCCGAACCAGGTCAGCGCGTATTGCAGGTGGTCGTTCGGGGGTCGCGGCAGGCTCGTCGCTGGCTGAGGCCAGCCGCGTGGGGGTGGCTGGCCCATGGCGACTAACACAAAGGGCGCGAGGTCAGGATGGCCGAGTTCCTTGCCGATCAGGGCTGGATTGAGAAGGTAGAAGCGGCGGCCCGCTACGTCGTCATCGGGCGTAAACGCATTGGCGCTCTGCGGCGCCTGGGCAAAGCCCGTGACGGTCAGGCTAGGCGGCAGATCGGCATGCGCGAGGGAACCGTCCGGCATCCAGCCAAGATCGACGAGAACCGGCTGCCCCGTCGGCGGCCGCAGGATCGCGATGAGGTCGCCACCTTCGACCGTCGAGGCGCCAACATCCCGCACGTCCTGCGCGAACAGCGCGGCGGAGCCGGGAACGACAGTGCCGGTGAGGAAAACCTTTTCGAAAGGCGAAGGCGTGGCTGGCACCGGCACCGGTGGCGCGCGTTCGGCAGCGGCGATGGTGGCGAGGATGCGTTCCTTCCAGGCCAGCCGGTCGATCTGCCAGGCGCCGAGCCCCATCAGTATCGCGAAGACCGGTCCGCAGAGCAGCGCGAAACCGGCGATGCGCAGTGCCGGCGAACGAGGCGGGCCGGATCGCGGCGCCGCCTTGGGAAGCGCAGTGACGGTTAGGCGATTGCCTTCAGGCAACGGTGACCTTGCTGGCGCCCCAGAGATAAACGCAGACGAACAGGAACAGCCACACCACGTCAACGAAATGCCAATACCAGGCGGCAGCCTCGAAGCCGAAATGGCGCTGCGGCGTGAACTGCCCGGCTTTCGCACGGAACCAGCAGACGATGAGGAAGATGGTGCCGACGATCACATGGAAACCGTGGAAACCGGTCGCCAGGAAGAAGACCGAAGGGAAGATGCCGCCGCCGGAAAAATGGAAAGGCGCGTGGCTGTATTCGATCGCCTGACAGCCGGTGAAGCTGAGGCCGAGCAGGATCGTCGCGGCAAGCCCGATGGTGAGCGACTTGCGGTCATTCTCGATCAGCGCGTGATGCGCCCAGGTGACGGTCGTGCCGGACAGCAGCAGGATCATCGTGTTGAGGAAGGGCAGGCTGAAGGGGTCGAAGGTGTGAATGCCTTCGGGCGGCCAGATCGCATGGGTGCTTCCGGCGACCCGCTCCGGGAAGAGCGCGAAGTTGAAGAAAGCCCAGAAGAAGGCGACGAAGAACATTACCTCCGAGGAGATGAACAGCGTCATGCCGTAGCGCACGCTGATGAGGTCAAAGGCGCTGTGCCAGGTTGGATGCTCGCTCTCGGCGACGACCTTGCGCCACCAGAAGAACATGATGGACAGCACCGAGAGAACGGCGAGCACCAGCAGGATGTAACTGCCGTAATGGGCGGCGAAGATGATCCCCATCAGCACGAACATGGCGCTGAAGGCCATGAGCACGGGGAAGAAGCTATGCGGCACGAAGAAATAGGGATTCTTGATCCCGGATGGTTCGACCGTCATCGCCGCGTGGTCGGTTTCGCTGCTCATTCCCTCAAGCCTCTCTCAGCGCCGCCGCCCGCGGCATGTCTACTCGATCCACGATAAGCCGTAGTGCGAAAGCTTGACCATGGCGATCGCATAAAACAGCAGGCAAAACAGCACCAGCATCGCGCCGATCGCCCAATTCACGCGCTTCCGCCGGCGGTCGAAGGCCTGGCGCGGCGTCGCCGCCGGAACCTCAGCCACAACGGATTTGGTCAAGCGATCAGCCGGCATAGCGCGAGCGCCGCGAAGAGCAGCGCCAGGTAAAGCAGCGAATACCGGAAAGCGCGCCGAGCCGGACGGTTATCGGTCAGGCTCGCGCCACCCGCGCCTTGCCCGTCCCGCAGAACCAGCACCGCATAGCCGATGAAGATCAGGCTCAGCACGGTCGCGATCACGAGATAGGGCAGGCCGACGAAACCAACAATCCAGGGCGACGCCGCCACCGGCAAAAGCACGAGCGTATAGGCGAGGATATGCCAGCGCGTGCTGCGCGGGCCGGAGACCACCGGCAGCATGGGCACGCCCGCCCGCTCGTAGTCGCCGCTTGCATAGAGCGACAGCGACCAGAAATGCGGTGGCGTCCAGAAAAAGATGATGGCGAACATGAGTAGCGGCACGAGGTCGATGGTGCCCGTCACCGCCGCCCAGCCGATAACCGGCGGGAAGGCTCCGGCCGCGCCGCCGATGACGATGTTCTGCGGCGTCCGCCGCTTCAGCCACATCGTATAGATGAACACATAGAAGCCGATCGAACCGGCCAGCACGCCCGCCGCCACCAGATTGGTCGCGATCGCCATCATCAGGACGGAGGCGCAAGCGAGGAAAATGCCGAAGCCCAGCGCCGATGCCGGGTCCATCCGCCCAGCCGGTATCGGCCGGTTGGCGGTACGGCGCATCACCGCGTCGATATCGCGGTCGTACCACATGTTGATGGCGCCCGCCGCGCCCGCGCCGACCGCGATGCAGAGGATGGCCGTGATCGCCAGCACCGGGTTGAGATGCCCCGGCGCGAGCACCAGGCCGATGACCCCGGTGAACACGACAAGGCTCATCACGCGCGGCTTGAGCAGCGCGATCCAGTCCTCCAATTCGGCGCCGGCCGGGAAGGCGCTTGCTTGAAGCGCCGCCTCGGCCGGACCCGCCAATCGCTTGTCGATCATGCTGGCCATCAGTTGAAGCGCGGTAGCTCCTCCGTGAAGGTATGGGCCGGCGGCGGGGAGGGCACGTGCCATTCCAGCGTCGTCGCACCCTCGCCCCAGTAGTTCGCGGGCAGGTGTTGCTTCGAGGTAAAGGTCTTGTAGACGACGTAGAAGAAGACCAGCACGCCAGCGCCCGAGATGAAGGCGCCGATCGAGGCGACGAAGTTCCAGCCCCAGAAAGCGTCAGGATAGTCGGGGTAGCGTCGCGGCATGCCGGCGAGGCCGAGGAAGTGCATCGGGAAAAAGGTCAGGTTCACGCCGATGAAGGTGAGCCAGAAATGCACCTTGCCCCAGAATTCGGGGTAGGGGTGCCCGGTCATCTTGCCGATCCAGTAGTAGAAGCCGGCGAAGATCGCGAAGACCGCGCCCAGCGACAGCACGTAATGGAAATGGGCGATGATGTAGTAGGTGTTGTGCAGGATCTGGTCGACGCTGGCATTGGCCAGGATCACGCCCGTCACACCGCCCACCGTGAACAGGAAGATGAAGCCGATCGCCCACAGCATAGGCGTGTCGAATTCGATGGCGCCGCCCCACATCGTCGCGATCCAGGAGAAGATCTTGATGCCCGTCGGCACCGCGATCACCAGCGTCGCGGCCATGAAGTAAGCGCGGCTATCGACCGAGATGCCCGAGATGAACATGTGGTGCGCCCAGACCACGAAGCCGACCACGCCGATGGCGATCATCGCATAGACCATGCCGAGATAGCCGAAGACCGGCTTCTTGGAGAAGGTGCTGACGACGTGGCTGATGATCCCGAAGGCAGGCAGGATCATGATGTAGACCTCGGGATGCCCGAAGAACCAGAACAGATGCTGGAACAGCACCGGGTCGCCGCCGCCTGCCGGCTCAAAGAAGGCCGTGCCGAAGTTGCGGTCGGTGATCTCCATCGTCACGCCACCGGCGAGCACCGGCAATGCCAGCACCAGCAGGAAGGCGGTCACGAGCTGCGCCCAGACGAACAGCGGCATCTTGTGCAACGTCATGCCCGGCGCGCGCATGTTGAGGATGGTGGTGATGAAGTTGATGGCGCCCAGGATGGACGAAACACCGGCGAGATGGAGCGAGAACAGCGTGAAGTCCATCGCCACGCCCGGCTGATACGTCATGTTCGTGAGTGGCGGATAAATGGTCCAGCCCACGCCGGACCCCGCGCCTATCACCAGCCCCAAAGTCGCGAAAATGAACGCCGGCGGCAGGAACCAGAAGGCGAGGTTGTTCATCCGCGGAAAGGCCATGTCGGGCGCGCCGATCATGAGCGGGATGAACCAGTTGCCGAAGCCGCCGATCAGCGCCGGCATGACCATGAAGAAGATCATGATGAGGCCATGCGAGGTCACCACCGCGTTCCATTGCTGGCCGCTATGGAAGACCTGCATGCCGGGGGTCATCAGCTCCCACCGCATCAGCATGGAGAGCAGGCTGCCGACGACGCCCGTGGTGACCGCAAAGGTCAGGTAGAGCGTGCCGATGTCCTTGTGGTTCGTGCTGAACAGCCAGCGCTCGGCGAAACCCGGCGTGTGGTGATGGCCGTGATCGTCATGGGCATGGGCATCGTGACCCGGTTCCCCATGCGGTGCCGGCACCGGATCATGCGTCGTGAAGGACATGTGTGCTCCTTGGGCCGGCTATCAGCCGCTAGCGCGTCGTAGAAGTCGTCGTCACGGCGTCGGCGAGGCGTACGGCCGGGGCAGGACTGCCGGGAACCGGGGACGCCATGGCGGAAACCGCCGCCTGAGTCTTCTTCACCCAGGCGTTGTACTGGTCGAGTGGCAGTCCCACCACGTCGATCGGCATGGAATCGTGGTTGGTGCCGCAGATCTGATTGCATTCGCCATAGAACAGTCCGGTGTGATCGACCCGCACCCAGGTCTCGATCAACTGCCCGGGCACAGCGTAGCGCTGCACGCCCAGGCTCGGAATGAAGAAGGCGTGCAAAACGTCCCCGCTGGCGATGAGGATTCGGATGTCCTTGTTGATCGGCAGCACCAAAGGATGGTCCGCCGCCAGTAGTCGCGGCTGTCCCGGCTTCAGCTTGTTCTCGGGGATCAGGTAGCTCGTGTAGTCGAGCCCGTTCTCGCCTGGGTAGGTATATTCCCAATACCACTGATGGCCCGTCACCTTCACCGTCATATACGGATCGTGGGTGCGATCCTCATAGAAGACGAGCCGAAAGGAGGGGATCGACATGGCGATGAGGAAGAGGATCGGCGTCAGCGTCCACAGCACCTCGATCACCGGATTATGGGTGGTCTTGGTGGGCACCGGATGCCGCTTGGCGTCGAAGCGCCACATCACATAGACCAGCAGCCCCGCCACCAGCAGCAGTACGATGAGCAGCCAGGCCATCAGATAGAGGTTGAGCCAGACGATATCGTGCTCGACCGGGCTATGGGATGGCTGAACCCACCACTGCCATGGCTTGGGCTGCACGATGACACTGCCCGGCGGCAGGTCCACATTTTGAGCATAGGCGGCCGCCGGAGCCAGCAGCGCGAGCATCGCGCCGCCGCAAACTCCGCGCAGACGCCGCATCAACTGTGCCAATCCATCCTCCATGCGACGCCGTGGCTGTCCGCGAAATCCACGCTCATGAAGTAGACCGAGCCGGACCGCGGATCAACCGAGCGTAGCGCGTCAGAGGGTGGCCGACAGAGCCTCCAGCTCGCGCTCGCGAGGAGCAGCGGCTTCGGCGACAGGCACGGGCAGGTGAACGAGGGTGAAGATACCGAACGGCCGCACAGGCAGCGAGCGGGCCCGGGCGCGTTCCTCGGGCGTAAACAGCGCCTCGGTGGCGAAGTCGGGATGCCAGCCAAGCGCATGGGAAGCCGGCGCCATCGCCTTCTCCACCCAGCGGCGCGGGCCACGCTCGGCGATGAAGTGGTTCACGAACAGGATATGTCCGCCGGGCCGCACCAGCCGCCGCAACTCCGCCATCAGCCGCCGCGGATGCGGTACGACAGAGGCGACGAACATGCCGACCGCGATATCGAAGGAGTGATCGGCGAGCCCGGTCGCCTCGGCATCGACCTCATGCAGGCCCAGAACATGGTCAAGGGCAAGCTTGCGGGTGCGATTGCGTGCGCGGTCAAGCATTTCGGCGGAAAGGTCGATCCCGGTCACCCGCTTGGTGCGATCATAATGCGGCAAAGCGAGACCGGTGCCCACGCCGACTTCCAGCACGTCCTTCCCCGGCAGGTGGTTGACCATCGCCACCGCGCGCTTTCTCCCGGCGGAGGAAATCAGCCCGAAAACGCCGTCGTACACTCCTGCCCATCGCCGGTAAGCGGCGCGCACTGCCTCCGAATCCATAGCGGAGTGAGGACGATGAGTCTGCGTCTCGGAAGCCTGCATGGAGTTCTGTCGCCCGATTGGAAGGCGGAAGAGGGACGTTCCTCTGGCGCGTGATGATCGCGTCGGTTGCTCGGCCATTAACAGCCTTCCGCCGCCGTGACCAGCCGCCAGCCAGTCGAAAGAGGTATGGGGCGCAGCGCCGGATCCGCAATCACGCGCGGCAATTGTCCGACCCTTTCGCGAAACTCCGTGACCGCGGCACGATCCGCCTCGATCCGCGCGGCAATGGCGGGGGAGGCGATAATGGCGTGCCGGCTCCCGGCAGGCGCGGTCTCCCAGGCGCGGCAGAGGGCCGCCAAGGCTGTTAGCGACTCGGCGTGACCGCCGGTCAAAACTTCGTGCATGGGCGGATGGAGGCGCGGCCGCAGGATCTCGGCCAGGCCAAGCGCGGAAAAGCCGAGCAGCCGAGGTTTCAGAGGATCATCGGCTAAAGCCTCGGTTAAGGCAGCCGCGAGAGCCGCGCGATCCTTGACCGAGAGCCCGGCGGGATCGACCAGGATCGCGCCGCCGAGGTTGCGCAGCCGGATCTGCCGCGCGATTTCCGGCAGCAGCCGGCGGTTCAGTGCACGCTGCGCCTGCCCCTTCGGCAATCGTTCCCCGGAAGCGCCCCCGGCATCGACATCGATCGCGGTCAGCGCGGGCGTCGGAGTGACCGTGAGGCGCGCGCCGCTAGGCAGGGCGACCTTGGGCGATTCGAGCGCCTCGAAGACCTCTTGCACAGTGTCATCGGGCACATCGTCTCTACGCAGACGCTCGCGCAAGGCGAAGGGAAGGGTTGCTGCGAGGCCAGGCCGATCGACCAGAATTGTCGCTTCGGGATGCAGCGCGGCCAACCGCTCGACGGCTCCGGGCCCGCGCGCCAGGCGCCTGAGAGGACCGTCTGAGGGAACTTCCGTGCGGGCCAGGCGAGCGCCTTTGCCTCCTTGCGGCGCTCTCGTGACCCAGACGGTCAGCCAATCCCCCTCGCGGGCGTCGCGCCCCCCGGCGGAATCCGGCAGAAACCCGTCCGCGGCACCTTCGGGCAGAGCCACGAAAGCGCCGGCCATGGCGGGCAGGCGGGTGGCGAGCCGGCCGACAAAGACATCTCCGACGGCGGGTCCGCCGCCCGGCCGCTCCACCGCGCAGTCCAGCGCGCGCCCGCTCCGTTCCGCGAAGGCCACGGCCCGGATTTCGCCAGGCGTGCCGACTGCGAGGATGCGGCTGGCTCGGGTCAGTGGATCTCCTCACCCGGCAGGCTGCCCCAGAAGGCGGCGCGGGGTAGCCAGCCGCGATGATGTGCCACGCGGACACGGCACCAGGCGGCGCCGGCATCGCAGCGCTCGATACTGCCGATGACGCCAGGCATGAGATCGGCCTCGGCATTCGCGCTGTCGAGCGGCCGGTGACGCATCACCACCGGATCCTGGCCGATCACCACAAAACGGCGGCCGCCCACCAGGGTCGCCTCATGCACCCAGCCCTTGGTGCCATCGACATCCACCACGAGGCGCCAGACGTCATATTCCCGCAGCACTTCAACCGGCAGGCCGACGCGGTGATAGACCCATTGGATCGGATAGGCGTCGCCAGGACCCACGCGCATATTCACCGCGTCGGCCCGCAACGACACGAAGCGCGGCAGCGGCAGACCTGTGGCACTGCCGATATGCGGATCGAATTTCGGCTTCACAGGCGCGGCGGTTGTGGCCGGGGCGGCGGTTTTGCTCGCGTCAGGCGTGTTAGCCGCCTCGGCCGCCCTCGTCAGCCCCGCCACTACGCATACGGCGAGAAGTTGCAGCCATCGATGTCTCATGCCGCGTCGGTGCCAAGCTTGGCTCCGCAGGTCAAGCGGGTGCGGCGGAGCGAGTGTGACGCGTTGTTCACGCAGTCGAGGGGTTTTCCTCGCAAACTCAACCATATGAAGTTATCGATGAATGAATTGCTACTTGTAGTTGCAGAGCCGAGCATATCGCCCTAGGTCGGGAGGATGCGGTCTGAGTTGCGTCTAGGTACCGCGATCGAAAGGAAAGTGCGATGGGATACAGGACAACAGACCCGGTGGTCCGGAGGCCCATCACGACCCAGCCGATAGGAAACGTGCGTCGGATTGGCCCGAAGCCAGAGGATGTAGCGGCCTTCAATGAGGCTCTCGCCGCGTCAGTCTCTGGGGCGCAATTCAAAAATGGCACGATGCCAGCGTTCTTCTACAATCCGTCGGCTAGTAGACGGGGGCGCACTCTCAGCAGGCAGCTACGTCAACCAGCAGGCAGCTACGTCAACCCGAAATCGACCTCTAACGAGCAGCGGTTACTCAGCGGAAAAAGATCGCCGTTCGATGACATGGCGAACGAGGACGAAACGATCGAGGGTTTTACGAGTGCTTTCAGCCGTCGCCTCGCAGCCAACACCCGTCCAATCCCGGGGGCCAGACTCTAGTGAGACGACCCCCGCTGGCCGCAGCCCGGGCAGTCCGGGTCTCGCGGCAAACGGATCACGCGAAAACGACAGCTCAGCGCATCCCACAGCAGCAGGCGGCCGGATAGACTCTCGCCAATACCAAGGATCTCCTTAACCGCCTCGGTCGCCTGCAACGACCCCATGACGCCGGTCACCGCCCCCAACACCCCCTCTGCCTCGCAAGCCGAGAGCGCGGCATCACTCGGCGCCTCGGGATAGAGGCATCGGTAGCAGGGGCCTCTCTCATCGAGATGCGGCTTGAAGGTCGTGATCTGCCCCTCGAAGCGCGACACCGCCGCTGAGATCAAGGTGCGGCGGGCGGCAAGGCAGGCGTCGGCCACCAGATACCGCGTCGCGAAATTATCCGAGCCGTCGCACACCAGATCATAACCGCCGATCAACTCCTCAGCCTCTGAAGCCGTCAGCCGCTGCCGATGCTCGACGATCGAGACGAGCGGATTGATCGCCCGCGCCGCTTCCGCCGCCGAGCCTGTCTTGGCTTGTCCAAGGCGGCCGGTGGAATGTGCGATCTGACGTTGCAAGTTCGAAAGATCGACGCTGTCATCATCGACGATCCCGATCGTGCCGACGCCGCCCGCCGCGAGATAGAGCAGCAGCGGGCTGCCGAGCCCCCCAGCCCCGATCACCAGCACCCTCGTCCGCCGCAGCCGCGCCTGCCCGACGCCACCAATCTCCGGCAGCATGATATGCCGCGAATAGCGCTCGATCTCAGCCTCGGTGAAGGTGTCGCTCATCATCTCACTTCAGGCCGCTCCGCCACATATCAAAATACGTTGACTTACATAGGCTTATAGCCTTCAGTTGCGCCCGAGCTTCAGAAACAACCCAGGGTCGCGGTGAAGGCGATGATTGTCGGTCCGCGAAACAGCGGTCGCTGGCTAAGTCTCGGCCTCATACTATGCCTCACCGCCTGCGGTGGCGGCTATGCACGCTACGGGCAATCGACCTCCTATACCTGCGTTCCCTATGCCCGCCAGGTCACCGGCCTGCCGATCAGTGGTGACGCCTGGGAATGGTGGAACGCGGCTCAGGGCCGATACGTCGAGACCATCGCGCCCGCGCCCGGCGGTGTGCTCGTGTTCCGGCGCACGTCGCGGTTGCCGAGCGGTCATCTCGCCGTCGTCTCAGCCGTCACGTCGCAGCGGCGCATCCTGGTAACCCAGGCGAATTGGCTCCCGTACCGCATCACCAGCAACCAGCCTGTCCTGGACGTTTCCGCCGCGAATGACTGGAGCGCGGTGCGTGTCTGGTGGCCGCCGGTCAACAACTGGGGCCAGACCGTCTACCCCACCTTCGGCTTCATCCTGCCGCAGCCGGCAAGGGGCAGCGCCTCACCCTCCGCGCCTCCTGGCGTGCCGATGGCCGCGAGCGACAATGGTTTGCGTCTGGCGGCTGGAAGCTGAACGAACTCTCAGCAGTGATGCGGCAACAATTCGAATCGGTCGAGCACGCCGTTGACGGTGAAATTGCCAAAGTCGAGCACGAGTTGGTCGGCGACGCCATTATCCCAGTACCGCATGGTCAGCAGCGCGCCGGGTAATTGCTGAGCCCGGTCAGTATCGAAATAGCCGATATGGACGAAGTCGCTGTCCAGATCACGCAGCGGCGCGAAATTCGTCGGCACGCGCATGCCGTGTGAGGTGATGACGGTGAAGCTATTCTCGATCGCATCCGCCGCCGTCCCATCGAAAACCGGCAGCGAGACGAATTTGTCGCCCCGCCGCGCCGCCGCCAGCACGGCCGCCGTCTGAGCCATCGGGAATACGGTGCGGGATGGCAGCGTCACCCGCTTCGCCGCCGGCTGGGTATAGACCGCGAAGCCGCCATGCCCCGGCACGAGTTCGGCATAGCCCGCGCGCACCACCTTGTTGTCATTGATGCTCTGGGCAATGCGGAAGCGAAAGTCGCGGCCGTCCTTCGATTCCCAGGTCGAGTAGTCGGAGACCGTATGGGTATCGCCGCCCTCACGGTCGAGCACGGTGATGTCCATGCGCTGCTGCGTCGCCCACCCCTCGCAGCCGTCGATGACCTCGTATTCCATGGCGCCGGTAGCGCTGGTGACCCCGCTATTTTCGGTGGAGGCGAGGGTCAGCCGATAGAAGGCGCGATGCGCGGCCAGCGGCACCGGTGCCGGGGCGGCCTGGACGGCAGGCGCGGCGCCGACCAAAACGACCGCAGCGAGCACGCAGAGAAGGCGTCGCACCGCGGAACGCGGCGACAGGGGCGGGATCGACTCCGAGCGTATAGGCAAAGCCATAGTTCACCGCGAAGATGAGGATGACGGGCGGCGGGAAGCTCGGATCTCCGGGACAGCCGGTTGTCCGCCCGCGCCGTTTGTTGGGTTTATTGGGCGTAGCCTATCCCGTTGCCCAGGAGCAAGGTCGCGATGCCCCGTCACCCATCGAAGGATCCCAGGCTGGTACAGCCGCCACACATCCTCTACACGATCGGGTATGAGAAGGCGGGCTTCGCCAACTTCATCGCGACTCTCAAGAGGACGGGCGTCGCGACCGTGATCGACGTGCGCGACTTGCCCCTCTCACGCCGAGCCGGCTTCTCCAAGCGCCAGCTCGCGGCGGGTTTGGATGAGGCGGGCATCGGCTATCTCCATCTCCGCGCTCTAGGCACGCCACCCGAGGGCCGCGAGGCCAACCGGCGCCGCCAATGGCCGCGCTTCTGGGAAATCGTCGAGGAGAGATTGGCCCTGCCTGAGGCGGTGGCGGCGCTCGAGGAAGCCGCCAGCACCGCCTCGGCCAGACCAAGCTGTTTGCTTTGCTATGAAGCCGACCCCTGCATCTGCCATCGCCGCCGCGTCGGTGAAATGCTCTCGGTCCGCCATGGCTTCACCATCGAAAACCTCCGTGTGACACCCGATTTCGAGTCTTAGGCGGATCACCCATTAATTAGCTCACTCCGTGCCGCCGCGAAACGCCGGTCCCGCAAGCAACAACGCCGCCGCCGCGCAGATCGCCACAAGAGCCACCCCGCTACGCAGCCCGACCAGTGAGGCGACCCCGCCCACCAGCGGCGGTCCCATCAGGAAACCGGTGTATCCGGCGGTCGCCACCATCGCGATGCCGCGCGCCGGCGACAGCCCGGCAAGCCGCCCAGCCGCGCCGAAGGTGAGCGGCACGACATTCGCAAGGCCCATGCCGACGAGCGCAAACCCGATGATTGCCGCGCTGCTCGTTGGCACGGCTGCCGCCAGGGCCAAGCCGATGGTGGCCAAGGCCGCCCCCACGCGCACCACTGGCCGCCGGCCGAAGCGATTGGTCACCGCATCGCCGGTGAGCCGCCCGAGGATCATTGCCGCCGAGAATCCCGCGAAGCCGGCCGCCGCGAGGGCTGGCCCGGTTCCCACTACGGTCGAGAGATAAACCGCGCTCCAATCCGCCATAGCGCCCTCGCACAGCAGGCAAAGCAGGCACAGCATGCAGAGCGGCAGCACGGCGAGATTCGGCAGCGCGAGGCCCGACCCTCCGCCCTTCGCCACGGCGCCGCGCCCCACGCTGGTCCAGCTTAGGGCCGCGATGAGAACGCAGATCGCTGTCGCCACCGGCAGCGCGTCCACAATCAGGCCGCGCGCCGCAAGCAAGCCGCCCAGCGCGGCGCCGAGGAGACCGCCGAGGCTGTAGCCGGCGTGGAAGGAGGACATGATCGGGACCTTCCAGCGCCGCTCGATATCGCTCGCATGGGTATTCATCACGACGTCCATCGCGCCGTTGCCCAATCCGATGGCGAAGGTCGCCGCCATCAGCATCGGCAGGCTATCCGCGAGCCTCGGCAGCAGCATGGTCAGCGGATAGGCCAAGGCGAGGAACCGCAGCGATCGGCCCGATCCGATGCGCGCAGCGAGCGGGCCCATGACCGGCATGCTCACAATGGAGCCAGCCATCAGCGAGACCAGGGCGAAGCTCAACTCCCCGTCGGACAGGCCGAGACGTGCCCTGAAATACGGGATCGACGACGCCCAGGCGCCGACTCCGAGCCCGAAGCCTAGAAACACCCCGGCCGTGACGCCGCGCTCCGCCCAACTCGTCGTTTTCTTATCGCGTGCCAAGGCCAGCATGCTCACCGCGTCATCCAGCCATTGCACGAAGGCCGATGTATGGCGTCTCCCGGTCCTCCGGCAAGGCGGACCCGCGGAGCAGTCCTGACGTCAGAACCGCCCTGACCGAACCGGCCGCTTCGCTGGAACATCCTTCCTCGAATGGGGTGGATGAGGAGGTCAGAGACCAGCGTCCTCCTCGGCGCGCCGGGCAATGACGCAAAAATCCTTCTCTCCGTCCCCCCGTGCCGCGCTCGCCAGGAAGCGGTCCCGCAATATCGAGGCGAAGGGCAGCGGCACCTTCAGTTCCTCCCCGGCTTCCAGCATCAGCCGATTGTCTTTGGCGCCGAGCCCGAGTTTGCCTCCCGGCGGCTCGTAGGCCCGGTCGAGGATCATGCGGCCATAATTCTTGTGAACCGGCGCGCTGAAAAAGGATTCCGTCAGCACCTCGTAAAGCATGCCGCGATCGACCCCGCCCTTCTGCGCGAGGGCGAAAACTTCCGCGAATTGCTCGATGGTGGAGAAGATCATGAAGTTGCAGCAGAGCTTTACCAGATTGCCCTGCCATGGCTCCGTGCCCACCACAAACAGCCGCTGACCCAGAGCCTCCAGCACTGGCCGCAGCCGCTCGATCAGCGCCTCCGGCCCCGCCGCCATGGTGAAGAGCTTGCCGGCCTCGGCCGCCGGTGGCCGGCCCAGCACGGTGGCGGTGAGGTAGTCCTGCCCAAGCCCCGCATGCGCCTCCGCCAGGCGCTTCGAGAGGTCGAGCGACATGGTGCCCGAGGCGATATGGGCGGCACCGCGGGGCAGGCCGGCGAGCAACCCCTCCGCTCCAAAGACGAGACCTTCGACTGCATCGTCCGAGGCGAGCATGGTAATCACAACCTCGCGCGCCGCCGCTTCGGCAGGGCTATCCGCGACCGTGGCGCCGTCCGTGACCAGCGCCTCGGCCCGCGCGCGGGTGCGGTTATAGACAGTCACCTTATGCCCGGCCCTGAGCAGGCACCGCGCCATGCCCGAACCCATTGGCCCGATCCCGATCACACCGACGTCCATATCCGTCTGCTCCCGACAAGTTTGCGGCCCGACCCTGGCCGTAGGTGAGGATGGCGCCACCCGGCTCGCCTGCGCTAGCCTGCCCGCGTGCTCTCCGCCGATTCGATTTCCTCCGCAGCGGCCGCCGATCCAGTCGCCTCGCTGCGATCCGCGCTCTCCGGCCGTCGCTTCGCGACCGTGCTGGCCGATCCGCCCTGGCAATTCACGAACCGCACCGGAAAAGTGGCGCCTGAGCATCGCCGCCTCAGCCGTTACGGCACCATGGATCTCGCCGCGATCGCGGCGCTGCCGGTGGCGGAGCACGTCGCCGACCCGGCGCATCTCTATTTGTGGGTGCCGAATGCGCTGCTGCCCGATGGGCTCGCGGTGCTCGCCGCTTGGGGTTTCGCCTACAAGGCCAATATCGTCTGGCACAAGATCCGGCGGGATGGCGGCCCCGATGGCCGCGGCGTCGGCTTCTATTTTCGCAACGTGACGGAGCTGCTGCTCTTTGGTACACGGGGCCGCCACGCGCGAACCCTGGCGCCCGGCCGCTCGCAGGTTAACCTGCTGGCGACACGCAAGCGCGAGCATAGCCGCAAGCCCGACGAGCAGTATCCCCTCATCGAATCTTGCAGTCCCGGACCTTTCCTCGAGCTTTTCGCCCGTGGACCCCGGCCGGGTTGGACGGTCTGGGGCAATCAGTCCGAGGCCTATACCCCCGACTGGCCGACTTATGCCCATAACTCGGGCGCGCCGAGGCTGGAGACCGTGCCGTGAGCCGCGGCTGCCTGGCTTTCGCGCCGCTCCTCGCGGCGGGATTCACGATCGACTATCGCGGCCATGCCGGCGCAATACTGGAAGCCGATTACCCCGAGGCGATCGAGGACATCGCCGCCGTGCTCGCGGAGATGCGCATCCCGATCGCCGAGATCATCGAGGGCGGCGGCGGTGAGGCACCCATCACGGCGAGGTTGCGCCGTGGGTTCAATCAGCGCCACTGGCTGCAACGGCGCATCGCGGTCGAGCGACGGGTGGATGGCGAGAGTCGCCAGTCCCGCACCTGGACGATCGGCTTCTTGCGCCGCTTCGCCCCGAGCGGCACCGGCGCGGGGGCCATCGCCCTGGAAGTCGAGTGGAACAACAAGGACAGCTTCTTCGACCGTGACCTGGAAAGCTTCCGACGGCTGCATGCGGAGGGGTTTATCTCCCTCGGCGTCATCGTGACGCGTGGCCCGTCCCTGGGTCAGGCTGGCATGCGCGCGCTGGTTCGGCGGCTGTTGGAGGAGCGCGGCATCGACACGGTCGAGGACATGCGCCGCTGGGGTTACGAGCCGACGCCGCGTCAGCGCGAGGAAATCCTGCGTCGCATGAGCCGTGCCCGCGATCCGCTGGGTGGCCGCGAGGCCCTGGCCGAGGTCTTCGCCGGCGATAAATTCGGCGAGGCGACGACACATTGGCGCAAGCTTGGTGACCGCATCGCCCATGGGCTCGGCCAGCCCTGCCCGCTGCTGCTGATCGGTGTGCCCGACAGCGTGGTCACTTTCGCGGCCGGCGAGGTCTTGCCCGAGCCGTCCGATCCGCCGGACGCGACACTGACGGCGGACGCGGATCCGCGTCAGATCGACCTCTTCGGCGTCTGAGCGAGACTCCGTTTCGGTATAGTATCGAAACGATAGCGGCCGATCGATTAACTAACCGCATCGTCGGCAAGGCTAACGTGGATTTCTCTGCGCAATAGCCCTGCTCCGGCCAGCGGTGAGGGAAAATTCACGAATCGCTAGGGATCCGACCGTTACGGTCACGCCTCAACACCGGCGTAGCAGCCACTGCTCGCTTCATCCGTTCCAGGCGAAGCAGGCTAGTGCCGGCGCAACGCCGGCAAGGCGCTGGATGGAAGCGAACGGAAACGAAAGGATCGCCCAATGTCTAGCGTGACTGGCACCACCACTCTTAACTTTACCGTGCCGACCGACGAGGCTTCTGAGTTAACCTCCATCTTCTCGCAGATGGGCTTGATCCCGACCTCGGACGATGGCTCGACGGATGGCGAAACGACGGGCGGTGACGAAGGTTATTTGAGCGACTCGTTCGGCGGTACCAGCTCGGCACCAACTCTCACCGAATCTACCGACTCATCCGGCAACGTTAATGTCAATGATGGAACCTATACGATCGAGGAGGGTTCCGAGGATGACGGCTCCGTCAAGATCATCAATAAAGACGGAACGGTCGTGGACGAGATCGAGGGCGACCCGCATGTCTACGCCGATGGTCAGCATGTTGCCGACATCCAGCAAAGCCCCTTCAACGTCAAACTCTCGGACGGCACAATCGTAACCGTCGATCCGACCGCGCTCACTAATGGTGTCTCCCATGTCGGCGCGGTGACGGTTTCGAATGGGGACGACCAAGTCCAGATCAATAGCAAGACCGGCGCCGGCCAAGGCTTCCAGAATGGGGCTAAAACGACGGGCGTCAGCTTTGTTCCGGGCGCGGCGTCCGAAGCGCAATACAACAATGCCTCGGGCGTGAACCTCTACGCGGCCGACGATGGCAACCTTTTTGCGTCCAACGACTCTACGGGCGGCCTCGACTCGCTGACCGCGACGAACGGGACGCCGATTAACCTGGATACGGACCAGCAGGCAACCGGCGCTGTATCGTCCTCGGGCGCCCAGACATCGATGCAGCAGATCGAGCAATTGCTAAACATGATCATTACCTATGAGCAACAGCAGCAACAGCAGGAGCTGTCACAGTTGCAGTCCTGCTTCGGTGGCCTCGGCTCAAGTGGTTTCGGTCTGGGCAGTTTAGGCAGTCTGGGCAGTGGCTTGAATTTCTCGTCCCTGTTTGAGTCGCCGATCCAGACATGAATGTGTGACGCGGCGGGGCGGAGCGCGTATCTCCAGCGTTCCGCCCCGATCTCGTGCGAAAGCACTGACGCAACACAAGCCATTGCTGGCCTCTGCGACCACGAGTCGCGTCGCGGGACCGGTGGCCGCCTCAGGGTGATTTGGGCGGCCTAGACCAAGAGCTGGGCGAGGTGGTGTTAGGCCTTCGCTTCGCAACCGAACGCACGCGCCTGAGCCGAAGCTTATCGGCATCGCGCCCGTCGTTTCCGCGAAATCGGGAGGCGCAGCCTTGCGCGATCAGCGACAACAAACCGGCCTGGACCTATTCGCGCGCCGTGCGGGTCTGCCGGGATGAGAGCCGCCAAGCCCCAAACAAGAAATCGCCGCCCCGGCGTGAGCCGGAGCGGCAATGGGGTAGGCGCTCTAGAGGACGCGGAGGTTGGATGCGGCGTCCTTGCCGCGCTCCTTGAGGACGTCATAGCTGACGCGCTGACCTTCATTCACCGTGGTGAGGCCCGCTGCCTGCACCGCAGTGATGTGAAGAAACACATCCTTGCTGCCGTCCTGAGGGCTAATAAAGCCGTAGCCCTTCTCCCCATTGAACCATTTGATCGTGCCTGTCGCCATAACGCATCACTCTTCAGATTGCCGAAGTGGACAGATAGCCCCACCTGACGGCTACGGCTACCCCATCCGGCAAGATAATACGCCGGATTTTTGCGGACGCGGAGGCGGGTTGCCACAAATCCGGGTTCCCCGAAGCACGCACGGGTGTATGAGGAGCGCCGGATTTCTGACCGCGGCGTGCCCAAAGGAAGACGAGGACGATGGCTGGTTACAACGACAAGAACTTCAACGACCGCCGCGAGGCCGCCGAAAAGGCGAAACGCGCTCTGCTGGAGAAGTTCCAGGCCCGCCCGGGCCCGGACGATCCCGCCGTGCTCAAGCGGCAGGAGGAGCGGCGTGTCCTTGCGGAAGCCCGTGCCGAGCGTGAGCGCCTCCGCGAGATCGCCCGGGAGGAGGAGCGCAAGCACCAGGCAGAACTCGAGGCTCAGCGCAAAATCGAGGAAGCCGCGCGCATCGCGGAGGAAAAAGCCCGCGCCGCCGCCGCCGCCGCCGCCGAAGCCGAGCTTAAGGCCGAGCAAAAGGCCGCACGCGACCGCCGCTACGCCGCCCGCAAGGCTCGCCGCTAGTTCAAGACGCCTCGCTCCCCTCCCCGCAAGGAGGGGTTGGGGGTGGGTTCGTCCGGGCGCAACGGCTCAATGAACTGCCGCACAACCAGACCCACCCCCGGCCCCTCCCTTGCAAGGAAGGGGGGAGAAGCGGGCGCCATGGCCTCCGAGCCGGCAGCGACTCATAGCGTCGTCAGCCAGTAGACCGTCGCTCGCCAAAAGGCGACAATTCCGATACGGTCTTACAATGAATTGGCTGCTGTCCGCGTATGGGCTCCGTGCGGCTGCCTGGGCGTTCGGCATTGGAATTGCTGGCGCGTCGGCGGCTACCGCATGGGCCGTGCCGTCGCTATTCTTCCTCGGCCTCGTTCTCCCCGCCGCCGCCTTGGCGATCTGCCTCTCCTTCGCCTATCCGCCCCAAGCGACGGCATTGTGGCTCGCCGTTCTAGCGACCTGTCCGGAGATGTGGCTTGGCGACCTGGTCGGCAATGGCTTGCTCATCATCGGCGTGGACAAGGCTGTGGGACTGCTGATCGCCCTGGTCTGCGTCGCGCGTTACGGTCCCCGCCGCGATATCGCGAACCCTGGCCTTGCCTTCACGGCCATGTCGGCGGCGGGGCTTCTTCATGGCTACTGGCCCGGTCTTCTTCTCGTCGACAGCCTGCGCAGCCTGGTTGGGTCGGTTGCACCCTTCGCCTTTTCCTTTGCTCGGCTGCCCCCTGGCTGGTCACGGCGGGTCATCGGAGTCGCGATCCTCTCGCCCTATCTCATTCTCGCCTTGGGCCTGGTTCTCGCGGGCCTCGGTCTGCGGCCGCTCTACGAGCTGGAGGTGGGGGCGCTCAGGCTCGGCGCCTCGACCCATCCGGCCTTTCTTGCCGGGTTTGCCCTGATCAGTGTCTACGCGTTGCTGCTGGAGATCACGCGCCGCGCGCGGGGTGCCTATCTGATGCTGCTCGGCGGCGACCTCATCATTCTGCTCGCGACGGGCGCCCGGGGGCCGCTGCTCATCGCCGCCATTCTCATTCTCGTCGTCGCCCTGATGGTGCCTGCGCCGGATTGGTCCTGGCGGTCGCGCACAGGGCTGGTGCTTGGACTTGCCGCCGCGCCGCCGATTGCCATCGTCGCGGCGCCCGCGCTTGGCTTCGTGCGCGTTCTCAACCTCGCCGGGCAGGGCGATGTGACCGACCTCAGCAATCGCACGCTGATCTGGCCCGCCTACGAGGCTGCCTTTCACGCCTCGCCCTGGGTCGGTTGGGGTATCGGCACCGACAAAGTGCTGGTGAAAGTCGGCACGCCGCTGTTCGACCTCATCGGCACCAATGCCGCGCATGACGAATATCTGCGCATCGCCGTCGAGGGCGGCGGCTTCGGACTGGTCTTACTCATCCTCTCACTGGCGCTTTGGTTGCGTTTCGGCACGCGGCGCATGGCGGGAGGGCAGCGCGCGGTGATGATCTGCGTTTTCCTCGCCTTCGCGGCGCATTCGGCGACCGACAACACGCTGATCGCGACGACGGCGAGTCTCATGTTCGCCTGGGTCTCGGCGGTCTTCGCCCGCGCCGAGGCGGAAGCCTTGGTTTGTCGGCGAGCGCGGCAGGTCCGATACTCGGCGCATGGAGCCCTTGTCGATCCGCCGTCCCGATCCGCCTGAGGAGGCCCAGCGCGCGGCCATCCTCGCGGCGCTCGTCGCTTATAGCGATCCGCGTGCCGGTCCCCGCGAATGGCCCGAGCACGATCTTTGTCTGCTGCTGCATGACGATGCGGGCAAGGCCGCTGGTGGTCTCTGGGGCAAGGCTTTCTACGACTGGCTGTTTGTCGAGTTGTTGTTCGTGCCGGACTCCTTGCGGGGGCGCGGCCTTGGCGCGGCCTTACTCGCGAGGGCGGAGGAACAGGCGCGGGGCTGGGGCTGTCATAGCCTTTGGCTGGACACCTTCAGCTTCCAGGCGAGAGGCTTCTACGAGCGCCTCGGCTACACAGTCTTCGGCGAGTTACCGGACTATCCGGCGCCGCACAGCCGCTTCCTGCTCAGCAAGCGCCTAGGAGCGGATGGGGCGCGCGTCGAAGCGGACATTCGGCAAGTCGCCGCGCCAAGCGCGGCGGATCGCGCGGTAATCCTGGAGCCGCTGGGCGCCTTCAACAACAAGCAGATCGGAGCGAGCGCACCACAAACCGATCGTGGCCTCGCCCGCCTGATCGAGAACGACAGAGGCGAGATTGTCGGCGGGTTGTGGGGCGACGTCTATTACGATTGGGCCTGGCTGGAGTTGCTGGTCGTTCCCGAGGCGGGGCGCGGTCAGGGGTTAGGCTCGCGCCTGCTGGCGATGGCGGAAGACGAGGCGCGGGCGCTCGGTTGTGTTGGTGTCTGGCTGGACACGTTCAGCTTCCAGGCGCGCGGCTTTTACGAGCGGCACGGGTATGAGGTGTTCGGCACCCTGGACGAGTTTCCGGCGCCGCATCAGCGATTCTTTCTCAGGAAGCGATTCGCTGCGGAATAGTCGGCTCGCTTTTTAAGCCGAAACGGTCACGCTACGAGTCATTCCGTAAATCGGAATTACCCGTCAACAATTCTTTAGCGCTTCGTCGCTACATTGTCTGTGAGGGATCGAACCGACTCAGACAGAGCCTTCATGGATCGAAAATGCGCCAATGGCGCTAGCCTCGTCGCGGTTGACCAACTCGACAATCAAACGGAGCCATCAAACGTGGGTGTAGTGTTAGGACCTAGATATCGCACGGAGTTAGAGGTGTATCTCTCCCAGAGTACGCGTTCGCCTTTTATTGCGACATCGCGACTGACAAACCTGTTGAGTTGCTACTACCTTCCGAACAACTTGCTGCCTAGCTATGCCTGGAGCAACAAGCCTACTCGTAGGAGTTACGTACAAACGTCGCCGCCTCCGGGCATTCATTCTTCGTGGGAGCGGGCTCCGACATTTAATCTGTTACCGCTAGGAAATCAGGGCCCTCATGCACAGATGCCTTACCTATACGTGCCACCCGCAGGCTAGGTGCCCCTCGAGTCGACCATTGGAGTGATATGGTCGGCTCGCCTAGGTGGCCCCGCCCGGCGCAGCGGCTCCATCACCGCAGACCGTGTCATGCTCCTCGCTTCCACCGCGTCCCTTCGATACTAATGCTGCCCCTCTCGGTTACTGACGACCACTTGAACTCACCGCCGCTCGCTTCGGGCGACGCGGTTTGAACAATCGTCCCTCTCCTGCTGCTGGATTGTTCGAACAGATCACGCGCAAGCGGCGGTCCGCACCTTGGTTCTGCTGCCGCGCGCGTCCCGTCAGACTTGCGTCCCGCCCCGACTAGCCTCAGCCAGCCGCTGCTCCGACCTAGCGCGGCCGAGTAGCGGCAGCAGGTCCTTGAGGTCTGGGCCGCTTTCCTCGCCCGTCAGCGCGAGGCGGAGGGGGTGGTAGAGCGGCCGCCCCTTTCGCCCCGTCTCCGCGGCGAGGGCCTTGGTCCAGAGACTCGCCGCCGTCTGGTCCCAGGGTTCGGGCGGCAGCGCGGCGGCGGCGGCGCGCAGGAATTCCGCCTCCCCCGGCAGGTCCGGCGGGGTGATCTCGCCGGCGACCACGCTCCACCAGGTCCGCGCCTCCGAGAACAGGTCGAGATTGCCGCGCACCACCAGCCAGAACGCCTCCGTCGCACCCGGCGGCAGGCGGTCGGCGACGGCGGCGAAGGGCATGCGGTGCAGCAAATGGCGGTTGAGGGCCAGCAACTGCTTCGGGTCGAAAGCCGCCGCCGAATGGGACATGCGGCCGAGGTCGAAATGCGCCACCAGCTCTCCCCGGCTGAGCGGCAGGATGTCGTCCGCCGACCCCAGCCGCGCGAGATAGGCGACGATCGCATCCGGCTCCAGCCCGTCCCGCCGCAGGCTGCGGACGGAGAGGGAGTCGAAACGCTTGGAGAGCTTGCCGCCCTCGCCATCCGTCAGCAGCGGCAGATGCCCGAAAGCGATCCGCCCCGGCTTTGCGCCAAGGGCCGCCATGATATCGAGCTGAATGCCGGTATTGGTGACGTGATCCTCGCCGCGGATCACATGGGTGATGCCGAGTTCGAGATCGTCCACCACGGAGGTGAAGGTATAGAGCGGCGTGCCGTCCGCACGGATCAACACGGGATCCGAAACGCTGGATAGCTTGACGCGCCGCTCGCCCAGAACGAGGTCGGTCCAGGTAATGATCTCGCGCGAGAGTTTGAAGCGCCAGTAAGGGGTTTTGCCATTGGCTTCGGCAGCGGCCCGCTGCTCGGGCGTCAGCGACAACATGGCGCGGTCATAAACGGGCGGCAACTTGCGCTTGAGGCGCGTGGCGCGCTTGGCGGCGAGTTCCTCCTCGCTCTCGAAGCAGGGATAGAGGTGACCGGAAGCCTTCAGCCGCTCGGCGGCGGCGGCGTAACGGTCCAGCCGCTCAGTCTGGCGCGCGAAATCCTGCCAGTTGAGGCCGAGCCAGCGCAGATCCTCCTGAATCGCCTCCTCATATTCCGGCTTGGAGCGCGCCGCATCCGTATCGTCCATGCGCAGCAGCACGCGGCCGTTGTTTCGCTGGGCGAAAAGGAAATTCGCCACGGCGATGCGGAGGTTGCCGACATGCAGGTAACCGGTGGGGCTAGGGGCGAAGCGGAGGAGCGGAGAGGTCACGGAACGAGCCTAGCGATAAGAGGAACGGCGCCTGTTTCCCCTCCCTGAAAGGGAGGGGTCGGGGTGGGTCGCATGGGGCGGGCGAAAGTCCGAGGCAAGGGCACGCGGTGTGGCGCGCAGAGTCTTTAGGCTTTCTTGCCGTTCCGGTGTTGCAGCAGGAACTCGCGGCCCACCTTGACGCGGGCGACGCCGTCGTAGGCGATGATGTCGGCGGTAGCGTAAGTCTCGTGCCAATGGTCGGGAATGAAACTGCCCGTGCCCACAATGTCGATCGGCGCGGCGGCGTCCGCCATGACCCGGCACTTGTCCACGCCGAACCCCGAAGACGCGACGATGCGCACACGATCGAAGCCGGCCTCGTCCAGTGCTTCCCGCATCCGCCAGATCGCGGCGGCCGAAACGCCGGTGCCGACCAGGTGGCGCAATTCCGCATCGGAACGATAGCGGCGGATCGCCCCCGGATTATGACGCTCCAGTACCGCATAGCTCAGCGCGGGATCGAGGGTTTCGAGGAAACGGCCGCCATGGGTGTCGAGCCGGAGGGACATGCGGCCCGATGCCGCGAGCTCCGGAAAGCGCCGGCAAACCTCCAGCCCGTCACTAATCTCCCGGCCGAAGTAATCGACCAGCACTGTCAGTGTGTCGTCGGGGAAGGTCTCGTGGAACATCTCGGCCGCCCGCAGCGTGGAACCGGCGTAGCCGATCAGGGCATGCGGCATGGTGCCCAGGCCGCGCGTCGCGCCGAAGAAATGCGCGGTCGCGTCATTGGCATTGCCGATGAAGCCCTTGGCGCCTTCCTTCTGCGCCGCCCGGCTGCCCACCGCGGCGCCATAGGACATCATCGCCTGCATCTCGGTGCCGGCGCAGTGGCGGGCCTCCATCGCGAGGAAGGTCACATGCGGCAGCGCGATACACATCTGATAGGCGTGATGCGCGGCGACCGAAACCGCGCCGAGCTTCTGCAGGATCAGCGTCTCGAGATCCGTGAGATGCTCGTAGCTGCCGGTGATGTAGAGCATCGGCTCGCCCGCGCCGACCCACTCGCCCTCGGGATGCAGGACCTCGATGTCGAAGACCGTGCCGCGCACGGCGGCGACCTCGGTGATCCAGTCCAGCATCAGGCGTGGCGCGGAAATCACCGGCCGCCGCAGGAAGACCGCGTAGGTCACGGTCATATCGCCATAGCGGGCGACGATCGCCTTGGTCTTCTTGAAGTAGGTGTCGGTATAGGCGGCGATCGTTTCCGGCTGCGACAGATCCTCGGCGACCAGCGTATCCATGGCGCGGCGCTCCTATTCGGCCGCTACTGCACGTGTGGGCACGCGCCGCGTTTTCAGCTCCTCGGCCACCAGGAAGGCGAGTTCGAGGGACTGTTCGGCGTTCAGGCGCGGGTCGCAGAAAGTCTCGTAACGCCGGCCGAGATCGGCTTCGGTCAGGCGATGAGCCCCGCCAACGCATTCGGTCACGTTCTGTCCGGTCATCTCAACATGGATGCCGCCGGGCCAGGTCGCCTCCGCCGCATGAGCCTCGAAGAAGCCGCGGACCTCGCCGAGGATCGCGTCGAAGCGGCGGGTCTTGCGGCCATGCGTGGTGGAGATCGTGTTGCCGTGCATCGGATCGCAGAGCCACACCACTTCCGCGCCTTCCTGCCGCACGGAGCGGAGCAGGCGTGGCAGCTTGGTTTCCAGCTTGTCGGAGCCCATGCGGCTGATCAGCGTGAGGCGACCGGGCTCGTTGGCCGGGTTCAGCGCCTCGATGAGCCGCAGCAGGTCATCCGGCTCGGTGGAGGGGCCGACCTTGAGGCCGATCGGGTTGCGGATGCCGCGCATGAACTCGACATGCGCGCCGTCGAGCTGCCGCGTACGGTCGCCGATCCAGAGGAAATGCGCCGAGCAGGCATAGCTCTCGCCCGTCGTGGAATCGACGCGGGACAGCGCTTCCTCATAGGGCAGCAGCAGCGCCTCGTGGCTGGTGTAGAAGTCGGTCTCGCGGATCTGCGGCGCCGTCTGCCCGGTCATCCCGCAGGCGCTCATGAAGGTGAGCGTCTCATCAATGCGGGTCGCGAGATCCTGGTAGCGGGCGGCGAGCGGGCTGCGCTCGACGAAGCCGAGGTTCCAGCGATGGACGCTATGCAGGTCGGCATAGCCGCCGGTCGCGAAAGCACGCAGCAGGTTCAGCGTGCCGGCCGACTGGAAATAGCCGGTCTCCATGCGCGCCGGATCGGGGGTCCGCGCCTCGGGGGTGAAGGCCGGGGCGTTGATGATGTCGCCGCGGTAGCTCGGCAGGCTCTGGCCGTCGACCGTCTCGTTGTCGGAAGAGCGCGGCTTGGCGAATTGCCCGGCCATGCGGCCGAGTTTCACCACCGGCACCCCGCCGCCAAAGGTCAGCACCACTGCCATCTGCAGCAGCACCCGGAAGGTGTCGCGGATGATATTGGCGGTGAAGTCATCAAAGCTCTCGGCGCAGTCGCCGCCTTGCAGCACAAAGGCGCGGCCGGCCGCGACCTCGGCCAGGGCCGTCTTGAGGCGTCGCGCCTCGCCGGCAAAAACGAGGGGCGGGTATCGCCGCAGGCGCGCTTCGGTGGCTTCCAGCCGGTCGGCGTCCGGATAGACGGGCATCTGCCGCACCGGCTTGGCGCGCCAGCTCGCCGGGCTCCAGGGCTGAAGGTCGAAGGGACGGTTCGCTGCCGCCATACTCATCGTTTCGTTCCTCGCAAGGGCTTGTAGACTTTGGGTCCACATGCCGGACGCACGCCCGCGCAGGCGGGATGGCCCGCGCGTAGCCGCGGCTTATCTACCTCAATATGTCAAAAAGCTACTCCGCCGCGGCGGCTTCGTCTGCCACGCCTGCAACGCGGCTGCGCGTCCGCATCGTTACGAACTCCTCGGCGGCAGTGGGGTGGATGCCGATGGTGCTGTCGAAATCCTGCTTGGTGGCGCCCATCCGGATGGCGATGGCGAGTCCCTGCATGATCTCTCCGGCATCTTCCCCGAGCATATGGGCTCCGAGCACCTTCTGGCTCGCCTGATCGACTACGAGCTTCATGACCGTGTGACGATTGCGGCCGGTCATGATGTGGCGCAACGGCCTGAAGCGGCTGAGGTAGATGTCGGTCGCGCCGCGCCGCGCTGCCTCTTCCTCCGTCAGGCCCACGGTCGACAAGGGCGGGCTGGTGAAAACCGCGGTGGGAACGTTGCGATGCGACGCCGTGCGCGGCTTTTGACCGAACAGCGTATCGGCGAGCGCGTGGCCCTCCGCGATCGCGACCGGCGTCAGGTTGAGCCGGTCGGTGACGTCGCCGATGGCATAGATGCCCGGCACATTGGTGTGGCCGCCCTCATCGACCCGCACGGCTCCCTTGTCGTCGAGAGCGACACCCGCCGCCTCCAGGCCGAGGTCGTGCGTATTTGGCACGCGTCCCGTGGTCATCACGACGTAATCGACATGGAGTTTCGTCATGTCCGAGAGATGGACGAAGCGGCCTTCCCGCTCCGCCTCAATCTTGCTGAGCAGCACGCCGTGATGCAGCGAGACGCCCTGGGCGGCCAGAGCCTCGGCCACGGCTTCGCGCATGTCGCCGTCAAAGCCCCGCAGCGGCAGAGGCTGGCGGTAGACGAGATGGACCTTCGTGCCGAGAGCCGCGAAGACGCCGGCGAATTCCACGGCGCTATAGCCGCCGCCAATGATCGCGATGCTCTTGGGGCGCTCAGGCAGGTAGAACAGGTCATCGGTTGTTCCGGCGAGTTCGGCGCCGATACAGACGGGCCTTCGCGGCGTGCCGCCTGTGGCGATGACGATATGTTCCGCCGTCTTGCGGTTGCCGCCGATGTCGAGTGTATGCGGATCGATTAAGCGGACATGCGCCTCGAATTCATGCGCGCCGGCTTTCTGCAGCATGGTCTTGTAGATGTTTTTCAGCCGGTCGATCTGCTCGTCTTTCGCGGCGATGAAGTCTTTCCAGTCATGGCCGCCCTTCACGATGTGCCAGCCGAAGCCGCGCGCATCCTCCGCCCATTGGCCGTATTCCGCGGCTTGAACCATGAGCTTCTTCGGCACGCAGCCGACATTGACGCAGGTCCCGCCCCAGAAGCGCTCCTCGGCGACACCGACGCGAGCGCCGTGGGTGGCCGAGATACGGGCGCAGCGTGTTCCGCCAGAGCCGCCGCCGATGACGAAAAGGTCGAAGTCGTAGGGCATGGGCCGAGTCCGGTTCATGTGGGCAAGTTACTAGACATAGCGTCTCCCAAGGCTCGTTGGGAGGGGCCGATGGTGCGGTGCAAACGCCGGTGCGGTATGTGCGGCGTCAGGCGTGCGGCAGGAGTTTGGGCTGCGCCGAGGCCGTTTCAGAGAAGGAGACCGAACCCATGCCGAAGGTTCTAATTTCCGGCGCCAGTATTGCCGGACCGGCCCTCGCCTATTGGCTTCTCGAGGCCGGCTATGAAGTCACCATTGTCGAACGGGCGCCCGAGCCCCGGCCCGGCGGGCAGGCCATCGACATTCGCGGCCCTGCTTTGGATGTCATCGCCGCGATGGGACTCGGCGAGCGCGTCCCGGCATTGCGGACCCGGATGAAGGGCATGACGGTTCTCGATATCGCGGGCAATGAGATCGAGCGCACCACCGAACGCACGGCGACCGGAGGCCGCTTCGATTCCGGCGATATCGAGATCTTCCGCGATGATCTGGCCGCGTTGCTGCGGGAGGTCTGCGGCAGCCGCCCGCGATACCTATACGGTGATAGTCTTACGGCGTTGGAGACGCGGCCCGATGGCGTGGTGGCATCCTTCAGCCGCCATCCGACGGAAGTGTTCGATCTCGTCCTCGGCGCGGATGGCTTGCATTCCAAGGTCCGGCAGCTTGCCTTCGGTGACGAGGAGCCGTTCCTCCGCCCGCTCGGCGTCGCCTTCGCGATTTGGGCGTCGCCGAACCTGCTCGACCTACAGGATTGGCAGCTCTCTTTTCGCGACGAGACCGCCGGTTACGCGATCTACCCGACCCGCGACAATCGCGAATTGCGGGTCAATATCGGCTTCGCCCTCACATTGGATGAGGAACGGGGGCTCGACCTTGCGGCGCGAAAGGCGCTGATCCGCGAACGCGCCGCCGCGATTGGCGGCCCGGTGCCGCGTGTTCTGGAGACGCTTGAAGCGACGGAGGATCTGTATTTCGGCGCCCTGGCCCAGGTACGGATGCCGAGCTGGTGCAAGGGACGCATCGCGCTGGTGGGTGACGCAGGGTACTGCCCCTCGCCCTTTACGGGCCAAGGCACAAGCCTCGCCCTCATAGGCGCCTTCGTGCTGGCCCGCGAACTGGCGCGCGGCGGCGCCGACCACGAGACGGCTTTCGCCCAATACGAAACGCGTATGCGGCCCTTCGTGAAGGCGAACCAGGATCTTTTGTTCCGTGACCGCGCGGCGCCAGACGCGGATGACGTGTTCAACGAGGCCAAGATGGGGATTAGTTTGGAGGATCTGCTGGGTTGAGGGCTAGTGGTACCCGAAGGCCCCTCAGTTCCGTCATGGCATGCGAAGGCGTGCCATCCACGCCTTGCCTTCGTCGAGCACGGAAGGCGTGGATGCTCGGCCTTCGCCTAGCATGACGTGATTAGGTGGTAACGTGGTTAGTGGGTGACGTGGCGAGTGGTGACGTGGTGATCTGGCGCGCCGTTACTCGGCGGACTGTCAAAGCCACGTAAATCAAACCATACGCAGCCTGTTCGTGAGCCTGACCAAAGCACGATCTACTGACGCCAATTGACTGAGTAGAACGATCCAGATACGGACATAAAATGTCCGCCGAGATTTCGCACCGCCAGCGACTCTTTCTAGGCTCGGTCTCGGTAACCGGGGCCGTTGTGCTGTGGCAGGCGGTCGGCAGCTTCCATCTCGTGCCGAAGGGCCTGCTGGCGACTCCGGCCGAGGTGGTGGCGGCGCTCATCGACATCGCGCGGCACGGCTATCGCGGCACCAGCCTCGGCGAGGATATCGGCGCCACGCTTCTACGCGCGCTGGGTGGCTTCGCCGTCGGTGCCGTGGCCGGCATTCCGCTCGGTCTCTGGATGGGCATGAACCGTTACGCCAGTGCCGGGGCCGATTGGATTGTGCAGTTCCTGCGACCGCTGCCGCCTCTCTCCTTTCTTGTGCTGCTGATGCTCTGGCTGGGGACTGGCGACACCGCCAAGGTCGGGCTGCTGGCGCTGACTGCCTTCCCGATCATCGCGAGCGCGACGCTCGCCGCCGTCACGCAGGTGCCACGGCAGAAAATCCAGGCGGCGCTGTCGCTGGGCGCCAATCGCCGGCAGATCTTCCGCCATGTCCTGCTGCCGGCGGCGCTGCCGCAGATTTCGACGGGGCTGCGCATCGCTCTGGCCGCTGCTTTCTCCACCGTCGTCGCGGCCGAACTCATGGCGGGCAGCGATGGGCTGGGCTGGATGATCTTCTCGGCGAGTCAGTTCCTGCGCAATGACGTCATCCTGCTCGGCATCCTCATCCTTGGCCTGCTGGGGATGGGCCTGAACACCCTGCTGCTCTCCGCCGATCGTGGCCTTATCCATTGGCGCGGCCGCGAATGAGATATCTCCGCGCCCGGCCGCAATGGCTGGTCACCATCGCCGCCATCATCGTGGTGGTTGTGACCTGGGCGGCGGCGACCTGGGGCGGGCTGGTGAGCGACCTGCTGCTGCCGACGCCGGACGAGCTATGGAGCGGTGGGCTGGACCTCATGCTCAACGGCTACAAGGGCTACAGCCTGGGCGGCCATATCGGCCTGAGTCTGCTGCGCGTCGGCCTCGGCTTCGGCATCGGCACCATACTCGGCACGCTGCTCGGGCTGCTGATGGGGGTCTCACCGACCATCGATGCCCTGGCCGCGCCCTTCATCGAGTTCCTCCGGCCGCTGCCGCAGCTTGCCTATCTCGTGCTGCTCATCGTCTGGTTCGGCATCGGCGAGACCCCCAAGATCGTGCTGCTGTTCCTCGCCGCCCTCCCGGTTTCGGCCGTCGCGGCGCGGGACGGGGTGCGCAACGTCTCGCCCGCGCGGGTGCTGGCGGCGAAATCGCTCGGCGCCAGCCGGGCGCAAATCTTTCGCCATGTAGTGCTGCCCTCGGCGCTGGGCGAGATCTTCATCGGCGCCCGGCTCTCCATCGGCATCGTCTATGCGACGCTCATCGCCGCCGAGATGATCGCGGGATCAAGCGGCATCGGCTGGCTGATCCTCGACGCCGGACGGTTTTTGCGCAGCGACTATGTCGTGGCCGGAATCTTGCTCATCGCGGTCATGGGTATCGCGCTCGACCGCCTCCTCATCCTGGCACAGCACCGCATCGTGCATTGGGCCGGCCGCTGAAACGCATACACACATAAGGATATGTGCATGAGTGATCTTCTGATTCCGACCCGGCGCCAGCTCATCGCGGGTGCCGCTGGATTGGCCGCTGCCGCCGCATTGCCGCTGCGGCCGGCGAGGGCGGCGGTGCCGACCATCAATATCGGCTATTTCATCGAGACCAAGCCCACCATGATCGCCAAAGCGCAGGGCTGGTTCGAGGATGAGGCGAAAGCCAAGATCAACTGGATCGAGGTCGCGAGCGGCGCGCAGATCAATGCCGGCGTGGTCGGCGGAAGCATCGATATCGGCATCGGCATCGGCTCCTCGCCGACGGCCGCCGGACTCAGCCAGGGCATCCCCTACAAGCTGATCGCCATGCTGGACAATATCGGCGCCGCCGAGGAGATGACGGTCCGCGCCAGCGACAACATCAAGAGCCCGGCCGATTTCAAGGGCAAGAAGCTCGCGACGCCTTTCGGCTCGACCTCGCATTTCCGCCTGCTTGGCTTTCTCAAGACCAATGGCCTGTCGCTGTCGGATGTGACGGTGCTGGATCTGCCGCCGGAGCAGATCGTCGCCGCCTGGGCGCGCAAGGATATCGACGGCGCCTATGTCTGGAGCCCGGCGAAGGCCAAGCTGCTGGCCGATGGCGGTGAGGTCTACAAGACCTATGATGTGCTAGATGAGAAAGGCTATGTCATCGCCGATCTCATCATCGCGCGGGATGGCTTCGCGCAGCCGCATCCGGAGGCGGTTGTCGGCTTGCTGAAAGCCTATGGCCGGGCGCTGGACCTCTATACCAGCAACCCGACCGAGGCTTCGGCGGTGGTCGGCACTGCGGCGGGTGTCAGTGCGCAGGTCGCCGAGGACAACCTCAAGGAATACGACTTCGTGCCGCTGAAAGAACAGCTCACCGCCAAGTGGTTGGGAACGCCGGGCAAGCCGGGAGCCTTCGCCGAGCAGCTGCAGCACACGGCGGAGTTCCTCGTGGAACAGAAGAGCATTCGCAAGTCGCGGGACCTCGCGGTGTATCAGAAGGGCATCGACACCCAGTATCTGGAGCGCGCGGTTGCCTGATTCCGGGGCGCCCTTGAGCGTCACGCCTTCGGGCGTGACCTCCGCGCCTTTCGTGGAGTTCGCGGGCGTCGCCGTCACCTATGGCGCGGGGACGCCGCAGGCGGTGGCGGCGCTGAGCCCCACCGACCTCGCTTTCGGCCGGGGCGAGTTCATTTGCATCGTCGGCCCCTCCGGTTGCGGCAAGACGACGCTGATGCAGACGCTCGCTGGGTTTTTGCCGCCTACCACAGGTATGGTGAGTGTCGGCGGGCAGGCTGTGCGCGGGCCGGGGCCGGAGCGCGGCGTGGTGTTCCAGCAGGCGGCATTGTTTCCTTGGAAGACGGTCGCCGCCAATGCCGGTTTCGGCCCGGCGATGCGCGGCCTGCCGCGCGCGGTGCAGCGTGAGCGGGTGGAATATTGGCTGCATTCAGTCGGGCTGTGGGAGTTTCGCGACCGCTACCCCTATGAGCTTTCCGGCGGCATGCAGCAGCGCCTCGCCATTGCGCGGGCACTGGCGAACGAGCCCGAGATCCTGCTCATGGACGAACCCTTCGGCGCGCTGGACGCGTTGACTCGTGAAAAGATGCAGGAGGCGCTGCACGAGGTGTGGCGCAGCCGCGGCATGACCGTGCTGTTCATCACGCATAGCGTGGATGAGGCGGTGTATCTCGGCACGGAGATTGTTGTGATGTCGCAGCGCCCGGGCCGGATTTTGGCGCGCATTCCGGCGCCTTTCGCCCGGCAGTCGGCGGATAGTGAGATCCGCCATGTGAAGGCGAGCGCCGACTTCGTCGCGCTGCGGGAGCAGGTGCTGGGTCTGATCTGGGGCGAGAACGCGGTCTAAACCGGGGTTAAAGCCGGGCGCTGGCGAGGGCTTGGCAAGAGGTCTAGTGTCTTCGGCACCCGAATCTCCGCACGAGGCCCCTCATGAACTCAGCTGTCACCTCCAGGTTCAACGAGCCGCTCGAGAACCACTGGATGCCGTACACCGCCAACCGGCAATTCAAGGAGGCGCCGCGTATCATCGTCCGGGCCGAGGGGATCCATTACTGGAACCCGCAGGGTGACCGGCTGATCGACAGCATCTCGGGCCTCTACACGACGCCCGCCGGGCACGGCCGCACCGAGATCCGCGAGGCGGTGAACCGCCAGATGGCCGATCTGGACTACGCGCCCGCCTTCCAGTTTGGCACCCCCGGTTCCTTCCGTCTTGCCACCGAAGTCGCGGCGCTGACGCCGGGGGACCTCAACCGGATCTTCTTTACCGGCGGTGGTTCCGAGGCGGTCGAGACCTCTCTTAAGATCGCCATCAACTACCATCGCGCGCGCGGCGAGGGTCAGCGCTTGCGGCTGGTCGGGCGCGAGAAGGGTTATCACGGCGTCAACTTCGGCGGCTGGTCGGTCGGCGGCATGGTGAAAAATCGCCAGATGTTCGGCATGGGCCTGCCCGGGGTCTCGCATATTCGCCACACCATGATCCCCGAGAACCGCTTCCAGATCGGCCAGGGCGAGCATGGCGGCGAGGCGCTCGCCGACGACTTACAGCGCCAGGTCGATCTCTACGGCGGAGACACGATCGCCGCCTGCATCGTCGAGCCGATCGCGGGCTCGGTCGGCATCCTGGTGCCGCCCAAGGGCTATCTCGAGCGGCTGCGCGCGATCTGTGACAAGCACGGCATCCTGCTGATTTTCGATGAGGTCATCTGCGGCTTCGGCCGCACCGGCCATGCTTTCGGCGCCACGGCCTTCGGCGTCACACCCGACATCATGTGCATGGCCAAGGCCATCAACAACGGCAATATTCCGATGGGCGCCGTCGCCGTGCGTGAGGGCATTTGCGATGCCATCATGGATATCGCCGCGCCTGACGCTATCGAGTTCTTCCACGGCTACACCTATTCGGCCCATCCCGTGGCTTGCGCCGCGGCCATCGCGACGCTGCGGATCTACCAGGATGACGGGCTGTTTGAACGAGCCCGCACGCTGGCTCCCTACTTTCTAGAACAGATCGCCAAGATGAAAGATGTCGGAATTGTAACTGACACGCGAGGGTACGGCTTGCTCGGCGCTTTCGATCTCGCGGCCGGCGCGTCGCCTGGTGCGCGGGGCTTCGAACTTCTCAAGCGCTGCTTCGAAATCGGGCTTGTCACGCGAGTCTCCGGCGATACCGTCATCCTTGCGCCGCCCTTCATCTGCAAGGAAACCGATATCGATCAGATGTTCGATATCCTGCGGAGCGTGCTCGCGACCTTCTAACGCTGCGAGTCAGCCGTCGCGTTTGTAACAAATGATAACAGACGCGACGGCGCGATTCGCAATCTCCCCGACCCTGACTTCGACTCCCGATGCCCGCGCGAGGCTTTATTCCCTGTCAAGCGGCGCATACTTCCGGGCAGCGATGCAATGCCAAGGTTAGTTACCGATTCCTTCGCCTGACAGTGCAAACTTTCTCTTCGCCCGAGAAAACCGTTGACGTGTCAGGAGCAATGCGGAACAAGCGCGGGGATACGCCCAAGGTATCTTTCAGGATTCGCGGCGCTTTCGGCTCGGTTCGCCGGTGCCCCGCTTAATTAAAGAGGTTTCTAATGTCGAAAGCGTTCCTGGCCCAGGTGATCCAAGAGTCGGCTGAGACCACGGGCGTCGCCGCGAACCGCGCGGCTGGCGACCTCATGCAGGCGATCGTTCGCGAGTTGAAGAAGAGCGGCCGCTTCACCCTGCCGAGCTTCGGAACCTTCATTGTGCGCAAGACCAAGGCTCGCAAGGGCCTCAATCCCCGCACGGGCGAGTCGATCAAGGTGAAGGCCGGCAAGACCGTGCGCTTCAAGGCTTCGCCCACGCTCAAGAAGGTCGTCTGAATTACGCGAAGGCGCTAGCCTCGATACTTTGAGGCTAGCGGAGACTCTATATGGCCGGCGCATCCTTCGATCGCATCTGGACCGGCGCGCGGCTCGCGACGCTGGCGGTTGAGCGGCCCGGTCTTGGGATTGTCGACAAAGGCGCGGTCGCCGCGTCGGGTGGCCGCATCGTTTTTGCCGGTGCCGAGGCAGATCTCCCGCAAGGCTGGTCAGCCGGTGAAACCATCAGGCTCGGCGGGCGGTGGATAACGCCCGGACTGGTCGACTGTCACACCCATATCGTTTTTGCCGGCAGCCGTGCCGCCGAATGGGAAATGCGCCTCGCGGGCGCGAGCTATGAGGCGATTTCCCGTGCTGGTGGCGGTATCCGATCCTCCGTCGCCGCCGCTCGCGATGCAAGCGATGCGGAGCTTCTCGCGCAAACCCTCCCGCGGGTAGATCGGCTGATCGCGGAAGGTGTCACCACAATCGAAGTAAAATCAGGCTACGGGCTTTCGACCGCGAGCGAGATGAAGCTGCTGCGGGTCGCGCGGCGGCTCGGAATTGAGCGGAACCTTGGCGTGCGCACAACGTTTCTCGGCGCGCATGCATTGCCGGCGGAAGCGGAAGGTGACCGCGATCGATATATAGATTTAGTGTGTAACGAAATGTTGCCAGCGGTCGCGGCAGCCAAACTCGCTGACGCGGTGGACGGATTTTGCGAGAGCATTGCTTTTTCGCCTGAGCAGATTGCTCTTGTCTTTGAGCAAGCCCGTGCCGCCGGCCTGCCGGTGAAGCTCCATGCGGATCAACTGACTAATTCGGGCGGTGCTGCTCTTGCGGCCAAGTTCGGCGCGCTGTCGGCCGATCATCTCGAATACACTGATGAGGCGGGTGCCAAGGCAATGCGAAACGCCGGTACCGTCGCTGTCTTGCTGCCAGGCGCCTATTACATGTTGCGCGAACGTCAGGCGCCGCCCGTCGAAATCTTCCGCCGCCTCGGCGTTCCGATGGCGGTGTCGACGGATTGCAATCCCGGCACGGCGCCGCTGGTCTCGCTGCTGCTGACGATGAACATGGCTGCTGTCCTGTTCGGGCTTACCGTGGACGAGGTGCTGGCGGGTGTCACGCGCGAGGCGGCGCGCGCGCTCGGACTTTGGGACGAAATTGGTTCGATAGAGCCGGGCAAGGCCTGCGATCTCGCCATCTGGAATGTGGAGCGGCCGGCAGAGATCTTCCACACGCTCGGGGGCAACCCGCTTTTCGCACGCGTTCGGGGCGGCGCCTAGTCCAAGTCGCGGAGGACTATGCGTCTGACTTTTGGCTCCGCTCGATTGGCGGACCGTCGAGGCTTTCCGGACCGCCGCGCGTTTCGCTTTCCGGGCCGATGCTGCGGCGCGGCGGCACTGGCTTCGTCGCGGGATGCGGATCCTCGCCATCGCTCGCGGCGTCGGAGATCGGGATGTCGTCCATCGTCATCGCTCAGCACTCCATGATCAGCGCTTGCGCCTCCGCGACGGGCAGTGGGCGGCGCAAGCCGTCGGAGAGAACAGCCATGGCTCGCTCGCGCTGACAAGCGACGGCCGCGCGCACCTCACCATCCTTCGCCAGCAGGACGACGAAGGTGAGGCTGCCGAGATCACCCAGGACAATCTCCTCGTCCCAATGTCGCGGGTCGCCGAGGCATTCGACGCGATGGCCATAATGCTGGGTCCAGAAGAAGGGAACGTCGTCGTAGCTGATTTCGGCGCCGAGCATGTTGCGGGCCGCCAGCCGCGCCTGTTGCTGCGCATAGCGCCAATGCTCGATCCGGCGGCTTTCGCCATGGAGCGGCATCGCCGCGATGTCGCCGGCGGCATAGATGCCGGGCGCCGCGCGCAGGCCAGCATCTACGGTCAAGCCGCCATCATTGCCGAGCGCAATGCCCTGCACGAATTCGGTGCGAGGCCGGATGCCGAGGCCGAGCAGCACGAGATCGGCCGTGAGACTTCCGCCATCGTCGAGCGTGAGCGTGGCGCCCTGCGGACCATCGGCAATGGCGACGGCTCTGCGGGCCTTGCGAAAGGCGACACCGTTTTCCTCATGCAGACGGAGCAGCCGCCCGCCCGCCGCCGGCCCGATCTGCTCGGCGAAAGGCGCGGATTGGGAGGTCACGACCGTGACAGCGACGCCGCGGGTTCGAAATGCGGACGCCGCCTCCATGCCGATGAAGCCGCCGCCGAGGAGCACGGCATGGGCGACCGTCCCGTGAGCCTTCAGCGCCTCGTGGATGGCCACGGCATCCTCGCGGTTCCGCAGCACATGCACGCGGGGGCCGCTGGCGCCGGGAATGTCCGGCCTGCGCGGCGTGCCGCCGGTGGCGATGAGGGCCGCATCGAAGGAGATGGCTTGGCCCTTGCAGAGCACGACCTTCTGGTCCGTGGTGTCCAACCGCGCGACCTTCTCCACAACGCGCTCGATCGCCAAGGCGGCGAGGGTGGCATCGTCTCGGAGCAGGGGGGTTTCCGCCGCGGGCATCTCGCCGGAGACTACGAATTTGCTGAGCGCCGTGCGGTCATAGGGTGCCTCGGGGCCGATCAGCACCAGGCGGCCCGCGAAGCCTGCCTCTCTCAGCGCGCAGGCCCCGGCGGTTCCAGCCGCGCCCGCGCCGATGACAACAAAGACGGGATGGTCGCTGCCGGCAGCTGTGCGGGGTAACGGCGGCTCGGCCTCAGACGAGACCAGAACGGCGTCGCCCTCGATCCGGGTCGGATAACGCCGCAGGCTCTCGAGCGGCGGCGGTTCGAGCAAGCGGCCATCGGCTATGGCGAAGCTGCCCTTATGCCAGGGGCAAATCAGCCGGCCGTTGCAGATGGCACCTTCCGCCAGCGGAGCGCCGGCATGGGGACATTTTCCGGAAAAGGCGCGGACCTCGGAGCCGTTGCGGATAAGCACGAATGAATCGTCGCCCAGCATCACGCCAAACGGTCGATTCTCGGCGATCTCCGCCAGCCGTGCGACCTGCTGCATCTCTGCCACCGCCAGCCTCCCCCGTCTCAAGAGGCCAAGTGGGGGCCGGGCCGCCGGCCTCCAGGGGGATCTCCGGGTCAAGGCTTGCTTTTCTTAACGAAACCTCCTCGACTTCGGACAACAGGGGGGACAGAAGACCGCCTATGGACAATGATATCGGGGTCAAGTTTATCGACGGCGCGCGGGCGATCGTGCAGCCAGACGACGGTACCGCGCCGGTGCGTGAACTCATTGATGGGGCGAAGCGCACCATCCTTCTCAAGATGTTCACATTTACGATCGATGATATCGCCGAGAGCCTGATCGCCGCGCAGAAGCGCGGGGTGGATGTGCGGGTGATGCTCAACCCGGCACGCTCTTCCGGCAGCCGGGCGAATGACGACATGCGGGCGAGGCTGCATGACGGCGGCATCACAGTCGCTTGGAGCAGCCCCGCCTTCGCCGTGACCCATGAGAAGTCGATGGTGGTCGATGGGCGAACCGCGATGATCGCCACCTTCAACTACGGCGAGAAATATTTCACCGCCACCCGCGATTACGGCATCCTGACCGAGGACACTGGTGTCGTCGCCGAGATCGAGGAGGGCTTCCACGCCGACTGGGAGAGGCGGGAGTTCGCGCCCCCGGCCACCGGCCCGCTGCTCTGGAGCAACCGCGACTCACGGGTGCTGATGTGCGCCTTCATCGACCGGGCCAAGCATACGCTCGACGTGCAGCACCCGAAATTCGTCGATGCGACAGTGTTGGAGCGGGTGGTTCAGGCCAATGAGCGCGGGGTACGCGTGCGGGTGCTCTGCGGCGGCAAGCACGGCATCAGCGCCTGGGATATCCTCGACACCTTCGCCTCGCTCCGGCTCATGAAGCTGCACGGCATCAAGATCCGCAAGCAGAAGAAGCTCCGCCTGCATGCCAAGCTGCTGCTGGCTGATGGCAAGCGCGTGCTCACCGGCTCGATGAACATCGACCGCAGTGCCTTCGACCTCCGCCGCGAACTCGGCTGCCTGGTGGACGACAAGGAGGTCGTCGAGCGGCTGCAGACGGTCTTCCAGCAGGACTGGCACGACGGCTCGCATTACGATCCGCCCGATCCGCTGAGCGTGCATCTGGTCGAGGAAGACGATCACGCCCACGATCCCGAATTGGTTCACGAGTGACCTTCCCGAAGAGGGAGACCGCATGAACGACATTTCGCCCCAGGTGGTGGATGGCAAGGCGGCTGATCCCGCCGCGCAGGAGGGCGAACTGCCGAAGGTGCCGGCGTGGCAGCTCGCGGTGACCTTCAACGAGATCGCGTTGTCGAGCTTCGGCGGCGGGCTTTCCGCATGGTCGCGGGAGATGGTGGTGTCCCGGCGCGGCTGGATGACGGATGCCGAGTTCCTCAGCGCGATGACGATCTGCCGCATCCTGCCTGGTGCCAATCAGGTCAATGTCGCGGTCTTCGTCGGCACCAAACTGGCTGGCGCGCGAGGGGCGGCCGGGGCGCTGGTCGGGTTGATCACCGTGCCGACGCTGCTGCTGGTCGGCATTGCCGCGATCTACGCGATCTTTCAGAAGTCGCCGATTCTGCACCATGTGCTAGGCGGCTTCGCCGCCGCCGCCATCGCGATGACGCTCTCCATGGTTTGGCGCACCGGGCGATCGACGTTGACCTCGGTCATGCCCATCCTGCTGTTTGCAGCGACCTTCGTTCTCAACGGCATCCTGCGCTGGCCGCTGTGGTGGACCCTGGCGATCACGGCGCCGATCGGCATCGCCTGGGCCTGGCGGCAGGCGGCGCCGGCGAAACCTACGCCGCCCGGACCATCGCTGGAAGTGACGCCGGGGAGCGCCGCGCCATGACACTGACCCTCGCGCTGCAGCTCTGCCAGGTTTTCGGCATCACCTCGCTGCTCGCCTTCGGCGGCGGCAATGCGGTGATCCCGCAGTTCCAGATGCTGACGGTCGAGCATTACCACTGGCTCACCAGCCGTCAGTTCACCGATGCCTTCGCCATCGCCCAGGCGGCTCCGGGGCCGAGCACCCTTATCGTCAGCCTGCTGGGTTATCGTGCGGGCGGCGTGTGGGGCGCGCTGATCGCGACCGCCGCCATGGTCGTGCCGACCAGCATCATCGTCTATGTCATGGCGAGGCTGTGGAATGCAGGGCATGGCGAGCACCGCCTGCGTCATGCGGTGCAGAACGGCATGGCGCCGATCGCGGTGGGTCTGATTCTGGCCGGCGGCCTGGTCGTCGCGCGGGAGGCTGAAAGCTCGATCTTGCAACTGGCGATGACGGCGGTCGCGACGATCATTCTTTGCGCGTCCAAGGTTAACCCGCTGATTGTGGCGGTGTGCTGTGGCGTGCTGGGCGGGCTGCTGTCCGCCTGAGAAGCGTGATCTTCCCTCCTGCAAGGGAGGAGCGGGGGTGGGTCCGGTGCTGCGGCGAGACCTTGATCATCGGCGCCCGGACGAACCCACCCCCGACCCCTCCCTTTCAGGGATGGGAGTGCTGACGGGCTTGAGTTTGATGAGATCACGCAAAACGCGTATTATTAACCGGTTCTCTAAGCCTTTTCGCCCGATGCCATATGTCGAGGCCACCGGCTAGAACTCGAAAGCTGCGCCAGACGTATCATATCTGCTAGACGGGCGGCGATCCGCCTGCCGCGATCCTGCGACCAGGAGGCGGACGCCGCTGAGAGAGACCATGCTATGCCCGGGCCATTGAGAGCCGGCGATCCCATGATGCCGCGCCCTAGCCAAGATGGGGTTAGGCCGCCCGCGCCCGTCGCACCGCAAATCGGCGGTGGGCGTGAGAAGCGCCCACGTAATAGCCGCAAGCGCGCCCGGACCGGCCTTGGGCTGGTTGCCGCTCGTGCGGTCACAAGCCTCTTTGCCCTAGCGGGCGTCCTCGTGGTCGGTGGCGGCATTGCTGGCTACGCGGTCTTCCACCGTTACACGGCCGACCTGCCGGGCGTGGATGGGCTGCGGACCTATCAGCCGCCGGTGATGAGCCGCATCTATGCCAGCGACATGCAGCTCATGGCGGAACTCGCGACCGAGCGCCGCATCTACACGCCCTTCGCCGATATCCCGCCGCAGCTCGCCCAGGCCTTCATCTCGGCCGAGGATCAGAACTACTGGCACCACCCCGGCATCGACCCCGTCGCCATCGCACGCGCGGCGGTGACCGATATCGCCAAGATGGGCAGCGGCAAGCGGCCGATTGGCGCCTCGACCATCACGCAGCAGGTCGCCAAGAACATTCTGCTACAGAATCACATCAATTTTGGCACGAAGATCAAAGAAGCGATCCTCGCCTTGCGCATCGACCGGGCGATGAGCAAGCAACGCGTGCTCGAGATCTATCTCAACGAGATCTATCTCGGCGAGCAGTCCTATGGCGTGACTTCGGCGGCCGGAACCTATTTCGGCAAGCCGCTCGACCAGCTGAGCATCGCGCAGGATGCGATGCTCGCCTCGCTGCCCAAGGCGCCCAACAACTACGACCCCTATCATCAGCCTCAGGCGGCGCTGACGCGGCGCAACTGGGTGATCGACCGCATGGCGGATGACGGCGCCATCACCCATGAGCAGGCGGTCGCCGCCAAGGCCGAGCCTCTGGTGCCGCGTGCCGCCAGCCGTCCGGCAACGGTCGCCGGGGCCGGCTACTTCGTCGATACGGTGCGCCAGCAGCTCGTCGCGCTGTTCGGCGAGAAGCGGGCGACCGATGGCGGCCTCGTCGTCCATACCAGCTTCAACCCGACCCTGCAGGCGGCCGCCGAGACCTCGCTGCGCCGCGGCCTCACCGAATACGATCGCAGCCATGACGGCTGGCGCGGCCCGGTGACGCAGATCGATATCACCACCGGCGATTGGGGCCCTGCGCTCGCCGCCGTGCAGGTCCCGCCGGGCATTCTGCCGGATTGGCGCCTCGGCGTGGTGCTGGCGGAGACGCCGGTGCAGGCCTCCATCGGCTGGCTCGATCCTGGCGCCAACGCGCGCGATCCCGGCGCCGCACGCCATCGCGGCGACCTGCGCTTCGCGGGTGTCCGCTGGGCGCGCCATGCCGGACCCTTCGGCACCAACCTCGGCCCTGGCCCTCGCCGCATGGCGGATGTCGTCAAGCCGGGCGATGTCGTGATGATCCAGCCCTCGGACGAGCCGGGTTCCGAGGATGTCGCATTGCGCCAGATCCCGCAGGTTCAAGGCGCGCTGCTGAGCATGGACCCATCGACCGGCCGGGTTCTGGCCATGGTGGGCGGCTGGAGCCATGATCTCAGCCAGTTCAACCGCGTGACCCAGGCGCAGCGCCAGCCGGGCAGTAGCTTCAAGCCGCTCGTCTATCTGACAGCCATGGAGCAGAATATCGCGCCGGATGCGAGCGTGCTGGACGCGCCTTTCGTGGTGAACATGGGCTCCGCCGGCGAATACCGCCCCGGCAATTACGAGGAAGGCTTCCTCGGCCCGATTCCGCTGCATGTGGCGCTGGAGCAATCGATCAACCTCGCGACCCTGCATCTCGCGGCGCGGCTGGGCCTGTCATCTGTCGCCAAGACCGCGCAGGATTTTGGCGTGGTCGATAAGATGCCGCTGCTCTACCCGGCGGTTCTTGGCGCCATCGAGACGACGATGCTCAGGCTCGGCACCGCCTATGCGGAATTCAGCCAGATGGGGCGCCAGGTTGCGCCGAGCTTCATCGATCGGGTCGAGGATGCGCAGGGCAATATCATCTACCGCGCCCCCGGCACCGGTTGTGACAACTGCGCCGCCCCCGCGATGGATCAGCCGCCTGCGCTGACCTATGGCGGGGCGCAGCTCGCCGACCCCGCGAGCGTCGCGCAGCTCGTCACCATGATGAAGGGAGTGATGGTGCGCGGCACCGGCCGTGTGGCGAACGCGGGTCTCGCCGCCTGGCAGGTCGCCGGTAAGACCGGCACGACCGAGAACTTCCAGGACGCCTGGTTCACCGGTTTCACGCCCACCCGGATGACCTCCGTCTGGGTCGGCTTCGACCAGCCCCAGAGCCTCGGCGACAACGAGCAGGGTGCCACCGTCGCCGGTCCGATCTGGAATCGCTACATGACCGTGGCGCTCAAGGATCAGCCGCAGATTCCGTTCACCCTGCCGCCCGGCGTCAGCCTGCGCAGTACCGGCGGGATTATGGAGGCCTTCAAGACTAACGAAAGCGGCGGCGGCAGCGTGAGTGTGGCGCAAGGCAGTGCGCCGGATACCAGCGGCGGCGGCGGTTCCAGCGGCAGCAGCGGTGGTCTCGACAACGCGGTGGGCGGCCTTTATTAGCGCGCCATCGCGCCGCTCCTTCGGCCGCCTCCCCCTTTGCCGTGATTGAAAGCCAATGTCCGCGGAATCCGACGCCCTCTCCGAACAGATCAAGCAGTCGGTGGCACTGCTGAGGAGGCATCTTTGACTGGGATGTCGCCGTCGCTCGCCTCGACGAGCTGAACACCCTCGCCGAAGACCCCGCCCTCTGGAATGATTCCTCTGCCGCGCAGGTGATGCTGCGGGAGCGCACGCGGCTTGCCACCAGCATCGACGGGCTGCGCGCGCTCGAGCGTGACGTGGCCGATGCGGTGGGCCTCATCGAAATGGGCGAGAGCGAGGGCGATGCGGGCATCGTTGCCGAGTCTCTCGCGAGCCTCAACCGCTTGGCCGAGACCTCCAAGCGCCTGGAGATCGAGAGCCTGTTGTCCGGCGAGGCCGATGCCAACGACGCCTATCTCGAGATCAACGCCGGTGCCGGCGGCACTGAGGCGCAGGATTGGGCCGAGATGCTCCAGCGCATGTATCTGCGCTGGGCCGAGCAACACGGCTACAAGGTGCAGTTCCTCGAAACCTCCGAGGGCGAGCAGGCCGGTATCAAGTCGGTGACCATGCAGGTGACCGGTCCCAGCGCTTATGGCTGGCTCAAGACCGAGGCCGGAGTGCATCGTCTCGTTCGTATCAGCCCTTTCGATGCGGCGGCCCGGCGCCAGACCAGCTTCGCGAGCGTCTGGGTCTATCCCGTGGTGGACGACACGATCGAGATCGAGATCAACCCGGCGGACCTCAAAGTCGATACCTTCCGGGCGTCCGGCGCTGGCGGCCAGCACGTCAACAAGACCGAAAGCGCGATCCGGATCACCCATATCCCGACCGGCATCGTCGTTGCCTGTCAGACCGACCGCAGCCAGCATCGCAACCGCGCGACCGCCATGGCGATGCTGAAGGCGCGGATGTACGAGGCGGAGCTGCAGAAGCAGGAAGCCGCCGCCGATGCGGTGGCCGCGTCGAAGACGGATATCGGCTGGGGCCATCAGATCCGCAGCTACGTGCTGGCACCCTATCAGCTCGTGAAAGACCTGCGGACCAATGTCGAGCGCGGCAATCCGGCAGCGGTGCTGGATGGCGACCTCGACGAATTCATGGCCGCCGCCCTCGCCGCCCGCGTCGGCGCCACGCGCAGCGAGGCAAGCGCCTCCGCGCGTTAGCTTAGCCTTCCGCTCCGTTGCACGGAGGGGTGGAGATAGCGCCCTCTCATCCACTTCGGCCCTTTTGAGCAGATTGTCTCAGGTTCGCGCTGTGTCCATTCCACCACGTCATGCTCGGCGAAGGCCGAGCATCCACGCCTTCGCTTGCGTTACGAAGGCAAGGCGTGGATGGCACGCCTTCGCGTGCCATGACGGATCTCTGGGTCGCGGTTCAATATCAGAGTATGCCTCCGCCGAAGGCCGCCTGGGCGGGCACCGCTTGCCGCTTTAAGTAGCACTTTAAGGCGGCGGTTGAGGTGG
>NZ_LMUG01000059.1:160601-206002 GCF_009766125.1 Acidisoma sp. S159
TTTGCAGACGAAGTGGAAAACCCTACGACCGTCGAACATGAGGGCTTTCGTCAGGTCAGACGAAGATGATATTCGTCGATAACAGCCACTTCCTGGTGGAAGCAGCATCAGGCTAAAAGCTAGGCTTGTGCTGCGGTCCTCTTGGTATTCCAAGGTCACCCGATGCAGAAGGCGCACTTTAAACCTCACGAAGATCAAAAACTGTTTTAAAGCCTCTATTCCTCGTTGACACGCGATATTGGTGCGTCTCGCGTGTTGACCCCGACGAGGATCAATCGACTATGCAGAGTGCGCTACGGAGGAGCGCAATCCTTCCTATAGTAATGTGACCTGCTGATGATCCAGTGCTCAGCAAAAATCAGTTGGGTAGTGCCGCGCCATCTACTAAGTGCGGCTTCCTGACGATCAGCGGAGAATGCTACGGCTTTCTGCCAGCGGACCGCTTCAAGGCGTTCGGCGAGCGCTTGCTCGATGCGCTCGTAGGCGATACTGCCGAGCGCAAGCCTCAATGGGGCCGTTCCTCGTCAGCGGCGACGATCACGGCCGCGACAGTGCGTTGCGCATCGCCTCTGGCGCGAACGACCCGGATGTGATGACGCGGCGCAAGTCTGCGGCAGGCGTGGCGTCATAGGCGGCAAGCGGAACCGAGCGATCGACATTGGCGCCGACGCTTGTGGCAGTCGGGCCGGGTTCGGCGATGACGCGATCGATGCCGAAAGGGCCGACCTCCTTCGCCAGCGTCTCGACGAGGCCTTCGATGCCCCATTTCATCGCACGATAAAGGCCGAAGGCGGGATAGGTTGTCGTAAGCATCCGGCCTAAGCCGCAGGTAATCATGGTGGATCGTTTGATCCATTGGGCTTGTGTAGATCAAGCCGCGGCAGAGGCTGTTGCTGGTTTCCAGTTCCAGGGCAGTAGTTCGTCAAGGCGATGGGCGGGGTGAGTGGCGATACGGGCCAGGACGTCTGCCAGCCAGGCCTGCGGATCAATGTCATTCATCTTGCAGGTGACGATGAGGCTGTACAGGGCGGCCGCCCGTTGGCCCCCACGATCCGATCCACAGAACATCCAGGATTTACGTCCGAGAGCTATGCCGCGTAACGCACGTTCGGCGGCATTGTTCGACAAGCATACACGTCCGTTGCTCAGGAACAGAGTAAAGGCGGGCCATCGCTTCAGAATGTAATCGATGGCCTTGGCGAGGTCGTGAGCTGAAGAGAGCTTGGCGCGTTGCTCGCGCAGATAAACACGAAGGTCATCGACGAGCGGTCTACTCAGTTCCTGGCGAACCATTCGGCGTTCTTCGGCGCTTTTGCCGTTGATGGGTCTCTCGATGTCGAACAGTGCGTCGATGCGGCGCACGACCTCGATGGCAATGGGAGAGAGCACGATGGCCTTCTTCCCCGCGGCCTGTTGTCGGGCGTTCTGTTCGAGATCGGCCATCGCGAAGAATGGACGCCGGGCATGAACCCAGCACCCTGCTTCCAAGATGGGACCAGGACTTCGGTCCGTAAGGTAGAGTTTGCGGTAGCCCTCAAAGGCGTCAGCCTGAAAGAGCCCGACGTATTTGGCCAAATGCATCTGCGGATGCTCGCCTTTACGGTCGCGCGAATAATAGAACATCGCCGCGGGCGGTGATGATCCGCCGAAGGGCTTGTCGTCCTTGACGTACACCCAGCATCGACCCGTGTCGGTCTTCCCTTTGGCCAGGACCGGCACGGTCGTGTCGTCTCCACGCAGGCGTTCGGCCGCCATGACGTAAGCTTCGACAAGCCGAAGCACCGGTTCCAGTGCCTTACAACCCGACCCCACGGCATCCGCCATGGTCGACAGGCTGATCGGCACGCCCTCCCGAGCGTAGCGCTCGGCCTGCCGGTTCAAAGGCTGATGCTGACCGAATTTCTCGAACAGGATCATCGCTAGCAGGTTCGCCCCTCCCTCCGCTGGCATTCCACCGGCTAACGCCGGCGGAACCTTGGCCAGCTTCGCCCAACCTCTGGCGATTACATGGAAGGGGGCTGGGGCCTGGCTGATCTTCTCGCGGTCCCGGCAGGTAAACTTCTCCCGCACGGTCTCGATCACCTTCCATTGGCGGGGGATCGATTCCAGGGTCTTGGTCACGTCTTCGCCCAGCTTGCGCAGGCGGTTTCCGCCACAGCAGTCGCACGCGGTCGGCGGCTCAATGACCACCCGCTCGCGAGGAAGGTGTTCCGGAAAGGTATTCCGTTCGGGGCGCTGGCGTTTGAACCCCGTCACCGTGGTGACCTTGGCGACGGCGATCTCGGCGGCCAGCTCATCTTCGGTGGCACTTGCTTCCAGTTCCTCGAACTGGAGCGCCAATTGATCGATGAGAAGGGACGACCTCTCCGAGCGAGGGCCGTAGAGCTGACGCTCCAGCTTGGCGATCCGCAGCTTCTGGTGCGCGATCATGGCCAGGTCGGCCGACGCTTTGGCTCGGGCGACGGCGAGTTCAGCGGCTCCGACGTCACGCTCCGCAGTGACTTCCCGCATCTTGGCGCGCTCGATCGTCAGCGCGGCTTTCAGCGCGTCGATATCGTCCGGAAGGTCGGAAAAGGCGGCGTCCATGACCCCGATAGAATCATGAATTCGGGGTCTATGGTACTGTTATATGCCGATTTTAGCGCCTTTTTCGGCTATCCGGCGGATTGAGGTCGCCAGGTTTGCTGCGGGTTCCGCCAGTCGATTGCCTCCAGAAGATAACTCATCTGACCCGCCGTCAGCGCCACCACGCCGCCCACTGTTTGTGGCCAGATAAACCGGCCGCGATCCAATTTCTTTGCATAAAGTGATAGCCCGATGCCGTCGTGCCAAAGCGCTTTGATCAATGAACCGCTGCGGCCACGAAAGACAAAAATGTCTCCCGCAAATGGATCCCTGCCGAGCCCCTCCTGGACCAGCAACGCCAATCCGGGCATCCCACGACGCATGTCCGTGTGGCCGGTTGCGATCCAAATGCGCACACCACTGGCAATCGGAATCATCGCAAGGCCTGCAGCGCCGCCGTCACCAGCGTCGGGGATGCTTGGGCCCCGATCTTCAGCCGCGTCCCGCTAGCTAGTTCCACCGTGATCACCGTGGCGTCGGCCGCCAATTCGGAGCGTCCTGGCTCAGACGTTAAAACCGCCGGTGCGAAGGACACACCCGTACTCGCCATCGCGTGTCGTCTCCATTTGTAGATGAGGCTTGTGGAAACTTCGAATTGGCGCGAAACCTCAGCGACTACGGCGCCGGGGAGAAATGCCGCTGCCAAAATCCGACGGCGGTCCTCCAGGTTCCACCGACGTCGCCGTTCTGGGCCCGTCAGCAAAGTTATCTGCGGCATGCTGTGCTGCTATGAGTGCTCATAAGGATTCCTTACGAGCGCAGACTCACAAATAGGCCAAATCCCCGCAAGGCGGCCTTGAGCGCAGGCTTACAGGTTGTCTGACCGAACCGCCGCAATCACCGCACCAGGCCGCAGCGTCTCCTGCACTATCTGCAGCTTCTCTTCCTGCCCGCCACCGCCGATGCCCCTCCCGCCGCGTGCTCACTCTCAGCCGCAAGAGAAGTCGAACGACCGTCGCTCGATCGCTCGGTTCAACTCTCAGAAACCAATATCTCTTCCGTGACCACGAGGGTTGTCAATTCCCGCGCCAGCACGCAAGGCCCGATCATATGACGCTTACGAATAACGCAAAGAGCATTGTTTTCGGACTGCGCACGTCCAATCAGGAAGTTCATTGCCGGAGAGCCGATAAAGGAAGCCACGAGAAGGTTGCCAGGGTCGTCGGTTGCTTTGATGTACAGGATGGCTCGCGGCTCTGTAGCTCGTGACGCAGACAGAAACTCGCTGCAGCGGAGCGCGCATAGCCACAGTGCCATCAAAAGTGACGCGAGTTTCCCTTCGAGCTCGCGTGGTAGGTGTCATCGAGCGTCGTATTCGACCGCTCCATGCTTTGCGTGACCGTCGTCGCGTATTTCTAAGGGCGTGCCACCGCAATACGAAGGAAAGTGGCAACGATTCTGCCTCCGGCCGTCATCGTACCGCGAAGTGAACCGGCAACTTTCGACTCCCCAGCCGCGCGACAACGATAAGGCAGCGGCACCTCCAGGATGCGCAATCTGGACTGCGCCGCCCGCATTTGCATTTCAATGTTCCAGCCATAGGTCATTTCGCGCAGATCGAGCCGCTCGAGTACCGACCTATTAATGGCGCGGAACGCACACATGTCACTGTAGCTGGCATGGTATAGCACGCCGATCCCGAGACCTGCGACGCGACCGGCAAGAACCTGATGCCAGAGCATGGATCCGGGCTCGCGCACGCCGCGCGTGCGGGAGGCGAGCACGAAATCATGCGAACCCCTCAACACCGGACCCGCGATGCGACCGATAAGGTCGGCACGATCGGCGCCGTCCCCGTCAAGAAAGACAATCACTCTGCACGCCGGATCGGCGCTCGCGGCCGCCGTTGCGCAGGCGCGGCCGTATCCTCGGCCGGCATCGATCACCCGCGCGCCGGCCGCGATTGCCGCCTGCTGTGTCCCGTCGGTGCTGCCGCTATCCGCCACGATGATGTCCCGGGAGAATTCACGCGGAATCTCCCCGATGACGCCGGCGATCGCTCCGACCTCGTTCAGGGTAGGAATGACGACGGCTACAGGCTCCATCGCATTCCGCAATTCTGGCAAGGCGCGGGTGGCGCATCGGACAGCAGCGAGTTGCGGAAACCGCTATAGGCCGGGCTGTTCCAGATCTCGCGCAGGCTCTGTTGCGTCGCATCGCCAAGCGTGTAGTTGCTGTAGCCGCGGACCGAGAAGGGAGCGATGCAGCATGGCAGCGCACGGCCATGCGCCGTGAAATACATCAACGACCAAGGCCGCCTACAGGTCGCCCAGGGCTGATCGTCGGACTGACGCTTGAGGCTCATACCGGGTTCGGTGGCCCCGGAGGCATCAAGCGTCACGCCGAGCTCCAACCCGATCCCCTGCGCCGCCGCAATGGCCGCTTGCTCCTGGGCCTGTGTGTTTTCGAACAGTGAGCTTTCGGACCGCGCCATGCCGTAGCCCTGTTCGTCAAAGACGAGCCTTTGGAGGTGGACCTCCTTCACGCCCATCGAGGCCGATAGACGAACGAAGGCGGGCAGTTGATCGACCGTCTCCTTCAGCCCTGTCAGCCACAGAGACACGCGTGGCGTCGTAGCGCCCATCTGTGACTGGTAGGTGATGAACTTGCCGACGTCGCGGACGATCCGGTTGAAGTAATCCTTGCCGCGCACCTTGGCGTAGGTCTCGCGGTCCGCGGCGTCGAGCGATACGCGCAACTCGTCGAGGCCGGTGTCGATCAGCTCCTGAAAGCGTTTCGGCTGCATAAGCGTGCCATTCGTATTGAACAGCACATAAGTTCCGCGATCCTTGAGATAGCGGATCATGCGCGGCAGATCCTTCACGAGCATCGGTTCACCGACGCCATGCAACACGACACGGGCGACCTTGGGCAGCTGATCGACGATGCGGGTGAAAAGCTCCCAGCTCATGTCGGCGGGCGGCTCAAGCGTCTCGAAGGTTCGCGGACAGGTCTCGCACAGCAGGTTGCAGCGGTTCGTTACCTCCAGATAGAGGCAGACGGGCGGTGTTTCGGCGACAGAATTGCGCTTGGCGTCAATCCCTTCGAAATAACGCCTGGGGTCATGACGCGTGGTGGAGACCGCGGTCTCTTCCATCATGGAATACTCCCTTCAGAAGAGGCGATGGCCCTGCGGATGGGGTCGTGGCGGCGCCACAAGGCGACAAGGGCGAGACCCACGGCCGGGCAATAGATCAGGCAGGGCCAGTAGAAACGGTCCGCAAACGGATCGATGTAGAGCAGAACGGGGGCCGCCGAGAGCCAGAGCACGGCAGGCAAAGGTGCCACGACCGAAGGCAAGGCCAGCCAGGCGAAATACCAGGTATAGTGCGGGCTGATGATTGCGGTGACACAGGCCGCGAGGATCGCGGTATCCCGGCACAGCCGCACGACATCGCCGCCCGTGTCGGTGGATTTGCCGCGCAGGATGAGCAGCGCGACCGCGCCCAGGCCGATGGCGGCGCCGGTCAAGTAGATCATGGCGGCGTCGGGCGGCAGGGTGAAGAGGTGGGCCAAGCCCGTCAGCAGCCAGAACCCGCCGCCACTCGCCAGCCCTTCCTCCGATCTGTACGAGGGCAGGAAGCCAAGAACATGCGCCCCAGCGGACAAATAAAGCCCATAGAGCAGGGCGATGACGGCAACCCCCGCAATGGCAGGCCGCCAGAGCGTGCCGCCCCTGAGAAAGGCCGGTGCTGCGACAATGGGCAGGAATTTGACGAGCGCCGCGCAGCCGAGCAGCGCACCCGCGACCCCATCCCACCGCCGAGCGCGACTGAGTAAAGCGAGGCCGAGTAAGCCCACTGCGACAGCGTCGACATGGCCATCAAGCGCGAAGGACCAGAGCACGAGGGGGTTCCAGGCATAAATCAGCACCCGCTCAGGCGGTAGCTTCGCGAGCCCGAGGAGCCGCAGTAGGCAAAGAACGGCGATCACCTCGCAGAGGAACATTGCGAGCTTCATGGCGATGACGCTGTCGCTGATGCGACCCATGGCTGCAAAAAATACCTGCGCCATCGGCGGGTAGATCGTGCGCGCATAGTTTGCGCGGTTGATGTTCGGGTAGATTGCCGTGTCGCGCAGTCCCGCCAAAGCCGGGTCAGCGGGGATATAGCGGTAGGGATTGATCCCCGCCGCCTGCACGCGCCCATCCCAGACATAGCGATAGATGTCGCTCGACAACAGCATCGGCGCGGGCATCAGCACAGCCCGCATGACGAAGGCCAACCCGAGCACAACCCAGATGGCCTGCTGCGGCAGGCGATGCCGCAACACGAAACGGACGGTCACGAGATAGACGACGACCGCAGCCATGAGGAAGGCCACGAAGACGTCCGTCCGTACCTGCGATCCCACTGAACGAGCGCCGGGCGTGTGCAGAGCCAACGCGCCGAGTGTAAGAGCGAACAGAGTGCCCCCACCCAGTAGCAGCGTGAGAAGACCACGCCTCATCCGGCAACGCCGATGGGCTCAGGTTGAAGCAAACGTATCCTCAGACCGAGCTGATCGATCGTGGCTTTCGTCGCGGGCGCGGTATCGTCCAGGGTGTCGCGGAGAAGCATCTGAAGCGACTGCACATCGTCCACGTCATACCAAGGCTCGAGTTCGACAAGCTCGAGACCAAGGCTACTGGCGCGCGCCCGTGTGGCATCGGCGACAGATTCGCTGCTCCAGGCAATGTCTCTGAACATTGCCGCGTGAGGCGCCTTCAAACCCAGAAGGTAATATCCACCGTCATCCGCGGGACCGAGAACCGCGCGGTCTCCGGGGGCAAGCAGAAGTTCAGCAGCTTGCACGAGCAGCCGGGGCGGGAGAGTAGGACTGTCGGAATTCAAAACGCAGGCCGCGACATGTCCCTGGGAAAGCATTCCTTCGATGGCATGTAGCAGTGATCGGCCAAAGCCGTTGACGCCCTCTTTCGTGATCGGTGAACCGTCTGCCAGGAGAAGCGCGGTTCCGACAGCGAGACACCCGTCAAGTAGAATGTCGGCGCCGCTAGGCGCGTAGGCAGCATAAGCAGAGATTGCGGCGGACCGGGCGGCAAAGCTGATAGTCTCGGTGGTATCACGCAGGAAAGCCGCGCTCAGGGCCGCAGCCTCCTCGGAACGCAAAGGCGGACATAGCCGTGTCTTCGAGAGACCTGCTTGCGGCGCCTTTGCCATAACGCCGATGGCGCAGGTCAATCTCTTAGGCACAGACATATTCCGCTCCATCGGTTGCGGGCATAACCTTGTTCGTGTTCGAGCGCATCGCGGTTACGACCTCTTCAGAAAATTCGAGCGTCGGTCGGCCTGCCCGGCGCCCCATGAATATCATCACTCGCCCGTGGCATGTTCTCGACGAAGTCGTCGGCAGGCGCAATCTTGGATACACCGTCTCTCAATGAGACGGCTTGGCGAGCCCGACTCTGATGATTGTGTCTTGCGGAACAGGCGTGGTCCCAGACGCGGTGAACGTCGGGAATCCCGCGAGCTGTTTCGGTGTAAACGCGACAACCTCCATATCTTGACCGACCAAGACCATCGCATCGACCGGCACAGCGATCTGTCGCGTATCAATGCCGAGAAATCCTCCGAAACTCATGACGATCTTTATAGTCCCATCACCCGCCCTCACCACTGCCCGCACGTGCCCCAGAACTTGCTGACTCGCAACTGGCCGCAGGACGTCCTTATGAATCAGATCACCAACCCGGACAGGCTGCGGGAATCGCATGGCCGTAGATTCGGCGAGGCTCATACCAGGCGGAGGTGGCATTCCGCCAGGCGTCGTGCTCTGAGCATCAGCTGGCGCGGTGATCGGAACAAGCGCCACACATAGCCACAATAATCGGAGGACTGCCATCTGTGTCAGATCCCGGCGAACCAGGGAAAGCCCTTCTTTTCCCAGAAGCCGCCGGGATAGGTGTTTGTTACCTCGAGCGCGGTGATCCATTTTGGGTTCTTGTACCCAAGCTTCGTCGCCATGCGGAGCCGCACCGGGTATCCGAATGGATCGGCCAAAGTCTCGCCGCCATATTTGATCGCGAGCAATGTCTGCGGATGGAGTGCGGTCGCCATGTCGATACTGCTGGGATAGTCGTCAGCAGTCTTGAACGCGACGTATTGGGCCCGCAGATCGGCTCCGACGCGTTCGAGGAAAATGCGAAGGGGAACTCCGGTCCAACCGCCGATGTAGCTCCAGCCTTCCACGCAGATATGCTTGATGACCATGGAGCTTTGCGGCATGGCCTGTAGATCCCGCACTGTCCAAGGGCGCTTGTCGGCGATGAGCCCTGACAATTCCAACCGCCAGGTCTCTCCGTTGACCGGCTTCACATCCATCACATCGTAATAGGCATTGAACTTCGGAGGCCTCAGGATCATCGAAGACGGGTAGGTGGGTGCGAGATGGTTCGGATCAAACAGAAGGGCTTGCACCTCATCGTTCATCCGCGAGATCGCGCGCAGCGCGGCTTGCACTGACGCCGGCCGCTTCACATCGCATCCCGTCAGCATGACAAGAGCGCCAAGAGAAAGGCCGCCACGAATCAGTCCTCGCCGTTCAAGTGACCTAATAAGCGGGCGATGATTGTCGAGAACCGCGGCGTCTGGAACATTATCCGGCCGGAAGGGTGATCTCATGATTTAACCCCGCGCTGGACACGAGTAGATGGTTTAACGCGCGGACCGCCCTGGAGCATCGCCCATAGCGTTTTCGGTACGAGGAGTGCGAGTGCGACGTGGACGGCCACGAACCCGACGATCACGGCCATTCCAATGAAATGAAGAACCCGAGCCGACTGAAACCCACCCAGCAGTGACACCAGACCGGAGAATTGGATAGGCTTCCAAATGGCCACCCCGGTGACCACCTGCGAGATACCAGCGAGAATCACGATGATGTAGAGCAGCTTCTGCACCGCGTTGTAGACGGTGAGGTCCTCGTGAGCGATCTTGAAGTGCAGCGTTTCGACGACGGTCTGGACGACTTCAGCCGGCCGGATCGGCAGGAGCCGCTCGCGAAAACGGCCACTGACAATGCCGTAGATGAGATAGATGAGCCCATTGATCGCGAGAAACCACATTCCAGCGAAATGCCAGTTGAGGCTCCAGGCCGCCCAATCGCCGAGCCTCCAAAACGAGCCGAAAACAAAGCCACGGATGATGGGGTCATCGTCGTATATGCCCCAGCCCGAGGTGATCATGATCAGCATGACCGCCGCGTTGATCCAATGCATGATCCTCACCGGCAGTGGATGGAGGCGGCGGCCGGCCGGCGCGGCGCGCACCGCAGTGACAGGGCTTGTCTTCGCCTGACTCATCGGCCGAACCTCGCTCCGATTGGGGGTGATTGCGGCGATGCGATCGCGTGACGCTGGTCACGTGGCCCTGCGCCGCTCACCATCTCGACAACTTCAGCATCGCCGCCCGGCTCATTGCGGTGACGATTCCACAGCCGACGGTGTACCAGACGGCGATATAAAGAGGATCATCCGATGGACAGGCAAACACAAAGACAAAGGCGCCCCACGCGGCGGACGCCAATCCGGCAGCGAGTGCGGTGCCAGCTCGGTCGGTTGGCGCTCCCAGCCGAATCAAGGTGGTAAACGCGATTGCCGGCGGGATCGATAGTGCCACCATCTTCCATACGCATTGCACACCATGGGCCCAATCCAATCGGGTAATCAGGTCCGACAGACCATAATGCGCGGCGTCGATAAGCCAGCCGCTCGCGATGATCACGGCGACGCAGGCGAGCATCCAGCGTAGGCCTGCCCGGGGCGAGCGTACGGGGTCGATCGAGATGATGGCGACCCCAGCGCCAAGCACTGCAATAAGGCCCGTACTCGCGAGCTTCCACCAAAAAGAAGGTGCCGCCATGGCAACGGGCATGTCGGGCCGCATGAAACCCATGGCCAGGAAGGCGGCAAGTTCGACGAGACCTAGAATAAACAGGACCGCCGCTTCGCGGAGGATGCTCCGCGGCCTGATTGGCCGGAGATCTGCGCTGAGCCGCTCAACCAGAGATTCAATCCGCATCATGCGCCTTTCGGATGGCGGACGTCAGCCGATTGATCCCGCGATGAATATTGACCTTAACAAGCGACACGGATTGACCGCTCGACTTCGAGGCCTCCTCTATGCTGTAACCTTCTATCTTCACAAGCCTGATGACTTCGGCCTGCGCCGGCTTGAGGCTTGCGAGCAGGCGTCGAAACGTCGATTGAGCGACAACAGTATCCTCGTGATCCGGCATTCCCAGATTTTCGTTTAGGGGTTCGGACGCTTCGCGCTTCCTGGATCTTAGCCGGTCGATCCATTTGTATCGTGCTATGGCTGCGAGCCATGGCCCGAATGGACGTGACCGGTCGTAGGTATGTCGCTTTTCGTGGATCGCCAGCAGCACGTCTTGAACGGCATCGTCGGTCGCAGCGGCGGGGAGACGCCGAAGATAGTACTGGCGAAGCCAGGGTGTGAGTTCGGCGAGAAGCCTCCGATAAGCATCGGCATTCCCATCCTGCGCGGACGCCATCATGCTCCCCCAGTCTACCTCCAGTGTGGCGGCGGCTCTCGGATTCACCATCCGAGCCACGTCGAACCAAGGTGGCAACCTGGGCACCGTTGCACTCGACAAAGGTCCCACCTTTGAATTCCCATTGCAGCATTCGGGTTGGACCTGCCCAGAGTTACACCAAAGCAGGCTGCGTCTTTACAAAATACACTCAACGGCTGGGGCCGCAATGGAGGCTGCGGGATCCGGCGATTGCGTCGAGGCGCATTTTTGTCGTGACGCCCACCGGGGGGGGCTTCTGGGCTCAGAAGATCCACAATATCCCCACATTGCTGTTCCGCCCCACCGGGCACCCTCCGCCTTGGTGAGATATGGAGGGGCCAGATCCTGGGCTGTGTGAAGCCAAGTGCAAGTTTTAGAACGGGCAAACTAGAATGGCCAGCCTAAATCAGGCAAAGTAGTTTGGATCAATCCTGATCCACAGTTCGAAATCGGAACGATTGCGGATCTGCGCTGGTCGCCTCTTCCGTAATGAGTCCTGTACTGCGGCGGTAGGTCAAATAGGCCCAGAGCCAGTTCAGCATGACTGCGGCCCGGTTACGCCCTCCGATCAGGAACATGAGATGGGCGATGCCCCAGAACCACCACGCTGGCGCACCCCAGAGGCGAAGTCTGTTGAGCTCCGCGACCGCCGCCAGCCGCCCAATGGTTGCGAGGTTGCCATGGTGCCGATACCGAAAGGCAGTCGGCGCGGGCTGGCCCCTGATAGCCGCGCTGATTACGCGGGCGACGTGATGGCCCTGCTGCTTAGCGGCGGGGGCCAGCCCCGGTACTAAGGCGCCGGCCCAGCCCTGCGACGCCGCGGTGTCGCCGATCGCGAAGATCCCAGGACACCCGGGCACCGCCAGATCGTGACCGACGACAATCCGGCCTGCTCGATCGCTGGCCTGATTGAGCCACCTGGCCGCAGGCGAAGCAGTTACTCCCGCCGCCCAAAATGTTGTTCGGGCAGCGATGCGCTCGCCATTTATCTCGACCCCTTCGCTATCGATAGCAGTGACCTTCGCACCTGTCCGAACTTCGACGCCAAGGTCGCGCAGGGCTCGTTCCGCGCGCTGCGAGAGCTGCGGTGAGAACGATGGCAGGACGCGGGGCGCCGATTGGACCAGGATTACCCGCGCCGTCGCGGGGTCGATGGTACGATACTCTTGATCGAGCCCCGTGCGGGCCAGTTCCGCCATAGCGCCAGCCAACTCGACGCCCGTCGGGCCACCGCCGACAATAACGAAGGTGAGCCAAGGCACACGGTCGCACGGATGCGCTTCGCTTTCGGCTTGTTCGAAGGCGCGCAGCATCCGGCTGCGCATCGCTGTTGCATCTTCGATGCTTTTCAGGCCAGGCGCGTGGACCGCCCAATCGTCCCGCCCGAAATAACTATGCTGGGCGCCGGTCGCAATGATGAGGTAGTCGAACCCTATGCGGCTCCCAGTCAGGAGGACTTCTCGAACAGCGATGTCCACGCCGACGACATGTCCGAGCCGAACAGCGACGTTGTCTTGGCCGCGTACCACGCTCCGGATGGGGATCGCGATATCCGCCGGCGACAAGGCGGCTGTCGCCACCTGATAGAGCAAAGGCTGGAACAGGTAGTGATTGCGCCGGTCTATCAAAGTGATGCGGCAGCCGACCCTTCGGAGCGAACGTACTGCAGCGATTCCGCCGAATCCTCCTCCGACAACGACGACGTGCGGAGCCTCGCCCCTCGCCTGCCCTCCGGAACGAAGGCTGCCACTGATCCATCTCGCTAGGAGACGGTCGATCGAGATCCTCCCCGCCCCTCCTGCCGCAATGAGCAACAGGAGGAACATTACCCCGACGGAGTCGACCATAGCGCCAGACGGAACCATGAGGGGCGCCAGGCTGCATAGGATCAGGGCCGTCAGCCGAGTGGCCACCCCAGCTATGAGCATCCAGGCAAGAAGGATTATCCCCCACGGAGCGGTAATCAGCTCGCCTGAAATAGGTTGTGGCCACATAGCGACGCCGGACCCACCAGCGATAGCGAGGGCAAGATAAAGGCGTGTCCAGAGCGGCAGTATGACATCGGACAGGCGGTCGATCCTCGCGTAAAGCTGGCTGACGACCCTCACGGCTAGAATCGGCACATGCCCCAGGCCGTATCTAATTGGGAAATCCACGGACAACGAACCTGCGCCGCGAGCCACCAGCCAAATCAGGAGGATGACGTGGGGCCAACTCAGACCCGATCCGGCACCCTCGACCCCTATCCCGAGCAAGACGAAGAGCGCCACGGGGCGGGTGGCAAAACCCGCTGCGAGCAGAAGTGGATCGACCCCCTGCATCAGCGTGGGCCAGGTCGGAGGTGTCCGGATGACGCCTTCCGCCGACATCATCATCATCAGCCCGTGGACGAAGATCGTTTGGCTGAGCCAAATCCGCGCAACGAGAAGCAATACGGCTTGCGCGACAGTCCCTAGGATCCTCATCCATTGATCGCAGCCTGCTACGAACTCCAGCGCTATCCCGGCCTGCTCCTTGACCAGCATCCGGGTATGCGAGAAGGCCTTCCGGCCTGTCTTCGGAACCGCCTGGCGTCCGGCAAACGTGGGGTCGGACATCGACTAGGAGGCGAGCGCAAGCGCGCGCGCCACCGCCCCATCATACCGGAAGCCCGGGATCAGGCGCTTGGCGAGAAGATTATCGATACCGAAGCTGCGGCCCGCTTGGCTCGCTGCGAACATGCCATGCGCGCAGATAATGCCGACATAGGTCCACGGCCATTCCGTCGGATCGTTGTAGAGTCCGATCAGCAGGTTGAGGGTGAACAACGCGGCCACGATGCCTGATAGCCTCACCATGAAGCCAAGCATCAACGATGCCGTGAAGAAGACCTCGAGCAAATAGACGGCCGGCTGCACCAGGGCGATATGGTCAACGAAGATCTGCATGAACGCCGCGTGGAGATGAAACGAGCTGTATTTCGCGGTGGAACCTAGCCAGTAGTGGAATCCCGTGGAAACCGGCAGCGGCAACTTCCATAATGTTCCGAGGTACCACATGCCGGCGCTCACCACGCGCATACAATAAATGCTGATGTGCGTGGCCGTGCGCTGCGACGAATCTAACCGCCAGTTCGCGAAAAAGACAGACAGGCTTCCAATGAGAAGAGCCCAGTAGAGCGCGACGGTAAACCAGCGCAGTGCGCCAAGACTGAGCTGATCCGGTATTCCCCCGATCAGGAACAAGAGGAAGGTGTGGAGCGGATTATCAGGCGTCATGGCTATTCACCAGGGTTATGATTGTCATGTTCCTTGTGTTCGAGGTCGCACCCTGATTGGTTACTTGTCATCGCCGATCACCCACGCGTAACCGGCAAACCACCCCCGCGATCATGTTGGCGACGGAAAATGTAACGTTGAAGCTGTTGCCGCGTAGCCGACGGGCACGAGTTCCCTGAGGCCGCCCCGACGCGCGGGCCGAGGCGTTCCGGACTTGAATTGCTCATGCCCCGACGTCTTGTTCTGGTTTGAGCGCTTTAAAATGACACAGGGCGCCAGATTTGACAGTATGCCAGCCGAGTAGCTGCGTGGAGGACAGGATGGCACGCCCGAGAGAATTTGACGAAGAGGTTGTTCTTGACGCTGCGATTCAGTGTTTTTGGAATCGCGGCTTTGAGGCGACCTCTGTCAAAGACCTGATTGAAAGAACTGGGATCACAGCCGCTAGTCTCTACAACGCCTTCGGTGACAAGCGCTCAATCTACCAGGCCGCCCTCGACCACTACGTCGAGATCAGTATTGGAGCACGCATACAGCGCTGCGAAACACTTCCACCTCGTGCCGCGATTGGCGCGTTTTTCGATGAAATTCTGCGCCGGTCACTCACCGACAAAGAGCACAAAGGCTGTCTGTTAGTAAACTCGGCTCTGGAAATGGCGCCCCACGATCCGGAGTTCCGGAAGTCAATCGCGCGAGTACTCAGACGCATCGAGGCTTTCTTCCTCGGCTGTGTGGAGAATGGTCAGGCGAACGGCACCGTCTCACGCTCGACCCCCGCTGAGGCTCTCGCTCAGCATCTCTTGGGCGTGCTGATGGGTCTCCGCGTCTTGGCCCGGGTGCGCCCCGAGCGTTCCCTCCTGGAAGGCGTTGTAAGCACGGCATTGATATCGCTCGAACCCCGAGATAGGATGACCGGGCAGGCATAAGTTCGTCCGTGAGAACTCACGGCGGAGTCTAGGTCGGGCGGATCACTCTGCAAATGGTCATTGTAGGATGATACACCCACCCATACTGGCGGTTGCCGCGATAGTCGGCAAAGGCAAGTGTGCGATCATCGACCAGCTTAAGAAAGCCGCGCGGGCCGCCCCGATGCTGAATGTAGGGCCAACCCGTCTCCGAGACCGTCGCCATGTAGAAGCTGTCACGTTCGGCGATGAAGGCGACTTCGTTCTCGGTGAATCGATCAAACTCACGGTGTCCCTTGAAGTCCTGCCAGATGTGATCGGCGTCCATCTTGGCCTGCACAGCCCGGACGCTGGGCGTCCCAGCAATATCGAGAAAGCCATAGGGCATCATGGGCCTCCGTTATTTGACAAGAGGGCCGGGGCCTGAACCGCCGCGGCCCTCTTGAAGTTATGCGGCCTCAGCTGCGTGCACGACGGGAAAGTCGATGTCAGTCTCGGCAACGACGTTGAGCAGGTTGGTGAAAATGTTCTCGGCGGTGACGGCGAGGATTTCTACGATCTGTCCGTCGCTGAAACCGGCATCTCGGACCGCCTTAACGTCAGCCGCGGTGATATGCCCACGCTCGCGCACGACCTTGCCTGCGAAACTCACGGCGGCATTCGCCTTCGGGTCGCCGGACTCGCTCTTGCGATTGAGGGCAATCTCCTCGGGGCTGATTCTCGCCAGGTTGAGCCCGAGATAGGTGTGAGCCGACAGGCAATAATCGCAACCGTCGACCTGGGCGACGGCCAACGCGATCCCCTCGCGGGTCTTCACGTCGAGGGTTTTCGAGAGCGCGGCGTTGTTGGACGTGAAGCCCTGCAACGTGGCCGGGCTTTGAGCGATCAGGCGATACATGTTCGGGACGACGCCGAGCTGTTTGCGGACGGCATCGAGGATCGGCTTTGACGCTTCCGGGACGTCGTCGAGCGCTGGGATCGAGAGGCGGGACATTGTGAACTCTTTTTCAGGTTGCGCGAACCGAGAGTGGTTCGGCTAGAGAGAGAGATAATGCGCCTGGCTCTTCACCCCGGAGTAGATCGAGGCCGATCCTATATTGAAGATCCGCGCCGGTAGAACCCTATTCAGCGCTTTGTAAGCTTTGTTCAACCGACTGTCCCAGACCCTGGCGCGGGCTTCGAGGCACTCCATAGTGTCGACAGTCGTTGGCTTCGTGTTGCACACGCTTGCCTGGTCGGCCGTCCAGGCCGGCGCGGCCAGAGCAGGCGTGGCGGCGAGGATCGCCGCGATAGTGATGGCCGAACGCATGGTTTTCTCCCTGTCCCGCGGATCGAGATCAGCGATCTAAAACCGGATCACCCTTAAGTTCCCAATGGGAAACATTTTCGCTCGACAATGGATCATGGCGTTGCACTTGGGGCACATGGGATGCAGACCTTTGCCAGGGCCCACCTTGGGCATCACGTCGTGGTTCAAAACGCGAGATGGATTCATATCGCGCGTTGAAGAGACATCTTCCCCGGAGCGACCCCTTTCTGGCGAAGGTCCTAGCGTACGCTACGGTCATTGCAACTCCAATTGATCGGAGGTTATTTAAAAAAAGGGGTGTCGGCATATGAGACCGGCACCCAGGCGTAACCTCTGTCACCATCTTTGCGGATCCGGCCGAAGGTCGGAAACGGCAAGTGAGGTCCGGCAAGAAGTATGTTCTGCGCTACAAGCCGCTTTAGTAGTCGTTCTCGCTGGCCGACTGCAGTTTTTTGGTCTCCATCAAATGCGACGCCAATCTCGGGATGCTTGAACTGGACCTCGGCGACGTGAACGACATCGCCCATTATGAACAGCCTTTGCCCGACGGAAGTGAACTCATAACCCACTTGACCAGGGGTATGTCCTGGGAGCGGAACCACCTCGATGCCATCCGAAAGCCTATCCGAGGGAGCAAACGGCCGCCACCTCCCCGACGCAAGATAAGGCGCTGATACAGCCCGAGCGATCTTGAAGAAGCCTCTTTCATTCTCGGTCGCCTTTGCGGCGACCTTAGCAGAGAGCCAGAAATCGCTTTCTATCTGCGACATCCGCACGTCTGCGTTCGAGAACACCGAGGCACCAGATAGAGTAGTTATGCCCCCGACGTGGTCTGGATGCAAATGAGTGAGGAGAACTGTGTCGACTTCCTCCGGCTTGTATCCGGCGGCGCGAAGATTGACCAATAGCTTTCCGAGGGTCGGCCCGCCCCACCAGCCGCCGGTGCCGGCATCGACAAGGATGAGCTGTTTGCCAGTGTTCACCAAAAATCCAGATACGGAAATCGTCACTACGCGTGGATCAACGAGTGTCTCATTAAGCGCGCTGGAAAGCTCGCCCGTTTCGTCCCGCAATAGTTGCCGTGGATCGAACTGCAGGCTCCCGTCATGGATAGCGGTTACCTCGAAGTCACCCAACTTGATTCGATAGAATGCCGGAGACTGATCATAGCGGTAGGGCGCCTCCGCCTGAGCCTTCATTTTCGTCGCCAGCATGGCGCCGAATGCAATCGCGGACCTACCGAAAAGACGGATAAACTGCCTCTTGTACATTTGTTCCTGCCTCTGGCTGAGCCTCCGTCTGGAGACGCTTCTCGCGTGTTTCTGGAACAGCTTGCCTACCTAATGTTCGAGCCGCCGGAGAAACCTGCGCAAGCGCGCGATCAACAAACCTGGCGTCTCGACCTCTTCACTTTCCTCAATTGCCACCTCGCAGCGCAACCACGCTCGGCCACGTTGCGCCTGGGCCTCCAGACTACTTTTCAAACCGGGATGATTACGCAGGACTGTTGCGATACTTGGCTCATCTAAACTAAAGGCGGCGACCGGCGTCAGCGCCGTTGCCGTCACCGGAGAGGCCGCGCCGGTGATGAAATCCGTCACGCCGATACTGTCGCCAGGACTTGCGCGTAACAGTACCCGCCTGGCGACCCCTTCCCCTTGCGCCAGCTCGACAGTCCCTGCCTTAAGCAAAAAAAGAGCCTTGGTCAGCTCGCCCTGGCGAGCTAGCGCAGAACCAAGCCCGTAGGTAACGAGAACGAAATGCGGTGCAAGCAACGCCTGATCGTCGGCTGAAAGTGAACCAAAAGCATCGGATTCCGCGATTAGCGTTTCGATCGTCGACGTTGATGTTGGCGAATGGGCTACAAGGTCGCTGCCCGCGAGCAATATTCCAGCGTGCCGCAAGTGCCTATAAACCTGTGTTAGCACCTCTGTGCGGGCAATGGCGATTTCGGTCGCCGAACCGACGACGAAGCCAATCTCATAGACGAGGAAGTTTCCTTCCAAGCGCGCGCAATTGATTGTTGGGGCTGGTGACCGCAATGGGACGCGACAAGCGAGAACGGCGGCATCGAGTGCCACGATGCTCCTCCGCGGATCCACGCCTGCGTCCACGCTGATTGCGACGATTAGGCCCCTGGCCGGTGTCGGCTCGCTTCTATTCTCGAGACGCGACTTGGCGATGACACTGTTCGGCACAATTGCTACACTATTGTGCGCCGTCGCTATTCGGGTGGATCGCCAGTCGAGCTGGAGAACCTGTCCTTCGATGCCGCCTTCCACCCAAAGAACGTCCCCCAGCTTGTAGGCACGTTCCAATCCGATGGCCAGTCCGGAAAAGACGTCTGACAGCGTGTTCTGGAGCGCCAGGCCGAGGACGATAGCGACAACACCGGAGGTTGCTAGCAGTCCGCCTATCGGAACACCGAAGACGAAATTGACGATGGCGAACACGGCTGCGATGTAGATAGTACCCGCCAGCAGATCTGAGACGATCTGTGTTTCGCGCGGTCGATCCTCGAGCACCAGGACGAGCCGTGCGATTGCAACAGCCACGCGCGCGCCCATCATCCACCAGCCAATCTCAGCCAGCCTCTCCCAAGCCTGTTCGCCCGGCACAGTAGCGCGGAGATGGGGTGCGATCGGCGAACCGACAGCGAGCTGAATGAGCCCCGTGAGAATGACGAAGGTGACCAGGCGAATGATGAACCGCAGCCACAAGGGTCTCCGACGATCGCGGCGGGCGTCTATCAGGATCGCGAGCAGCAGCAGACTTGCCAACGAGAGCGGCAAAAGTGGGTCACGCCAGCCGAGAAGCATGGACAACGTACTAGGTCCCGAGCAGGCTGTATTGTGGCCGCACCACACGCCGGGCGGAAGCGGCGTAATGCCTAAGGTTATTCTCCCCAGTCGAGGATTTGTGTTTCAGGACCACTGCTTTGCTGCAAAGACTTTCTTCGATGACCGGGGGGGCATTCTTGGGCATCAACTGGTCTCGACCTGTAGCTGATCATACCCCCGGGCTCGGTAGATAAATGCCGAGAGCAGCCAGCTTACCAGGAACACGCCGATGATTAGGTAGCCGATAGCTCCAAAGTTGTGGTTCAACGCGGTGATCTGGCCCCAGAAGAAGCCCTTCAAGTTGAGCTGATCTTCGATCAATCCGAGTGCTTCGATTCCGCCCACCAGTAGCGCCACCACGACGGACACGAAGGTGGTCGTCATGTTGTAGTAAAGCTTGCGGATCGGCCTCACGAATGCCCAGCCATAGGCGCCAAGCATCAGAATACTGTCCATCGTGTCCACGAGCGACATTCCCGCCGTGAAGAGTGCCGGGAAGATCAAGATCGACCAGACAGACATGCCGTGTGACGATTGAGTAGCAGAGATCCCGAGAAGGCCAACTTCGGTCGCCGTATCAAAACCTAGGCCAAATAGAAAGCCCAGCGGATACATATGCCAACTGTGGCGAATCATACTGAACAAGGGCCGGAACAGTCGCGCAAGAAATCCACGACCCGCCAACAGCATTTCGACATCCGCCTCCCTATACGGGGCTCCGCATTTCACCTGCCGAAACAGGCGGTAGATCGCAACTAGAATCGCTAAGTTCATGCCGGCAATAGCCAGGAGGAAACTCGACGAAACCAGTGTTCCGACGACCCCACCAGCGCTTTGGAAGAAGCTGAACTGGTCCCTGAGCGCAATTGTCGTCGCGGCGATAGCGACCGAGGCAAGAACGACAACGGTTGAATGGCCCAGAGAGAAGAAGAAGCCGGTCGTAACAGGACGCTTGCCCTCCTGCATCAGTTTACGGGTTACATTGTCGATGGCGGCGATGTGGTCCGCATCGACCGCGTGTCTCAGGCCAAAGCCATAGGCAAGGAGAGCGGTGCCGAGCAGCACGGCATTATGATGGAACAGGAGCAATACCCAGATCCATGCCACAATATTGAGAACGATGATGACAGCGATGATGCCCCCTATTTTGAGGCGCAGAGTGTCGGCTTCATCGTTAAAAATGCTGAAGAATGCCCGTCGCATCGTAGTCCCCACAGATCATTTCTCCCGCCCGGCAAACGAGAAGGACAGGTTGTGATCCAAAACGTTCTCTGATCTTCCGGATCGCCCAAACGGCGCGGAAATGGACCCTTGCGCCGAAGCCCGTACCAGGCCAGCAAGCCGTCCCCAAGGAATGCGAAGAGCGAGACTGCCGTGCAGCCGGGTGCTAGGGAGAAAAGACGATCAGCCAGCCACCGAACGCAGAACACACCACACCCCAAAGGAAGAGCGCGACCGCGGCGGGGCAGTATGCCTGCCGATGGCCGCGAACTATTATTCCTTTTTTGCGCCTGCCCTAGCCGGAGCGACGCCGATCTGCTCGGCAGCCGAGTAGGGTTCTCCAAAATAGGGAAAAGTGTCGCGCACCCGTCCTTTGTCCGGAGCCACGCCATCGCCGAGCGCGGTATTCGTTGCCAACGTGAGGATCACATCCATGGCGTCATCCGTGAGCGCTCGTCCGTTGAAGCCCGCGAAGTCGAAAGCAGCCGGCGTATCGAGTTCGTATGGCAGGGTCGTCGGACAGATCCGGGTCGTCAACTGGGTTCCATAGTCGGTTGGATTGGCCGACGAGCCGGCAAGCCTGGTCAGTGTGCTGGCAACCTTGCCAATTTGAGCGGAGAAACGTGGGATATCATCTGCCGGAACCATCCGATTGTAATCCTCTCTCATGCTCGGCTCAGGCAAGAATACGTGAGTGAGAAGGGGCAGCCCCCATCGGGACACCTGCACTTCCGGCGCGTGACCATGGAGTGAGGCCGTTGCCCAGGCATGAACCCGTCCCCGGCCGATCGATCGGCTCGGGACCTCGAGCACAATGGCAGTGACATTCCGATTTGCAAAAAAGTTCTTCCGATTCTGAAATGCGCCTGGATCGAACCGGTTCTCCTTGCGGACAGCCATTAGGAATTCCGAGATGGCGGTAGCGTCACCCGCGAAAAGATCAGGAGCCAGGCCGGCAAAGGCGACGACTCCCGAAGCTGTCTTTGTCACCTCACCGGTGCGGCCGGCGACGACGACATCGCCGTCAGCGCCTTGCACTGCTGAACGTCCGGCAGCGCGCCGAATTTCGAAGCTTTGAACATGCTTGTGCTCCTCTCCGGCGACGTGGGAAACCACTCCGAACCGTACTTTGAACGTCAATTCCTCTACCGCATCACCATTCAGGTCAAACCGAAAAGCGTAGAGTCCCTCATCGCGAAATGTATCTGGTGCGGAAAGTCCCGCATCGGGGTTTACCGTCATAGCCATAACCGTCGTTCCTGGGCGTCCGCGAAATAAGTAGAAGTCACACACGTTGATGCGGGGGTCCGCAAGTGCAGTTGGGGTATCGAAGTGGTGGGACATCGATTGATTCCTCGTCGCCGGATATTCAGAATGCGTTGTGTCGGGGTCCGGTCAGAAACTTGGGTTGATCCCGAGCTTGGTTGCCGGTGATAATAGTTCTTGCGCTCGGTCAGTGACTCAATCTCACGACGTCGCGCCGATCCGTCCCAACTTGGCGGGTCCCATGTTTGGTCCGACGAAATACGGGAACGCCTCGCTCAATTGGATCGACCGGGATGACCTTCCCGCAGTCACCGCTCCCGTCAAAACTGTTGCCACGATCGCCGCAGGATCATCCGCTGGATGACGACCGTTCTGGCTTGCGAAATTGAACCCGACCGGATAATTCGGACGATACTCGATGACGTCCGGCAAGAAGTGCGAGCACAGGCGGCGTGCATGCCCTTCAGGATCAGCCACGTTGCCATTCGCGTTCGCGAGGATAGTTGCGCGTCGCGAGAGCACCTCGGCCAAAAGTGCCGCATCATCCTTAGGCGAGGCGGCATGGTATGCGGTGGAGATGGTCGGCTCCTGCGCCAAGAGCTCAGCGATGAAGGGACTTCCGACCCTGCGCCGCGACCCATTTGCGGCAAAGATCTCCGCCCATACCGCCAAGCGCTCTGCGTTCCCCACGAGCTGAGGTGGAGTCTCAACCACGGCGGCGTTCAAGATCTCGTCGGCATGTCGCCGTCCGAACACTTCGCCCGAGAAGCATCTATAGCAACGATTCTCAGAATCCTTGCGCTGTTGGGTCGATAGCGGCCCGTTGATTGTCCATCGACGTTCGTTGACATGAATGCGCACGGTATAGTCCGACCCGACCCGCCCCTCCGAAGGACGGTCGCTTGTCTTGAAGGTGACCGCAAAGACGAGATTGCGACTTTTAGGAGCCATAAATGCGAAGAGGTCCACCTTATGAGATGACTGCGCAGCCGCCGAGGGTTTAGGCGTAAGTGCCATCGTCATAAATGCCGCCGCCCCTCCGCCCAAGGCAGCGCGACGATTGATAGGCAGTGAAGCGAGGCTCAGGGGTTTGGTCACATTGTCGCTCATGCGAGTTCCTCTCCAAGAGTGGCCGCGAATTTTAACCCTTAGCCAAACTGACGCCGGAGGATAGAAGGCAGAACTTCGTCCTGTCGCAACTAGGCGACATTTGATCGGGCGCGAAAATAGGCTCGCAACGGAATCTCTGAGCAGGGAAGACTCCAGACCTAACTCCGACCGCCTCTCACGCGACGCATCAGTGGTCACTGTTGAATTCCCGGAAACGGCGCCTCCGCGCTTTGGCGGTAGCCTTGCACAGAAGATCTCTCCAACTCTTTAGTTAACACGATATACTACCGGGCAGTTCACGACGAATCCGACTGGCCGCAACGTACCATTGTCGATGCTCCTGATAAACCCTTTCGACGCCATATCCTCAATCTCGATCGCATCTGTCATACGTGACCGATAGCCATGATCGATGGCGGACGGCGTCCATTTGGCCGGAAAAAGCCGCCACATCGGGCTGTAGTCTAGATTGATGGTCGGCACACCTCCTAGAACATTCAGCGGTCCCCGTCCATCGGACAGCGCGCTATCGAGGCCCTGGCGTTGGGGATTCTCGAGGCCGATCGGGCCGTTAACGAAGACATAGATCCGCTCAGCCGGTTCGCCCGGCGAGGCATCCTCAAGCGCAAAGGGAAAGCTCTTAAGCGCCGGCGTATAAGTTGCGCTCTCAAGGGTCGCGACGAGCGGATCGCTCGCTTCGGTCGAAAGATACAAAATCGGCTTTCCGAATGTGAAGCCGATGGTTAGCTGCATGGTTACATAGCCATCTCGAGGACAAATGGAGACCACTTTGTCATGGACTAGGTTGTGGTCGACGTGGCCATCACAGAACTTGTTCAACGTCTGGTCGTCGATGTTAAAGGCCACCATAGGTGCGTTGAAGACAATGTCCGTGCCGGCGTTTTTAATGTGGACGAGAGGAGAATAGTCTGCGTCCCCGACAGATCCAGGCTGGGCGCTTTGCGGTGGGAAGAAGTTCGGACCCTTCCCAGGTACGATCCTGTGCTGGGGGCCAAAATCCACCTTCCCGGAGTCGAATATGAAGGTTCCATCCGATGCGATCGTCGCCTCTCGTGCGCCTTTCCCGGTCAACCCGTAGGTGAGCTTGGGTGCAAAGTTAACACCGTGAAGATCAGCGAGATTCTCATCCGTCGTATCGGTGAGAATGAACCAGACGAGCTCGCCCGACTTCAGTCGACCTCGGCGAAGAGGAAGTCTGGCGGTTCCTTTCACCAGGTCCACCTGGGCTGACTTCATCAGCAGAACCGGACCGAGGAACGCGGGATTAATCTCGGATGGGGAAGGCCGTGCCGTGACGATGTTTACATCCGGCTTCAAATAAGCGGGGGCAGGTCGGGTCTCCGACAACGGGGATCCGGCAATTCCCTCGTTGATGACCTCAGCTTGCGCTAGCGTCACGCCGAACGAAAGAAAGGCTAGGGACGCTGCCACGGCGCAAGTAAGCATTTTACCCGTAGTTGCCAATGATCTGCAGCCTGCGACTGTCATACGGATTACCCCAAATTCAACACGCATGGATTTGTGCAGAGCACCATTCCTGGATGAAAGTCCTGGCTTGGAGCTCGAGACTGGCCGAGAAGAGACATAAAAAGCCGCTCAACTGCCAATACCGTCTGGGCATGGTTTCCATGTTTGTGCCCCCAAGACCCGGCGGAGGGTTGGCCCAAAGTGCTGGACGACAGTAGTGCGCCGACATCGGAGTTGAACTTGACCCGCGGCACACGTCTGACTCTTAACGGCCTCTACGTGCGCTATGAATCCTCGATCCGGATCGTCGGTTCGAGTAGCGCCAGGGCTCGTAACGTCCTATAGAACATTTCGTGATATCAACAGGTCGGTCAGCTCCGCTTTGACGACCGCTAGCAAGCCGACGACGCGCGGGTCGGTTCGGAGGCAAGGATGCCTTTAAACGAGACCCTTGATGCGCTGCGAGCAAAGATGACAAGTCAAGCCGCCGCCGCATTCGAAGAGGTGATGCAACGTCTCGATTCTCGCTTGCTTGCCGATAACGCCCTCAAGACAGGCGACGTCATGCCAGGCTTTGAACTGCCGAACGCGGAAGGTAAGCTCGTCTCTTCAGTGGAGCTCCTGCGGCGGGGCGTGCTGATCGTGACTTTCTACCGTGGCAGCTGGTGTCCTTACTGTATGGTGACCCTCCAGGCGCTCGATGCGATGCTTACCCCGGTGCTTGAGCGAAAAGCTTCTCTAGTCGCTCTCTCACCCGAGACGGGCGGACGAGCCCAGTTCGTCAAGAGCAAATATGGCCTCCATTACGAACTACTCGCGGACGTTGACAACGCGGTCGCCGCCCAATTCGGCGTTCTCGTCCGCCTGCCACCCCGATATCGGCGGCTGCTGCTATCGCGGGGGATCGAAGCTGAAACGTTGCATGGGGGCGCGGGCTGGTTCGTCCCTGTCCCATCGACCTTCGTGGTCGCGCCCAATGGGATCGTCGTCCATGCAGAGATTCATGTGGACTTCACGCGTCGTACGGAATTGGAAACGCTACCCCAGGCGCTTCGTGCGCTTTGGCAGAACGAGTAGAAGGGCATAGGCCGGAACCAATGGACCTTCCCCAGATCGGCTACTTTATCGTTCTCTCTCGCGTGTTGAATTTCACCCATGCGGCGAGAGAATGCAGAGTTACTCAACCGGCCTTTTCAAGATCGATCAAGCGGCTAGAATGGGAGCTTGGCGGTGATTTATTGTTGCGAGAGCGGTCTCTAACACAGCTCACGGAATTCGGCCGATCTATGCTGCCGCTGCTCGAGCAGGTCAAGGCCGCGGCGGATCTGGCGCGCGATGAAGCGAGGCATCTGCAATCGAGAGACAGTGCGCCCCTCCGCCTCGGGCTCAGCCCATGGCTCGCCTTTCCCCTCATCGGCGCCATCCTGTCCGAGGTCATCGCTTCAATCAGGTCCATGGAGTTTACCATTGCCGTAGAAGCCGAGACGGTCATGCGGGAGCGTATGCTCCGGGGAGAGCTCGATGTTTTCGTGGGACTGCAGGCTGACACACTGCCTGAGCGCTTCAATCAATGGCACCTGTTTTCAACAGGTGCGTCGGTATTCCTGCCGCAGAACCACCGACTGGCTTGCGAGGAATCGATCATTAGTACGAATCTTGCGGAAGCCACCCTGCTCGGCGCGTCCGAACCGGAGGCGCTGCCGGAAAGGATCCTCTCGCAAATTGCGCGGCGGGTCGGACGTCGGCCCTCGACACCGCATCGTGCGGGCAATTGGGAGACGTCGCTGCAACTCGTGCGCACGGGCCTTGGGTTGGGGCTTGGCTTATCGTGCTGGCCCACACCAGCCGAACTGGTTGCGCGAGCGCTGTCCGAGCCAGTTGTCGAATACGACGTTGTTGTGGAGACGCTTGCGGGGCGGCCGCAATCCCGAGCGGCAACCGCATTCGTTAAGCTTGCTCGCGCCAGCGCCTGGACCTACGCTCCCGATGTTCCGTGAATAGAGTGACCAGGCTGGTGTCTACCGGTGATAGGTCGAGAGGCTTAAGCACAGGCGGTTGTGTTTGATGCCGCGGGCCGCCGGGGTGCTTGTGCGCCGGCACGATGGCGCTCAAAATATCGACGCCTCAAGTCACAAACACCCCGTGCGGTTTGACGCAGTTCGATGCCGGAACGACGTGTGATGAAGATAGAGACGCGGCGATCCATAGAAGCAACATCTTCAGACGTGCGCCTCAGAATCGAGTTCGGCTCGGTTAAACTTCATCCCTAGTCCGGATCTGCCTAGTCAACGTGTCTTCATCTCGCGAATAAGCGCATCGTACTGTCGGCAGAACTGATCAGAGTTAATTTCGCCCGTAGTCATCTGATCCTGAATCATATGCATCTGCGTCATCATAGCCTGGGCGTTGGACAAGCTCCCCGCCATCTCAGCCTGAATAAGCTGGCCGATTTCGGTGTACTTGAGCTTTATGTCGTTCTGCGTGCAAGCGGCCTGCGCAAGTCCAGATCCCATGCACGCAAGCACGGCTGCAGCCGGCAGTCCCATCCAAACTCTCGACACGTCGCGATCTCCCTTATCGGTTCGACATACGCAGACGCCCCTGCCCTCTTGTGTTATTCGGCCAAGAAGCCGATCTCATCCACACATTCGGAACTGCGTAGTGGCCTGGAGTAAGGGGCTGTCCATGCGAAATCTGCCAATGCCTAATAGGCATCATTTTGATGATCGTGCAGCTCTTGCATGAAGGTCGAAAACCGCATCAGCATTGTGAGTGTTCTCGCAAGTCGGGTCTCACTACCCGGGGAAAAGGACTACAGATTCCTTATCGGATTTCCTGTATCCGAGATCGTCTGGCGGCTTACCCGGCAACTCTCGTGTTTCGCTATCGGCCATTGAGAGGCTATCGATACCAGGCGAAGCCGCTGGGCATTGCTAACTTCCTGTTTCTCGCTGGACTCCGCCACAGGCTACTCGGCCGTTCTAGAGGACCTAGGGGTAAATGCGCTCGTCCGGTCTGAATCAAAACGATGCCTGAAAGGTATCTCTCAGTCCCCTTAGCTTACGGCGCAATGCAAGATTCAATGAACGCGGCTCGCGCCGCCGCGTGGTTTAGTGGAGATCGACCATGATGCCATCGCTACGTATCGCCGAGCGAACGACAGGCTCCCATACGGCATTGGCGCTGCTGCGCTGGGCTCTCGTGATCGTCTTCGTATGGTTCGGGGCCGAAAAATATACCAATTATGCGGCGACCGGGATCGCGCCCTTCATCGCACATAGCCCGATCCTAAGCTGGCTACATCCCTTGTTTGGCGTGCAAGGGGCGAGCGACATTATCGGCTCGATTGAGCTCTCCACGGGCATCGCTCTCGCGATCGGAGCGTTCAACCCGATCGCCTCGGCGCTGGGCGCGGCCATGTCCAGCGTCACTTACTTAATCACCCTCACGTTCTTCCTCTCGACGCCTGGCGTCGCCGAACCGGCGGCGGGTGGCTTTCCAGCGCTCTCCGGCCCGGTTGGCCAATTCCTTCTTAAGGACCTGGTTCTCTTGGCGGCATCGCTCTGTCTGTTGTGCTCGTCGGTGAATTATAGGTCGGCGCCAAGTCTGGAGTTCGTCAAACCACAACCGGTTGCAGTGCGCTCGGCGGGCAAGGAGTAAGGGCCGGTGCCGACAGGACGCTACGATATCATCGTCATCGGCAGTGGGCCCGGTGGCGCTTCCCTTGCCCAACGCCTGGCGCCGACGGGAAAGCGCATTCTCATTCTGGAGCGTGGCGACTACCTTAAGCGCTCAGAACGCAATTGGAGCTCGCAGGACGTCTTTGTTGAGGGTCTGTACCAGGCCCAGGAGACCTGGACAAACGCCGAGGGCGCCAATTTTAGCCCGGCGCTGCACTACTTTGTTGGCGGGAATTCCAAAGTTTACGGGGCGGCATTGCTCCGGTTGCGCGAGCGCGATTTCGGCGAAGTCACGCATGCGGGTGGCGTTTCGCCTGCTTGGCCGGTCGGCTACGACACCTTCGAGCCCTACTACGGTGAGGCTGAGTGCCTGTTTCAAGTCCATGGCCAGCGCGGCGAGGATCCGCTTGAACCCTGGACGAGCACGCCTTTTCCCTTTCCAGCCGTCAGCCACGAGCCACGGATCGCGCAGCTTGCGGATGACCTACGCGGCATCGGCCTCAACCCGTTTCATCTACCGCTTGGCATTCTCCTCGACGAGAAGAACGGTGAGCCGACCAGGACCAGCACCTGCATCCGCTGCAGCTTTTTCGACGGCTTCCCATGCCCACTGAACGGCAAGGCCGATGCTCAGATCGTCTGCATCGACCCCATGCTAGCGGAGAACGACAACGTCACGCTTCTGACGAACGCCTATGTCTCACACCTCAGCACCGATCACTCTGGTCGGCGGATCGATTCCGTGCATGTCACCCGCAGAGGAGAGCAGGAGGTCTACTCCGCAGATATCGTCGTTGTCGCTTGTGGTGCGCTGTCATCAGCGCTCCTTCTCCTGCGTTCAGCAAATGACGCACATCCGCAAGGACTCGCAAATGGGTCCGGGCAGCTTGGGAGAAACTACATGCGCCATCATATGAGTGTTCTTGCGGCGATTATGAAGGAACCGAATGAGACCGTCTTCCAGAAGACTCTCGCGCTGAGTGACTTCTATTTTGGCGCCGACGACTGGGACTTCCCACTTGGTCTAGTTCAGATGTGCGCAACGAGCCATTCAGATCAGATTCGCGGTGAAACTCTCCCCCATCTTCTTAAATGGTTGCCCGAAATGCCCTTCGAGCAGATGGCTCGACACTCGATGGATTTCTGGCTTCAGGCGGAGGACCTGCCGCACCCTGACAACCGTATTCACTATAAAGGCAGCCAGGTCCACCTCGACCTCGTTGAAACCAATCCGCAAGCTCTCACCCATCTCAAGCGCAAGCTCACTCAGGTGCTGGACAAAGCCGGCCATCCGCACGTGCTGATAGAGCGCAACCTCTACCTGGGCAAGAACATCCCGATCGGTGGCACCGCCCATCAGGCCGGCACCGCACGTTTTGGCGCTGATTCCCGCACCTCGGTGCTCGACCTAGATTGCCGCGCACACGAGGTGGATAATCTCTATCTTGCTGATGCGAGTTTCTTTCCCTCGATCGGCGCAGTGAACCCGACCCTCACGATCGTTGCCAACGCACTACGCGTCGCGGACGCCATTCGGGCCCGGCTTTGAGCGGCGCAGGGGAGGCGAGATGATGACGAATAAGGCGAAACCACGCCGTCCCATTGAGGACTATGCACTAATCGGATCAACGGAAGGCGCGGCGCTGGTGCATCGCGATGGCACGATCGAATGGCTCTGCCTGCCCCGCTTCGACTCGGAAGCGATCTTCGCGTCGCTTCTCGGCCATCGCGACCATGGCGCCTGGCAGCTCGCTGCGAGTGATTCAACCGCGCGCGTAACCCGACGCTACCTCCCGGACACAATGATCCTCGAAACCACCATCGAGACTGGCGCCGGCAAGGCCATGGTATTCGACCTCATGCCGCTGCCGGCGATAGGCGGAACGCATGAGCTGGTCCGTATCGTCCACGGGCTCGAAGGCACAGTCGAAATCACCATGGATCTGAGGCTGCGCTTCAACTATGGCGCCTGGGCGCCCTGGGTAGAGCGCAAGGAGGGTATGATCGTCGCGATCGCCGGGCCGGATGCCGTGCGCATCAGCAGCAGTGTCGATCTCGATAATGTGGATTTCGCCACTCAGGCTCGCTTTCACGTGGCCGCCGGCCAGGATGTGGCGACGATGCTCGAATGGTTTCCCTCACATCTCGAGCCACCGCTACCGCGCGATCCTCATGCGCTCATGCGACGGACCGCGAGAGAATGGAGCCTATGGGCGCAAGGTTGCACCTATGCCGGTCCCCACGCCGAGACAGTGCGGCGTTCGCTCGTCACGCTCAAAGCGCTGACCTATCGTCCGACCGGCGGTATCGTTGCAGCTCCAACGACATCGCTCCCGGAAATGCCCGGCGGCGTGCGCAACTGGGACTATCGTTACTGTTGGCTGCGTGACGCCGTGCTCACGATCTACGCGCTGACCGGGTCCGGCTTCCACGAAGAGGCTAGCGCTTGGAGGTGGTGGCTAATGCGGGCCACGGCTGGGGCACCGGATGAGCTGCAAATCATGTACGGGCTGCATGGCGAGCGCCGGCTAACAGAAGTCGAGCTTGAGCATTTGCCCGGCTATGAGGACAGCCGCCCCGTCCGCGTCGGCAACGCAGCCCATGACCAGCTTCAGCTCGATGTTTACGGTGCCGTAATTGGCGCCTTCGATGCCGGGCGGCGCGCCGGACTACATGACATGGATGCGGTCTGGCCGCTCCAGCGCGCCATCGCCAAGAACCTCCTCACACTCTGGAAACAGCCTGATTCCGGCCTCTGGGAAGTCCGCGGGCCGCCGCGGCACTTCGTATATTCGAAGGTCATGTGTTGGCTCGCCTTCGACCGCATGGTCGCGAGTGCGACAGACTACAAGCTCGAAGGGCCGGTGGAGGAGTGGCGCCAGGCTCGGGACGAGATTCACGCGGATATCTGCGCGAATGGCTACGATGCCGCCAGCAACAGCTTCGTGCAGTATTACGGTGCGAGCGTCGTGGATGCGGCACTATTGCAAATCCCGATGCTTGGCTTCCTGCCGGCGGATGATCCACGCGTTCTCGGAACCATTGCGCGGATTGAGCGTGAGCTATTGGAAAACGGTGTCGTCTATCGCTACCGAACCGACGGAGCGAATGCTGACGGTTTGCCGGGCCACGAGGGCGCCTTCCTCGCCTGTAGCTTCTGGCTCTGCGACGCCTGGACGCTCTGCGGCCGCACTCAGGACGCATCGGCGCTATTCGAGCGTCTCCTTTCGTACGGCAACGATCTCGGCCTTTTCGCGGAGGAGTACGACCCCATCGCCGGGCGTCAGCTCGGCAATTTTCCCCAGGCGTTCAGCCATTTTGCCCTGATCAACACGGCGCATACATTGGCCGGCCAGGCCGGAGGCATTGCCGAGCACCTCGCGGATGCGTCGAGCCCAGGGCCTCTGTCCTAGATCCAAAACTAGACCCAAGACTGAGGAAGAGCATGCCATGGCGCAAGCCGAGCATTTTGATGCCCTAATTGTCGGCAGCGGGACGGGTGGGACCCAACTCGCCCTCGCTCTCGGCGGCGCCGGAAAGCGCGTGGCGGTGGTGGAAAGGCGTTGGATCGGCGGCTCTTGCCCAAACGTCAACTGCCTACCGAGCAAGAACGAGATATTTACGGCGAAGATCATCGAGACTATTCGCCGATATGCTGGGCAATTCGGTTCGGTCGCCGCGCCGTTCTCGGTAGACATGGTCGAAGTGCGCGCGCGCAAGCGCGTCATGGTCGAGGAGCTGAGCGCAGCAATCTTGGAAGCATATAAGGCGAACGACGTCACGCTCGTCTCAGGTGACGGCCGCTTCGTCGAGCCCAGGACCGTGGAGGTCGTCTTGAATGGCGGCGATACGCGCATGCTCACGGCCGGTCAGATCTACCTCAACCTCGGCACGCGCGCATCGATTCCGCCGCTTCCGGGTTTGGCCGCATCCGGAGCGCTCACGAATATTGAGGCGCTTGAGCTCGACCGCGTACCGGCACACCTTCTCGTCCTAGGCGGCGGATATGTCGCACTCGAGCTGGCGCAGGCCTTTTCGCGCTTTGGGAGTCGCGTGACCATCATCGAGCGCCAGCAGATGATAGCTAGTCGCGAAGACCTCGATATTGGCACCGAGATCCTTCGTTTCCTGACAGAGGAGGGCATCGATATCGTGACCTCCGCCGAGGCCTTGCGCGTTGACGGTCGGTCCGGGCAGGAAATCCGTCTGCACCTCCGCACGGCTTCCGGTACGCGTGACATCACTGCAAGCGACATTCTGGTCGCCACAGGTCGTAAGCCCAATACCACAGGCATCGGCCTCGAGATCGCAGACGTCGCGCTCGACACAAGAGGCTACATCAAGGTTGGCGATCGGCTGGAGACGAGCGCGCCCGGTATTTGGGCGTTGGGTGAGTGTGCCGGCAGCCCTCAATTCACCCATGTCTCCTATGACGACTGCCGCGTATTGCAATCCGCCATGGCAGGTGGCCAACGCACTACGGCGAACCGTCTCGTCCCCTACAGCATGTTCACAGATCCACCGCTAGCCCGCGTCGGGCTCAGCGAAGGCCAGGCCCGGCAAGCGGGCATCGGGCATCGCGTCGCCAAGCTGCCGATGAAGGCGGTGCTGCGAACGCGGACGACCGGGGAGACCACGGGCTTCATGAAGGCTGTCATCGATGCTGGCAGCGATCGCATTCTTGGCTTCGCTATGATCGGTGCCGAGGCGAGCGAAATAATGCCTATTGTGCAAACTGCCATGCTCGCCGGCATGCCCTATACCGGGCTGCGTGACGCCATATTTGCCCACCCAACGCTGGCGGAAGGACTGATTGGGCTTTTCTCCAGTGTACCAGCGATCGACTAAACCGGCGTGTCGTTCACGCTCGGCATTGCCGAAGACGATGTGACCTTGGGGCGCCGGGTTGCGGACCTCTTCCATCCTCACCGCCATTGGCCCTTACTCTGGCAAGTTTCCACCCGGGTGCCCAAAATGGCACATTCTCGCCTGGGAAGGGCTGTGCCGACCGATCAAGTCGCAACGCAGGAGGACGACCGCGAGCGCCGCGCCGAGCGCAGGGCCAAGCCAATAAACCCACCAGCCTGACCAGTTCCAGCTCACCAGTTCGGGCGCAAAGGAGCGGGCGGGATTAGCGCTAGCGCCGGAGATGGGGGCTTCGAGCCAACTCAAGATCGCGAAGAGCGGCGGATTCACAAGCGGCGTGTAACGCTGCGTCGCATGCCGACTGGCAAAAACGAATACCAGCGCAACCATGAGGAATGTGCAGAGGATCTCGCCGCCCACCGCGAAGGCGATGGGAATGGACTGCCCTGGAACTGTCGCCGCCCAATGGTCGCTGGCGCCGATGCTACCCCACAACAAGAACAAGACTGCCGCGCCCAAGGCGCCGCCCAGCAGCTGTGCTGCGACGTAGCATCCGGCGTCGCGCCAGCGGAGTTTGCCCTCGAGCCAAAAGGCCAGTGTGATTGCCGGATTGATATGTGCGCCGCTGATTTTTCCGAGCGGCGAATAGGCTATGGCGACGCCGATGCAGCTGACCAGAAAGCCGTTTAGCAGCCGTCGCTCGCCCATCCCAATCGGTAGTGAGGCCAACGGCGCGCCCTTGCCCCAGAAGGCGATGACGATCGAGAGCCCGACAACGACGAGCAGGGCGGTGCCAGCCGCCTCGGCGGCGTACATGTCCGGGTGCAGACGGTTCGACGGACAGGGATCGCCACTCAACGGGCGATCTGGCTTCGCGCCGAGCGGTCGGACCGTCGCTGAAGCCGTCGCCACCCGGATCGCGCGAGCCTCAGCCCCCTCGACCACGCCGTGACTGCGACATCGATTGCAGCAAAAGCGCCACGAGGCCCGTCCATCCCGTTTGATGCGAGGCACCGAGCCCAGCACCAGTGTCGCCGTGGAAGTATTCGTGGAAGGGTATGAGGTCGCGAAAATGTTGGTCGGTCTGGAAGAGGGCGTAGTCGCCGAGAACGGGCCGGCGGTCATTGATGTCGGGCCGAAAGAGCGAGACCAACCGTCGCGACAGCTCCTCCGCCGCCTCGGCGAGGCTCACACGCATGCCGGAACCGGTGGGACACTCGATCGTGACATCGGTGCCGTAGAAGAGGTCAAATTCGCGGAGCGCCTCGACCAATAGGAAGTTGATCGGCATCCAAACCGGTCCCCGCCAATTGGAATTTCCACCGAAGAGTGCCGTCCGCGATTCGCCGGGCTCGTAATCAACAGCGAAACGCATCCCTTCCGCCTCAAAAGCAAAAGGCGCGCCTGCATGCGCTTTAGAGACCGCCCGCACGCCATGCGAAGAGAGGAACTCTGTTTCGTCCAGCATACGACTAAGAAGCGCCGTCATGCGATGGCGGCGCAGTAGTGAGAGCAAGATGCGACCGTCCTTCCCCGGCTTAGCCCAGTGCGAGACGAGCGCAGCGAGGTCTGGGCGATGCGTCAACATCCACCGGGTGCGGCTCGCAAACCCGGGGAAGCGTGCAAAGACTTCGCTATCGAGAACTTCCACGGCGCAGAGCGGAATCAGTCCCACGAGTGAGCGCACGCGTAACGGTAGGCGCTGCCCGTCCGGCAGGTTGAGTACGTCGTAGTAGAACTGGTCGCAATCGTCCCATAGTCCAATGGGCGTGTCCCCATCTACATCCCCCATGTTGGTCATAGCGTCCGCGATGTATAGGAAATGCTCGAAAAACTTAGTGGCTATATCTTCGTAAACGGGATCCTCTGTAGCTAGCTCCAACGCTATTCGCATCAGGTTGAGGCAGTACATCGCCATCCACGCGGTGCCATCGGCTTGGCTAATATAGCCGCCAGTCGGCAGCGGACTCGATCGGTCGAAGATACCGATATTGTCGAGACCGAGGAAACCACCCTCGAATATGTTGCGGCCGTCCCTATCCTTACGGTTCACCCACCAAGTGAAATTCACCATCAATTTGTGGAAGATCCGCTCAAGGAAGCCTCGATCGGCCTCCCCAGTCAACGCGCGATCCATTTGATACACGCGCCAAGCGGCGAAGGCGTGCACCGGTGGATTCACGTCTCCGAAGGCCCATTCATAAGCTGGGAGTTGGCCGTTCGGGTGCATGTACCATTCGCGCGTCAATAGCAGGAGCTGATTTTTTGCGAACTCCGGATCGATCAGAGCGAAGGTGATGCAGTGGAAGGCAAGGTCCCAGGAGGCGTACCAAGGATACTCCCACTTGTCCGGCATTGAGACGATGTCCGCATTATTTAGGTGCGGCCAATCCCGATTCCGACCATTCTTGCGCTCGGGCGGCGGCGCGGGCTGGGCCGGATCTCCTTGCAACCAACGGCGAACGTCGAAGTGATAATACTGCTTCGACCAGAGCATGCCGGCCAGCGCCTGCCGCTGAATGTTGCGCGCCTCGGCATCCGGAAGGTCCGCCTGGAGTGCCGCGTAAAACATGTCTGCCTCTGCGATGCGCGCGACGACAACTTCGTCGAAAGCGCTCGTGTCCAAGGCGCCGGCCTCGGCAGAAGCGAGCCGAAAGCGAAGGGTTTCCGTACCACCTGAGGGGATCTCCAGTCTGGTATAGGCCGCACACTTCGTTCCGACGCCCTCGGGGTTGATCGCGCCGGCGTCATCGCTCACCAGCCAGTCGTTAATGCCGTCCTTGAAGAATCCCCCTGCATCAGTGCCGAAGAGTCGCCGCGGATTGGTATCATTCTCGCAGAAAAGAATTTGCGCATTCTGGAGTGCAGTAAACCGCATCGGCGGAGCTCCTGAGCGCGTAACCTGTACCGCGCCCGCGGCGGTAAGCAGAAGCTGTGGCCGCGAGTTGTTCGCGTCCCAGGACCAGGTGTTGCGAGCCCAGAGCTGAGGTAGCACATGCAACGTGGCGGCCTGCGGGCCACGATTGACGACAGTAACGCGCATCAGAATGTCGTGGGGCGCCGCCTTGGCATATTCGACCGTGACGTCAAAATAACGACTCTCGTTGAAGACACCAGTATCGACGAGCTCGTACTCCGGACGGTCCTGACCGCGCCGCCGGCCATTCTCCGCCACTAACTCGTCATAGGGAAACCGGGCCTGCGGGTATTTGTAGAGCAGGCGCATGTATGAATGCGTCGGTGTGCCATCGAGATACCACCAGAGCTCCTTGACGTCCTCGCCGTGGTTACCCTCGCCATTGCTAAGACCGAACATGCGCTCTTTGAGGATTGGGTCGCGGCCATTCCATAACCCAAGGGCGAGACACCAGATCTGGTGTCTGTCGCTGAAGCCCGCAATACCGTCTTCGCCCCAGCGATAGGCGCGAGAGCGCGCCTGATCATGGGTGATATAATCCCAGGCTGCACCACCCTGGCTGTAGTCCTCGCGCACCGTGCCCCACTGGCGCTCGCTGAGAAAAGGACCCCAGTCACGCCAGCCTTCCGCCTCGGGGGCCTTGAGACGTATGCCCTCAGTCGTCCGCAACAGGGCTTGAGCCTCCAAACGGGGAAGGTCCTTGGGCAAGCGGGACTCCTGCATTGTCAGTCGTGAAGATCAAGCATGCGGCGGAGCCGGATGAGTTCGCCGAGCGACCAGGCTTGGAAGGGGCAGCCGGCCAGCAAATGCGGCGCATCGCCATCGGCTATTTCCGAGACGTGACCCATGCCCGCGGCATCAAGATGCGCCATGAGTGGTGCGAGGAAGCGGACCGTTGCCTCTTGTTTAGCGGCACTGCTGCGACCGCGGACGGCAAGCCAGGCGTCAACGAAGCCGCCCATCAGCCAAGGCCATACCGTACCCTGGTGATAAGCACCGTCGCGTTCGGCCGGGCCACCGCGATAGCACCCAATATAGGCAGGATCGTCAGGTGCCAAACTGCGCAGTCCGAGCGGCGTCAGAAGCTTCGCTTCCACAGCCTCGACCACCGCCCGCGCCGCCTCCCCCGTTATCAGCACGAAGGGAAGGCCGCCGACGGCAAAGATCTGGTTAGGTCTCAGCGCCGCATCAACTGCACCTGACACATGACCTACATCGACAACATCAAAAAGACCGGCACCCGGCCGGACGAAGCGTGCCTCGAAGGCGGTCTGTGCGTTGTCAGCCGCCTCATTCCAACGCGCCGACCAGCGGCTGCCTGCGATACGCAGCGCATTGATCCAAAGCGCCTGAATCTCGACTGGTTTGCCGATGCGCGGGGTGATCACGCGGTCGCCGACCTTAGCATCCATCCAAGTAAGCTGCACACCTGGTACGCCAGCGCGCAGTAGACCATCCACGTCGACGCCGATGCCGAAGCGAGTTCCCGCCGTGTAACCTCCCAGGATCGCCTCGCAGGCATCGCGAAGGCGACAAGCGACGGCAGGTGATGTGGGCGTCTTATTGGCGTCGCACAGTGCAAGGAAGTCATGCACCGCCACGATGTACCAAAGCGAAGCATCGACAGCATTGTATTCCGGCGCCTCCCCGCGATCGAGGAAGCGGTTGGGAAGCATTCCCTCGCTCACCGTATCGGCCCAGGCGCACAGGATGGCTTCTGCGGTCGCGAGATCGCCCGAGGCCAGTAGCAGCCCGCGCATGGCAATAAAAGTGTCGCGACCCCAATCGGCAAACCAGGGATAGCCGGCGATCACCGTCTTGCCGTTCTGTCGTCTGGCGACATAGCTCCGAGCGGAGCGGGCGAGAGGGGCGAGATCTGAGCGGCGTTGTCGCTCGACCGCCGCCAGGCTCTCCGCATAGGGCTCAGCGTCGCCGAAAGCGGCGTCCCCTGCCCGCAGTACTATCACCGCCCCGCCGTCGCGATCGAGATCGAAGCTCAGCACACCTGGCGATGCGAGATCTTCGCTGCAATCGAGGCCGCGGTCACGTTCAGCGGTATAGAGAAAGTCGCGGTACCACTCCGGCGAAGACGAGTAGGCGCCGTTCGTCAACGCCGTGATGGCCGGGACGGAGGCATACGGCTGCCAGCACACCTTAACACCGATGCAGCGAGCATTAAAATCGAAAGTCGGATTCTCGTGGTGCAGGCCATGATAGTCCCTCCCGGAGAGCAGCAGGCGGACATTCAGCTTGCACGGACCGCTTCCCCGTAGGCGCCGCCAGCGTAGAATGGTCTCACCAGTGCCTTCTGGAACGAGGATCTCCTGCATGATCTCCGCGCCATCGGGCAGCACGAAGGTCCATCGTGGCCAGGGATCGCGGCTGAATTCCGCGATATGCCGATACCCATCCGGATAGACGACATCTGGCAGATAGCGGTGGGTGGTGAGCGGTATCCGCCCTGCTGAGTTCTCGACCCACGACTCGGCGCCATTGACGAGCACGAGCCGCCCAGTCGGGGGCGTGCTGGCAGTCAACAGCAACGCATGATAGCGACGAGTCCTCTCACCGCCGATGGTGCCGGAGGCGAAGCCGCCGCTGCCATCCGGCTCCAGCCACTCGGCATCCAGCATGTTCGCGTGCGCGCTCATTCCGCGGCAAGCGACGACCAGCGATGGCCGCCGGATGCCAGCAGCGCGTCCGCGCCAGCCGGCCCTTCGCTGCCGGCGGAATAGAGCTCCGGCGTTCCCTCGCCTCGAGCAAAGGCGGCAAGCAGCGGCTCCACAGCCATCCAGCCAGCCTCGATATTGTCGGCTCGCTGGAATAGCGTCGCATCGCCGATCATGCAGTCGTAGATCAGCGTCTCGTAGCCGACATTCGGTTTCTCAGCAAAGAAGTCACTGTAGCGGAGCGTGGTGTGGACCGCGTCGATATTCATCACTGGTCCCGGCACCTTGACGTTGTATTGCATTTTCGCGCCTGGCACAGGATCAATCTGCAGACGCAATACATTCGCTGCCAATCCCGCTACCGACGTGTGGCGGAACATCTGATAGGGCGCTTCCTTGTAGTAGACAGCGATTTCGGTTTTTCGCGAAGCCATCCGCTTGCCGGTTCGGATGTAGAAGGGCACACCGGCCCAACGCCAATTGTCGATGGTCAGCTTCAATGCCAGATAGGTCTCGGTGCGAGACTCAGGCGAAACGTGCGGCTCCTGCCGGTAACCCACGACCTCCCTGTCAAGCAGTCGCCCCGCACTATATTGCCCGCGCACTGCATCCGCGGGCTGGATCGGGCGCACGGCCTGAAGCAGTTTGGCTTTCTCCGAGCGAACTGCCTCGGCCGCGAGGGAGTCAGGAGGCTCCATGGCGACGACGCTGAGGAGCTGGAACATGTGGTTCGGCACCATGTCGCGCAGCGCTCCGGTCGGCTCGTAGAAACCGCCGCGCTGCTCGACGCCAACCGTCTCTGCGGCGGTAATCTCGACATGGTCGATATACTCGCGACGCCACATCGGCTCGAACATGCCATTAGCAAAACGCATGGCCAGGATACTCTGCACGGTTTCCTTCCCGAGAAAATGGTCGATGCGATAGTACTGGCTCTCGTCCGCCAGCTTTAGGATGCGCGCATTCAGTGCTTGCGCTGATGGAAGGTCAGCGCCGAAGGGCTTTTCGATGATTACGCGACGGAAGCCGGTCTCGCCTTCCGCGAGCAACCCCGAGGCGGCAAGACCTTCGACGACCGGTCCGAAGAAGCGTGCTGCTACCGCGAGATAGAAGATCGCATTGCCGCTAACGTGGCCAGAGAGCGTTGCATAGGTCTCGGGCCGCTCGAAGTCACCTTGCACGTAATGCAGCCGTTGGCTGATCCACTCCCAAGCCGTCTCGTCAATGGCATCAGGGTGAAACTCGCCCGTTTTGTCCTCAGTGAAGGACCGCATCGTCTCGGTCAGGGCTTGTCGCCACCCATCATCGGTGTTGGCGACATGATCGACACCGATGATTTTAAGTCCCTGATCAAGCAGCCCAGCACCTGCCAGGTTGTAAAGAGCGGGCATTACCAATCGTTTCGTCAGGTCGCCCCCCGCACCGAAGATGACCAAAACACAGGGCGGCGCTGGCTTTGTGCCGGCGGCTGACATTGGGTCGCCGGCTCTTTTCACTGCTATTATTCCCGGGTCCATTTGTGCTTGCCTCATGTTCAAGACGATAGATGATTCCGCGCGCCACAGATTCCGTTCCGCGCCGCGGACACGCGTCTCCCCAGCACCACTAAGCACACGGTTGAGAATAGGACGGTGCCATACGCCATCGCGATTTGACGGCCAATGCAGCGCAGAATTGCCATCACTCGTGCACTGGCCTACGTGAGAAAATCGTTGCAGCGAAAGCGTAGAACATCGCATCGCACGATTGAGCGCGCTTCGGGGCTTTGTGAATCGTCGTAGCTGGGTGGGCCAATGGAAATGATGGGAGCATAGCTTCTGGATTGCGCACCTTCGTTCCATCATGTGCCGATGGAATTTCTTTGTCCTGTCGATCGCTGGCGGTGCGCAAATACTGAGGCGATGGGCCGAAATGGTCCGTGGCTGTAGTTGCGGCAAGTAATGCCCCCACCGAGGCCAATCGGAAGCACGATGTTCGAATGGATTCTGCCATCGGCTTAAGCTGAGGAGAGGCCTTGATCAAGCCGAGTAGCCTGGTAGATGCGCCGCCGGGTATCGGAGAGAAACCGCGGGGCACCGGCTTGTCGCGCACGGCGACGTTGGCCGCCACGAGCGTATTTGACAACTCCACGACTTTTGCTCTGCTCCCTTCCGGTTAAGGCCGTTGAACTGAGGGTCATGAGAACAATGTGCACAACCCACAGTGAGATAGCGGTTCCGCTACGTCCAATGCCTATGGGGCATCGATTTAACAGCTAAAACGCATCGGCGAGCGATCAAGCTTCAGAAATCTCACGCTCGATAGTATTGCATCTTGTGATAAGCCGACCTCAGAATGAAAACGAGGATCCTCGAGTGCGACGTTTACCCCAAAGTCTCTTAAAGTGTTTAGGGAATGGTCGGCTGCCGTGAAGGTCGCCTCCGCCAGCGTCAGGGGCAGCGTCGTCTCAGGCAAGACGCCTGCTGCATGCTTGACAAGATTGATGCCTACTCCCACTCGGTTCCTCAGTCGATCGCTCCTCGCAGATTCGAAGGGCTCCAGATTAACTCAAGCATCACCTCGGCCGTCGTATCTGCGCCGTCATGGTTTGAGCAGGATCACCTGCCGCCTGAATAGGCTCATCTGTGGACGTCCCCGGAGAAGCAAGAGGATTTTTTGCCTTCTGACGCGTGGTTGGGTGCTGCCACCTGTCGGGCCTCGCGATACGGCCGTAAGTTGCCTAGGGCCCGAAGGGAGTCCGCGGATCGGCGCCATATCAGGCCTGCGTGCTCGCAGGCACGGTGAGTCTATCTGGCTCTGCCGATCCCGTCTCATCAACCGTTGCGCCGTACTTGCCTTCGCCCTTTCACTCCTTCGACGGCCTCAGGCCGCAGCGCTGCTCAGGCAGCGGTCACAGCTGGAGCTCTGTAAACTTCGTTGCGCGCGAGCGAGGCCCACACGGTCCGCGCCATCTTGTTGGCGAGCGCGGCAATAGCCAACATGCACGGCTTGCGAGCCAGCATGCGCGCGAGCCCCGACCCGGCCGGAGGTCCGCGCCGACTTGTCTGGCGCACCAAAGCGGCAGCGCCGATTATGAGCAGGCGCCGGATGGTGCGCTCGCCCATTTTTGATGTGCCACCCAGCTTCTGTTTGCCGCCTGTGGACCGCTGAACAGGCGTCAGCCCGAGCCAGGCGGCGAAGTCGCGCCCTTTTCGGAACGTCTCTACAGGGGGCGCCAGGGCGGCGATCGCCGTCGCCGTAATCGGGCCAATGCCGGGTATAGTCATCAGCCGCGCGGGCACATCTTCGTCCTTTGCCCGCCGTGCAATCTCTCGATCTAGCTCGATTATTCGACCATTGAGCGTCGCTACCATATCGACCAGAACATCAAGCATGGCTCGTGCTGCTGATGGCAGCGCAGTTCCCGCCTCACCAACGAGTTCCAGAAGCTTTGGCAGATTCGCTGGCCCTCTCGCTGCTGCGAGCCCGTATTCGGTAAAGCTGGCCGCGTATGGCAGTGATCAGCTGCGTGCGCTGCCGGACGAGCAGGTCGCGGGTGCGGAAGATGGCGGCGCTGGCCTGGGCCGCCTCACTCTTCACGGCGACGAAGCGCATCGTCGGTCGCTGGGCGGCTTCGCAGATGACCTCTGCATCGGAGGCATCCTTTTTTGCCGCTTAACAAACGACGTAGACGATCCCACTGATGACACAGCGACCATCGACGCGCCGCAGCCCGCGCGAGATCGGGAAGAACGGCTCGATCCAGCGCATCTGCGCCTCGGTCGGCAGTGGCACTGGGGGGCTCCGATGCCCCCAGAATCACACCGCGTCGAGCCGTGTAAACGGTCCTGAACCTAGCTTCTAATGCAGCGTGAGATGCGGCCGCGCCGGCGAGCTAAAATGCCCTCCAGGCCACGGGGCGCGACCGTCCTTTCGCGTAGCTATCCCTCTCACCGTATGCCTCCGCCGAAGGCCGCCTGGGCGGGCACCGCTTGCCGCTTTAAGTAGCACTTTAAGGCGGCGGTTGAGGTGGCAGGATGGATGGCGTGGTGGAGATCATCACGGGCCGGGAACGCCGGCGGCGCTGGGGCACGACGGACAAGCTGCGACTTGTAGCCGAGACCGAGGAGGCTGGCACTTCGGTTCGAGCGGTCGCAGCTCGACATGGGATCTGCGAGAGCCTTCTGTTCACGTGGCGGCGGCAAGTGCGTGAGGGGGCGCTTGTGGGAGCGCTGGATATTCCAATGTTCGTGCCGGTGCAGATGATTAGCGGCGCCACCACGTCGCCTTCCCCGTCAGCCGGTCATCCGGTGCGTCCGGCATCTGTGTCTCGCGCCGCCGCGGCAACGGGGGTGATTGAGATCGAGCTCGCGAACGGACAGCATGTCCGTGTCGGCAGCGACGTCAATCTCAGCGCGCTGCGTCGCGTGTTGGCGGCACTGCGCGAGTGATCCCGGTTCCGGCGGGTGTGCGGATCTGGATTGCCACCGGACATACCGACATGCGTCGCGGGATGCGCGGATTGGCGCTGCAGGTGCAGGAAGGTCTTGGGCGAGATCCGTTTGCCGGAGACGTTTTCGTCTTTCGAGGGCGGAGCGGATCCCTGATAAAGGCGATCTGGCACGACGGGCTGGGCTTATCTCTTTATGCGAAGCGCCTCGATCGTGGCCGCTTCACATGGCCACAAACGGTGGACGGCGTCCTCCCGCTGACAGCCGCGCAGATGGGTTATCTCCTGGAAGCGATCGACTGGCGCAATCCACAGCTGACTTGGCGGCCGACGTCCGCGGGTTAGGTCAAACTGCGGCTTTGCCCGAGAAAGCAGTACAAAACCGGCGCGATTTGTGATTCGATCGGTCTTATGGAGGCCGATCCTGCAGCCTTGCCCGACGATGTCACGGTGCTTAAAGCGGCGCTCATCGCGGAGCGTGCGCGCGCCGATGCAGCCCAGGCCGAGGCCGCCATCGCACGCGCCCAGCAATCCGATGCCGAAGCGCTGATCGCACGGCAGAAGCTGGAGATCGAGAAGCTCAAGCGCGAGATCTACGGCCCGCGCTCGGAACGTGCGCGCCGTCTGATCGATCAGTTGGAATTGGAGCTCGAGGAGCTGGAGGCCACGGCCACAGAGGACGAACTCCAGGCTGAGCGGGAAGTAGCCAAGGCAACCACTGTCGCCGCATTCAGCCGCAAGCGGCCGGCCCGGAAGCCATTCCCCGATGATCTGCCACGTGAGCGGGTGATCGTACCCGGGTCCGCAGCCTGCACATGCTGTGGCGGCGCGCGACTGTCCAAGCTGGGCGAGGACGTCACCGAGACGCTCGAGGTCATCCCACGGCGCTGGAAGGTCATCCAGCACGTCCGCGAGAAGTTCAGCTGCCGCGACTGTGAGACGATCAGCCAGGCGCCGGCGCCCTTCCACGTTGTCCGTCGTGGCTGGGCTGGTCCCAACCTGCTGGCCATGATCGCCTTCGAGAAGTTTGGGCAGCACCAGCCGCTTAACCGGCAGGCCGAACGCTATGCCCGTGAGGGTGTGGTCATCAGCCTGTCGACGATGGCGGACCAGGTGGGCGCCTGTTGCGCCGTGCTGGAACCGATCTTCAAGTGCCTCGAGGCGCATGTCTTTGCCGCCGAGCGACTGCACGGCGACGACACCACGGTGCCGGTGCTGGCCAAGGGCAAGACCGACATAGCTCGATCATGGGTCTACGTACGTGACGATCGGCCGTTTGCCGGGCACGCGCCCCCGGCGGCGGTGTTCTACTATTCGCGCGATCGTGGCGGCGCCCACCCGCAAGGCCATCTCGCGACCTATGCCGGCATCCTTCAGGCTGATGCATTCGGCGGCTACAAGAGGCTCTACGATCCTGCCCGACAACCAGGGCCGATCACGGAGGCAGCATGCTGGGCACATGCACGCCGGAAGTTCTTCATCCTGGCCGATCTGGCTCTGAATGCTAAGCGCAAGGCGCAAGGCAAGACACCCGTCTTTATGTCGCCCCTGGCGCTGGAGGCCGTGCGCCGAATTGACGCGGTGTTCGATGTCGAACGCGAGATCAACGGCCGCCTACCGGCGGAACGGCGGGCGGTCCGCCAAGAGATCAGCCAGCCGCTCGTCATCGAGCTGGAGGCTTGGATGCGCCGTGAGCGCGCCAAGCTCTCGCGCCACGATGACGTCGCCAAAGCCATCGACTACATGCTCAAGCGTTGGGCATCCTTCGCGCGCTTCCTTGAGGACGGGAGAGTCTGCATCACGAACAACGCGGCAGAGCGCGGGCTGAGGGGCATTGCCTTAGGCCGCAGGTCATGGCTGTTCGCGGGCTCAGATCGCGGTGGCCAAAGGGCGGCCATGATGTACAGCTTGATAGTCTCCGCCAAGATGAATGACGTCGATCCGCAAGCCTGGCTCGCCGATGTTCTTCGCCGCATCGCGGATCACCCGGCATCGCGGCTGCACGAGTTGTTGCCGTGGCGATGGAGCCACGACCGCAAGGCACTGGCGGCATGAGCACCCAGATTGCCGTCCTCAAAGTCACTCTCGACGGCGTCAAGCCGACGGTGATGCGGCGGTTTGTCGTGCCGCTGACCATCCGGCTTGATCGCCTGCATCTCGTGCTTCAGGCAGCGATCGGGTGGACGAATAGCCACCTCTATGAGATCACCACCCGAGGCGTTGGGTGGGGCATACCGGACGCTGACTTCGGAGACGGTCCGCTTGACGCCAGGAAGGCTAGGCTCAT
>NZ_LMUG01000059.1:206107-206220 GCF_009766125.1 Acidisoma sp. S159
GGGCTACGAGGATTTCCTCGAGATCATGAGCAACGCGGCGCACGACAGCTACGAAGAAACGCGGCGATGGATCGGCAACGACTTCGATCCCAGAACCGCCGATCTCACCCAGC
>NZ_LMUG01000059.1:206230-215385 GCF_009766125.1 Acidisoma sp. S159
GGATGAGCTGTTGTCGTTTACCTGGAATCGGCTGGTCAGTATTGAGCGAGCCGAGTTCAAGCGTACCGGCACAATCCTCCCACGTGAGCACGTGAGGAATTACGCGCCCTCGCAATTAATGAGAAAAACGAGACCGATCTTAAATTTCTTTCTCGCCTACCATCACCCGCCGTCATCGACCTAGCCGAGTGCTTAGACGATGCGTTGGCTATGAAGCTCGAAGGACACAGGCTCGGAAGGCGAGGTGCATTTCCCAAGTTTGCAGAGAGCCGGATCAGGAAGGCTGGCTTCCTTTGTTCACCACGTCACGACGTGGATCACCCCTGCCCTTGCGGTGCTCCCGCAGCTTGGTGCGGTTGATCTGCAAGGCGATGATCTACCACGCGGCGATTTACAATCGGCTCGCATTCGCCGCGACGACACGCACTGGATTATCGACGCTCGCTTTGAGACCTTGGTCCGAAAGCCGTTCGTGCGCAAACCCAAGGTGACGGAGATCGAAGTCGAAGAACGGCCTGAGCCTGAGGTCATCACGCCATCGGCAAAGGCTCTGTTCGCTAGCTTGTCGCGTAGGTTCCAAGTGCAGGAGCATCGATATGCCGAGCTGCTCAATCTTCGAATTCCGCCCGACAGCGGCGCGAGCTGCTTCGATGCCGACGCCAGATTGATCGCATCAGAATTAGAGACCGCGCCGCGTCGTCAGGCCGCATAGTAGCCTCACATCGTAGGCTTGCTAAGCAGAGCTGAGGCTGCCCCCCTGCCCCGGCATCCAATCCGCGTGCGCAAATTTGGCGATTACCAAGGCCCTGGCCGTTTTCGGCTAGGGTAGGTGCGGCGAGAACGATACTCGCCTAGAATCGCTTCTTTTCGGCCTTTACGCGGCTATCGGATAAAGGCCGGAAGGTGCAACAATTGGCGCACCAAGGGAGACGTAAGGGGATGGGACTTTTTGGTCGAAAGAAGCCACCGGAACGCGCGCCGAACATCTTGGTTTATTGCGCGGTGCACATTGACGAAAATGGGCATCTCAGGTCAAGGCCCATAGGGCTAATGCAGCGCCTCTCAGATGAGAGTGAGGCCGCCTTTCATAGCAGGCGTGAGCCTGCCACCGGCAATTTCGTCGGCGGTGAGATAAAGGGTGTTACAGTCATGACGGTGCTGGAGGGGTCCAAGGTTGCGGCAGTCAACGTGCTCACAGCCGAGGACGCATTAAATCTGCCCGGCTTCCAGGCACTGTCGGCCGAGTTCCTTGAGCAAACCGATAAAGTGTGCACGCATTTTCCTCGGTAAGGCTGTTAGGAGGCATTCAGGCCTTCGGCTTCGGCATGCAGGCCGCGATCTCGCTAATCGAGAGGCCGTATTGGCTCCCCAGCACTGAAGGCAACTCTTCAATGGTGTAGCCTTTGTTATCTTCGCCGCCATCCGGCCCCTGCATAAAGGGCTCGCCCGGCCCTTGCTCGACATTGCGCCGCATGATGGCGAAACGGCCGTCAGCTACGGCTTCCACGAAGACGGCCCATCTAGCCACCCTGTTTTCTCCTGCTTATTATCCTTGCCATTAAAACTCGACGCATTGTGAGTATGTACTGGCGGGATTTCAGGATGTTGTCTTCCCAAACTTTCAGCTGTTCCCCTGGATAGCGCTTCGCAATTATCTCGGGCACTGATGAGGGAGGGCGACGGTCAAATCTTGCTTCCACGTGATCCCGCAGGAAGTCACACACGGCTTGTTCAAAAGGCGACAGACGATCGACCGGCGGCGGACTAGGAATCGGTATGTAGGGTTCGTTCCACGCCCGCGTTCTCCTCGGGCTGATAACCTTATGCCCGCCCGGGTAGGTTCCTCGCTTCGACATCACGGCCCGTGTTAAATCTCAATCTAGATCAAATTCTTGTACTACAGTGCACTATCTGCTGGTCGTTGTCTCCTGTTATCGATCGAGTAAATCAGGTCAGGCTAACTCATTTGACGACTTTCGGGCCAGCATAGGTGCCGCCGCTGGGGGTGATGCCGCCCTCAATGGCTACTCTCAGCGCTTTCTCGCCCGAGAGGATTTGCTTGACACCCTCCTGAATAACTCGCTGCCCTGACAGCATGAGGTTTAGGTTCTGTTGGATTTCGGCTTGTATCACCTCGGCATTAACATGCCCTTGAGGCAGATAGATCACGCGTTGAAGCATGACCTTGTCAAAGCCAAACTTAAGGCTGCTACTCATGGCGAACATGAGATCGACAAATTTGTCGTTCCTTCGAGAAGTCGGATTCTCGGTCGAGAGCAATTCATAATACTCACGCCAAACATCGGTAACGCTCTTGTCGTTCCGAAAAACTATGTCGATCGTATTGAGCGCCTTCACATGATCGACGGCCAGTTTAGTGGCTCGGGTGATCATCAGCGTTGAAAATACGGTGACCTTTTGGGCGCGGACCTCGCGATAGCCCTCCACCCATTTTTGGGCCTGCACGGCCAGCACCGGCCCCACGATCGTCGCGCATATGATGAGCCAGTCTGAAATTGTCATCGCCTGTCCGCCTAATGGTTCTCTTTACGGAACTTTATCGAGCCGCACCCATGTGGTCGATTCTTTCGATTAGATGGCGTGGATGATGGAGAGGTTGAGATTGCGGGGATTGCTGGGAAGGGTTTGTAGAAAGCTCATCGCTCGTTGTAGATTTATCCAGGCGAGGCGAAGGCTAGTTTTCCGTGAACGGGATGCTGCCGAGCTTGCGCAGATAGGCGACGAATTCGGCAGGCACGCCGAGGAGCCTGATGGGCTCAAAATCTGAGTAGGTCGGAATTTCACCCGGGGTGTAGACGGGTGGTCCCTCTGCCCAGTTCGTGATCGTTCCACCTAATTGGCCTGGCTGTCTCGGAAGCTCGCTTGCCCATTGGCGCTGCGCCTCCATGACCTGGCTCTTTAGCTCTCGGGCAAACTGAATATTCGGCATCATGCTCTCATGTGTTAACAAATTTGTGATAACTTGAGTTATCGATATCAAGAATCCATAAAATCTTGCACGCTTAAATTCATACGTGTGAGGGCTTCGACAGCCAGCGTCCGGCAAGGCGCTGCGAATTCGGACACGAGCTGCGGGTAGAGCTCATGGTCACAGATGTCGGCTAGCTTAGGGATGGCCGGCACCAGAGGCATCCGCCGATCGTGGGGGATAGCGTTCAGCAGCCTCGCAGCCCTCTCTTTGGTGCCGGGATGGGTCGGCCAGCGATTGGGCACCGCATAGGCCTGGGGGAAGCGCTCAAGGTCCATGAGGGCCAGGCCGACATCCTGGCGCGAGGCTGTGAACGGAATCAGGATCAGGTCAGCTAGATCGGCTGCAGCCGCATCAGCACCGGGTCGACGAGCAGCGCCATCGATGATGACGACAAGCTTCTCATGGTCGAAGGCCTTTTCCAGCACGGCCTGAAGGCTTGCACCGCTGCGGTCGTCTACAGACAGGTAGCGGCGGCTGCCTTGCTTGGGGACCTCGCTATCCGCCTCGGTTGTGACGACGAGCGCTGAGATCGGAGTATGCAGCGATCCGAGACCATGACCGATGGCATGGGCAAGGGTGGTTTTGCCGCTGCCGCCCTTGCGGCCGATCAGGATGATGGTTTTCGCCATCTACTAGGCCGACGCCGTGCGACGTGCGTTCGGTAAAAAACCTATAATTGCGCCGGAATTAGTCGGGGCTTTAGTTGCTAGTGTCACGGGCAGCGGCGAGCGTTTTTAAGATGATCGTTTGAACCGTCACCGGACGCCGGCGTTCTCTCGTTTCCTTCACCATCCGGTCAGTCAGCCAATCGTGCAGGCTGCTCGGCACCCGGACGAGCAAAGGCACAGTCTTTTCAGCACTGGGAGGACGACCCGGCATCTTCGAAGAAGATTTCGATGCTTCCGCAACCCTATCAACACTGCCAGCCGTCAGGGGCTTCGCAACGGCCGTTTTAGCCGGCGAGCTCTCGGCATTCGAGTTATCGATTTCCTGGCCTAGCGCGGCCAGCATGTTGATATGCTTTTTTACTGCCATGCACTCACGCTAACATACACGCGCAATTTTTCAATCCTTAAATCGCGTGTATTTTTGATATCAAGATCGTACGATAAATTGCTGGTGGCCGTGACTTCCCGTGTGTATGGTGGACCACCAAGCCTACCAGGGCTTGGGTCATTTTAGCCCGCGACACACCTTATTTAGTACTAGGCCCCAAAGTACTAGGCCCCACACAGCGGCAATTAGCGCCGCATCGCACCCTGCATGCCTCCCCATCGCCAATCCCTTCATATGAACCGCAAAGCGGCCAACAACTTTCTGGCTGCGTTCCGTTTTGCAGCGCAGACAGGGCAGCCCCTGAACCTGTTTGTGACCCTGAACATGTCCCACACGGTCTGCACACCTAGTTTAGCCAGTGCCGCTTTTGAGCGCCTCCGCGACAACCATTTTACGCGCTGGCTCCGCTACCGAGATCAGCTCGCGCGGAAAAGCGGGAGGCCCGGCCTGGGCCCGCCGACCTATGCATGGGTCATCGAGGTCAAGGATGGCTACACTCACATCCATTGGTGCGTGCACGTCCGCACGTCCCACCCAGCCTGAAAAAGCTCTTCTGCAGTAAGCTGACGCCCTGGCTGGAAAAGGTCACCGGCGGCATCGACAAGCCGCATGGCGCAATCGATGTTCAGCGCATCCCCGTTCCACGCGGCTTAGCCAAATACCTCATGAAGGGGATGGAGCCTCACCATGCTCAGACGCGGGGCATCGATCCCAAAGACATGGGGATCGTCTTCGGTAAGCGATGCGGCGTCAGCGAGAGCCTCGGGCTGACCGCTCGGCGTCGCGATGCTCATAGGCTAGCTGCCTAGTGCGTTCAGGGGCTGCCCTGTCTGCGCTGCAAAACGGAACGCGGCCATCAGTATATGTGATCAAAAATGCATGATATCCCAACATCTTTCCTGAAAATAGAGGCCATGCCCGAACTGATCGCTATTTAACGTCAAGCCAGTAGTTTTTGATTACATATAATCTTGAATGCATTAACATAGTTGAATAATTCACGAATCTGGTGCATATATGTCCTCAGGACCAAATGAGGTCGGGCGTTGTCGTATGACGGCGGGACACAAGGCTCGGGCAACCCCCGGGCCTTTTGTTTATCTAGAGCCCTTCGAAGCAGTAGTATTTCACCCCTAAATTCTCCTCCCCGGCCGCTAGTGAGGCGTCAATGATCCGGCATGCGGCCTCGATATCGCGATAAGGCCGGTAAGTCGGATCGTAGCGACCCTTAACCAGCGGATACAAAAGAAGGTCAGCGACCTGCCCCATCGGCAGTGACTTATTGAAAAAACTTGGGCTTTTTAATAAAGCCTCGGCAAAGGTGGCGGCTGAGAGAGGGGCATACTTACCGGAGGTTGCTGGGTTGAAGACCATCCCCTCAGCCCTTAGGTTTCGGTGATATTCGCGGATATCAGCGTCTTCCTTTTTTCCCGTCTCTTCAACATAGACGGCTAGTTTTCGGCCATCTCTGACTGCGATTTTGGCCGCCCTCTCCACCAGAATTGCATAGGCGCTCTTGCAGAGTCGCCAGCGCTCGTGGACGGCATAATGCGAATACCGAGCTCTATAGCCAGGCCGATGGACCACGCAGGCCGTCGCGTGCCCGCGCATGGAGCAAAGGAATGCGCTGAGCTCCGTCATAAGCCTTTCGGCGCGCGCACTATCGGTTCCTAGCCAAGCCCAAGACTTAGTTTTGCTCCGCATTTTCGAGGAGTGGAAAGGTGCAGTGATGTCAAACTTCGCGCGGATAACTTCGAGAGCAGCTGTAGCGCTATCTACATCTTCCGCCTTGATGAGAAGGCCGCCCATCGCGAAATAATCCATCCCATCTTGTCGAGGTGTCGACGGATGATCGATGAGACGCGGGCCACTATCATCAACGAAAAGGTGGTAGGAGGGGGTGCTCACGAAAATCAGTTGTTTTAAATACGGAAAGAGACTTTAGGCGCTTCCTAGCTACGGCCGCTAGCCCTTCATGCTCATCTTGGACCTCTCTCGGCGTACGGCCGCCTTTGGCGTGGCCAATCGGTTCCCAATCCGTCACTCATCCGTCAGTGATCCTCTCCGACTGGCCGGAGTGCTTCATCGAGCTGCGATGCCCTGGCTGCCGGCGGAAGACCATGGCGCCGACCAAGCTGCTGATGCGCGAGCACAGTGATATGCGGGTACTGGAGGCCACGAGCCTGATTGGGCGATCAAGCTCGTGCCGGACCCGATGCCGCCGCAGCGGCGTTAGGACGGCCTACCGCGTTGCAGGAGTATTAAAAATACTCCCTGCAATAAACGAGAAAGGCATCCAGTATTAAGTGAGAGCTTAGTTTAGCTTCCTCGATTGTCGAGATGTTGTCGACACGGATCTTAAGGGCCTCTGGGAAAGCCCTCAAGCTTCCATATTTAACACTACAAGTATTATGGCCATCCCTCTGCTCTATGAGAATGTCCTCGACATAAAAGGTACTTGTGTCTACGCCATCAAGTTTTCTGAATGTTTCGTTCCTCAGTTTGGTGATCGCATTTTCAATAGAATCGACTCCATTATATGTGCCAGATGATACAATTACCGTGTCTTCATACTGAACATGCACTGAGGCGGTGGCCTTTGTCAGTTTTTCAACATACGCGTCATGTTGCATATCGCATTTCTTATCTAATTTTGCGGTGAACTTTATTTCCGGAGCCTGCTTCAGAACTGGCATGCTTATCTCTTTCAAATCGTATGGTTAAAATACGGCTTCGAAATGAAGCAGACCTTAGTCGAAGAGTCGATGAAGAAGATGAGGCTGTGCGCTGAGGACCGCGCCCGAATGCCTAGCCTCCCGGGATGATCTCCTCTGGCGTTCATGCTCATCTAGACATCGAATCCTACCGATGAGTTTTGACGATTATCAGGGGCTTGTCGCCTTCAGCTAGGCGAGGCGCGGCCAACCGCTCGCGCCGTGTACGGCCCCTTTTCGGCCATAGCGCGCCGCTTCATCTCGAAAGCCTCTCTTACCCTCGCGAGGGCGGCTTGCGCGGCGTTTACAGCTGCGCCGGTCGGGCGGCTTTCATGGCGCGGTCTGCGTGATGGAGGGGCTGAATTAAACTTACTCTGGGGTCCGCGGGCCAAATGATTGTTAGTGGGCTGGGCCAGCGGCCGCCGCAGCTTCATGCCGTCTGCCACGGGCGTTTTAGGAGTTGTCAGCCAGTACCGATTTGACCCGTCACTAGATTGGCCGGCCGATCCTTATCAAATGCCATCAGGTGGCGGCCTCGCGCTGACCCCGGACAGAAGAGAGACATTGGCGACGGGATCACGCTTTGAGGGAATTGACACACGGGGGCCCGTTACAGAAGAGCGAGTAATAAGGTCAAGGGCTCTCCTAGTAGCGTGTATGCTCCTATCTTGAGTACTTGGAGACGGTAAAGTCTCTCACGGCGAGGCTGCAAACCGGGAAACCCAAGCAGCACCCCTAGCTGGTGCAGCTGGAGGTCCGGCCCCCTTCTCAGGGGAGCAACGGGAGTTCCGCCGCCGCCATCACCGCGAAGGGGAGAGCCCAAATTGCTGTATGTGTTGTTAGCGCGGATGAACTCAGGGGTGCCCCATTCTTGTGCAACAGGCTCTCTCGCGTCTTACGTGGGCGCCCGACGGCCATGGGGAGAAGAACGATTAGGAGAGATCTGACATCGAGGCAAAGTCTGACGCCGCGTTAGAGGGTGGATAGTCGGGGGCGGCTCGCCCCCGACTTAGCGGGTCAGTAAGAGCTGTCAGAAATCCATCCCGCCCATCCCGCCCATGCCGCCACCCATTCCGCCCATTCCGCCTCCACCCATGCCGCCACCTCCGGCGGCCGGCTTCTCGGGCCGGTCAGCTACCATCGCCTCGGTCGTGATCATCAGCGACGCGATCGATGCTGCATGCTGCAAGGCCGAGCGCACGACCTTGGTCGGGTCGATGATGCCAGCGACAACCAAGTCCTTGTAGTCGCCGACCTGCGCATCGAAGCCGAAGTTGTACGTGGCATTCTCCAGCACCTTGCCGGAAATCACCGCGCCGTCCTCACCGGCATTCTCGCTGATCTGACGCATCGGCGACTGGAGGGCCTTGCGGACCACCTCGATGCCAAAGCGCTGATCGTCGTTGTCGCCCTTGAGGTCCTTCAGCACGAGCGAGGCGCGTGCCAGAGCGACGCCGCCGCCCGGAACAATCCCTTCCTCGACCGCGGCGCGCGTCGCGTGCAGCGCGTCGTCAACGCGGTCCTTGCGTTCTTTCACCTCGACCTCGGTCGAGCCGCCGACGCGGATCACGGCGACGCCGCCGGCGAGCTTCGCGAGACGTTCCTGCAGCTTCTCCTTGTCGTAGTCCGAGGTGGTCTCCTCGATCTGCGCACGAATCTGGGTGCAGCGGCCCTTGATGTCCTCGGTCTTGCCGACGCCCTCGATGATCGTGGTCGTCTCCTTCTCGATCAACACCCTCTTGGCACGACCGAGCATATCCAGCGTGACAGTCTCGAGCTTGATGCCGAGATCTTCGCTGATGACGGTGCCACCGGTGAGGATCGCGAGATCCTCCAGCATCGCCTTGCGCCGATCGCCAAAGCCCGGAGCCTTCACGGCCGCGACCTTCAATCCGCCGCGCAACTTGTTGACGACGAGGGTGGCGAGAGCCTCACCCTCGACATCCTCGGCGATGATCAGCAGCGGACGGGCCGACTGCACGATAGCCTCGAGCAACGGAAGGAGCGCCTGCAGGCTGGAGAGCTTCTTTTCGTGGATGAGGATGTACGGGTCGTCGAGCTGCGCCGTCATCTTCTCGGCATTGGTGATGAAATACGGGCTCATGTAGCCGCGGTCGAACTGCATGCCCTCGACGACGTCGAGTTCGGTCTGGATGCCCTTGGCTTCCTCGACGGTGATGACACCCTCGTTGCCGACTTTCTGCATCGCTTCCGCGATCATGCGGCCGATCTCGTCTTCACCATTGGCGCTGATCGTGCCGACCTGGGCGATTTCGGCCTCGGTCGTGATTTTCTTGGTGCGCTTGGCGAGCTCTTCGACGACGGCGACAACCGCCTTGTCGATGCCGCGCTTGAGGTCCATCGGGTTCATACCGGCGGAAACGGCCTTGCCG
>NZ_LMUG01000059.1:215395-376032 GCF_009766125.1 Acidisoma sp. S159
CGAGGCGTTGGGTGGGGCATACCGGACGCTGACTTCGGAGACGGTCCGCTTGACGCCAGGAAGGCTAGGCTCATCGATGTCCTGGAAGACTGCGGCGTCAAGACGCTGAAGTATCTCTACGACTTCGGCGATGGGTGGGAACACACCGTCAAAGTCGAGCGCATTGAAAACGCAATCCCAGGCCTGACTTCTCCATTTCTGGTCGACGCCGTCGGACGATGCCCTCCCGAAGACGTCGGTGGCCCTTCAGGCTACGAGGATTTCCTCGAGATCATGAGCAACACGGCGCACGACAGCTACGAAGAAACGCGGCGATGGATCGGCAACGACTTCGATCCCAGAACCGCCGATCTCACCCAGCTCTCGCACGCCGTTGACGCGCTTGCGACAAAATGGAGCCGAACGGCAACCAGCAGAAAGACCCGGTCTCGTATCTGATCCGCGGCGCTCGCCGAATGCATACCCATGGACGCTGGGCAGTCCACACGGTGACGCCTCAATTTGCGGTAGCGTCTAGATTATCTGACCCTTGGAAACGCGCCAACTAGCCTCCGCGAAGTGCGGGGGGCCAATACTCGGTGAAGGCACGTAGGCACCCAACCGCGGTGTCCGGATCTTTTGCATCGGGCCGTGAACCTCGGTGAGATCGTTGCCAACGAGAAGTCGGGCTGGTGCGGCAACGTCCGTTGCGGATCCTAACGACAGTCGGGTGATAGGGTGGCGACTATCGACAGACAGGCATTCATATCGCAAATTGCGGTTGAAACTCATGAAATGCAGTTTTAGACATCACTTCTTAGAGTTCGCGCTGACGCCTTAGCCGGCAAGACGTCTTCCCGCGCGAGCTAGGTCATCCCGAGGGGGAAGGCGCATGATTACGGCGTCACAGATGCGAGCGGCGCGTGCCCTGCTGGGGATGGACCAGCGCGAGCTCGCTGAGAGCTCCGGCCTTTCACTGCCGACGATTCAGAGAATGGAGGCCAGTGATGGCGTCATCCGCGGGAACGTTGATTCCCTGATGAAGTTGATTACTGCGCTGGAGGTCGCTGGCGTCGTGCTGATCGGCGAAGGTGTGCCAAGCGCTGGTGGCGGCCGTGGCGTGAGGCTGAAGACGTGACTTCGCGCATGGCACGAGTTGCTGCGCAAGCGATCGAGGGCCGCCGGTGATCATCGGCATTCTCCTCTGCGTTGTCGCGCTGCTGGCCCTCGCCATGGCCGCGACCGCTCTGGTCCGGGGCAAGCTTGCGACTCCTGTTGTCTATTCCGGCTGTCTGCTTCTGTCGCTCGTGCTCGCCACGCTTGCCGCGGTCTCGGTTGTTGCGGCGCCCACAACCACAATTTTGCCAATAGGATTGCCATGGGTCGGGGCGCGGTTTCGCCTCGATGCGCTCGCCGCCGCCTTTCTGGCGATCATCAATATCGGCGCGGCGGGCGCGAGCGCCTTTGGTATCGGCTATGGGCGGCACGAGACTACGCCGGGCCGGGTGTTGCCCTTCTTCCCAGCCTTCCTGGCCGCCATGAACCTCGTGGTGCTCGCGGCCGACGCCTATAGCTTCCTGTTTGCCTGGGAGCTCATGTCCCTGACCTCCTGGGCGCTTGTGATGTCGACGCAGCGCAGCCCGGGAACGGCGCGAGCGGGGTTCGTCTACCTGCTCATGGCGAGTCTCGGGACCTTCGCGCTATTGCTCGGCTTCGGGCTGCTGTCGGGCGGCGGAGGCTTCTATACCTTCGATGCGATGCGCACGCATCCTTTGCCGCCTGGTTTGGCGGCGCTGGCCTTGTTTCTCGTGTTGATCGGCGCTGGGTCGAAAGCGGGCCTCGTTCCGTTGCACATCTGGCTGCCGCTCGCGCATCCCGCGGCACCGAGCCATGTCTCCGCGCTGATGAGCGGGGTGATGACCAAGGTCGCCATCTACGCCTTCATTCGCATCACCTTCGACCTGCTCGGGCCGATGGTCTGGTGGTGGAGTGCGCCGGTCCTGATACTCGGCGGCTGCACGGCGGCGATGGGCGTGCTCCACGCGCTGATGGAGACCGACCTCAAACGCGTGCTCGCCTACAGCACCATCGAGAATGTCGGCATCATCTTCGTGGCACTCGGACTCGCCATGGCATTCAAGGCGAGCGGCTTGGCGGGTGCGGCGGCGCTTGCCCTGACGGCGGCGCTGTTCCACGCGATGAACCACATGCTGTTCAAAGGCGTGCTGTTCTACGGCGCCGGCACGGTGATCGTGGCGACAGGCGAGCGCAGCCTTGAGCGGCTGGGCGGTCTGATCAAGCGCATGCCCGTTTCCTCGGCCGCAGTGCTGGTCGGTAGCATGGCGATTTCGGCGCTGCCGCCGTTCAACGGCTTCGCGTCGGAATGGCTTATTTTCCAGAGCATTCTCGTCAGCCCGCAACTGCCGCAAATGGGGCTGAAGCTGCTGGTGCCGGCGATCGGCGTGTTGCTTGCTCTGGCGGCGGCGCTCGCGGCAGCCTGTTTCGTGCGGGCCTTTGGCACAACCTATCTTGGGCGTCCGAGGAGTGCGGCGGCCGAGGGAGCGGTTGAGGCCGATCGGTGGTCGATCGGCGCGATGGTTGTCTTCGCCGCGCTGTGCTTGGCGGCGGGAATTTTCCCGACGATCGTCATTGATTGGTTGCAGCCGGTCTCGCGCCTTCTCGTCGGCGGGGCGATGCCGGCGCAAGGCGGCGGCAACTGGCTTTCCATCGTACCGGTGTCGGCTAGCCGCAGTTCCTATAATGGCTTTCTGGTTTTTGCTTTTGTGGTGGCTTCCGCAGGAATCGTGGCGACCGCGGTGCATCGGTTCGCGTCCCGCGCCGTGCGTCGCGCTCCGGCCTGGGATTGCGGCTATCCCGGCGCTGGCCCGGTCGCGCAGTATTCGGCGACGAGCCTGTCGCAACCTCTCCGGCGCGTTTTCGGCTCGGTCGTATTTGCGTCGCGCGAGCAGGTCGAGATGCCGCCGCCCGGCGATATGCGGCCCGCGCGGCTGCAAAGGATCCTCCGCGACCCTGTCTGGGATCTTGGCTACGCGCCGGTGGCGAGAAGCGTGAATGCCGCGGCGACCGTGCTCAATCGCCTGCAGTTCCTGACGATCCGCCGTTATCTGGGGCTGGTGTTCCTGACGCTGGTTCTGCTGCTCGTGGCGCTTGCGCTGTGGGAGTAGCGGCCGGCATGGTTGGGACGCTGGCGGCTCAGCTTCTGCAGATGCTGCTCGTGCTGGCTCTGGCGCCGGGCGTGACGGGGCTCGTCCGTAAGCTAAAGGCGAGGCTGCAGCGGCGAATCGGGCCGCCGGTATTGCAGCCCTATCGCGACTTGCGGCGCTTGCTTGGCAAAGAGGTCGTGCTGGCCGAGAGCACATCCTGGCTGTTCCGCGCCGCGCCGTATCTCATCTTCGCCACGACCTGGGTTTCGGCGGCGCTGGTGCCGACCTTCCAGGCAGGGCTGCTGTTCAGCTGGACCGGCGATCTCATCGCCATTGTCGCACTGCTGGGTGCCGCACGGTTTCTGCAGGCGCTCGCGGCATTGGATGCCGGCACCAGCTTCGGCGGCATTGGCGCGAGCCGCGAAATGATGATCGCGTCGCTCGCCGAGCCGGCCATGATCATGGTGGTGTTCACTGTCGCGCTGGTTGCCGGTTCGACGCTGCTCTCCACTATCGCCGAATTCATGGTGAACACCGGCGGGCTGCGCGTGTCACTCGGCATGGCGCTGATCGCCCTGGTCATCGTGGCACTGGCCGAGAATGCCCGCATCCCGGTCGATAATCCGGCCACGCATCTCGAACTCACGATGGTGCATGAGGCGATGGTGCTGGAATATTCGGGCCGTCATCTGGCGATGATCGAGATGGCGGGGTCGCTGCGTCTGCTGCTCTATCTGTCGCTGATCGCCTGTATCTTCGCGCCTTTCGGACTGCTCACTCATGCCGCGGGATTGCTCGCGCATGCGGGAGCGCTCGCCGCCTATCTGCTCAAGATGGTCATCGGCTGCGTCTTGTTGGCGACGTTGGAAACCACGATCGCCAAGATGCGGGTGTTTCGCGTGCCCGACTTCCTGGGCATCGCGCTGATGCTGGGGCTTCTGGCGACGCTGCTGTTATTCGTCGCGGGGCATATGTGATGACGCCCTTTGCCTTCGACGTCGCGCATATGTTTGCCGGCGGCCTGGTGCTGGTCAGTCTCATGATGCTGTACCAGGACCGGCTTTTGCCGCTGATCAATGTCCTCAGACTGCACTCGTTGCTGCTGACCCTGTCGGTCGCCTGGCAGGCGCATATCCAGCAATTGCCCGATCTTTATGTCACGGCGGTGATCGCCTTCGGCTTCAAGACCGTGGCAATTCCCATCGTGCTGCGCCGCATGGTGCTGCGGATGGGCATTCATCGCGAGATCGAGGTCGCGGTCTCGACCGGGTTGACCATGCTGGTGGGCATCGGCCTGATTGCCTTGTCGATGGATCTCATGCTGCGGGTGACGGCGCGCGCCGCATTGCTTGTGCGAGAGGATGTCGCGCTGTCGCTTTCCGTCGTGCTGCTCGGTCTGCTGATCATGGTGACGCGGCGCAATGCCGTGAGTCAGATCATCGGCTTCATGTCGCTGGAGAATGGGCTGGTGCTGGCGGGGACCGGTGCGAGCGGGATGCCGCTGGTGGTGGAAATCAGCGTCGCCTTCTCGGTGCTCATCGCCTTCATCGTGATCGGCATTTTCCTGTTCCGTATTCGCGAGCGCTTCGACACGGTGGACGTGCAGGCGCTGGACCGCTTCCGCGGAGAGCGACAATGAGCCTGCTGCCACTCAATCCGGTGAGCGCCTTGCTGCTCACGCCGCTGGTGGCCGCCGCCGTGCTGGCGCTGGTGCAGGATTATCGTCTGTCGGCGCGGGTGAACATGGCGGCGAGCGCGATTGCGCTGCTCTTCGCGGTTGTGTTGCTCCGGGGCCATCCGCCGGTGACGCGCTTCTTCATCATCGATGACCTCAACATTATTTTCATTCTGCTGAACACGCTGATCGGCCTCACCACCAGCATTTTCAGCGCGAGCTACATCGGCCATGAATTGGAGAGCGGGCGGCTGACGCCCGGCTATCTGCGTTTTTATCACGCGACCTTTCAACTCATGATGTTCGGCATGAACCTTGCGCTCACGGCCAATAATATCGGCCTGATGTGGGTGGCGATCGAGCTTGCGACGCTCACCACGGTCATGATGGTGGGGATCTACCGAACGCATGAGGCGATCGAGGCGGCGTGGAAATACTTCATACTTGGCAGTGTCGGCATCGCGCTGGCGCTGTTCGGCACCATCCTCGTCTATCTCGCCGCGGTATCGGTGCTCGGGGAGGGTTTGGGTTCGATGGCCTGGAGCAACCTGCTTCAGCATGCGACCGCCTTGGACCCGGCGCTGCTCAACGTCGCGCTGATCTTCCTGCTGCTGGGCTATGGCACGAAGGTCGGTCTGGTGCCGATGCATGCCTGGTTGCCGGATGCGCATGCCGAGGGCCCGACGCCGGTTTCGGCCGTGCTGTCCGGATTGCTGCTGAACGTGGCGCTCTATGCGCTGCTGCGATTCAAGATGTTGATCGAGGCGAGTCCGGGTGCCATCGCGTTTGGGCCGTTGCTGATTCTGCTCGGGCTCGTTTCGCTGCTTTTCGCCGCTTTCATGCTGTATCGGCGCCGCGACATAAAGCGGCTGTTCGCTTATTCCTCGATCGAGCATATGGGCATCATCGCCTTCGCCTTCGGCATGGGCGGGCCATTGGGGAATTTTGCCGGGCTTTTGCAGATGGTCATGCATAGCCTCACAAAATCGGCGATTTTCTTCACGGTCGGGCATGTGGCGCAGGTCAAAGGCACGCAGCGGATCGATGAAATCCGCGGGCTGACGACCAGCCATCCGGTGCTTGGCTGGACCCTGGTCGCCGGGGTCGTGGCAATAGCGGGACTACCGCCGTTCGGGATCTTCACGAGCGAGTTTCTTCTCATCACGTCCACTTTTGCCCGGGCGCCGGTGCTGGCTGTCATCGCCGTGATCGGGTTGCTGGTGGCTTTCGGCGCGCTGCTGTTCCAGATGAACCGCCTGGCCTTTGGCGAGCCGACCGGTAGCAATGCCGCGGTGCGGGCCTCCTATGTGCCAATCTTCGTTCATCTCGCTTTGGTTTTTGCGGCGGGGCTGTATTTGCCCAGCGTGATGGTCGGCTGGTTTCAGAATGTCGCGGTGCTGCTGAAATGATCGCTGAGGGCCCCACACTCGATCCCCTGGCGCTGCCGGGCTGGGCTGTGGCCGGTCATTGGCCTTGGCCTCGGCTTGCGGTCTCGCCGGAGGTATGGGCGGAGGCGGCAGAACGTCTGGGTAATGGCGCGCTGGTGTTGCTCGGACTGTGGGGAGATTTCGGCGCGGTCCATATGGCGATCGCGGATGCGGTGGATCCGGCTCGCATTCTCGTGCTGAGTCTGCATTGTCCGGATGGAACCTACCCCTCCGTTGGGCGCGCTCATCCGCCGGCGATCCGGCTGGAGCGCGCCACACAGGATCTTTTCGGCACAAGCGCGATCGGTCTGCCGGATAGCCGGCCATGGCTTGATCACGGGCTATGGGACGAGCAGGCCAAGGCTGCGGCCTACGAGTTCCTCCCGGTTGAGGCTGAGGACGTCCACCAGATTCCGGTCGGGCCGGTGCATGCCGGCATCATCGAGCCCGGCCATTTTCGCTTCACCGCGGATGGCGAGACGATCGTGCGGCTCGAGGCGCGGCTTGGCTATACGCATCGCGGCATCGAGAATCGTCTGCAGGGCATGCCATTGGAGCAGGCGGCGCGGCTGGCGGGCCGGTGCTCGGGCGATTCGACCGTTGCCTATACGCTCGCTTTCTGCCGGGCGGCGGAGGCCGCGATGGGATGGGAGCCGCCGCGCCGGGCGGTTTGGTTGCGCGCACTGATGGCGGAGTTGGAGCGTCTCGCGAACCATCTCGGCGATATCGGCGCCATCTGCAACGATGCGGGTTTCGCCATCCTGCTCGCGCGGTGCGGCGTGCTGCGGGAGGATGTGCTGCGTATCGGCGCCGCATGTTTCGGACACCGGCTGATGATGGACCGGATCGTGCTCGGCGGTGTCGCGGTGGATCTGGATGCGACGGATTTTGCGCTCATCCGCGCGCTGGTGCCGGATGTGCGGAGCCATCTGAAGCCTTTGATGGCGCTATACGATAAAACCGCTTCGCTGCAGGATCGCACAGTTGGGACCGGTATTCTGCGACCAGCGCTGGCCGCGCAGTTCGGGGCTGGCGGATATGTCGGCCGCGCGTCCGGTCGCCGCTGCGATGCGCGGCGCTGGCCTGGCTATGCGCCGTATGACGAGCTCAACTTCGATATTCCGGTTCTCACCAAGGGCGATGTCGATGCGCGGCTGCGCATCCGGATCCTAGAGGTGGAGCAATCCTTGCGGCTGGTCGAACAAATTGTGTTCCGCATGCCCAATGGCGAGATCCAGGTGCCGGTGCCACCCGCCCATGGCGGCGAGGGTATGGCCATCGTCGAAGGCTTTCGCGGCGATATTCTGGTCTGGCTGCGGGTCGATACGGCCGGGCATGTCGCACGGTGCCATCTGCGTGACCCGTCCTGGTTCCAATGGCCTTTGCTGGAGGCGGTGGTCGAGGGCAACATCATCGCGGATTTCCCGCTCTGCAATAAGTCGTTCAATTGTTCCTATGCGGGGCATGATCTCTGATGCGCGGCACCCTGCTCGAAAGCCTGCTTCGCGGGCCTTTCACGGAGAAGGCGCCGCTGGGGGCTGACGGCGATATCGCGCGGATGGCGGCTGAACTCGATGTCTCGGCGCAGCGGCGTCTGGGCCGCAGCCTGTCATTGCGATTGGTCGATGCGGGGTCCTGCAACGCATGCGAGCTGGAACTCAATGCGCTGAGCAATGCCTATTACGATCTGGAACGTTTTGGACTGCGCTTAGTCGCGTCGCCGCGTCATGCGGATGTGCTGCTCGTTACCGGGCCGGTCACCAAGAATATGCGGGAGGCGCTGTTGCGGACGCACGATGCGATGCCGAGCCCGAAATGGGTGGTGGCAGTGGGAGACTGCGCGACCTGCGGCGGGCTGCTGGGCGGTGGCTATGCCTGTCTGAACGGAGCGGGCGACGTGCTGCCGGTCGATCTTAGAATTCCGGGATGCCCGCCGACGCCTACGCAGTTACTGCAAGGCCTGCTCGCGCTATTCGCGAAATAGGCAGTGCTTTGGGCGCACGGCGTCAATGCGCGTCAGCCGGTGGCGCTTTCGGCCGGACGACCTTTTTCATCAGCGGCACCATCACCGTTGCGATGATGAAGCAGAGGGCAATGCTGAGGAAGGCGTCTGAGAAAGACAGCGTCTGGGCCTCGTTCCACGTCAGTAGCCACAGGGATTTGAGTGCCATGGCGCCACCTTTCGCGGCATCGCCTCCAGCCAGAACCGTATCGTGGGCGGTGGTTCGCTGAAGCAACGCGGTCATCGCGGGATTTGCGGTGGTCAGATGTTCGGCGAGCCGCTCTAAATGCAGGTTGGTGCGGTTGTTCAGGATCGTCCCGCACGCGGCAATGCCGATGGCGCCGCCGAGATTTCGCATCAGGTTGAACAAGCCGGAGGCGAGCTTGAGGCGATTTGGTGCGAGGCCGCCCAAAGTCAGCGTCACCGTCGGCGCCACGGCGAATTGCTGCGCGAAGCCGCGGAAGGCTTGGGGCAGCAGCAATTGCCGCCATCCCCAGTCATGGGTGATCGGCGTGAAGAACCACATCGAGAGGGCGAAACAGCCGAGGCCGAACATCATCAGCCAGCGCAGGTCGATGCGTTTGGCGAGCACGGTGTAGACGGGAATCGCGCAGACCTGGAACAGGCCGGTCGAAAAGATCGCAAGGCCGATCTGCAGGGCGCTGAAGCCGCGCACGCCGCTGAGGAAGAGCGGCGTGAGGTAGATGGTCGCGAAGATGCCGATGCCGGTGACGAAGGAGAAGAAACAGCCCAAGGCGAAGTTGCAGCTTTTGAGCGCGCGCAGATCGACCACTGGCTGCGCGATGGTAAGGCTGCGCCAGACAAAGGCGACCCCCGCGATGCCCGAGACCCAGGCAGCCGCGCGAATGCTGTCATCGCCGAACCAATCCCATCGCGGTCCTTCCTCCAGCGTATATTCGAGGCAGCCGAGGAAGAGCGCCATCAGCACCATGCCGAGATAGTCGGCGCCTTTGAGAAGTGAGAGGTCGGCCTTGTCGATGCGGATGAGGATCGGGACCACAACAGCGACGAAGATTCCAGGCACGAGGTTGATGAAGAACAGCCAGTGCCAGGAATAATTATCCGTGATCCAGCCGCCGACGGTCGGCCCCAAGGTCGGGGCCAGCGAGGACAGCGCGCCGATGGTCGCGGCGGCAAGGACGATCTGCGGGCCTGAGAAGAACGCGAAAGCCGTGGTGAAGACGGTCGGGACCATCGAGCCGCCAAGGAAGCCCTGCAGCGCGCGGAACGCGATCATGCTCTGGATGTTCCAGGCGGCGCCGCACAGCAGGCTGGCCAGGGTGAAACCGACGGCTGAGGCGCAGAACAGCCAGCGCGTCGACATCACGCGCGACAGCCAGCCGGAGAGCGGAATGACGATGATCTCGGCGATCAGGTAGCTGGTTTGCACCCAGGCGGTTTCGTCCGTGCCGGCCGACAGACCGCCGCCGATATCGCGCAGCGAAGCGGAGACGATCTGGATGTCGAGCAAAGCGATGAACATGCCGACGGCCATGGTGGCGAAGGCGAAAATCTTGCCGGTTTGCGTGAGGGTTCGTGGCGCGCCGGGCGCGGCCGCGACCGAGAAGGCGCTCATTGGCTGGGGGCGTCGCGATCCCGCTCGACGACCGAGGCGGTGACTGAGAGGCCGGGCCGCAGCCTTCCGAGTTCGGACGCGCCGTCATCGAGGCGAATGCGGACCGGGACGCGCTGCACGATCTTGGTGAAGTTGCCGGTCGCGTTCTCGGCGGGCAAGACGCTGAACTCGGCGCCTGTGGCGGGTGCCAGACTGACGACATGGCCGTGGAAGACCTCGCCAGGGAGAACATCGGCGGTAATGTTCACCGGCTGTCCGGCCTTCATGCGGGCGAGCTGGCTTTCCTTGAAATTCGCATCCACCCAGAGGTCGTGCGCCGGGATGACGGAGAGAAGCTGCGCGCCGATCGCGGCGAAGGCGCCGAGTTGCGCGCTGCGGTTGCCGACGACGCCGTCCACGGGCGAGCGCAGGGAGGTATAGCCGAGATTGAGCCGGGCCGTGTCGCGGTCGGCAATCGAGGCGGCGAGCGAGGCTTGCGCCTGCTGGCTTTCCGTGTCGATCACGTCTAGCCGGCGGCGGGCTGCTTCTAGTCCGGCATGGGCCTTGGCGTCGGCGCCGACCGCCTCGGTATAGGTCGCGTTGGCTTGCTGGTAGCGTTGCAGCGACGCCCACTGATCCTTGGACAGGGATTGATAGCGGTCGGTGTCTTCCTTCGTGCGGATCGTCTCGGCATTGGTGGTGATGAGATCCGCCTGGGCCTGCGCGATGGTCGATTCTTGGAGGCGGCGGGTTGCGGCGATATTGGCGAGCGACGCCTGCTGCATGGCGACCGCGGCATCGGCCTTGGCGAGGGCGGCACGGTAGTCGCGGTCGTCGATCTGGAGGAGGAGTTGCCCCGCTTTCACGGTCTGGTTGTCCGCGATGGCGAGTTTCGTGATGAAGCCGCTGACCTGGGGGGCGATGACGGTGATGTCGCCACCAACATAGGCGTCATCGGTGCTTTCGATGAAGCGGCCGATTGTCCACCAGTCGTAGCCATACCAGCTGCCGCCCGTCGCGATGACCAGAGCCGCCGCGGCGAGCAGAAGTTTCCTACGGGAAAGACGAGCGGTTTTGACGGGTGCGGGAGCGAGGTCGCGCGGGATGACGGCGGCACCTTGTCTCTCAAGCACTTGGTCGCTCATGAACGCCCTCCGGCCCCAGTGGCTTGCATGTTGCAATCAACCTGCGCTAGTCGATAGCATTGTGCAAGTGACTAGGGCGGTCGGCGGTGCATGGCTGACCTCAAGCAACCCCCGCACTGCATCGAGCGTGAGACTTGCATAATGATAGAGACATCCGGAGAATGGCGGGATGCAACGTAAAAGCTTCGGCGACATGCAGTGCCCCATCGCTCGCAGCCTCGAGCGGGTAGGGGAGTGGTGGAGTATCCTCATCCTGCGTGACGCCTTCCACGGCCTCACGCGCTTCGATGAGTTCCAGAAGAGTCTGGATATCGCGCCCAATATTCTGACGCGCCGGCTGGCGGCGCTGGTTGAGAGCGGATTGCTGGAGCGTCGGCGCTATAGCGAGCGGCCACCGCGTGACGAGTACATTCTCACGGACCTCGGCCGCGATTTCCGGCCGGTGATGCAGGCGCTCCTCGGCTGGGGCAACCGGCACTTCGCGCCGGAAGGGTTGAGCGTCGTCTACGAGGATACCGATACCGGCACGATCGCGGAGCCGGTGATGGTCGATCGCCTCAGCGGCCAGCCGATGAATGATGCGCGCTTTCAACTTACGGCGGGGCCGGCCGCTGGTGCGCGGGTGCAGGCGCGGATCGAGGCCGCCGCCAAGCGTCGGGCGCAGCCTCAAGCTCAGGCGTCTCGTCAGGCGGCGCCTCTCCGTGGCATGACGGCTTCGGGTCGGCGCGGCCGACGCGCGGGACAAATTTGAACGGGTGGGCATGGACGGCCGTCTGCCGCGCTACATCGAGATCCGTCAGGCACTAGAGAGCCGTATCGTCTCCGGCGACTGGGCGCCGGGCCATCCCGTTCCCTCGGAACTGACGCTGGCGGCGCTGTACGGCTGCTCGCGCATGACGGTGAACAAGGCGCTTTCGGCGCTGTCGGAGGCCGGGCTTATCGCTCGCAAGCGGCGATCTGGGTCGGTGGTTGCCGTGCCACGGTCAGAGGAGACGATCCTCGAAATCCACGACATCAAGGCTGAGGTCGCGGCGAGCGGCAAACCTTACCGCCACGTTGTATTGAGCCGCGGGACGCGGCCGGCGCGTGCGGAGGATGCGCGGCGGCTTGGGCTGCCACGGGGGAGCCCGGTGCTGGCGATCGCGGTGCGCCATTTGGCTGCGGGGCACCCCTTCGTCCATGAGGATCGGCTGCTGAACCTCGCCGCCGTGCCACAGGCGGAGGAGGAGGCTTTCGAGACGGCGCCGCCAGGGACTTGGCTGTTGCGGGAGATCCCTTGGACCGAGGCGGAGCACGCGATCCGCGCCGTCAGTGCTGATGCCGAGATCGCGACGTCTCTTGTGTTAGCCAGTGGTGCCGCCTGCCTGCAGGTGGAGCGGCGGACCTGGCAGGCGGGGACGCCGATCACGAGCGTTCGGCTGACCTATCCCGGAGATCGGCACGAGTTGGTTGCTCGGTTCAATCCTGCCGGCTCGCGGCCTCGGAGGATGGGCTGAGCGCGGAGGGCGTAATTCTTAATATGTATAGACATGTCGCCTTGACGCTCGTCCTGTCTTGGCGTGAGATTGCCTCGTGGCTGCCATGCGTGTGACGTTAGCCACGGACCGTGCGAGCGATGCGTCTTTGTGTGGGCGCAGGCGCGCCCAGATCATCTTCCAAGGGAAAAACCGATGAGCCTATCGATCTGGAAGGGTGCCTGTCTCGCCGCCGCCGCCGCGATCAGCCTCGCGATACGCCCGGCTCTTGCGGCGGACAGCATTCCGACGAAGCCCGAACCGGGCACCTTCAAACTCGGCACTGAGCCCTGGCTCGGCTACGGGCAATGGGATGTCGCGGCGAGCAAGGGCTTCTTCGCGAAGCGCGGGCTGAGCAAGGTCGAGCTCGTCAATTTCAGCGAGGATAAGGACCTCAACGCCGCGCTCGCCAGCGGTCAGTTGGACGGCGCCAATGTCGCGAGCCATACCGCGATGGTGATGGCGGCTGCTGGGCTACCGATCAAGGTCATCATGCTACTCGATTTCAGCATGACGGCGGATGCGATCCTGTCGGGCAAGGACGTAAATACGGTTGAAGATCTCAAGGGCAAGAAGATTGCTTTCGAGCAAGGCACGACGAGCGACATTCTGCTGAACTACGCGCTGCAGTCCAAAGGCATGACGATCGCTGACGTGACGCCGGTGCCGATGCCGGCGGCTGATGCGGGCAGCGCGCTAATCGCGGGGCGGGTCCCGGTGGCGGTGACCTATGAGCCGTATCTGACCGCGGCTCGGGCGCAGAACCATGACGTGAAGCTGCTGTTCAGCGCGGGCGTCGATCCTGGCTTGATCAGCGACGTTCTGGTGGTTCGGGATTCGGTGCTTAAGGAAAAGCCGGGCCAGGTTCTCGCCATGGTCGAGGCTTGGAACGATGCACTGACCGACTACAAAGCCAATACGGCGGAGGACCGCGGGATCATCGCCAAGGCAGTTGGATCAGACCTCGCCAGTCTCAACACTGCGTTCGATGGCGTGCGTTTCTATTCGCTCGCGGAGAACAAGCAGGTGCTGCAGGGGAGTTACGCTCAGAAGACCTTCCTTGACGTGGAACAGGCGGCTACCAAGGCGGGGATTCTATCGTCGAAGGTCGACGCGAAGGATCTTATCGATCCGAGCTTTGTCGAGGCCGCGCAGTAGATTGTGGCTACTTGCTTGATCACTGAGTCCGTTTGATGCGCCGCCGTCCCCGATTTTTCGTCATTGGCGCGCGCATCGACCGGACGTTGTTCGTCGCCATCGCCGTTGTCGTGTTTCTGCTGCTCGGCCTGATCTGGTGGGTTGCGACGGCGGGGGGCTTCGTGACGGCGATTTTCTTGCCGTCGCCGGCTGGCGTGTGGAACCAGATGGTGAAGCTCGCGGCGAATGGCACGCTGTGGGATGACGCGCGTATCAGCTTCTATCGCATCGTCATCGGCTTCCTGATCGCCTCGGCGATGTCGATCCCGATCGGCGTGCTGATCGGCTGCTTCCGGGTATGGGAAGCGGCAATCGAACCGCTGGTGGATTTCGTGCGCTACATGCCGGTAGTTGCCTTCGTGCCGCTGACGATCCTCTGGGCTGGCACGGGCGATACGCAGAAATTCCTCATCATCTGGATCGGCACCTTCTTCCAGCAGGTGCTCATGGTGATGGATAATGTGAAGCGCGTGCCGGAGGATTTCGTCGGTCTTGGGCGCACGTTGGGGTTGCCGGAGCGCAAGATTCTCATGCGCATCGTGGTGCCCTCGGCGCTGCCTGGCATCTGGGACACACTGCGCATCAGCTTGGGATGGGCCTGGACTTGGCTCGTGCTGGCGGAGCTGGTGGCGGCTACTTCCGGGCTCGGCTATCGCATCACCGTGTCGCAGCGCTATTTCCAGACCAATACGATCATCGGCTATATCCTGCTGCTCGGCATCTTCGGCCTCATCACGGACCAGGCGATGAAGGCGATGGAGAAGGTGCTGTTCCGTTATGCGGCGCGGGCACAATGAGCGTTCCGAAGCTCCAGATCGGTGGGCTCAACAAATCCTTTGGCAAAGGCGCCAAGCGGGTGCAGGCGCTGTTCGACATCGATCTCAGTTTGGCAGATCGCGAGTTTGTGTCCCTGGTCGGGACTTCAGGCTGCGGGAAGAGCACGTTGCTTTCGATTGTCGCGGGGCTGATGGATTTCGATTCCGGGACGCTGCTGGTGGATGGCGAGCCCGTGACGGGGCCGGGGCTCGATCGTGGCGTGGTGTTTCAGACCTACACGCTGCTGCCCTGGCTGACGGCACAGCAGAATGTGGAGTTCGCGCTGAAGGCCGCCGGCTACAAGGGCCGCGAGCGGCGGGAGATCGCGCGCGAGCATATCGAATTGGTGCGGCTTACCCGTTTCGCGAACGCTTATCCGAATGAGCTTTCCGGCGGCATGAAGCAGCGCGTGGCGATCGCGCGGGCGCTGTCCTACCGGCCCAAAATGTTGCTGATGGACGAGCCTTTTGGCGCGTTGGATGCCCTGACGCGGCGACAGATGCAGGAGTTGTTGACGCGCATCTGGGAGGAGCATCGGCTCACCGTGCTGTTCGTCACGCATGACGTGGAGGAGGCGGTTTTCCTGTCCGACCGCGTTGTTGTCATGGGGATCGCGCCGGGCTGCATCAAGCGGACATTCGATGTGGGTGTTGGGCGGCCGCGCGACGAGGATAGCATTTCCAGTCCGCAGGCGGTGGCCCTGCAGCGAGAAGTGCTGCGTTCGATCCGCGAGGAGTCGCTCAAGATGGAGGCTGCATGACCGCCGTTCCGAATCTCCACGATCTGACCGCGGCGGACCAGACGCCGCCAGCGTTGTTCGCTCGCACCGAAGCGGATCTGACCGTCTTCATGGATCGCGCGAAGCCGATCATCGAGGCAGTGCGGCGGGAAGGTGACGCGGCGTTGCGGCGCTTCGCTCATGAGTTCGATCATGCGCCGGCTGATCTGTCCTTGCGCGTGACCGAGGCCGAATTCGACGCGGCCGCAAAGGCCGTCAGCGCGGAGGTGCGCGCCGCGCTGGAATTCGCGATCGACAATATCCGCCGCTTCCACGAGGCGCAGAAGCCCGAAGACATGTGGCTGAAAGAAATCCAGCCCGGTGTCTTCGCGGGCGACCGCTTCCTGCCGATCGAGTCCATCGCCTGCTACGTGCCGCGCGGAAAAGGCTCGTTCCCGAGCGTCTTCATGATGACGACGATCCCCGGCAAGGTCGCGGGTGTGCCGCGCCTGATCGTGCTGACGCCTCCGGGACCGGATGGCACGGTGGATGCGGCGACGTTGGTGGCGGCGAGGCTGATTGGCGTGACGGAAGTGTACAAATGCGGCGGCGCGCAGGGCGTCTCGGCGGTGGCCTTTGGCACCGAGACCGTGCCGAAATGCCTCAAGATCGTGGGACCTGGCAGCCCTTGGGTGGTCGCGGCCAAGCGGCTGCTGTCCGATCACATCGATCCCGGAACGCCGGCGGGGCCGAGCGAGGCGATTGTTTTGGCAGATGGTGCCGCAAACGGTGCTTTGGCGGCGCTGGACCTCATTATCGAGTCTGAGCATGGCCCGGATTCCTCCGCCTATCTCGTCACCAGCAGCCGCCGCGTGGCGGAAGAGGCGCGGGCAGCGCTGCCTAAGTATTGGGCGGAGATGGAGGAGGGCAGGGCGAAGTTCTCGCAGGCGGTGCTGTGCGGCCCGCATGGTGGGATCGTGCTGACGAAGGATTTCGACGCAGCCATCGCCTTCGTCAATGACTATGCGCCGGAGCATTTGGAGATCCTGGCGGCCGAGCCGCTTGCCGTGATGGGGCGGATCAAGAATGCGGGCGAGATCCTGCTCGGTGAGTATACACCGATGACGATCGGCAATTTCGTGCTCGGACCGAATGCTGTTTTGCCGACCGGGGCGGCGGCCAAAACGGCTTCGCCGCTTTCCGTGTTCGACTACATGAAGCGGTCGTCTATCGGCTATGTCACCAAGACCGGCTTTCCGCCGCTCGCGAAACATGCCGAAGTTCTGGCGCGGTACGAGGGTTTCGACGGCCATGCGCGCGCTGTTTCATCGCTTCGCGCCAAAATCCAAGCCGGCTGACAGTGCGGGCGGTTCGCTTTCACAAGCCGGGTGATTTGCGGGTCGAGGACATTCCGCGTCCGGGCGCGCTGTTGCCTGATCAGGTGCGGATTCGCGTTCGCGCTGCGGGTATCTGCGGTTCCGATGTCCATAATTTTCGCACCGGGATGTGGCTGGCGCAGCTTCCGGTGACGCCGGGGCATGAATTCTCGGGCGAGGTTGTTGAAGTCGGCGCGGATGTTCTTGGGTTCAGCGTGGGCGATCTCGTTGTCGCTGATTCTCGTGTGCCTTGCGGGCGGTGTCCGCATTGTCTCGCTGGGCGTGCCAATCTTTGCATCTCGCTTGGCTTCGTCGGCGAGGTGTGCGACGGGGGCTTCGCCGAAGAGGTGTTGTTGCCGGCGCGGGGTCTGCTGCGCGTGGCGTCCGACATAGCGCCCGAGATCGCGGCGCTATGCGAGCCACTGGCGGTGGCATTGCATGCGATCCGGCGCCTCGATCCGATACCTGGCGAGCCGGTGCTGGTGGCGGGGGGCGGGCCGATCGGCGGTCTCGCGGCGCTGCTGCTGAGCAGCTTCGGTTTCGGCCCGGTGCTGCTGGCGGAGCGGAATGCGCGGCGTTCAGCGCTGCTCGAGGAAGTCGCGGGGGCCGAGCCTATTGCGCTCGATCCGGTGGTGATTGGCGCACGCTGTGGCGGCATCGGCCCGCGTTTCTGCCTTGAGGCGACGGGCTCCTTGGATGTGCTGCGAGTGCTGTTGCGCTCCGTGTCGGGTGGCGGGCGCATCGCCATGGTCGGGATCTTCCATGGCGAGGGCATGCTTGACCCGAATCTCATTGTGGAGCGGGAGATCGACTTGCGCGGTTGCAGCGTGTTCGGCGGCGAGCAGGCCGAGGCTTTGGGTTTGTTGCCGGCACTCGCCCCGAAGCTGGCGCGGCTGACCGAGGATCCCATCGGGCTCGCGGATGTCCCGGCGGCTTACGATCGGCTTATTCGCGGCGAGACCTCGAAGCTGAAGACCCTGATCCGGCCATGAGGCTTTCAGATCGAGGCGAGGAAGCCGCCGTCGACATAGAGCACCTGGCCGGTGACATAGGCGGCGGCGGGCGAGGACAGGAACACCGCCGCGCCCATCAGATCCTCCATGCGGCCAAAGCGGGCAAGCGGGATCTTGGCGAGCATGTCCGTTTGCCATACCTCATTCCCGTAGAAGACTTCGGTGAGCGCGGTGCGGAAATAGCCGGGGCCGATGCCATTCACGCGGATGCCGAGCGGCGCCCATTCGGTGGCGAGCGCGCGTGTCATGCCGAGCAGGCCGGTTTTGGAGGCGCCATAGGGGACCGCCGTGGGGATGCCGACCTCGGAGGTCAGCGAACAAAGATTGAGGATCGCGCCGCCTTGTCCCGCCTTGCTCATCAGCCGGGCCGCCGCCTGGGCGCAGAAGAAGGCGCCCTTGAGATTGGTGTCGAGCAGGCTATCCCACAACGCCTCATCGATTTCGAGCGATGGTTTCACCTGCTCGATCCCCGCATTGTTGATGAGGATGTCGATCCCGCCGATGGTTTCGGTGATCGTGGCGAAAGCCGCGCCGATGCTGGCGACGTCGGAAACATCAAGTCGCTGCACAAAGGCTTTCCTGCCGAGCGCGCGTATGGCGTCGGCGGTCTCCTCCAGGGTTTTGGGCTCGCGTCCGGCGAGCACCAGCTCCGCCCCCGCCTGTGCGAGCGCGACCGCAAGAGCCTGGCCGATGCCGCGTGATGCACCGGTGACGAGGGCCGTCTGTCCGGTGAGGCCGAAATCGACGGGATCGAAGTGTGGAACGGTCATCTCGGTATCGCCTGCGGGCTGGATTTGGAGCGCTCGCGATGATTACACGCGAGAACTCATGCGGAACAGACATGGACGCCGTCGCGCGTTAGAAGGCCGCGGCGAAATACGTGGACGGGACTCTGGTCGTCGCGACAGACTAGTTGTCACGGCTGCGGCAAGCCTTCCAGGACATCGAGGCCACATGACGGTGGCGCCCGCTGCTGGGGAGATGCGGATCATGAGTTGCTTCCAAAGGTGACCGGCGAGGTACCCCTGCGGGTCGGGCTGTTTCCGACTTGTCTGGTCGATCTTTTCCGGCCGGTTGTGGGTTTCGCCGCCGCTCAGCTTTTAACAAGAGCCGGTTGCGAGGTTAGCCTTCCCGAGGGGCTCACCTGCTGCGGCCAGCCCTCATATAATTCCGGAGACAGGCGTAGCGCGCAGCGACTGGCGCGGCAGGTTATCTCTGCCTGCGAGGGCTTCGACTATATCGTCATCCCCTCGGGTTCCTGTGGCGGTATGCTTCGTCATCACTATCCGGAGTTGCTGGCGGATGATGCGCTTTGGGCGCCGCGTGCGCGGCAGCTCGCCGAGAGGTCCTACGAGCTGCTGTCTTTCCTCGTCGATGTGCTGAAGCTGGAGGGCGTCGATACAGCCTTCCCCGGGACAGCGACGTATCACGATTCTTGCTCGGGGCTGCGGGAACTCGGGGTTAAAACGCAGCCGCGAAAGCTGCTGGCCAGCGTCGAGGGGTTGGCGCTGACCGAGATGCCGGGTGCGGAAACCTGCTGTGGGTTTGGCGGAACGTTTTGCGTGAAATATCCCGCGATCTCGAACCGGATGGTTTCCGACAAATGCACGGAGGCGCAGGCGACCGGGGCGAAGCTGCTGCTGGCGGGCGATCTCGGTTGCCTCATGAACATCGCGGGCAAGCTGTCACGCCTCGGGTCGCCGATTGAGGTGCGGCATGTGGCGGAGGTTCTCGCGGGGCGGCTGGAGGTTCCGGCGCTTTGCGGGAGGGCGGATCCATGAAACCGCAAAGCCACGCGTTCAAGTCCGAGTCGGCCAAGGCACTTGAGGATCCGGCGCTGCAGCATGCGCTGTCGCAAATTCAGGGTCTCTTGGTGAACGGCCGCCGTGCGGCAGTGGACGCGCTGCCAGAGTTCCAGGCGCTGCGGGAGGCCGGGCGGGCGATCAAGGACCACACGCTGGACCATCTCGACCTCTACCTGGAGCATTTCGCCAGCCAAGTGGAGGCGCGGGGCGGGCAAGTACACTTCGCCGCCACGGCCGAGGAGGCTTGCGCCGCCGTGCTGGCGATCTGCCGGGACGCCGGCGCCGAGCGGGTGATCAAGAGCAAGTCGATGGTGACGGAGGAGATCGGCCTCAACGCCGCTCTAGAGGCGGCGAGCATTCGGCCAGTAGAGACGGATCTGGGCGAATACATCATCCAGCTACGCGACGAACCGCCGAGCCATATCATCGCCCCGGCGGTCCATCTCGGCCGCCGCCAGGTCGAGGAGGCGTTTCGCGCCAATCACACCTCGCTGCCGGTGAGCCGGAAAATCGATGAGCCGGCGGAGCTGCTGGCTGAGGCGCGGCATGTGCTGCGCTCGCAGTTCGTGTCGGCAGATGTCGGCATTACTGGCGCCAATTTCCTGGTGGCCGAGACGGGTTCGGCGGTGGTGGTCACGAATGAGGGCAACGCCGACCTCACGATGACGCTGCCGCGCGTGCATATCGTGCTGACGGGCATCGAGAAGGTGGTGCCGACACTGGAGGATGCGCTGGTTCTGCTGCGGCTGCTGGTCCGCTCGGCGACCGGCCAATCCGCGACGGGCTACACGACGATCGCCAGCGGCAAGCGCGAGGCTCGGGATCTGGACGGACCGGACGCCTTCCATGTGGTGCTGGTGGACAATGGCCGCTCGAAGCTGCTGGGGTCGCGTAACCGGGAGATGCTTCGCTGCATCCGCTGCGGCGCCTGCATGAACCACTGCCCGGTCTATGGCGCAGTGGGCGGCCATGCCTATGGCTGGGTCTATCCGGGGCCGATGGGCGCGGTGCTCACGCCGAATTTCGTCGGGCTGCATGAGGCGAAAGACCTTCCCAACGCCTCCACCTTTTGTGGGCGCTGCGAGAGTGTGTGTCCCGTGATGATCCCGCTGCCAAAGCTGATGCGGAACCTGCGGGAGGAGCAGTTCGATGCGCGGGACGTGGCGAGGTCCCAGCGATGGGCGCTTGGGCTCTGGGCGACCGTTGCGGCGCATCCGACTCTCTATCGTTTTGCAAGTCGGCTGGGCGCCCGCGTTTTGGCGAGGCTGGGCGGCCGGCGTGGCAAGCTGGCGCGGTTGCCATTGGCGCGCGGTTGGACCGGCCATCGCGATCTGCCCGCGCCGACGGGTTCGACTTTCACCGATCTCTGGAAGGGCGGCGCGCGGTGAGTGGCGGCCGCGAGACGGTACTGTCCTCGCTGCGGCGTGCCTTGGGTGTCACCGGCGACGATACCGTGCGTCGCGCGGGAGTGGCTGCGCGGCTGGAGGGCGCGGGCGGCCCTTCTCTGGCATTGGGCCGCCTCAGCGGTGATGCGGCGGTGCAGGCTTTCGTCACGCGGGCGCAGGGGCTTTCGGCGAGTGTCGAGCATGTCGCGGAGATCGAGGGTTTGGGCTCGGCGGCGGCGCGGGTCATTCGGCGCTTGGGGTTGCCGCCTCGTGTGGTGATGGCGTCCGACCCTTTGCTGCTGCGGGGTATGTCGGGATTCGCGGTACAGGGAATCGCCACGCGCTCGGGGGCCGCCGAAGCGGCCGACTCGGTCGGCGTGAACGTGGCGGCGGCTGCGGTGGCAGAGACTGGGGTGGTGATGATGACGTCTCGCCCGGAGACGCCGACGAGCCTCAACCTGCTGCCCGAACTCTGGATCTGCGCGGTGCCGCGTTCGCGCATCGTCGGGAGTTACGAGGAGGCTCTTGCGCTCCTACGGCGTGACTATGGTCTTCGTCTGCCGCGGGCAGTGAATTTCATCGGCGGGCCATCCCGGACCGGCGACATCGAGGAGATCCTGCAACTTGGCGCGCACGGGCCGAAGACGGTTCACCTTGTGATCATCGATGCGCTTTAGCCGGTGGAGCTAGGCGCCGCGCTCAGCCGCCTTCCTTGATGACCTTGAGGCCGCCGAAGGCCTGGCAGACGGGCATGATCTCGATTGTGTTGACGTTGAAGTGCTTTGGGAGGGAAACGACCCAATGCACTGTTTCGGCAACATCTTCGGCCGTGAGCGGTGTAGTGCCCTCATAAATTTTATCTGCGCGCCCTTGATCGCCATCGAAGCGCACGGCGGAGAATTCCGTGCCGCCGACGAGGCCGGGCTCGATGTTGGTGACCCTCAGCTGGGTGCCTGCAAGATCGGTGCGGAGATTGAGCGAGAAGTTGCGCACGAAGGCCTTGGTCGCGCCGTACACGTTGCCGCCCAGATAGGGCCAGGTGCCTGCGACCGAGCCCATATTGATGATGTGCCCGCGGTCGCGCGCCACCATTCCTGGCAGCACGGCATGGGTGAGATAGACGACGCCGCCGATATTGGTGTCGATCATCGCCTGCCAATTATCGAGCTTCGCCTCCTGCGCCTTGTCGATGCCGCGGGCGAGGCCGGCATTGTTCACCAGCACATCGATCTCAGCCCAGTCGGCGGGCAGGGAGGCGATGGCCGCTACGACCGCCGCGCGATCGGTCACGTCCAGTGGCAGGGCGAGCACGCGGTCCGCGCCGACTTCCTGTCGCAGCGCCTCCAGCCGATCGGCGCGGCGGCCGACAGCGATGATGCGGTGTCCGCTGTTGGCGAGGCGATGGGCGATCGCGGCTCCGAAGCCAGCGCTGGCGCCGGTGATGAGGGCGGTCATTGGGCGGCGCCCGCATGAATGGGGTGCCGTGTCTGCCATGCTTTCATATCCGCGATCTCGTGCCTTTGAGCTGTGATGATGTCGCGCGCGAGGCGGCGTAGGAAGGGGTCATGACCGTATTTCAATTCGACTTCGGCCATGTCGATCGCGCCCTCATGGTGGGGGATCATCGCGGCGACGAAATCCTGATCGGGATTTCCGGTCATCGGTGCATCCGCCATCTGCCGTTGCATCTCCTTCATCCCGTGAGCGAAGGCGCTATCTGCTGAAGACGCGGCCGGCATGGACATTGCGCCACTCTGCTGAGCTGTCGCCGGGAGTGATCCGGCTAGGGCGAGAGTGAAAATGCCGAGTGTAAGGCCGCTGATATGATGCCAGGCCGCGGTCATGAGGGGTCTCCATTGAGCCTACTCGATTGAGGATAGGCGGGAGCGCAGCGCAACGACACCCCTGCGCCGGCTTGCGCCGCTTAGTGCGTGGATCATTTGATCGGTAAGGCCCAGTGGCATTCGTCGAGCCTCACCTTTGGGAGACGTTTCATGCATCAGCCAGCCGATCTTCTGACGCCCGACCAAATGGCGGCGGTGGATCGCGCGGCACCGGGCGCTGGGGTGCCCGGACTGACGCTCATGGAAAATGCCGGCCGGGCGGTCACGCGGGCGATCAGGCAGCACTACCGGCCTTGCCGCGTGCTGGTTCTGTGTGGTCCGGGAAATAATGGCGGCGACGGCTATGTGGTGGCGCGATTGCTCGCGCAGGAGGGCTGGCCGGTGACGGTGGCGGCGCTTGCCGAGCCCCGTGCCGCGAGCGACGCGGCGGTCATGCGGCGCAGATGGACGGGATCGATGCGAGGCTTTGTCGCCGCGGAAGCCGCCCGGGCCGAGTTGGTGGTCGATGCGGTCTTCGGTGCCGGGCTGGGCCGCGATATCGCGCCAGAGGTCGCCGAAGTGTTGCGCGCGGCGGGGCGGGTGGTGGCGGTCGATACACCCTCCGGCGTCGATGGCGCGACGGGTGCGGTGCGTGGCTATGCGCCCCAGGCGGAGATGACGGTGACCTTCGTCCGCCTCAAGCCGGCCCATTTGCTGCTTCCGGGGCGAGACCTCTGCGGCAAACGTATCCTCGCGGATATCGGCATGCCCGACGCTGCCTTGAGGGCCGTGGAGGCGAAGACCTTTGCCAATGGGCCGGGGCTCTGGCAGTTGCCGGCGCTCGAAGCGCAGGGACAGAAGTATACCCGTGGCATGCTCACCATTCTCGCCGGAAGCGAAATGGCCGGGGCTTCCCGGCTCGCCTCGATGGGCGCGCGGCGCGTGGGCGCTGGCCTCCTGACGCTTGCAGTGGTCGGGAGCGGCGACGTGCTGCGGTCCACGGAACCAGGTCTGATCGTGAGCGAGAAGCCGCTCGACGAGCTGCTCAGGGACGACCGGCGCAAGACTTGGCTATGCGGGCCGGGGCTCGGGTTGGAGCGTGCTCGAGAGGCTTTGCCCAAGCTCATCGCGGCGGGGCGTAGGATCGTTGCCGATGCCGATGCGCTCGGGGCTTGCGCCGGGGCGCCCGAAAAGCTGCGCGGCGTTACCGCTATCACGCCGCATGGCGGCGAGTTCTCGAAGCTGTTCGGGCCGCTGGGTAAGGACAAGCCGGGTGCGGCGCGGGATGCGGCGGCGCGGATCGGGGCCGTGGTGGTCCTGAAGGGTTCCGACACCGTGGTCGCCTCGCCGGATGGGCGGGTCGCGATCAATCACAACGCGCCGCCCAGTCTGGCAACGGCCGGTTCGGGGGATGTGCTGGCGGGCATAATCGCGGGGTTGCTCACGCAGGGCATGGAGGCATGGGAAGCGGCGTCGGCGGGCGTTTGGCTGCATGGGGAAGCGGCGCGGCAGGCCGGGGGAGCCACCGGCGCGGGCTTGATCGCAGAGGATCTGGCGGATGGGCTGGTGCGCGCATTGGCGGCACTTCGTTCCGGCTCTGGCTGATCCCGCTTGTGGGGATGTGGCTAGTGCTGTACAGCGCCCCCCCTGCGGCCTGAGGGCCTGCGGGCGTGGTGGAATTGGTAGACACGCCAGATTTAGGTTCTGGTGGCGCAAGTCGTGGGGGTTCAAGTCCCTCCGCCCGCACCACTCGGCCCGATCTTCTGGCCGACTTCCGCTTGCCTGCTTCTCCCTCGATCCGCCTGTTCTTATGACTCTACCCGGAGTGCCGAGCCCTCATGCAGATCACCGAGACCCAGTCAGACGGGCTTAAGCACGCCTTTACTATCGTGCTGCCAGCCGCCGATCTGCAGCAAAAGCGCCAGGCGAAGCTCGATGAACTGGGCCGAACCATGCGGATGCCCGGCTTCCGGCCCGGCAAGGTTCCGATGACGGTGCTGCGCAAGCGCTACGGGAACGCGGTGGCCGCGGAGGTCGCCGATGAATCCATGAACGAGGCGACCCGGCAGCTGCTCTCCGAGCGTGGCCTGCGGCCCGCGACGCAGCCGAAGGTCGATTTCGTCTCTGACATGATGGCTGAGGCGAATGACCTCGAGTTCAAGCTCGAGCTGGAAGTGCTGCCCGACATCACGATCCCGGACCTGTCGCAAATCAACCTCACGCGGTTGAAGACCGAGCCGAATGATGAGGCGGTTGGCGCGGGCCTCGCCAATATCGCCCGGAGCCGCCGCAAGGAGGTCGAGATCACCGAGGAGCGCGGCGCCGAGGCTGGCGACGCTGTCGTCGTCGATTTCCTTGGCCGCATCGCGGGCGTCCCCTTCGAGGGTGGTGCGGCGCAGGATGTGCCGGTGGAGATCGGCGGCTCAGGCTTCATTCCGGGCTTTGCCGAGCAGCTCGAAGGACTGAAATCCGGCGAGACGCGGACCATCAACGTGACCTTCCCCGCCGATTACGGCGCGGTTGAGCTCGCTGGCAAGGATGCGGAGTTCGAGGTCACCGCCAAGGGGCTCAAGCGTTTCGAGACGCCGGAGCTCGACGATGCGATCGCGGCCGAGCTGGGCTTCGAGGATCTCGAGGACCTCAAGAAGTTTGTGCGTGACCGGTTGCAGCGGGAGCTGGATGCGGGAGCACGGCAGAACCTGAAGCGCCAGCTGCTCGACGCCCTCGCCGAAACCAGCGACTTCCCGGTGCCGCCGAGCCTGACGGAGGGCGAGTTCAAGCAGATCTGGGATCGGCTTGAGGAGGAACGCAAAGCCGGCCGGCTGGACGAAGAGGACAAGGCGAAGGACGAGGAGACGCTGCGGACCGAGTATCAGGCGATCGCCGACCGGCGGGTGCGACTCGGGCTGCTGCTCGCCGAGATCGGCCAGCGCAACGGCATCACGGTCTCCAACGAGGAGATGAACCGCGCGGTTTTCCAGCACGCCATGCAATATGGCGCGCGCCAGAAGGAGGCTTTGGATCTCTTCCGCAAGAACCCGCAGGCGGCGGAATTCCTGCGGGGGCCAATCTTCGAGGAGAAGGTCGTCGATTATATCCTTGAACTGGCTCAGGTCTCCGATAAGCAAGTGACGCCTGAAGAGCTGGCGGCCGCTGTCGACGCCGAAAGCTGAGAACGGCAGACCACCCCTTCCATTTCAATCGGAGCGGCCTCACATAGCGGTGAGGCCGATGTCCGCTACGCCAAGGCTGCCCGCGATGGGGGCCGGTGATGGCGGGTCAGAACCTCACGCGTAGCTGCTTGCGGTGAGGCTGGCTTAGTGGAGAATTGCCCAAACCGGGGCTGCCAAACGGAGCCTCCGGGGCAAGGAAAGGACAAGCTATGAGGGATCGGGATCCGATCGACGTCTACATGAACACGCTCGTTCCGATGGTCGTCGAGCAGACGTCGCGAGGGGAACGCTCGTACGACATCTACTCCCGGCTCCTCAAGGAGCGGATCATCTTCCTGACCGGCCAGGTCTTCGACGAGATGAGCGCCCTGGTCTGCGCCCAGCTGCTGTTCCTGGAGAGTGAGAACCCTTCCAAGGATATTTCTTTCTATATCAATAGCCCAGGCGGCGTCGTGACCTCCGGTCTCGCGATCTACGACACCATGCAATACATCCGGTCGCCGGTGAGCACCGTATGTATCGGGCAAGCGGCCTCGATGGGCAGCCTGTTGCTGGCAGCCGGTGCGGCCGGCAAACGGTTCGCCCTGCCCAATGCGAGGATCATGGTTCACCAGCCTTCCGGCGGTGCTCAGGGCCAGGCGACCGATATCGAGATCCAGGCGCGGGAGATCCTCCGGATTCGCCAGCGGCTGAATGAGATTTATGTCCGGCATACCGGGCAGACGCTGGAGAAGATCGAGAGCAAGCTCGAGCGCGACAGCTTCATGTCCGCCCAGGAGGCGCTGGAGTTCGGCCTTATCGATCTGGTCGTTGAGAATCGACCTGTCGTTGCCGAAGACGGCAAGGTCCTCTGACGATACCGCCATTGCCAGAGCCTGGGCCGGATTTGGGAATACCCGGCCGGTGTCAAGCGCCTTGTTCGATTAAGCGTTCGCGGCGTAGTCTGAATTTTGGTGGCCCCGGCGCGGTCCGGGGAAGGAGCCTGTTGTGAGCAAATCCGGCGAGTCTAAGAACACCCTCTACTGCTCGTTCTGCGGCAAGTCCCAGCACGAAGTTCGCAAGCTCATCGCCGGCCCGACCGTCTTCATCTGCGATGAATGCGTCGAACTGTGCATGGACATCATCCGCGAGGAGAACAAGACCCACCTCGTGAAGTCGCGGGACGGGGTGCCCACCCCGCGCGAGATCTGCAAGGTCCTGGACGATTACGTTATTGGCCAGGAACATGCCAAGAAGGTCCTGAGCGTCGCGGTTCATAATCATTACAAGCGCTTGGCCCATGGCCAGAAGCATAATGACGTTGAAATCGCGAAGTCCAACATCCTGCTGATCGGGCCCACCGGCTCGGGCAAGACGCTGCTGGCCCAGACCTTGGCCCGCATGCTGGACGTGCCCTTCACGATGGCCGATGCGACGACCCTCACCGAGGCTGGCTATGTCGGTGAGGATGTCGAGAACATCATCCTCAAGCTGCTCCAGTCGGCTGACTACAACGTCGAGCGGGCGCAGCGCGGCATCGTGTATATCGACGAGGTCGATAAGATCAGCCGCAAGTCGGACAACCCCTCGATCACCCGCGATGTGAGCGGCGAGGGTGTCCAGCAGGCTTTGCTGAAGATCATGGAGGGCACCGTCGCCTCCGTGCCGCCGCAAGGCGGGCGCAAGCATCCCCAGCAGGAGTTCCTGCAGGTCGACACGACGAATATCCTCTTCATCTGCGGCGGCGCTTTCGCCGGGTTGGAGAAGATCATCGGCGCGCGGGGCAAGGGCTCGGGCATCGGCTACGGCGCGACCGTGCAGTCTCCGGAGGAGCGGCGGACGGGCGAGGTGCTGCGCGCGGTCGAGCCCGAGGATTTATTGCGATTCGGCCTTATCCCGGAATTCATTGGTCGTCTGCCAGTAGTAGCGACCTTGGAAGATCTGGACGAGCCGGCGCTCATCGAGATTCTGACGAAGCCGAAAAACGCCTTGGTTAAGCAGTATGGCCGCCTGTTCGAAATGGAAGGCGTAAAGCTTTCGTTCACCGAAGACGCCATGAAGTCCGTCGCGGCGCGTGCCATTCAGCGCCGAACGGGTGCCCGCGGATTACGCTCGATCATGGAGCAGATACTCCTCGGGACAATGTTCGAACTGCCGGGCCTCGGGAACGTCGAGGAGGTGGTAATCAATCGCGAGGTGGCTGAGAATCGCGCTGCCCCGCTATTCACCTACGGTAAGGAAAGGGCCGAGGAGAGCGCGTAAGACGGCTAACGCTCAACGCTTCGGTCCTGCGGTCTAGTCACCGCTGCCGCGCTTAACTTGATCGGGGGGCTTCGGCCGCCCAGCTAGAATTACAGCTCTCGATGAGGGTGCCGAGTCTTCGGGCCCGCTTCAGAGGCGACTGTCCTTGAAGGAGGTCATCATGCCTGAAACCCAGCCCGTAGCGGCGTCGCCTCCGAGCGAAAGCCGGATGCCAGTGCTTCCGCTGCGGGACATCGTCGTATTTCCGCACATGATTGTGCCGCTCTTTGTCGGCCGCGAGAAATCTGTCCGGGCGCTCGAAGCCGTCATGACGGAGGGCAAACAGATCCTCCTCGTGGCCCAGAAGAACGCCTCGCAGGATGACCCGTCCGCCGAGGATATCTTTCGCGTCGGAACCGTCTCCACGATCCTGCAGCACCTCAAGCTGCCCGATGGCACCGTGAAGGTGTTGGTGGAAGGCACGCGCCGCGCCCGCGCCGTCGATTTCACCGAAACCGAGAACTATTTCGAGGCCGAGACGGTCGCGATCGATGACATACGCGCCGAGCCCAAGGAGCTGGAGGCGCTGGCGCGCACCGTGGTCGGGCAGTTCGAGCAATACATCAAGCTCAACAAGAAAATCACTCAGGAAGTCCTGGTTTCGCTGAACCAGATCGACGACCCGGCGAAGCTCGCCGACACGGTGGCGAGCCACCTCACGTTAAAGATCGCCGAGAAGCAGGAACTGCTGGAGGTTCCCGCGGTCAGCGATCGGCTGGAGCGGCTCTTCGCCCATATGGAATCCGAGATTGGGGTCCTCCAGGTCGAAAAGCGTATCCGTAACCGCGTGAAGCGGCAGATGGAGAAGACCCAGCGCGAGTACTATCTCAACGAGCAGCTCAAGGCGATCCAGAAGGAGCTCGGCGAGGGTGAGGACGGCAAGGATGAGAATGCCGAACTCGAAGACCGCATGCGCAAGACCAAGCTCTCCAAAGAGGCGCAAGAGAAGGCCATTGCCGAGCTGAAGAAGCTCAAGTCGATGAGCCCTATGAGCGCCGAGGCGACGGTGGTGCGCAACTACCTCGACTGGATGCTGAGCATCCCGTGGAAGAAGCGCAGCGCCGTCAAGAAAGACCTCGTTGAAGCCGAAAAGGTCCTTGATGCCGAGCATTACGGCATGGAAAAGATCAAGGAACGGATCATCGAATATCTTGCGGTGCAGGTGCGCAGCAAGAAGGTGAAGGGTCCGATCCTCTGCCTGGTGGGGCCGCCCGGCGTGGGCAAGACCTCGCTCGGCAAGTCGATCGCGCATGCCACAGGCCGTAACTTCGTCCGTATGTCGCTGGGCGGCGTGCGGGACGAGGCCGAGATCCGCGGCCATCGGCGGACCTATATCGGTTCGATGCCGGGCAAGATCGTCCAGGGCATGAAGAAGGCCAAAACGTCCAACCCGCTCTTCCTGCTCGACGAGATCGACAAGCTGGGCCAGGACTGGCGCGGCGATCCGACCTCGGCACTTCTCGAGGTGCTGGATCCGGAGCAGAACTCGACCTTCGCGGACCATTATCTCGAGGTCGATTACGACCTGTCCGACGTGATGTTCATCACCACGGCGAATAGCCTCAAGATGCCCCAGCCGCTGCTGGACCGCATGGAGATCATTCGCATCCCCGGCTACACCGAGGATGAGAAGGTCGAGATCGCGAAGCGCCACCTGATTCCGAAACAGACGACGGCCCATACGCTGAAGCCGGACGAGTGGTCGGTGCATGACGACGCGCTGCGTGACCTCATCCGCTACTACACGCGGGAAGCCGGCGTCCGGAATTTGGAGCGTGAGATCGCCAAGCTCGCCCGCAAGGCGGTGAAAGAGATCCTCGTCGGGAAAAGCAAGAAGGTCGCTTTCACCCGCAAGAATCTGGAGAAATATTCCGGCGTCCGGAAGTTCCAGTTCGGCGAGGCGGAGGCCGAGGATATGGTCGGCGCCGTGACCGGCCTGGCCTGGACCGAAGTCGGCGGCGAGATCCTGACGATCGAAAGCGTTATGCTGCCGGGTAAGGGCAAGGTGCAGAGCACCGGCAAGCTTGGCGACGTGATGCAGGAGAGCGTGCAGGCGGCGATGAGTTATGTGCGGAGTCGCGCGATCGACTTCGGCATCAAGCCGACGATCTTCGAGAAGCGAGACATCCACGTGCATGTGCCCGAGGGTGCGACTCCGAAGGACGGTCCTTCGGCCGGCATCGCTATGGCGACGAGCATCGTGAGCGTGCTGACGGGAATCGCCGTGCGGCGCGATGTGGCGATGACGGGTGAGATCACCCTGCGCGGCCGCGTGTTGCCGATCGGTGGGTTGAAAGAAAAACTGCTGGCGGCTCTGCGGGCCGGTATCACGACGGTTCTGATCCCGAAGGACAATGAGAAGGATCTCGCCGAGATTCCGGACAACGTGAAGAAGGGGATGACGATCATCCCCGTGGCGCATGTCGACGAGGTTCTCGCCCGGGCGCTGGTGCGCAAGCTGGAGCCGATCGAGTGGACGGAGCCTGAGGAACAGCCGGTGCCCGTTACTCCGCCGCCGACACAGGGCGCTTCCCTGCCGCACTGAGGTTGGGCTGAAGGTTTAGGTATTTCCAGAAGAGCGCGCGGGCTTCGGTCCGCGCGCTTTTTTGTCGCCCGCTCGGCGCGCTTGTGCTTAGAGCGTCGCGTTGCCCCAAGGGTGCGGGTTCACGGCACCGCAAAGGGTCTGGCTGGGGCGGTTAGCTCAGCGGTAGAGCGTCTCGTTTACACCGAGAGGGTCGGCGGTTCGAAACCGTCACCGCCCACCAGCCACTAGACAAGTCGAAAAACCCTGGAACGCGCGGCTTGCGCATAGTCGCCTCCGCCGCCGCGCTTTCAGCTCTGCAAGCGCTGTCTCGCGCAGGGTCCTCGCGCGCATGCCGCCGCTTGACGCTGCCGCGCCGCCGCTTTAACACCCGCCCGTCGCTGCGGGTGTAGCTCAGTTGGTTAGAGCGCCGGCCTGTCACGCCGGAGGTCGCGGGTTCGAGCCCCGTCACTCGCGCCAGCGGCGAAGTCCAAGCTCCTCCGCCAATCCTTGTCATCCAGACGCCTCGCGGCACACCGCGGGGTGATGGGTCGCCCTCTGGCAAGGCGGCTCTTTGGGGTATAGGTTCCGTTAGCAGTTGCGGCGGAAGGCAAGGCGCGGTGAGACGCGGCTGTGCCGATCGCCGCTTGGTTCATGAGGAGGTCAGGGTGCAGCCCATCCTTGCGCAGTATTGGCCGATCCTCGTTTTCCTGGGCGTCGCCGGCTTTATCGCCGCGGCCATGGTGGGCGGCTCGCTACTGGCGGCGCGGCAGAAGCCCTATGCGGAGAAGCTTTCCGCTTACGAATGCGGCTTCGATGCCTTCGACGACGCCCGTAGGCGCTTCGATGTCCGTTTTTATCTCGTTTGCCTGCTTTTCATTATCTTTGACCTTGAGGTGGCCTTCCTGTTTCCCTGGGCGGTCAGCCTCTCCCATATCGGATTGTTTGGTTTCTTCACGATGTTGGGCTTTCTCGCGATCCTGACGGTTGGTTTTATCTACGAGTGGCGCAAGGGCGCCCTGGACTGGGAGTGAGCGTCGTGGACCTGCCGCATCCCACCGAAGGCGCGCCGCTGCCCGTCGCTTGGAACCGCGAGATGCTGCCGCCTGGTCCCGACCAGGAGGACGTCATCCGCAGCATTACCGGCGAGATCGCCGGGCGCGGTTTCGTGGTCGGCAATATCGACAAGCTGGTGAACTGGGCGCGCACCGGCAGCCTGTGGCCGATGACCTTCGGCCTGGCCTGCTGCGCCGTCGAGATGATCCACGCCTATATGCCGCGCTACGACCTCGACCGCATGGGCATTATCCCGCGCGCGAGCCCGCGTCAGAGCGACGTCATGATCGTGTCCGGCACCCTGACCAACAAGATGGCGCCGGCTCTGCGGAAACTCTACGACCAGATGCCCGAGCCGCGCTGGGTCATCTCGATGGGCAGTTGCGCCAATGGTGGCGGCTACTATCACTACTCCTATTCCGTGGTGCGCGGCTGCGACCGGATCGTGCCGGTCGACATCTACGTGCCGGGCTGCCCGCCGACGGCTGAAGCGCTGGTCTACGGCATCATGCAGCTACAGAAGAAGATCCGCCGCACAGGGACGATCCTCCGTGGCTGAGGCGCCGTCGCCCGCCCCGGCCGAAGAGGCGCTTCCGATTCCCCCGACACCGATCCAGCAGCTTACCGCAAACGTGGGCGCGCTGCCGCGCGTGATGAGGGCTTCCGTCGAGATCGGCGAGGTGGTGATCCATACCGATCGCGACTCGCTGCTCGGACTGTTGGAGACCCTGCGGGACGACCCGCGCTTCGCCTTCGAGCAGCTCATGGATATTTGCGGTGTCGACTGGCCGCAGCGGGCGGAGCGCTTCGACGTTGTTTACAACCTGCTCTCCGTCTCCCTGAACCATCGCATCCGGGTCATCGTGACGACTGACGAGGCCTCGGCTGTGCCCTCCGTCTGTGGTTTGTGGCCCTGCGCGACCTGGTGGGAGCGGGAGGCTTACGACCTGTTCGGCATCACCTTCTCGGGGCAAGCCGATCTGCGCCGCATCCTCACCGATTACGGCTTCGTCGGGCATCCGCTGCGCAAGGACTTTCCCCTCACCGGCTATGTCGAGGTGCGATACGACGAGGAGCGGCGCCAGGTCATCTATGAGCCGGTGAAGCTGACGCAGGATTATCGCCGGTTCGATTTCATCTCGCCTTGGGAGGGCATGACGACGCTCCCCGGAGACGAGAAAGCGCATCGCGAGGGCTGAGAGATGAGCGATACGGCAATTCGCGAGAAGACGACCAAGACGGTCGAGATCGATAGCCATGCGATGAATTTCGGGCCGCAGCATCCTGCGGCCCATGGCGTGTTGCGGCTCATCCTCGAGATGGATGGCGAGGTTGTGGAACGTGCCGATCCGCATATCGGCCTGCTCCATCGCGGCACCGAGAAGCTGATGGAGTATCGGACGTATCTGCAGAACGTCCCGTATTTCGACCGGCTCGACTACGTGAGCCCGATGGCGCAGGAGCACTGCTACTCGATGGCGGTCGAGAAGCTGCTGGGCATCACCGTGCCAGAGCGCGCAGAATGGATCCGCACGATGTTCTGCGAGATCACGCGCATTCTCAACCATCTGCTGAACGTGACATCCTTTGCGCTCGATGCCGGCGCGCTCACGCCGAGCCTTTGGGGCTATGAGGAGCGCGAGAAGCTCATGGAGTTCCATGAGGCGGCGTCCGGCGCACGCATGCACGCCAATTACGTGAGGCCGGGCGGCGTGAATCGCGATTTGCCTGCCGGTCTCGATGAGCGGATCCTCGCCTGGTGCGACGACTTCCCGAATTATCTCAACGATCTCGAAGGGCTGCTGACCAACAACAGAATCTGGAAGCAGCGCACCGTCAACATTGGCGTCGTTTCCGCTGAAGAGGCGCTCGCCTGGGGCTTTAGTGGCCCGAACTTGCGAGCTTCGGGCGTGCCATGGGATCTGCGTCGCGCACAGCCCTACGCGAAATACAATGATGTCGCCTTTCAGGTGCCGGTAAGCCGCAATGGCGATTGCTACGACCGCTACCTCATGCGCGTCGCCGAGATGCGTGAGAGCGTGAAGATTATCCAGCAGTGTATTGCAAAGATGAAGCCCGGGCCGGTGCGAATTCAGGATAACAAGTTCACGCCACCGAAACGCGCTGAAATGAAGCGTTCGATGGAAGCGCTGATCCACCACTTCAAGCTCTTTACCGAAGGCTTCCATGTTCCGGCCGGCGCCACCTACACGACGGTTGAGGCGCCCAAGGGCGAGTTTGGGGTCTATCTGATCGCCGACGGCACGAACCGGCCCTATCGCTGCAAGATCCGGGCGACGGGGTTCTCGCATTTGCAGGCCATGGACAAGATGGCTCATGGGCACATGCTGGCCGATGCGGTCGCGATCATCGGCTCCATCGACCTCGTTTTCGGCGAAATCGACAGGTAATCATGAGCGAAACGAGCATCGCCGCCGCCGCCGAGCCCACCAGCTTCGCGTTCGATCCGCTCAGCGATGAGCAGATCGCCATCATTCTCAAGCGCTACCCGCCGGGACGGCAGGCGAGCGCCGTCATTCCCGTCTTGTATGTCGTGCAGAAGCAGATGGGCCGCCTGACCGGCAGCGCGTGGGTGCCGCGCGTCGCGATGGATGCGGTGGCCGCGTTGCTGGAGATGCCGCCGATCCGCGTCTATGAGGTCGCGACCTTTTACCTCATGTTCAACACCAAGCCGATCGGGCGTTTCCATCTCCAGGTTTGCACCACGACGCCATGCTGGTTGCGCGGCTCGGATGATGTGGTCGCGGCCTGCAAGCGCGCGACGGGCATCCAGCAAATGGGCGAGACGAGCGTCGATGGGCTCTTCACCATGACCGAGGTCGAGTGTCTTGGCGCCTGCGTGAATGCGCCGATGATGCAGATCAACGACGACTACTATGAGGACCTGGACGGGCCGCGAACCGAGGCGCTGCTCGCCGCGTTTCGCCGGGGCGAGACGCCGCCGATTGGTTCGACGATCGGGCGCGAGGGTTCCATGAGCGTGGGCGGTCCGACGACGCTGACGGATGAGGCGGCGCTGTGGAACCCGGAACATTATGCGGCGGAACGCCGCGCACGCGCCGAGGCGGAGGCTGCCGCAGCGGCGGCCGCCGCGGCACCGCCGCCGGCCGCACCGCCGCCGGCTGGGGAGTGAGGTCATGCTGAAAGACCACGACCGCATCTTCACCAACCTGTATGGCCAGCACGACTGGCACCTCGATGGCGCGCGTGCTCAAGGCGATTGGGATGGCACGGCGGATTTGCTGGCGCGTGGACGAGACGCCATCGTCAACGAAATCAAGGCTTCCGGCTTGCGCGGCCGTGGCGGCGCCGGCTTTCCGGCGGGGCTCAAGTGGAGCTTCATGCCGAAGGATCGCGGCAACAAGCCGGCCTATCTGCTCGTCAACTGCGACGAGAGCGAGCCCGGCACGTGCAAGGATCGCGAAATCCTCCGCTTTCATCCGCATAAGCTGGTGGAGGGCTGCCTTGTCGCGGGCTTCGCGATGGGGGCGACCGCTGCCTACTGCTACATTCGTGGCGAATATTACAACGAATATGTTCATCTCCAGACGGCGGTCGAGGAAGCCTACACGGCTGGACTTCTTGGGCCTGACGCCTGCGGCTCGGGTTACGCCTTCGATGTCTTCGTTCATCGCGGCGCGGGGGCCTATATTTGCGGCGAAGAGACGGCGCTGATCGAGAGCCTTGAGGGCAAGAAGGGCATGCCGCGCTCCAAGCCGCCATTCCCGGCGGCGATGGGGCTCTATGGTTGCCCTAGCACTGTCACCAATTGCGAGACGGTGGCAGTGGCGCCGACCATTATGCGGCGCGGCGCCAAATGGTTCGCGGGCTTTGGGCGCGATAAGAACCAGGGCACGAAACTCTTCTGCATTTCCGGGCATGTGAACCGTCCTTGCACCGTCGAGGAATCGATGAGCGTTCCGCTGCGGGAGCTCATCGAGGTTCATGCGGGCGGGGTGCGCGGCGGCTGGGACAATCTGCTGGCCGTCATTCCCGGCGGCGTCTCGGTGCCGATGATCACGAAGGAAATGGCCGAAACCGCTCTGATGGATTTCGACAGCCTGCGCGAATTCCGCAGCGGTCTCGGAACGGGCGCCGTTATCGTCATGGACAAGTCCACTGACGTCATCAAGGCGATCGCGCGGATCTCGGCCTTTTACAAGCACGAGAGCTGTGGCCAGTGCACGCCTTGCCGTGAAGGCACTGGCTGGATGATGCGGATCATGAATCGCATGGTCGAGGGTCGCGCCGAGGTCGAGGAGATCAATATGCTCGACCAGATGTCGCGGCAGATCGAAGGCCATACGATTTGCGCACTGGGCGACGCGGCGGCCTGGCCGATCCAGGGCTTGATACGCCATTTCCGCCCGGTTCTGGAGGAGCGGATCGCCCAGTATAAGCGCGACCTTCTGGCGAAACGGCCGCCGATGCCAATGCCGATCGCGGCGGAGTAGGCGGGATGTCAGAAGCCCAGACGTTCATCAAGCCGACCAAGCTCACCATCGACGGCGTCGAGATCGTGGTCGAGGCCGGGACCTCTGTGTTGCAGGCGGCGGAGCAGGCGGGGAAAGAGATCCCGCGCTTCTGTTTCCACGACCGGCTTTCGGTCGCCGCCAATTGCCGCATGTGTCTGGTCGAGGTCGAGAAAGCGCCGAAGCCTGTTGCGTCCTGCGCTTTCCCGGTGGGCGAGGGCATGGTGGTGAAGACCGATAGTCCGCTGGTGCGCAAGGCGCGTCGCGGGGTGATGGAATTCCTGCTCATCAACCATCCGCTGGATTGCCCGATCTGCGACCAGGGCGGCGAATGCGATTTGCAGGACCAGGCCATGGCCTATGGCGCGGATCATACGCGCTATCATGAGAATAAGCGGACGGTGCGGGACAAGGATCTCGGTCCGCTGGTCAAGACCAATATGACGCGCTGCATCCAATGCAGCCGCTGCATCCGTTTCTCGACTGAAATCGCTGGTGTTCCGGAATTGGGTGGCACCTCGCGCGGCGAGATGATGGAGATCACGACCTATGTCGAGAAGGCGCTGACCTCGGAGCTTTCCGGCAACCTGGTCGATATCTGCCCGGTAGGTGCGCTGACCTCGAAGCCCTACGCCTATCATGCGCGGCCCTGGGAGCTGAAGAAGACCGACAGCATCGATGTGCTGGATGCTGTCGGCACCAATATCCGCGTCGATGCGCGCGGCCCGCAGGTGATGCGCGTCCTGCCGCGACTGAACGAGGACATCAACGAGGAGTGGATGGCGGATAAGTCGCGCCATTCGATTGACGGGCTCATGCGCCGCCGCCTGGACAAGCCCTGGCTGCGCCTTGCCGGAAAGCTCCAGCCAGCGACATGGCCGGAGGCGTTTCAAGCCATCGCCACCCGTCTCGCGGGCGTGCCGGGCGGCCGCATCGGAGCCTTGGCGGGTGATCTCGCGGATGCCGAGAGCATGCTGGCGCTTAAGGATCTCATGGCAGCGCTCGGTAGCGAGAACATCGATTGCCGTCAGGGTGGCGCTCGGTTCAACACGAGCCGCCGGGACTATTACCTGTTCAATACGACCATCGCCGGGATCGAGCAGGCCGACGCGATCCTGCTGATCGGCACCAATCCTCGCCATGAGGCGCCGATCCTGAACGCGCGCATCCGCAAGCGTTGGCTGATGAACCGGTTGCCGGTCGGCGTGATCGGCTCGGCGACCGATCTGACCTATCCCTCGACGATCCTTGGCGACGGTGCGGCAGCCTTGGATGGGCTGGCCGATGGCAGCCACGACTTCGCCAAGGTACTGGCGAAGGCCGAACGGCCGATGATCGTGATCGGGGAAGCGGCCCTCGCCGGAGCGGACGGCGCAGCCCTACTGGCGGCGGCTTGGTCGCTTGCCGGAAAGGTTGGCGGACTCGGCGCCGATTGGCACGGATTCAACGTGCTTCACCGCGCGGCGGCGCGCGTCGGCGCCTTGGATCTCGGCTTCCTGCCGGGCGAGGGCGGGCAGGATTGGCAGGGCATGGTGCGCGGGGGCGTCGATCTGCTCTGGCTGCTCGGTGCCGATGAGTTCGATGCGGCGCAGATCAGCCCGGAGACCTTCGTCATCTACCAGGGACACCACGGCGACCGCGGCGCGGCGCGTGCCGACGTGGTGCTGCCGGGTGCCGCCTATACCGAGAAGAGCGGAACCTATGTGAACATGGAAGGCCGCGTCCAGCGCACCGCGCTCGCCGTCTTCCCGCCAGGAGAGGCGAAGGAGGATTGGCGCATTCTCCGCGCCTTCAGTGCCGTGATCGGCAAGACGCTGCCCTATGACACGCTTGAGGCGCTACGCACACGCCTGGTTGAGGTCAATCCGGTCTTCGGCACGATCGGCAGTTTCCGCCGCATGGCGACGGGTGATGCCGGAGGGCCCACGGCCCCGGCAGCCGGCGGAATGCGCACGGAGCATTTCGCGCCGGCCATCACCGACTACTATCAGACCGATCCGATCAGCCGTGCGAGCCCGACCATGCGAGTCTGCACCGAGACGTATAGCGCGCCTCTCATGCAGGCGGCGGAGTAGGGCAGGGCGATGGGCTTCTTCACGACAATCCTCGGCCAGATCATCCTGCGCCTGCTGGAGACTTTGGCCGTACTCGTGCCGCTACTGATTCTGGTCGCCTATGCGACCTACGCCGAACGTAAGGCCCTTGCCGCCATCCAGTTGCGGAAGGGGCCGAACGTGGTGGGTCCCTTCGGTCTGTGGCAGCCCTTCGCGGATGCCATCAAGATGGTCATGAAGGAGACGATCATTCCGACCGGCGCCAATCGCGCGCTGTTCATCATGGCCCCGATGATTACCTTCGGCCTAGCGATGACCGCCTGGGCGGTGGTGCCGACCGGCAACCATCTCGCTGTCGCCGATATCAATGTCGGCATTCTTTATCTGTTCGCGATCAGCTCGCTAGGTGTCTACGGCATTATCATCGCGGGCTGGGCGAGCAATTCGAAATACGCTTTCCTCGGCGCCCTTCGCTCGGCGGCGCAGATGGTGAGTTACGAGGTCTCGATCGGCTTCGTGATGGTCTCGGTGCTGCTCTGTGTCGGCAGCCTGAATCTCAATGACATCGTGCTGGCGCAGAACGGGCTGTGGTTCTGCATCCCGCTGTTTCCGATGTTCATAGTCTTCTTCATCTCCGGTCTCGCCGAGTGCAACCGCGCCCCCTTCGATCTGCCAGAAGGCGAGAGCGAGATCGTGGCCGGCTTCTTCGTCGAATACAGCGCGATGAGCTTCGCGATGTTCTTCCTCGGCGAATACGCCAACATGATCCTGATGAGCGGGATGACGACGATCCTGTTCCTCGGCGGCTGGATGTCTCCGCTGCCCTTCGTGCCGTTCACGCTCATTCCCGGGCCGATCTGGTTTATCGCGAAAATCTGCTTCGTGATGTTCATGTTCTTCTGGGTGCGCGCCACCTTCCCGCGCTTCCGCTACGACCAGCTTATGCGCCTCGGCTGGAAGGTCTTTCTGCCGCTGTCGCTGCTCTGGATGGTGATCACCGCGGGCGCGCTCGTCGCCTTCGGCTGGCTTCCCCACGCGTAAGAGGATCTTCGTCGCATGGCCTTCCTCGACCGCACCGCGCGCAGCCTGCTTCTGACCGAGCTTCTCGGCGGCATGTATGTGACCTTTAAATACATCTTCAAGCCGAAGGTCACGATCAACTACCCCTTCGAGAAGGGGCCGATCAGCCCGCGCTTCAAAGGCGAACACGCGCTTCGCCGCTATCCCAATGGCGAGGAGCGCTGCATCGCCTGCAAGCTATGCGAGGCGATCTGCCCGGCACAGGCCATCACCATCGAGGCCGAACCGCGCGAAGATGGCAGCCGCCGGACCACGCGTTACGACATCGACATGGTGAAATGCATCTATTGCGGCTTGTGCGAGGAAGCCTGCCCGGTCGATGCCATCGTCGAGGGTCCGAACTTCGAATTCGCGGTCGAGACGCGGGAGGAGCTGCTTTACGACAAGGAGAAGCTGCTCTCGAACGGTGACCGCTGGGAGCCGGAGCTGGCGCGTCGTCTTGAACTCGATGCACCCTACCGTTAAGGCGGCGTCATGATCTTCGACCAGATCTTTTTCTACCTGTTCTCGGCGGTGCTGGTCGCGGCGGCGGTCATGGTGGTGACCTCGCGCAACCCGGTGCATTCCGTTCTGTTCCTGATCCTGTGCTTCTTCAACGCGGCCGCATTGTTCCTGATCGCCGGAGCCGAGTTCCTCGCGATGATTCTGCTGATCGTCTATATCGGCGCCGTCGCGGTCCTGTTCCTGTTCGTCGTCATGATGCTGGATATCGACTTCAGCCAGCTTCGGGCCGGGGTGCAGCGCTATGCCCCGATCGGCGCGGTTATCGGTGTCATTCTGTTGCTCGAACTGGTTCTGGTGGTGGGCGGCTGGCGTTTCTCCGCGAGCGCCCCGGCCTTGCGGCTCAACCCCGCCGTCGCGGGTATCTCCAATACGGATGCGCTGGGGCGGGTGCTCTATACGCAATACGCCTTCCTCTTCGAGACGGCGGCGCTTGTGCTGATGGTGGCGATGATCGGCGCGATCGTGCTCACCCATCGCGACCGGCGCCGTTCGCGCTACCAGAATATCGCCGAGCAGATCGCGCGGCAGCCTGCCGATACTATGACGATGCTCGATCTGCCGATCGGCGTTGGCGTGAAGCAACTCGGCATTCTGCGGCCAAAGCCCAAGCTAGCGGCGTTGCCGGCTCCGGCTGAGGCGCCGGTTCAGCTTGCCAGCGATCATCGCGTTCCCGAGCCGATCACACGTGTGGAGGGCTGAGGGATGCCTCTGAGCGTCAGCCATTACCTCGTCGTATCCGCCATCCTGCTGGTCATTGGCATCTTCGGCATCTTCATGAACCGCAAGAACGTCATCACCATCATGATGTCGATCGAGCTCATGCTGCTCGCCGTCAACCTCAACCTGGTCGCCTTCTCGGGCGCGCTGGGCGATCTCACCGGCCAGGTCTTTACCATGTTCGTGCTGACGGTCGCCGCCGCCGAGGCGGCGATCGGTCTCGCCATTGTCGTCACCTACTTCCGCAACCGCGGTTCTATCGCGGTCGAGGATGTTAATCTGATGAAGGGCTGAGACCGTGATCTTCGCCATCGCCGTCTTCGCGCCGCTCTTCGGCTCCCTGATCTCCGGCTTGTTCGGCCGCTGGCTGGGCGACCGCGGCGCGATGGGCGTGAGCCTTCTCTTCATGGTGATCGCGGCTGCCGCCGGCATCTTCACCGGCGGCCAGATTCTGACGGGCCTGGTTCCCGCCAGCACCGTCTCGATCGGCGATTGGCTGCATGTCGGGAGCTTCCAGGCAAATTGGGAGCTTCGCTACGACAGCCTTGCCGCCGTCATGGTGGTGATGGTGACGGTCGTCTCCACGCTTATCCACCTGTACTCGGTGGGCTATATGCACGGCGACCGCTCGGTGCCGCGCTTCTTCGCCTACCTGTCTCTGTTCACCTTCGCCATGCTGATGCTGGTGACGGCGAACGACCTGCTGCAACTGTTCTTTGGCTGGGAAGGCGTGGGCCTCGTCAGCTATCTGCTGATCGGCTTCTGGTACGACAAGCCGAGCGCGAATGCGGCGGCGATCAAAGCCTTCATCATGAACCGTGTAGGTGACCTGGGGTTCGCCCTGGGCATCGCGCTGGTGTTTTTCCTCTTCGGCTCGATCCAGCTCGACACGATTTTCGCCGACGCGCCGCTGCACAACGCGGCCACCTACCGCCTGTTTGGCACCAATATGCATGCCTATGACGTGATCGGCGTGCTGCTGTTCATCGGTGCCATGGGCAAGTCGGCGCAGATCGGGCTGCACACCTGGCTCGCGGATGCCATGGAAGGGCCGACGCCGGTTTCTGCCCTCATCCATGCGGCGACCATGGTGACGGCTGGTGTCTTCCTGATGGCGCGGATGTCGCCGCTGCTGGAATACGCGCCCTTCGCGCTGACGGTCGTGACCATCATCGGCGGCACGACGGCGCTTTTCGCGGCGACCATCGGCTGCGCGCAGACGGACATCAAACGGGTCATCGCCTATTCGACCTGCTCGCAGCTCGGCTACATGTTCGTGGCGATCGGCGTCGGCGCCTATCAGGCCTCGATGTTCCATCTCATCTGCCATGCCTGCTTCAAGGCGCTGCTCTTCCTCACCGCCGGCTCGGTCATCCATGCGATGTCGGGCGAGCAGGATATGCGGAAGATGGGCGGCCTCGCCCGGCGCATTCCCTATACCTATGTTATGATGTGGATCGGCAGCCTGGCCATTGCCGGTATCCCGGTCCTGTCGGGCTTCTACTCAAAGGACGCCATCCTCGACGCCGCCTATTTCGGGCGCGGCGGCGGCTATGGCTTCATCTGCGGCGAACTCGCGACCTTCCTAACCGCCTTCTATTCCTGGCGCCTCATCTTCCTAACCTTCCATGGACCGTCGCATGTCGCGCCGGAGGTCGAGCACCATGTCCATGAGAGCCCGCTGGTAATGACGGGGCCGCTTGCTGTGCTGGCGCTCGGCGCGATTTTCGCGGGCATGACGCTGCGCTACAGCTTCATCGGCGGCGGGCAGGGGCTATTCTGGGCGGGATCGATTTCCGACATCCACCACCCCAATCTGCTGACGCAGATCGAGCACACACCGCTGTTCATCGAATTGCTGCCGTCGCTTCTTGGCCTGCTCGGCATCCTGACCGCTTTCGTGATGTATATCGCGATGCCTGGGCTGCCCGCGCGGATGGCGCAGATGTTCGGGCCGATTTACCGGCTGTTTCTCAACAAGTGGTATTTCGACGAGCTGTATGACGCGGTCTTCGTGCGGCCCTACCACGCCGTCGCCCGCGTGCTTTGGCACGTCGGCGATGAGGGCATTATCGACGGTATTCCGCGTGGCGGCGCGGCCCTGGTGCGCGGCTCGTCGGGCGGGGTTGTCCGGCTGCAAACGGGCTCGTTGGCGGGCTACGCTTTCGTCATGCTGATCGGCCTCGTAGTGCTGATCACCGTGTTTCTGATTTTCCGGTGAGCGTGATGAACCAAGCCGGATTCCCGCTGCTCTCATTGCTCACCTTCCTGCCGCTGGTCGGCTGCCTGGTGATCCTGACCGTGCGCGGCGACGAGGCGACGGTCGCCTCCAATGCGCGCTGGGCGGCGCTATGGACCAGCCTGATCGTCTTCGTGCTCAGCCTGGTGCTGTGGTTCGAATTCGACCGCGGTCAGGCGGGCTTTCAGTTCACGGAGCGGCTGAGCTGGCTGCCGACCTATGGCATCGATTACCGTATGGGCATCGACGGCATCAGCGTATTGTTCGTGCTGATAACGACAGCGCTTACGCCCATCGCGATCCTGTCGAGCTGGACGGCGAAGGTCCGGGTGCGGGAATACATGCTGGCCTTCCTGTTCATGGAAACCACCATGATCGGGCTCTTCTGCTCGCTCGACTTCGTGATGTTCTTCATTTTCTTCGAGGCCGTGCTGATCCCCATGTTTCTCATCATCGGGGTCTGGGGCGGCGAGAAGCGGCTCTATGCTGCGATCAAGTTCTTCCTCTACATGTTCACCGGCTCGATGGTGATGCTGCTTGGCATCCTGGCCCTATGGTTCCATGCGGGAACGACGAGCATCCCGGTGCTGTTGCAGACGCCATTGTCGCGCGACATGCAGTTCTGGCTTTTCCTCGCTTTCCTCGCCGCCTTCGCGGTCAAGATCCCTATCTGGCCAGTGCATACCTGGTTGATCGACGCGCATCGGGAGGCACCGATCGCGGGTTCAGTGTTGCTCGCGGGTGTGCTCGCCAATATGGGCGGCTATGGCTTCCTGCGCTTTTCCGTGCCGATGCTGCCCAATGCCGCCGAGTATTTCGCGCCGCTGATGTTCGCGCTGGGGGTGATCGCGATCATCTACACCTCGGTCGTGGCGCTGGTGCAGCGGGATATGCTCAAGCTCGTCGCCTATTCCTCAGTTGGGCATATGGCGATCGCGGTGGTCGGCATCTTCACCTTCACGGTGCAGGGGATCGAGGGCTCGCTGTTCCGCATGCTGAGCCACGGCTTCATCACCGCCGCCCTCTTCCTGTGTGTCGGCGTACTGATGGACCGCACGCGTAGCCAGAGCATGGACGGCTTCGGCGGCGTCGTGCATCGCATGCCCTTCTTCGCGTTGCTCTTTATGATCTTCGCCATGGGCACCGTGGGGCTGCCTGGAACCGCCGGCTTTATCGGCGAGATCCTGGTGATCGTCGGCGCGCTGAAAGTGAATTTCTGGGTGGCCTTCCTGACCGCCATCACGCTGATCATCAGCGCGGTCTACACCCTGGTCTGGTATCGGCGGATCATCTTCGGCGCCTTGGTTCGGCCGGACCTCAAGGCGCTGGTTGACCTGAACGGTCGCGAGATGGCGATGCTGATACCATTGGTCGCGCTGACCCTGTGGATGGGCCTCTACCCCTCCAGCTTCTCGGTGTTTTTCGACGCGACGGTGGGCGCCATGGCGCAGCAGCATGTGGCGGCCATTGCCGGGACGACGCATCTCGCCGCAGCCTTGCCGATGGCGGGAGTGATCCGATGAACTGGCTCGTCGCGCTGCCGGAGATCGCGCTCGCGATCCTCGCGATGGCGATTTTGCTGGTGGGAGCTTTCGCACCGAAGCCCGGCGCCTTCCGGCTCGCCAGCATGCTGTCGCTCGGCGCCTTGCTTATCACCACGGGACTGGTTGCCGTAGCACCTCAGGGCATCGGCTATGGCGGCCTGTTCGTCGCCGACGCCTTCAGCCGTTTCGTCAAAGTGGTCATTCTCGCTTCTGCCGCGCTCGCGATCATCCTCTCGCTCGACTTCAACGAGCGGGAAGACGAGATGGCCAGGTTCGAGTTTCCGGTCCTGATCCTGTTCGCCTCCGCGGGCATGCTGATCATGGTCTCGGCCAATAACCTGATGACGCTGTATCTGGGGCTGGAGCTGCAATCGCTTGCCCTCTACGTCATCGCCGCCTTCGCGCGGGACACGCTGCGTTCCGCCGAGGCGGGGCTGAAATACTTCGTGCTGGGCTCGCTCGCCTCGGGTCTGCTGCTCTATGGCATCTCGCTGGTCTACGGCTTCTCCGGCAGCATGGATTTCTCGCGGATCGCGACGGCGCTGCTGGCACCCAAGCCTTCCGCAGGCCTGATCGTCGGCATGATCTTCGTGCTCACTGGTCTCAGCTTCAAGATCGCCGCCGTGCCGTTCCATATGTGGTCGCCTGACGTCTACGAGGGGTCGCCGACCTCGGTGACGGCACTGCTCGGTTCCGCGCCGAAGGTTGCCGGCATCGCCTTGCTGTTGCGGGTCATGCTCGTGCCGTTCGGCCATCTGTTGCCGCAGTGGCAGTTGCTGATCGAGATCGTCTCGATTGCGTCGATGGTGCTCGGCTCGCTCGCGCCGATCATGCAGACCAACGTCAAGCGGTTGCTCGCCTATTCCGCCATCGGCCATGTCGGCTACGCCCTGATGGGTCTGGCGGCGGGCAACGCAAACGGCGTGACGGACACGCTGGTTTACCTGGCGACCTATGCTTTCATGGCGCTCGGCTCCTTCGCCGTCATCATAGCGATGCGGCGTCAGGGAAGGCCGGTGGAGACTATCGCCGATCTCAGCGGTCTTGGACGCAACGACGGTGCCCTCGCCTTGGTGCTCGCTGTGTTCTTGCTGAGCATGGCCGGGCTGCCGCCCTTCTCGGGCTTCTTCGCCAAGCTTTATGTGTTCCTCGCGGCGGTCCATAGCGGGCTCTGGACGCTCGCTGCCTTCGGCATCATCACCAGCATTTTTGGCCTCTATTATTACCTGCGGATCGTGAAGGTGATGTATTTCGACGCCCCCGCCGGGGTGTTCGATCACCGCGCGCCATCACTCTCTTTCGTCATCGCGGCGACCGGTATCGTGACGACATTCTTCATCGTCGTGCTGGGTCCGGTGACTGCGGCGGCGCAAGCAGCGGCGCAGGCGTTGCTGGGTTGAGCCTTGGGCTAGCCGCCACCGCCCCGGACCAGATAGACGGCTTTCGGTTGGAGAAAGTCGGGGTCGTTTCCTCGACCTCCGACATTTGCCTCGCACGCGCCCGGCTCGGCGCGCCCGATGGGCTGAGCATATTGGCGGAGGCGCAAAGCGCCGGGCGCGGCAGTCGCGGACGCGCCTGGAGTTCGCCGGTCGGCAACCTCTACCTTTCGGTTCTCCAGCGCCCGGCACGGACCACCGCTTCGCCTGCCGACGTCATCGGCGGATGGTCGCTGCTGTCGGGTCTTGCGCTACTGGAAGCGCTGGAGGATTGCGGCGCGGAAGAGGCCCAGCTTTCGCTTAAATGGCCGAACGACATCCTCAGCCGTGGCGCCAAGCTCGCGGGCGTGCTGGTGGAAGGTGCGATCGGCACGACCGTCGACTGGCTGGTGATCGGTTTCGGCGCCAATCTTGCTGTCGCGCCAGAGCTTCCCGGCCGAGAGACGGCGGCCTTGGCTGCCCCGGCGCCGACTCCGGGCGACGTCACGCGGGCGCTGCTGCCGAGGCTCGCCATCTGGCGCCGGCGACTGGAAGCGAAGGGTCTGGAGCCGATACGCGAGGCTTGGCTGGCGCGAGCGCATCCACTCGGCACGGCAATCCGCGTACAGTATGGCGGTGGCGAGGCGCGGGAAGGCTTCTTCGCCGGCCTCTCACCAGAGGGCAAACTTTTGTTGCAGTGCGGCGACAATCTTCACGTCGTCTCCACCGGGGATGTGCTTCTGTCAGGGCAGGGGAATCCTAAGCCATGATGCTCGTGGTCGATGCCGGCAATACCAACATCGTCATGGCGGTGCATGACGGTGCCCGCTGGCGGGGTATCTGGCGCATATCAACCGACGCGCAGCGCACCTCAGACGAATACGCGGTATGGTTGCTGACTCTTTTGCAGCATAACGGTCTCAAGCGGGCCGGCATAAGCCGCGCCGTGATCGGCACCGTGGTGCCGGCCGCGCTCTATCACCTACGCCGTCTTTGCCGGGAGTGGTTCGAGGTCGAGCCGCTTATCGCCTCGTCCGGACTGGATTGGGGCTTCGAGATACGCATAGATCACCCCGCGGAGGTGGGGGCCGATCGTCTATTGAATACGCTGGCCGCCCATCAGATCTATGGAGGGCCGCTGGTGGTGATTGATTTCGGCACCGCGACAAATTTCGATGTTGTCGGTGACGATGGCGCCTTCCTCGGCGGGATTATCGCCCCTGGCGTGAACCTCTCGATCGAGGCGCTGCATCGCGCGGCGGCGCGGTTACCACGGATCGCAATCGGGCGGCCGCAGGCGGTGATTGGGCGCTCGACGGTCCCGGCGATGCGCTCGGGGATTTTCTGGGGCTATGTCGGCATGGTCGAAGGCTTGGTGGAGCGGGTTCGCAAGGAGATCGACGCCCCCATCAAGGTTATCGCGACCGGCGGCCTAGCTCCGCTGTTTGCCGAAGGCACCACGATTTTTGACCACATTGACCAAGACATCACGCTGGAGGGGATGCGTTTGTTGGCGTTGCGCAACCCTGCACCCAGCTTGCCGAGAGACTGGAAGCGCCAGCCCACAGGAGACTGACCACAAGGACTGACCGACTATGGATATTGATGAGAACGACCTCGCCTTCCTTCCTTTGGGAGGGACGGGCGAGATCGGCATGAATTTGAACCTGTACCGTTGTAATGGGCAGTGGCTGGCGATTGATTGCGGCCTCGGCTTTGGCGGCCCCGAGCATCCGGAGGCCGAGATCATGGTTCCGGATCCGAGCTTCATCGCCGAGCGCCGGCAGAAACTCGTTGGCCTGATCATCACTCACGCCCATGAGGATCACATCGGCGCCGTCGCCTGGCTATGGCGCCAGCTGCGCTGCCCGGTCTATGCGACGCCCTTCACCGCCGCCGTACTGCGCCGGAAGCTCGGGGAGGCAGGGCTGCTGTCGGAGGTGCCGCTCAAGGTGGTGCAGCCGGGGCAGACGCTTGATCTCGGCACGTTCCACGTCGAGTTCATCCCGATGACGCACTCCGTTCCGGAGGCGCAGGCTTTGGCGATCACCACACCCTATGGTCTGGTCCTGCATAGCGGCGACTGGAAGCTCGATCCCGATCCGCTGGTCGGGCCGCTCTCCGACGAGCCGGCGCTGAAGGCGCTGGGCGATCGTGGCGTGCTGGCGATGATCGGTGATTCCACCAATGCCTTGGTGGAGGGGCATTCCGGCTCGGAGTCCGAGGTCCGGCGTGCGCTGCCGGCGCTGATTCGCGGGCTGAGCGGGCGTATCGCGGTAACATGCTTCGCGAGCAATGTCGCACGGGTGGAGACAATTGCGCTTGCCGCTCAGGCGGTAGGCCGTCGCGTAGCGGTGGCGGGTCGCAGCCTTCGCAATTTGGAGCAGGCCGCGCGCGAATGCGGCTATCTCTCGACGGTGCCGCCCTTCCTGAGCGAGGACGCGGCAGCCGACATTCCCGACGACAACCTACTGCTCATTGTCTCGGGCAGCCAGGGCGAGGCGCGTAGCGCCATGTCCCGCATCGCGGCCGACAGCCACCCGCGCATTGCGCTGGGCGAAGGCGACACGGTGATCTTCTCAAGCCGGGTCATCCCGGGCAACGAGCGCGCTATCAGCACCGTGCAGGACAATCTGGCTCGCCGCGGCGTGCATCTGATGACCGACGACGACCACATGGTCCACGTCTCCGGCCACCCGGCGCGCGACGAACTCCGTCGTATCTATGAGTTGGTGCGGCCGACCCACGCCGTGCCGGTCCATGGCGAGTGGCGCCATCTTGCCGCCCACGCCGCATTGGCGCGGGAAGAGGGGTCGCGACCCTATATGCTGGAAGATGGCGACATCCTGCGGCTGGCTCCGGGGCAGCCGCGCGTCGTCGATAGCGCTCCGGTCGGACGGCTTGTGGTCGATGGCAATCGGCTGGTGCCGGTTTCCGGCGGCCTCATGGCGGCACGGCGGCGCATGTTGTTCAATGGCGTCGTCATCGGCAGCCTGATGGTCGATTCCAATGGGCGGGTCCGGGGTGAAGCGCAGATCAGCGCACCTGGGCTACTCGACTCGGAAGACCCCGAGACCGCGCGCATGGCGGCGGAGTTCGCGGCCGCGGTGGATGATCTGCCAGGTGCGATGAGGCAAGATGATGTGACGCTCGCCGAGTCTGCGCGGGCTTCGCTCCGCCGCACGGTGGGCCGCAGGCTGCAGAAGCGGCCCTTGGTGGATGTGCATCTGATGCGAATCGCGGTCTAAACCGTACCAAGCCTGAAAGGTCGCGAAAATGGCGTGGTTCACCGGCGTGGTGCTCTACGTTCTCATTTGGTGGTCCCTGCTTTTCGCTGTGCTGCCCTTCAGCAGTCCGGCGACGAGCGAGGCCGATCCGGTTTCCGGCTGGCGGGGAACGCCGACCCGCCCCTTCATCAAGCGCACGATCCTGCGCACGACGGTCATCACGACGATTGTGTGGCTTTGCGTATGGGCCCTGATCCATAGCGGCTGGATCAGTTTCCACCATGGTTGGTTCGCCATGACGGAGGACCAAGGGTGACACGGCGGCAGGCTCTTGCGGCGGCCGTGTGCAGCGGCTAGGAAGTCGCCGCATCGGGTTCGTGGGCGCATAGCTCAGCGGGAGAGCACCACCTTGACACGGTGGGGGTCACAGGTTCAATCCCTGTTGCGCCCACCACGAACCGACCGGCAGCCATCCGAAGCCTTTAGCGCTTTCGCGAAGCGAGGCATGCCCTGTCCCCCGGACCCTCCCATTAGCCCCCCTCAGTCTGACCATTTCGACGGCCGGCGCTTCCGCAATCCCGGGACCTCGTCACGGTCGGGTGGGTTGCTGGCGGTGCTGAAATGGCAGATGCGGCGCGACCGTGTACGATGGCCGGACAGCATCGTCGATCCTCGCTACAATCCACCTCCGGAGCCCAACTCGCCTAGGGATATCGTTGCGACCTACATCGGCCATTCGACGTTCCTGCTCCGCCTCGGCGGCCTCACGATCCTGACCGACCCGATCTTCAGCCTTCGCTGCTCGCCTGTTTCCTGGGCAGGCCCCAAGCGTGTTCGGCCTCCCGGACTGGCGCTCGCCGATCTTCCGCCCATCGACCTGATCCTGCTGTCTCACAATCACTATGATCATATGGACCTACCGAGCCTTCGCGCCCTTCGCAGCCGAGGGGACACGGTCGTCGTCACGACACTGGGCAATGGGCCACGCCTGAGGCGGCTGGGCTTCACGCGCGTGGAGGCCTTGGATTGGTGGGGCAGTACCCAGATCGGTGACGCAAGGGTAACAGCGACGCCGGCGCGTCATTTCGCCGCCCGCACGCTTTGGGATCGCAATCGAACACTGTGGTCCGGCTTCATGATAGAGGCCGCAGAGCGACGATTGCTCTTCGCGGGCGACTCAGGTGCAGGCGGACATTGGGCCGAGATCGGGAAAAGATTGGGGCCACCCGATTTGGCCCTCTTGCCGATCGGAGCTTATGAGCCCCGTTGGATGATGGCCCCCGTGCATATGAACCCGCACGAGGCCGTGCAGGCTCATCAGGCACTTGGGGCACAGCGTTCGATTGGGATGCATTTTGGGACGTTTCGGCTCACGGACGAAGCGGTCGATGCCCCCGTTCAGACGCTCTCCGTTGCACTGAAGGCGGCTGCAATAGAGCCGTCCCAATTCTCAACCCTGGGCTTCGGTCAAAGCATGGTTGCAATAAAAGATGACGCCGACTGAGACAAAGCTAATTTCCTAAAGGTATCGTTCCGCAAGAATTTGCTTGCGGAGACGATTCATTGATAAATCGGACGAAAATTTCTAACAGTATATTTTTTAATACATTTCAATTTATTTTCGTCGTTGACCGGCACACGCGGAAGTAGCACTCTCTTCACAACCTAGGAGTGCACCCCATGCGCATCGTCTTGGTCGAAGATGAACCAAATTCAGTCGCGGCCGTCATGCTGGCTCTCAAATCCACGGGGGCGGTCGTCGAACACGTCGAAACAGGGGAAGAAGCCCTGCTTCTCGCGAAACGATACGATTATGACCTAATGATCCTGGATCTTATGCTTCCAGACATGGAAGGTTATGAGGTCATCCGGCGGCTACGCTGGGCGCGCCTTGATCTCCCAATCCTTGTCTTGTCAGGCCTTACCCGGCCGCAAGCGAAGGTGAAGGGGTTCTCGCTGGGTGCCGATGATTTCCTGGCGAAGCCGTTCGATCAGACTGAGTTGCATGCCCGCGTGCAAGCGCTCGTACGCCGCTCCAAGGGCCTCAGCCATTCCAAGATTCAGATCGGTCCCGTCGTCCTCGATATGGACGGTCACGGTGTCACCGTGAACGACCAGGACGTGCATCTCACCGAGAAGGAATATGCGATTCTCGAGCTGATGTTCCTTCGCAGCGGAACGATTATCGCGAAGGAATCGTTTCTTAACCATCTCTACGGCGGCAACGATGAGCCAGATATCAAGATCATCGACGTTTTCGTTTGCAAGCTGAGGAAAAAACTTCAGGCCGCGGGAGCCTCCAGCGTCATCTCCACCGTCTGGGGAAGAGGCTACATCGTCAAGGAGAATTCCGAAAGAATGCCCGAACGCGGCGAGGTTGTCGCGGCCTAACCGCTCACATTAGCGGCTGCTTTTCAACGACGGAAATGCGTTCTATTTTATCTTCGCGGCCGCCGGACCGGCCGTCGCGGGGATGGGTGGCCGAGTGGTTTAAGGCAGCGGTCTTGAAAACCGCCGTGCGTGCAAGCGTACCGTGGGTTCGAATCCCACCCCATCCGCCAGAGTCTATGTGTCCGACCTTGAGACTTAGGTAACGGATCGTTCCTGAGACATGGCTGACAACCTCGAGTGGAGGCGATTGTCTCATAGAGCAGCAAGCACTCGAAGCTTGGTCGGTGACATTGAGCGGGCAGCAGCATTGGCCGTCACCGAGCCTGAACTCGCCCTTGAAGTCGGCACGCAGAGATCGTCGCAAAAGGGTTTGGTCATCGATCCCCAGTTGTTCCGCGTCGTCCCGGTCGCTCCAAAATCTCATAGGGTCGGGTACGGAAAATGCGTCCATCGGAGTTCGATTTTCTACACGACATCGAAACGAAAACTGCTACCGCCGCGCTCCCGCGGAGAGCCCCCACACGAACTTCGAGTTCGCTTACGAGCACCGCTGGGCAACGCGCGGAGATGCCTGCCGCGATGCGCAAGCCCCACGCCGAAGACCTGTCACAATCGACTATAGATGCGTTCATGCGGGACTGTGGAAAGCCAATGCACAAGTCTCCAGCCACGTTCCTCGCCGGCGAGTGCCGCACCATTGCAAACGTGCATCGGTGGAAATTCCAGGAAACCCCGGAAATTCCAGTCGCGGCGTTTGCGGATCGTAGTTTGGCTCTGCTAACGAAGAGCGGGATCATCTTGTAGGAAGGCACCACGTTGAGATTTGCCAAAACGTAACGTCCTCGACATTGTCGCGATGTGCGCCGACGATTACGCTACCTACACACAAGCATAAGCGGGATTTGTGGCCGGTGTTTGAACAGTCGTCGTTTCACGTTCTTCGATATCGGCAGGCGGAACCTCATCCGGACGGAACCAGAAACCGCAACTCTTATTTTGTCGAAGTCGAGATTGGCGGCGTTGTGTACGAGGTAGGGATTGTGCGGGCCAACGGCCGTGCGCAAGTGCCCGAAAAGCTAAAGGGCCATCCGTTAGCCCAAGACATCAAGGGAGCCGCATTGGAGTTTGTGCTGCAAGATCTTCAAGCCAAGCTGACGGCGACTTGGCCTCGCCGCATGGGGGAGCGATTGGCGCGCGGGGTGCCCCGCGTCAACGAACCCCGCTTGGGTGAATGACATTCACGTGTCTTGCCGCCTCTACGCGCCGCATGCCTTCTAGCGGGCTATACCCAAGCTCAATTGCATTTTTTGGACGCGGACGGAAGCCGCGCTGCGTCAAGGGCGAGGCTGCGATACCTGCAGTCTTAGGTTGCAATGACGTTTCGGCACTCGCCGCAGACTTCGGGTCGCGGCAGCGGATGCAGCGACGTATAACATCATGCGGCAATGTAAGGCCGCCGCCGTGGAGCATGCCGGTGTCGCACCGGGCCTCAATGTCCCGAGAAAATCCTGCGTCCTCGCGCTACCCTATGCAACCATGGCGGGAATGCTGCGCTGCGTCAAGAAATTCAGTCGCTCGCGGACTACTGGCGGCCGGCAGGCGATATATCACCGATCGGCCCGGCCCGTCTCGGGGGTCGCGTGTTGCCGCCGACCGGATTGTCACTGCAGAGTTCGGTTGAGGTGTGTAGGGCTTTCAGGCGGGGTGCGGTTAACCTGCCCGAGCTTAGACCGCCCGCCTGGGGTCATTCTGGAGTGGAAGATGGATTTGCAGCTTGCCGGCAAACGCGTCGTTATTACTGGAGGCTCGAAGGGCATCGGCCGAGCGGCTGCGGAGACGCTTGCCGCGGAAGGATGCGAGTTGCTACTCGTCGCGCGTGATCCGGCTGCTCTGAACGAGACTGCAGCCGGGATCCGGGAGCGCTTTCAGGTGGCTGTCTCCACATTTGCGATTGATCTTTCCAGCGATGCGGCGGCACGCGCTGTCGCTGAGACGGCTGGGGACTTCGATATATTGGTGAACAATGCGGGCGCGATACCGCCGGGGACGCTCACTGCCGTGGATGACGCCACTTGGCGCAAGGCCTGGGACCTGAAGGTGTTCGGCTTCATCTCCCTCAGCCGGGCGGTGTATCCCATGTTGGCGAAGCGAGGCGGCGGGGTGATCGTCAATGTGATTGGCTCGGCCGGGGAACGATTCGATCCTGCCTATATCACGGGCTCGGCCGGCAATGCCGCGCTGATGGGTTTTACGCGGGCCTTGGCCGGCGGCAGCCATAAGGATGGTATTCGGGCGGTTGGCATCAATCCTGGGCCAGTTCTAACCAAGCGGCTGGAGATGCTGCAGCGTGCGCGGGCCGAGCGCGAATTCGGGGATGCGGAGCGCTGGCCGGAACTGCTGAAGGGCATGCCCTTCGGTCGCCCAGCTTCCCCCGAGGAAATCGGCGCCGCCGTGGCATTCCTGGCGAGCCCGAGATCGGCCTACACCTCGGGCACGATTCTCACGATTGACGGCGGCGGCCGATAGGGCGGGACTAGATCGTCTCCGTGGATTGCGCCTCTCGGGGGTCTATGCGACTTATTTTGGTAAGGCACCGACAACGCGGGAAGAGACAATTTGGCCGAAGCGATCCTGGAGACGGCCGGTCTGAGCAAGGTCTTTGGCGGCTTCTCGGCGGTCAGTGATGTCAAGTTACGGATTGAAACGAATAGTATTCACGCGCTGATCGGACCCAACGGCGCCGGCAAAACCACTTGCTTCAATCTGCTCACGAAATTTCTTCAGCCCAGCGCGGGCACGATCCATTTTCAAGGCGAGGATATCACGAGGTTGAAACCCGCCGACATCGCTCGTCGCGGTCTGGTTCGCAGTTTTCAAATCTCCGCGGTGTTTGGCCACCTAACAGCCGCTGAGAATATTCGCATCGCGCTTCAGCGGAAACGAGGGCGGAGCTTTGACTTCTGGCGGTCGGATGCCGTGCTTCGCCGGTACAATGATCGCGCGCATGAACTGCTTTTCGATGTCGGGCTAGCGGATGCCGCGGCAACCCCGGCGGCGGAACTCTCGTACGGTCGCAAGCGCGCGCTGGAGATAGCGACGACGCTCGCATTGGATCCGGTTCTAATGCTGCTGGATGAGCCAACGGCGGGCATGACGGAGGCGGACGTTCTCCGCATCGTGGCGCTGATCGGCCGCATCAGGGCCGGTCGCAGTATCCTTATGGTGGAACACAATCTCTCGGTCGTCTCCGGTCTCTCGGACCGAATCACCGTGCTGACGCGTGGGAGAATTTTGGCGGAAGGGGACTACCAGACAGTTGCCAATAACCGTGACGTGATCACGGCATATCTGGGAACCGACTATGCTTGAGGTCCAAGGCCTCAACGCCTGGTACGACGAGAGCCACGTTCTCCACGGGCTGGATTTCGAGGTGCGTGAAGGCGAGGTGGTCACTCTGCTTGGCCGAAATGGCGCGGGCAAGAGTACAACGCTGAAGTCGATCATGGGTCTGGTGCCGCGCCGGGAAGGCAGTATCAAGTTTCGCGGCGAGGAACTCGTTAATGCGCGGCCCGATATCGTCGGCCGGCGCGGCATCGGATTTTGCCCTGAGAATCGCGGCATTTTCGCGGGTCTGAGCGTCACGGAGAATCTGCTGCTTCCCCCCATTGTCGCCCCAGGCGGGATGACGATTGACGAGATCCATACCCTCTTCCCAAACCTGAAGGAGCGTGCCCGTAGTCCGGGTACGAAACTTTCCGGCGGCGAGCAGCAGATGCTTGCGATCGCCCGCATTCTTCGCACGGGCGCGAAGCTTCTTTTGCTTGATGAACCAACGGAAGGTCTCGCCCCCGTCATTGTACAACAGATCGGTTTAATGATCGCTGAGATCAAACGCCGTGGCTTCACTGTGCTTCTGGTCGAGCAGAATTTTCGCTTTGCATCCAAACTCGCTGATCGCCATTACGTCATCGAGCTCGGCCAGGTCGTCGATATGATACCGAACCACGAACTCGGAGCCCGCATGGGCGAGCTGCAAAAGAGGCTCGGCGTCTGACGAGCCGCTGACGTCGCGTTGAATAGCAAGGGAGAAGTCAAAATGGACGTAACAAGACGCACGATCCTCGGCAGTGCCGCGGCGGCTACGGCCGCCAGCTTGCCGATTCTAAAGGCCCGCGCTGCCGGAAAGTTCCTGACGATCGGCGTTTGCAGCGATTTCTCCGGCACCTATAGCGATGTTGGCGGCGAGACATCCGTCGCCTGCGTGCGGCAGGCATTGGAGGACTATGGCGCCACCGCCAAAGGCTATAACGTCAAGGTCATCAAGGGTGATCACCAGAACAAGCCCGATGTCGGCGCTGGGCTGGCGCGTCAGTGGTTCGATAGCGGCGTCGATCTGCTCATCGATGTTCCCAATTCCGCCGTCGGACTGGCGATCGCGGGCGTCGCGGCAGCCAAGAACAAAGCCTATATCAACTCGAACGCGGCCACTTCTGCCCTGACCGGGCCTAAATGCAACGCGAATACGATTCACTGGACCTATGACACCTATATGCTCTCGCATTCCACCGGTGGGGCAATGGTGGCGGCTGGCGGCAAGAGCTGGTTCTTCATAACCGCCAACTATGCCTTCGGGCAGCTGCTGCGCGACCAGACCTCGGCGGTGATCAAAGCGGCTGGCGGCACGGTTGTCGGTGGTGTCGCCTACCCATTTCCGCAGACGACGGATTTCTCGTCTTTCCTGGTGCAAGCGCAGTCCTCGGGGGCGCAGGTTCTTGGGCTTGCGAATGCCGGCAAGGATACGGTGAACTCGATCAAGCAGGCGCATCAGTTTGGCATCACGCAAAGCGGGATGAAGATCGCCGGTTTGCTGATCTACCTGAACGATGTGCATGGCATGGGCCTGGACATCGCGCAGGGTCTTGTCCTGACCGAGAGCTTCTACTGGAATATGAACGACAAGACGCGGGCCTTCACCAAGCGCGTCCTGCCGAAGACGCCGAACAACTATCCCTCCATGGCGCAGGCTGGCTGCTATAGTGGTACGCTGCATTTTATGAAGGCGGTCGATGCGATCGGCATTGACGCGGCCAATAAGAGCGGTATCGCGATTGTCGAGCAGATGAAAAAGATGCCCACGGATGACGATGCCTTCGGACATTGCTCGGTGCGCGAGGACGGGAGGTTCATGTGTCCATCCTATCTCTTCCGCGTGAAGAAGCCCGGCGAGAGCAATATCCCCTGGGATTACTACGATCTGCTGCACACAACGCCGGCGGACCAGACCTTCGCCCCACTGGCGACTGAAGGCTGTCCTCTTGTGAAAGCCTGAGGGCAGCGCCCGCCATGGTGATGATCTTCGGCAAGCCGCTGCCGTTGTTGTTCGGGCAGCTCCTGCTCGGCATCATCAACGGCTCATTCTACGCGATGCTTTCGATGGGGCTCGCGATCATCTTCGGCTTGCTGAACATCATCAACTTTGCCCATGGCGCGATGTTCATGGTGGGCGCTTTCGTTGCCTGGGGGCTGTTCACCTATCTGGGTATCGGCTTCTGGGCGGCGCTGGTCTGCGCCCCCATTATTGTGGGCGTTTTCGGCTTGCTTCTGGAGCGGGCTTTCATCAGGCGGATCTACAAGCTCGATATTCTCTACGGCCTTCTGCTGACCTTTGGCATGGCTCAGGTGCTGCAAGGTCTGGCCACAAACTACTTCGGCAGCTCTGGGGTTAGCTACAATGCGCCGAACGCCCTTTCGGGCGTGCTGAAGCTCGGCTTCATGTATCTGCCGGTCTATCGCGGCTTTGTGGTGGTTGCCGCAATCATCATCTGCTTCGTGACCTGGTTCGCGGTCGAGAAAACGCGGCTCGGGGCTTTGCTGCGCGCGGCCACCGAAAACCCGTCGCTCGTGCAATCCTTCGGTGTGAACGTGCCACGTCTCATCGCACTCACCTTCGGCGCCGGTGTCGCCCTCGCGGCCCTTGCGGGCGTGCTTGCGGCGCCGCTCTATTCGGTCAATCCGGATATGGGCGCTCAACTTATCGACACCGTTTTCGCGGTCGTCGTCATCGGCGGGATGGGCTCGATCGGTGGAGCGATCCTCACGGGATTCGGGCTTGGCATCATCGAGGGTTTTACCGACGTGTTTTATCCGCAAGGCTCGGCGGTCGTTGTGTTCGTGGTGATGGCGATCGTGCTGCTGGCCCGGCCCGCCGGCCTTTTTGGCAAGGTCGCCTGAATGTTTGGCCTGACGCGACACCAGTTGCTGGGTTTCGCCGTCCTCGTCGTCGTGGTGATCGCGGCGCCCTTTGTCCTGTATCCGATCGTGGTCATGCAGGTGATGTGCTACGCGATCTTCGCCATGGGAACGAATCTCCTGATGGGCTCGGTGGGGCTGCTGTCGCTGGGACAGGCGGCCTATTTCGGTCTGGGCGGCTACGTCGCCGGCTACCTTGTGGAATCCCTTGGTCTGACGCCGGAGGTTGGGATCATCGCGGGCGCTCTCGCGGGGGCCGCGCTTGGCACGGTTTTCGGCTGGCTCTCGATCCGTCGGCAGACAATCTATTTCGCGATGATCACGCTGGCCTTGGCGCAGATCATTTATTTCTTCGCCGTGCAGCTGACCGATTTCACCGGTGGCGAGAACGGCATTCAAGGCATCCCGCGCGGCAAGCTTTTCGATGTCTTCCCGCTGACCAGAGATCTCGCGATCTATGTCGTCGTCGCGGTCATTTTTCTCGCCGCGTTTCTATTCGTCTATCGTGTGGTGCATTCGCCCTTTGGCCAGGTCGTTAAAGCGATCCGGGACAATGAGCCGCGCGCCATTTCGCTCGGCTACAAAGCGACGAACTATAAGTGGGTCATCTTCATCCTCGCCGCGACCCTTGCCGGTATCGCGGGGGGAACGAAGGCCATGGTCATGGGCATACAAACACTTTCGGATGTGGGCACCAGCGTCTCGGGGCTAGTCGTGCTTATGGTTCTGCTGGGCGGGATCGGGACTATTTTCGGACCGATCATCGGCGCTTTGATCGTCGTCGCGATGCAGTATTATCTGGCGCCCTTCGGGGCTTGGGTCGTGGTGATCCAGGGCGCTATCTTCATGATCTGCGTGCTGGTTTTCCGCAGAGGTATCATCGGCGAGCTGGCCTATCGGTTGCGCGCCGAATTATGACGTGCTGCCGGACTACCGCTCCGCGTCTTCTCGCCCGTACAGCAACAACAGCACGAGAATGATCACGCCGTAGATGATGCTGCGCCCGTATTCGGGCATGTTCATCGCCATAAGCACGCTGACCAGCGTCACCAGGCTGATCGCGCCGGCGGCACTGCCGATATAATTTCCCCGCCCGCCCAGGATCGACGCCCCACCGATCACCACGGCGGCGATCGATTGGAAAAGATAGGGGTCGCCCATGCCGAGCGCCGCCTGTCCGCCATAACCGACCAGCACGATGCCGGCCAGGGCGGAGAAGAGGCCGCTCAACGCATAGAGTCCGATCGTGCAGGTCGTGACATCGACGCCCGCGAGGAAACTGGCGCGGGGGCTGTTGCCGATCGCGTAGGTCCGGCGGCCGAAGGTGGTCATGCTCAGGACGACCGAGACGAGCACGATCACCACCAACCACAGCAGCAGCGCGGTCGGGATGCCGAAGAGCGAGTCATGCACCGCCGCTTGAACCACCGGCGGCGCGTAGGAGCCACAAGCGGCGCAGGTCATCCCGCCGCTGAAGCCGAGCGTGAGGCCCTCCATGATGCCGTTCATGGCAAGGGTCATCACCACCGCCGGCACACCGAGCAGGACGATGCCGGCCCCATTCAGCATGCCGACCAAAGTCCCCATGCCGAGAGTCAGTAGCAAAGCGGGAATGGCGCGGGCGTTACTCCCCAACGAGGAGGTCACCATGAGGATGGAGGCGCCGTTCAGAACCCAAGGCACTGAAAGGTCGATACCGCCGATCAGGATGACGAAGGTTTGCCCTGCCGCCACGAGACCGACGAAAGAGGCGATCGTCAGCACGGCGCGAATACCAGAGGGGCTCGCGAAACCCGGCCGCACCGCCTGGCCGATCGCGAACAGCACAATGGACGCCAAGAGCGCGTAGAGGATGCGGCGCCGCGTGGGTGAGCCGAGGAGGCGCAGAAGCAGAGGCGCGTCTTGGCCTGTTGGCACGGGAGTTTCGGGTCCCGGCATTACGGGCTCCGCTGATGACGCCATTAGTAGCGCCTCCGCAATAGATGGCCGATGCCACCGACCAGCACGACGGCCGCGATCAGGAAAACGCCCTCGTAGAAGCTTTGATACAGGGGGTCGATATGCGCGAAGAACAGAATGTTCACGATCATGCTGCTGACGAAAGCGCCGAAGATCGCGCCGATACCGCTGCCGCGCCCGCCGAATAGGCTGACGCCGCCCAACACAGCCGCGACGATCGAGGTCAGCGTATAAGTATTGCCGGCGGTGGCGTCTCCGGCGGTCGCGGTCGCCGCGAGAAACAGCCCGGCCGCGCCGGAGCAGACGCCGCCCAGCACGTAAGCCAGGATACGGACCGACGCGACTGGCACGCCAATGGCGGCGGCGCCGGCGGCGTCATTGCCGATCGCGTAGACGCCGACCCCGAAACGCGTGCGGCGGAACATCCACCACATGACGGCCAAGGCGACGAGCCACAATACGGAGGTCGGCCAATTCGGATTGGCGAGCAGGTTGGTGTAGCCCTGCGGCACCGCACCTCCCGGTTGGGGCAGGACCCGAATCGCTATGCCCTGGAAGATCGAGAGTGTGGCGAGCGTCACGAGGATCGGCTGCAGCCGCCCGAGCGTCACGAGAAGGCCGTTGATCAACCCGCAGACTCCGCCGACAGCCAGCACCAGAAGGGAGCCCAGGATCATCGTGCCGATCGAGCCAGTTCCCGGCTGCCCGGCATGTCCCCAGGCGGAGCCGTCGAGCGTGATCGCGGCGAGCCCATTGGTGAGGTCAATCACGCCGCCGACGGACAAGTCGATGCCGCGTGTCAGCACAACCAGAGTTTGGGCAACGGCCGCCAATACCAGCGGCAAGGTGGAGTTCACGGTCGAGGTCAGCTCGAAACCGCCGGGCAGATGGCGCTGCGCGATCAGAAAGACCACACAGTAAAGAATGACCGCGATGCCGAGCATGGTCGCCGCGAGGAAAAGCCCGGCCTCCTGCGCTAGCCGGTGAACCCAGCGCGGCCTTCTATTGTCCGACACGGCGCGGGGCTTAGGCGGCAATTCGATCACGCACGGCGGCCGAGACGATAATTTCGGCATCGAGTTCCGCGCCGCTCAACTCGGCGGCGATCCGGCCTTCGCGCATCACCAGCACGCGGTGAGACAAATGCGCCAATTCCTCGGCGTCGGAGGAATAGAGCATGATCGCGCGGCCTTCCTTCGCAAGTCTCATAATAAGTTCGTATATTTCATGCTTGGTCGCGACATCGACCCCGCGCGTGACATCGTAGAGCAGGAAGATGTTCGGCTCCGCGAGCAGCCAGCGGCCGAGCAAAACCTTCTGCTGGTTGCCGCCACTCAGCGCGCCTACGGGGTTCGATAGTCCGGGCGTTCGCACCCGCAGCCGGTCGATCAAACCTTGCGCGAGTTGCCTTTCCCGCACATGCCGCAAGATCGAGAAGCGCGCCAGGCGGCGCAGCACGGCGAGGGTCGCATTGTCCCGCACGCTCATCGCGAGGAGCAGCCCTTCGGTCTTGCGGTCCTCAGGCACCAGCGCGATTCCGTGGCGCATCGCCTCCCGCGGATTTCGGATGCGAACCGCTTTGCCGCCGACCTCGACAGTGCCCGCTATCATCTTCTCAGCGCCGAAAAGACTAAAGAAGAGTTCGCGATGACCGTGCCCGGCTAAGCCCCCAAGCCCGAGGATTTCACCTTTGCGCAGCTCCAGCGAGACATCACGCACGCCACGCGCATTGTATGACTTGAGGGCCAGTGCGGGAACGGCCGGCGGCGGCGGCGGGCGCTGGGGATAGAGCGCCTCAAGCCGGCGGCCGGTCATGAGCGTGACCGCGTCATCCTCGGGCAATTCCTTGAAGGTCCCGACATTGCGCCCGCTGCGAAAGACTGTGATGCGGTCGGCGATGTCGCGGATTTCGTTCCAGCGGTGGGAGGTAAAGACCAGGGCCGTGCCACAGTCGCGCAGCCGCCTGATCTGGCCGAAGAGCCACACGACCTCGCGCTCGACGAGGGAGGATGTCGGTTCGTCGAGGAACAGGATGTCCGGTTCGTAGCTGATGGCGCGTACGATCTCGACAGTCTGGCGCTGAGAGAGAGGGATGTCCTCGACCAAGGCGAGCGGATCGATGTGCTCCGCCCCGAGAGCCGCCAGGGTGTCTTCCGCTCGCCGTTCCATGCCGCGGCGGTCGATCAGACCTAGGCGCGACCGTGGTTCGCGGCCGATCATGAGGTTCTCGGCGACGGACATCCAGGGCAGCAGCGTCAGTTCCTGGAAGACCGTCCAGACGCCGAGGCGATGGGCGGCGTCCGGACCTGCGAATTTTACCTCCCGGCCGCCGACACTAACGGTTCCGGTATCGGCGCGCGTTCGGCCGCCCAATATCTTGATGAGCGTGCTTTTGCCCGCGCCGTTTTCGCCGACCAGCGCATGCACCTCACCCGCGACCGCCGAGATCGAAGCGTCATTCAGCGCATGGACGCCGCCATAGGAGCGGCTGAGCCCGCGACCCTCGATCGCGGGCTCAGCCTGAACGCCGTCTAACTCAGCCATCCCGATCCTGCTCGCGGGTCGCGGCCTCGGGCGCTATGCGGCCGGAAGGTTGACGTTGAGGGTACCGGGGCAGGGCGTTCCGGAAAGCGCCGCCTCGATGCAGAGCTTGACGATGGCGTTCGGGCCGGAATCGGTGAAGTCGTCAAAGAAGCTGTCCGGCTGGTCGGGGAATACCGTCTCGCCGACTTTCACGGTTTCGTCGGTCACGATGGCGAGCGGCAGATCGATGCTCTTCTTCGGGTATTGGCCGGCCAGAATACGGCGTGCGAGTTCCAGAGAGACAACGGACATAAAGGGCGGTGAGCCGATCGAGATGCCTTTGATTTTCTGGCCCTGATAGCCGATCATGAATTTGCGGAAGCCGTTCTCGCATTCACCGGCGGTTGGCGGCAGCGGGGTCCGCCCGGCGGAGATAAACGCCTTAAGCACGCCATCCGTGCCGCCCTGGCACCAGATGCCATCGATCTTGGGTAGCGAGGGCAATACGGCGGCGGTGTTCCGTTCGGCCGTCGAACTGTCCCACATGCCCGTATAACGGTTGACCACCTTGATGTTCGGATATTGCGCCCAGACGCTATCGGCGCCCTTGTTGCGATCGAGATCCACCTGAGTTCCGGCGACACCCGTCACCATGATGACATTGCCGGTGCCGTTCATTTGCTTGGCCAGCCACGCGGCAAGGGTCTTCCCGAGGTCGAATTGGCTGACATTGACCGAGAGCACGCCAGGCGCCGTCACGAGATTATCGAAAGCGATGACCACGATACCGCGTGACACTGCCTGGTGCAGGATTCCGTTCAGACCCGTAGGGGATGCCGCATCGATGATGATCGCATCGACTTCCTGCGCAATCAGGTTCGAGAGCTGTTGCGACTGCGTACTAACGCTGTTGCCCGAATTGAACCATGTGCCCTTCACATCCGACTTGAAGGGCTCCATCTGGAGCGCGGCCTTGAAGACGTTCTCCATTTCGAGGCGCCATTTATTGCCGATATAGGAATTCGAGAGCGCGATCTTATATGGCTTTGTGGCGGCTGCCAGGGCTGGGGTGGACAATCGTCCGCCCAGGCCCAAACCCAGGAGACCGGCACTACCAAGTTGGACGACAGAGCGGCGCGCGAGTAGTTTACTCACTTCGTTTCCCCCAATAAACCTGCATTTTCGCGCACTATCAACCAATCGCATCGACCTCACAACTCCCCAATTCGCGTCGGAGAGCGATCTTGACGGCTCGCCTTTCGCGCAATCGTCACTAAGGTCGGTCCGGCAATTTCGAGGCGATCGCTGTCATGCCAAACAAGCTGAAGCAGATCTGGGCCAGCGGTGGCGCGGCCATCAATGGCTGGCTTGCCATCCCAAATGGCTTCTCGGCCGAGGTGCTGGCGCAATGCGGCTGGGACAGCGTGACCGTGGACCTGCAACACGGCGTGCAGGATTACCTTTCCATGGTCACCTGCTTCCAGGCCATCCAGGTGCATCCGGTAATGCCCATGGTCCGACTGCCCTGGAACGAGCCCGGCATCATCGGCAAGGTGCTCGATGCCGGCGCCTACGGCGTGATTTGTCCGATGGTCAATACGGCCGAACAGGCGCGGGCCTTCGTCGCGGCTGCCCTCTATCCGCCCGCCGGAACGCGCTCCAACGGTCCGATCCGCGCCGGGATTTACGGCGTTACGACGGGCTACCAGAAGACCGCGAATGTCGAGACCTTGCGCATCCCGATGATCGAGACCGGCGAGGCGGTTTCCAATCTGGAAGCGATCCTGGACGTCGAGGGCGTGGATGCCGTCTATATCGGTCCGTCCGACCTCGGCTTCTCGCTTGGCCTTGTGCCGGTGCTGGACCGCGAGGAAAAGCAGATCCTCGATATCTACGAAAAAGTGGTGCGTGAAACCGCGAAGCGCGGCCTGGCCGCCGGAGTTCACTGCGGCACGGCCGCTTATGCGAAACGGGCGATCGGCATGGGTTTCAAGCTCGTCACGATCGGAAGCGACAGCGTTTTCATTGGGGCGGGGTCACGCCAGGCGATCGCAGAAGTTCGCGGCTGAGGTTTGTGCTGACCGGCCAAAAGCCGTTTTCAACGCCTCTGGCCATCAGGCGGCTCGACCGGTGCCCTGCTGTTAGCGGCATGGCACCGGCGAGAGGCCGCCCCGGCTTTAGGAGTTCGGCTATTTCACGGACGAAAAGCTGGTCGGCGCGAGGAATTCGTTCACGATATTGCTGACGAGCGCGCCGTCCTTCTCCGTCTCCGCGCGCTTGGCGATCCAATCCGCGTCGCTCTGGAACGCCGTCCATTTCGTTTCCCGCTCCGCCATGCTCTCCCATGCCAGCAGATAGGTCAGCGACTGATTTGAGGATCCTACCAAAGTCGTCCAGAAGCCGGCTTGCCGGATTCCATGGCGCTCCCAAATCTTCAGGGTAATTGTCTCGAAGCGTTTCATCACCGCCGGCAGACGACCTGGAACGCAGTGATAGATGCGCAACTCATAGATCATGACGCCATGTCCTTATGTACCATCGCATTATTGCGGCGATCATATGGGCGAAGCTTTCTCGCCTCGTCCGGGCGGATTCCTAACCTCACATAATCGCGACATTCTCTAGCCGAAAAATTCCCAGCCGCCCAGAACCCGCCGGGCCCCGATTGCCGCGGGAGGGTTCGTCGGAAGTTTTCGTCGGGATCGGAGCTTAGTACTCGCAATGTTCGTTGCTTCTTCGCGTAAAGAAGAATTAGAGTTTTCGATCGACGCTCAAGTGCCTGCAGCTGCTAAGGATCGTTTAACCTTGGGCGTTTGAGTGAAGAAAGCTATCGCAAATTCGAAAGCGCTGTTAGGAAATCAATTCGGAACCCTCGGCGCCGAAAACTTTCTTTTTTTTAATGATGGGAATTAAAGATTATGGCGCGACTTGCCAAAGCAACAAAGACCACAACGCCAACGGGACGCAAGCGAGGTCGGCCGCCCGGCAGCGGAACTAAAACCAGCGCTAAGGGCCCGGCGACCCGCGGCGCGAAAAAGGCGGCCGCTCCCAAACGCGCGACCGCAGTTGCTCCTCCTGTCGCGAAATTCAGCAAGGATGAATTGCGCGCCCAGGTCGAGAAACTGAAGCGCGCAAATATAAAGCTGCGCGAAAAGAATAAAGAGGCCGGCCGGTCGGGCCATCCCGCAGCCGCCGCGCGGATCGCTGAACTCGAAGACCAGGTGGCGCAGTTGAAGAAAGGCGCCGCGCCGACGAAGCCCGCGAAACGCGGCCGGAAGCCCTCCTCGACCCCTGCCAAGCGCGGCCGGCGCGGTGCCACTAACGGCAATGGCGCCACCGAGGACTCAGTCGGCGACGAGTAGAGCGGGCTTGTCGCTCGAGGGCTGGAGCCTCTGCCGGGTCCCAGCCCTCTCCGACGTAGGAGCGGTAGGGGCCTGCACGAAGATTGGCGATATTCTCGTCGATCGGGCATAATCTCGCGTTGTGCGACTCGGACAGACGTTGACGAAGTGGTCGCGTCTGCCACGACGATAGCTCAGCTCGAGGGAGTGCGGCAGGAGGTGAGATGGTGGCTTGGGTTTTGTCGTTGGGCGGTTATGACGGGTACGCTCGTCGCTCTGGCTGCCTGCGGGGCATCTGATTTCAACTACACGCCGAACGCGACCCAACAATCGGCGGGCGCCCAAGATACCTATTTCCTAGAATATTGCGCCGGTTCGGGCATGAAAATGAAGCCGGGATACCCTCCGGATGTCAGCGGGGGGCCTGGCGGTCACGCTGCATTCTATCTGGAAGGCGCCTGCCGGGACGCCAGTGCGGGCTACCCCACCTTGCGGATGTGCGATGATTTCCCGGCAGGCGCGGGGCAAGGCGCCGGCGTCAGCATGGATGGTAACTTCAGCAACGCGAACTGGACGGTCACCTCCGATCGCGATTTTTTCTATAATGGCGGGCTCGCGAAAGGCGAGCGGCTCACCGCGGGGGTTTTTCGCCAGGTGCAGCACACCGCGGAAAGCATGGGCATTCTGGACGGCCTCGTGTTTCGGCCTGAATTGTTCAACGACAAGCCGGCAGGAATGTCGGACGAGGATTTCCGCTACGGTCTGTCGGTCGGCACGGATTACGGGCTCACCATGGGGCGCGGCCTCTACTGCGCCCGGGTGCCTGTTTCGCGCCCCCAAATGGTTCGGATGGTGGCGTTCCTGAACGCCAAGAACGCCATGTATAAGACCGGACCGCGACACTTCACGAGTTCGATCATCGAGGATAACTGCGTTCATTTGCCACACAACGCTTTGGCGGCTTGCGACGTGATGAGTCCTTGGCCGACCAACGGTTTCATCCCGTTCGCTCTCTTCGACTTCCCAGTGCCGAAGAACGATTTCGTCAATGTCATGCGCCGGACCAATGATACCAGGATGGACGACCTCCTGGCGCTTTACGATGACCTGCCAGCACGGCGACAATTGCTCGAATTCGGCCGTCTCCCCTCCGAGCCAGGGGCGCTCGCGAGCGCCTATCCGCCCCATGCACCGAACGACGTGTTCGGCACGAAGCTCGACCTGATCTTCTACGACACGCCGGGATTGGGAGCCTACCCTGGCTGGTTCGACCAAATCTTCTCCGAGCCGCGATACATGGATGCGACCGCGAACCTGCATTATTTCGCGGCCCTCTACGCTCATCTGGCGGTGTCGCGGCGTCCCGTCGGGTTCTGGGAAAACAAGGTGGATGTCTCCGACCGCGCATCTTTCGCGGCGTTTTACGCGCGCTACTATGAGCGTCTCGCGACACTACGCGCCGAGATCGAGAGACAGCTTGGCGGCGAGGGCCCCAACCCGGCGATGGGCCTGTCTCGCGATGATGCGGCAGGCGTTGCCTTGGCGGCAGGCTGAGGGATCCGATAGCGCGCAGCGGCGAGAAAGTGGCTAGACTGCCAGCATACCGATGCCCAGGAGTCTCGTGATCGACGCAGACACAATTTCACGGCGGATCGCGCAGGGCACGGGTCAGGTCCTGGCCGACCTCGTGATCCGCGACGTGCGACTATTTGATCTCGTCACGGGCGATCTCATCGAGACAGATATCGCGATCGCGGGCGACACCATCGTCGGCACCTACGGGGCTTACGAGGCCCGGCGCGTGATCGAAGGGTGCGGGCGGATCGCGGTTCCCGGCTTTATCGATACGCATCTGCATATTGAGTCATCCCTGGTGACCCCAGCGGAGTTCGACCGCTGCGTGCTGCCGCATGGTGTGACAACCGCAATCTGGGACCCGCATGAAATTGCCAATGTCCTGGGGGAGGCGGCGCTCGACTATGCCTTGGCCGCGGTGGCGCGCACCGCAATGGATATTCGCGTGAACCTCTCGAGCTGCGTGCCAGCCACAGAATTCGAGACAGCCGGGGCTCGGCTGACGGCTACCGATCTCCTGCGCTATGCGTCTCACCCCAAGGTCATCGGCCTCGCGGAGTTTATGAACTATCCGGGGGTGCTCGCGGGTGATCCCGGCTGCCTGGCCAAACTCGCGGCCTTCTCGGAGCGGCATATCGACGGCCATGCACCCCTTCTGCGGGGGCTGCTGCTCAACGGGTATATCGCTGCCGGCGTTCGCACGGATCATGAGGCGACCACCGCTGAGGAGGCCCTGGAGAAAATCCGCAAGGGCATGACGGTGCTGATACGAGAGGGCTCCATCTGCAAGGATCTCGCGGCGCTGGCCCCGTTGCTGACCATCGCAACCTCGCCCTTTCTGGCTTTCTGCACGGATGACCGGAATCCGCTGGAAATTCAGCACGAAGGTCATATCGATTTCCTGATCAGTAGCGCCATAGCGCAAGGCGTTCCGCCCCTTGCGGCCTATCGTTCGGCGTCATTGACGGCCGCACAGGCCTTTGGCCTCGGGGATCGCGGGATGATCGCTCCCGGCAAGCGTGCGGATATCGTGCTGCTCGACGATTTGGCGGCGTGTTCCGTCTCTTTGGTGATCGCGGCAGGCTGTCCCGTAGATGATGCCCTGTTCGCGCAACGAGCGACGATCGAACCGGTTGGTCTTGACAGCATGAAGGCGGCGCCCGTCACGGCGGCTGACCTGCGTGTCTTGGCCAAGGGCTGGGCGGCGGGCGAAACGGTGCCGGTGATCGGCGTGATTCCAGGCAAGATCATCACCGCGCGCCTGGCTGTGGCGCTGCCGAAAGAGGATGGCGAGTTGCGCGCCGATGCGGCGCAGGATGTGGCCAAGGTTGCGGTCATCGCGCGGCATGGCAAGAACGACAATATTGGACGTGGCTTTGTCCGGGGCTTTGGCATGGCCCGTGGCGCCATCGCCTCCTCTGTGGGGCACGACAGTCACAATATCTGCGTCGTCGGTTCGGATGATGCGGACATGGCGCTGGCGGCGAACCGGCTTGGCGTGCTCGGCGGTGGTTTTGTGGTGGTGCTGGATGGGACGATCCTGGCCGAGATTGCTCTACCGGTTGCCGGCCTCATGAGCGATCGCCCGTTCGAGGAGGTTTGCGTGATGCTCGAGGCGCTGCGGGCGGCGGCGAGGGAACTCGGCGTGACTTTGGCCGAACCATTTCTGCAGGTGGCTTTTTTGGCGCTGCCGGTCATTCCGCATCTCAAGATCACTGACCTCGGCCTCTTCGACGTCGATTCGATGCGACTATTGTGAGACGGCGATGGATCTGAACACCGTCGAGGCGGTTCTGCGTCCTCGCATGCGATCGGAACTCCCCCCGTCAGCGAGCGGCGACAGTTTTCTTGCCGGCGGAACCTGGCTTTTCTCCGAGCCACAGCCTGCCTTGCGGCGCCTGGTCGATCTTTCGGCACTTCGCTGGGAAAGTTTGCGGCGGACGGAGACAGCGCTGCATGTCGCGGCTACTTGCACGTTCGCCGAATTGGAGGCCTTCGAGGCGCCGGTCGATTGGATTGCGGCGGAGCTGATTACCTCCTGCTGCCACGCGTTGCTCGGCTCCTTTAAGATTCGAGGGGTGGCGACGGTGGGTGGCAATCTTTGCCTCGGTCTCGCCGCTGGACCCATGGTGGCGCTTGCGACGGCGCTCGACGGGACATGCGTGATCTGGAGCACCGACGGCGGGGATAGGCTGCTGGATGCCGTCGAGTTCGTGGCGGGCCCGGGACAAACCGCATTGAGGCCTGGCGAACTGCTGCGTGAGATCCTTCTGCCAGCAGCCGCCTTCCGGCGGCGGACAGCATTCCGGCAGGGGTCGCTCACGACTTATGGCCGGTCGGCGGCGCTACTGATCGGAAGCCGCGACGGCGTTGGTTTCACGCTCACGATTACGGCGGCGACGCCGCACCCGGTGCGGATCGTTTTCGACGGATTTCCAGAGTCAGCTGAGCTAGAAGCACGAATCGATGTCGAGGTGCCAGCCTGGTACGACGATATCCATGGCGCCCCCGACTGGCGCCGAAACCTTACGCATCTTCTCGCGCAGGAGATCAGGCTGGAGTTGTCGGCACCTTGAGGCTCGTCATCGACGGCGAGGATCGAGAGGCCACGCCGCAACCGGGGCAGTGCCTGCGCACCCTGCTTCGCGATATGGGAAGATTCGGTGTGAAGCGGGGATGCGACGCTGGCGACTGCGGTGCGTGCAGTGTCTTGCTTGACGGTGTACCGGTGCATTCCTGCCTGATGCCGGCGTTTCGCGCGGAAGGACGGGTTGTCACGACCGTTGCTGGATTGGGCAATCCGGCGGCGCTCCATCCGACGCAGAAGGCTTTCCTCGACGCTCAAGGATATCAGTGCGGCTTTTGCACAGCGGGAATGATCGTAACGGTCTCGGCGCTCGATCAAGGCCAGCTCGCGTCTCTTCCGGAAGCGATGAAGGGCAATCTTTGTCGCTGCACCGGCTATCGGGCAATCTCGGACGCGGTTGCGGGCGTCACGAACGTGATGACCGAACACGCGGTGGCGACGGTCACCGGCAGAGATTTGGGTGCGCCGAGCGGGGTCGCAGTGGTGACGGGGACGGCGCGCTACACTTTGGATGTTGCGGTGCCCGGTCTTACACATCTTAAGCTGCTGCGTTCGCCACACGCCCATGCGCGCTTGGTCGCGATCGACACCACAGCAGCCTTGGCTGTTCCAGGTGTACTATGCGTACTGACCCACGAGGATTCACCACAACATCATTTCTCGACGGCGCGTCATCAGGATTGGCGTGACGATCCGGATGACTCTGTCGTGCTGGACAGCGTCATGCGTTTTGTCGGGCAACGGGTCGCGGCCGTAGTGGCGGAGACCGTGGCCGCGGCCGAAGCCGGCTGCGCACAGTTGCATGTGACCTACGAGGTGCTCCCCGCTGTTCTGACGCCGCAATCCGCGCTGACACCGGGCGCGCCGGCGGTTCATGACGGTCCTCCTGAGGTGATGCGTGAGCGGCGTATTCGTGATGCCGCCCATAACCTCGTCGCGGAGCTAGCGGGAGGCGTAGGCGATCTGGCCGCGGGCCTGGCGGCAGCCGACGTGGTACATTCGGCTGAATATCACTCTCAGCGCGTTCAGCACGCGGCGATGGAAACTAATGCCGCGATCGCCTTTGTCGATGCGGATGGCATCTTGGTCATGCGGACGAGCACGCAGGTGCCCTATCTGGTTCAGACCGCGCTTGCCGATTTGCTTAAGCGACCACGCAAAACTATCCGTGTGCTTTGCGAGCAGGTAGGTGGCGGTTTCGGCGGCAAGCAGGAGATGCTGATCGAGGATATTCTGGCACTCGCGACGCTGCGGGTGGGGCGGCCGGTGCAGTTGGAGCTTACTCGGGCGGAACAGTTCGCCGCCACGACATGCCGGCACCCGATGACGGTTAGCGTGCGGCTTGGAGCGCGACGGGACGGGACGCTCACGGCGTTGGAGTTGGATGTGCTGTCGGATACCGGTGCTTACGGCAATCACGCCATCGGCGTGTTGTTTCACGGCTGTGGTGAGTCGGTGGCAATCTACCGCTGCCCGAATAAGCGCGTCACCGGACGCGTGGTCTATACCAATACGCCACCTTCTGGCGCGTTTCGCGGCTACGGCTTGAGCCAGACCATTTTCGCGATCGAGAGTGCGATGGATGAGCTTGCGGTCAAACTGGGCATCGACCCTTTCGATCTGCGGCATCGCAACAGGATAAAACCAGGCGACCAGATGGTATCATTCGGCGGATCGCCGGAGGACGTCGAATATGGCAGCTACGGCCTCGACCAATGTCTCGATCTGGTGCGCGACCGGCTCTCCGCCTGCACCGAGCAAGCCGAGAGCACGGATTGGAGTGTCGGTAGCGGGATGGCGATGGCGATGATCGATACGATTCCGCCACGCGGGCATTTCGCGACGTCCAGGATTCAGATCGCGGCCGATGGGCACTACGAACTGACCGTGGGGACAGCGGATTTCGGTAGCGGGAGTTCGACGGTGCATCTCCAAATCGCGGCGGAGGCGCTTGGCTCGCTGCCGTCACGGATACGGCTCGCGCAATCGGACACGGCACTGGGCGGTTATGATTCCGGCGCATTCGGCAGCACGGGCACGGTGGTGGCCGGGCTCGCGACGCAGCGCGCGGCGGAGGCATTGGCGGCTCTGATCCGAAAGCGGGCGGCATCGATGCACGGGCGAGAGGAAGGTAGCTCCGTGCTTCATGCCGATCACGTTGAAATTGCAAGTCAAGAGGTGTCGTTGGGTGAATTTGCCGGATTGGCGGCGGAAGGAGCGAGCGACGGGTCGCGGCGATCTATCGCCTTTAATGTGCAAGGGTTCCGCGTGGCCGTACACCATCCGACGGGGCGGATCCGTATTCTGAAGAGCGTGCATGCCGCGGATGCCGGCAGGGTCATCAATCCCATGCAGTGTCGCGGCCAGGTGGAGGGTGGCGTGGCGCAGGCCTTGGGAGCCGCGCTTTTCGAAGAATTGCGGATTGACGCGTCAGGGGCCGTCTCGAACGCGGCATTCCGTTCCTACCATATCCCGACAATGGCCGATCTGCCGCCGACCGACGTCCTGTTCGCCGATACCTACGATCTCATAGGGCCTGCGGGGGCCAAGTCGATGAGCGAAAGTCCGTTCAACCCGGTGGCGGCGGCGCTGGCGAATGCGGTCGCGGACGCGACCGACGTGCGGTTCCGCCGGACGCCACTTGCCGCCGATATTGTCTGGCGCGCGCTTTCGCAACACGCAGCGGCGGGTTGATCCTGTCGGCTGCCTATCGGTGCCGCGAGGTAAGCGCGGCTGCGACGGCGTCGGAAAGTTGCCCAACCGCAATGCTCATCGCGGCGACCTGTCCTGTGAGATCCGGCTTCGGCGGAACAGCGACAAGCTGCAGGCTTCTGGAAACGCTCGCGCGATCGACATTGGCGAAGGTGACAGCAAGCTGAGCCGTGAGGCGAACCTTGCCGTCCGAATCCGTGTCGAAGCGTTGGATGTTGATTTCTACCGTGGCGTCCGGTAGCGGGGAAATCGCGCCGCTTTCGCTGTACACCGAGGTTCCAGGAAGGCGCTGATCGATTTCGGCCGTGAGCACGCGAATCATCATCGCGCCGAATGATTCACCCCACCAGTTATTGGCCTCGACGTCGATTCTGTAGTTGCTCGACGAGCGGACGATCTGCTGGCGATCGAGATAGGGCGCAAGACCGATATCACGCAGCATGACGACATGCGGACCGTGCGGGCGCGTGACGCCGGGTACCTGGTCGAGCGTGTAAAGAACCGGGCTAGGCGATGCGCAGGCCGCAGGTAGCAGCGCGATGGCAAGCAGTCCCGAAACGGTGGTCCGGCGCGTGATGACGGTCATTGTACTCCTCCCGTGCGGCCGCGTATCAGTGCTTCGGGGTGACGTGTCAGCAGATCCGACAGAGCGCGGAAGGATTGTGCCATGCCATTGAGCTGCGTCATCAAACGGTCAAGCTGCCGGCTGAAATGCGAATTGTCGCCATAGCCTGTATTCGCCGAGGCAAGCACCTGGCTTAGATGAGTGAGCGCCGCTTCCAGACCAGCCGTCAATGCCGGCAATTTCTTCATCGTTGGGCCCATGCCGGCATCCATGTGTTTTACCAATTCCTGCGCGGATTGCAGGGTGACCGAGAGTGAGGTGATGGCCTGCTTGGCTTGCGGGCCATTGGCAAGCTTGTCTAGGCCCTGGAATGTGCCCGATAGGCTGTTTCCGATTTGATCGAAAGGAAGAGCGCCCACTTTTGCCATCAGCGCCGTCGCTGTGTCGGTAAGGCCGGCGAATGTGCCTGGCACGGTGGGGATCACTATGGTGTTCCCCTCGAGCGACAGCTCGGCAGGCTTGGCATTGGGCATGATGGTAAGAGCCACCTGCATCTGTCCGGTGATGAGGTTTGCGCTTTGGATCTGCGCCCGCAAGCCATGCTGCACCAGAAGACGCGTGTTCTCCAACGGGCCGCGATTTGCCGCGATCTGAATGTTTTTGATCCGCTCTGGTTCGATCTCGAAATGGACGGGTGTCAGGATTGAGTCGGTTTTCGGATCGTACATGATGTCGACGTTGGTGACCTGGCCGACCTTTATTCCCTGGAAGCTGACAGGCGAACCCGGCGCCAGTCCAGCGACTGATCCACTGAAGTAGGCGGCGAAGGGAACCCTGCGACGGAACGCGGCTTGGTCGGCCGCGTCCTCATCCGTGTAGAGCGGGAAGTTCCGCAAGTCGGGGCTGGGCGGAGCATCGTCCGCCGACGCGGGCGTATCGAAGGCTATGCCGCCGAGGAGCAGTGCGTCGATCGACTGCACCTGAATGCGCACGCCCTCGGCGCCGAGTTTGACCGAGAGGCCAGAGGCATTCCAGAAGCGCGATTCGTCATGCACGTAGCTGTCAAAGGGCGCACGCACGAAGGCATGGATCGTGACGCTGCGCGCCATGTCGCCGATATCCCAGCCGAGGATTTGGCCGACCTGCAAGTCGCGATAAAAGACCGGCGAACCGAGTGTCACGGAACCCACGCGGTCGGCCTTCAGCATGAAGGTTCGGCCAGGAACATCGGTCTGCAGAACTGGCGGAGTTTCCAGCCCCGTGAAATGAGTTTGGCTCTTCGTGCCGGTTTTGGACGGCAATAAATCGATATAGGAACCGGAGAGAAGCGTGCTCAGGCCGGAAATGCTGCCTGCGAAAAACCTCGGCCGCACTACCCAGAACCGCGTCTGGTTCGTGATCAGCGGGGTTGCTTCACGCGTCAACTGCACCGTGACGGCGACGTGATCCATGTCCTTGGTCAGTCGCACCGCGGTCACAGTGCCCAGATCAACTTCTTTGTGTTTGATGTGGGACTGACCCGCGAGAAGTCCCTCAGCGGAATCAAAGGTGATGGTCAGAGTCGGACCGCGCTTCGACAAAGTATCCCATACCAGCCAGAGCCCGATCAGCAGCGTGACAATGGGGATGATCCAGATCAGGGAAAATCTGCGCCTGCCGCGCCGGGGCTCTACCGCGGCTGTGGGAAGAGGATAATCGCTCATGATGTCGTCCTGGAAGATGCGGCCGCATCCCACATCGACCGGGGATCAAAGGCCTCGGCCGCGAAGATCGTGAGAATCACGACGCCGCAAAAGGAGATCGCGCCGAAGCCTGGCTCGATGGTGGCTATTGCACCGAATTGGACCAGCGCCACCAGGATCGATTCCATGAAGATGTCGATCATCGACCAGCGGCCGATCACGCTGACGATACGGTAAAGGCGCGTGCGGTCGAGCAGGCGCCCGGCCCAGGCGAATTGCGTGGAGATCATCAGAATGATCAGGCCCCCGAGCTTGAGCACGGGCACGAGGATGCTGGCGAAAAAGACCAGAGCGGCAAGCGGATACATGCCGGCGTCGAGCAATTCCTCTACGCCGCCGAGGATCGTGCTGGGTGCGCCGCTGCCCAGATGCACGACGGTCAGAACCGGATAGACGTTCGCGGGGACATAGAGAACGATCGCGGCTATCACGAGCGCCCAGCACCGCGCCATGTGATTGGGTTTGCGATGATGTAGCCGCGATCCGCATCTTGAACAGGAAGGCCGGGAACCGACGCCGAGGAAGCCGACCTTCCCGCAGGTCTCGCAACTAGCCGGGTGCCGGCCCTCGAAAAGCATGACCGTCGCGTTCGTTCCTCTGGATTCATCTGACAGGCCGCGGCGTTCCATCTCTTCCCAGACTGCCTGGCGGTCGAGCACCGCGTCGGCTGCCACGGTCGTCAGGATCAGCAGGCCAAGCGCATACAGCGCCAGACCTATGTCGATATGGACGATATCCACCAGTTTCACGTAGGCGACGAAAACACCGAGGAGATAGACCTCGACCATCGACCAGGCGCGCAGCCGTTCGATCCAGCCGAAAACGCGGCGCAGATGGCGGGGCGGCCGCGACATTTTCAGTCCGATAAGAACATAGGCCATGCCGAGCAGTTTGAGGAACGGCGCCGCGACGGTTGTGAACAAGACGATGAGCGCGAGTTCCCAAATGCCTCGCTGCTGCAGGCGCTCAGGACCAGTGAAAAGATCGGCACTCAGGCTAATCCCCGCTGTGCTGACACTCATCAAGGGCATCAGGCAGGCAACCCCAAAGAGGGAGAGGGCCGCCATAGTCATTGCCAGAGCACGATTGAGGGAATCGGGATGGGTTCGGCGCAGCATGGTGTGGCACCTGGGGCAAGATGCCGAGGAAGAATCATCGAGTGCCGGAATCGTTTGGAGCAGACCGCAATGCCGGCACATTGCCGGGCGCGGCAGGGTTTGGTGCCTGGGAGGTGTCTGGTCCGCGATTGGTCGCGGATCATTCATTGCAGTGCTCATCGGCTGCGTGCCAAGAAACGGGCGCTATGTCGCCTTGACCGAAGGTGCCTGGAGCTTGGCAAGTTCAGACAGTCATGCCGACTTCGGCCGCGCGGGAATCGCGATCGGATGATGTTCGGTGGCGCCATGATCCGGGTGTCACGCCGGACCAGCGCTTGAAGGCTCGTACAAAAGCACTTGTCTCCGAATATCCCACCATCACAGCGATCTCGCTAACTGGCAGATCCGTTCGTCCCATAAGTTGTCGCGCCGCGCCATAGCGTGCGTCCCGGAGGATCGCGCGAAAACTTGCCCCCTCTGCCTCCAAACGCCGATGAAGCTTGCGCTGGCTTATGCCAAGAAATTCCGCAATTGCCTCGGTTTCGAACTCCCCTGAACTCAACGTCTCGCTTACCCGCCGATGGACAATATCACGAAATTCGTCTGGCGCCTCGGCTAGAAGCTGTTGCATATCCTTGACGAGCAGCTTGCGCAGGACCGGTTCTGCTTGACGGACAGGATGGTCCAGCCACGCGGCCGGAAAGGATACCCCCCAACTGTCGCAATCGAAGCGCAGCGGGCTCTTGAAGAATTCTTTGTAGGGCTTGAGGTTTGCAGGCTTGCGGCGCGAGAAGAACACTTCGGTCGCCGACCAGCGTGGACCGCACAAGGCCTGCAGGATCAGAAAGCTTATCGCCACCGCGCCGTCGCCTACCTGATCGGCGCCTTCGATTTCCGGATGATAGACCCGATAGTTGACCACGGCGAGGGGGCCGTTCACCCGAAGCGCGCTGGTCGCGCCGCGATCGTGGAGCTGGAAATATTCGCCCACGCTGTCGACGGCGGCACCCACGGTCGGGGCATGTTGAGCCGCGAAACCAACTCGCCCGAGGCTGCTGAATCCGCCCTTCTGGCCAACCAAAAGCCCAAAATCATCGCGTTTCGTCAGAGCCGCGCAGCGCGAGGCGAGCCGGCAGAGCGTCGCATAGGGGATGACATTCTCGAAGTCGTTGAAAATATCAGAACGGATGCCGAGGTCCGACAGCACTGGCTCCAACGGTATGCCGAAATGCCCCAACACAGAGGGTATCGGCATCGCGGCGCTCACCCGAATCATGCCCGGCCCGATCATAGTCGCAGCTCGCTGATCCGTTTAACGATACGTCCGAGAAAGGTAACATTTTCGTTATTTTGGTCAAGCCAAAGCTCTAGAAGAGGGCTAAGAGTTCAAGAACTGGTCCGGCGGTCGCCTGATCCTTGACTGTAACGCATTGAAAGAGCGTCCTATGTCGTCGAATTATACGGGCCACACTCCGGTCGCCTCATCAATTGGGCGGCGGCATGTCAAGGCGATCTTGCAGGCCGTCGCCGTCCTGGCCCTACTCGCGGGCTGCGCGAAGTCTGGTGCCGGTCCGCAAACCGTGGAGGGCATGAGCCCGGTCGGCACCGTGGAGATGCACCAGGTCCAGGCCGCCTATATCGGCAGCGCGAGTGGCGGCGCTGGGACGCTCTTCTTCAATGGTCAGAGCTATCCCTTCGACATCGGTGGCGTGGGAATTGGCGGCATCGGCGCCTCGAGTATCGAGGCGACTGGCGACGTCTATGGGCTCCAGACCGTCGCGCAATTCGCCGGCTCTTATGGGCAAGGCCGCTATGGCTACGCTCTTGGAGATATGAGCGGCGGCGACATGTGGCTGAAGAACGAAAAGGGCGTGGTCCTCCATCTGCGCGCGAAGCGGGAAGGGCTGATGTTAAGCCTCGGCGGTGACGTAATGGTCATCAAGTTCACGCAGTAGTCGCGCCTACACGGTCTCCAGCCCGGCGGCGAGCCGCGTGATCTGCGCCTCCGGACGTTCGCCGCTCAGCGCCTGCGCGGCGAATTCACCGGTCAGCGGGCCGAGCTTGAAGCCATGGCCGGAGCAGGCACTGATGATCCAGCCGCGCGCGCCGACGGCACGCTGCACGAAGTGCTCGTCCTCGGTCACCGTATAGAAGCAGGCTTTGCGCTCCAGGACCATGTAGCGGTCGAAATCGTGGATCGCGAGGGGAAGCACGCGCATCAGCCGGGCGACATCCTGATCGGTCGCGGTGCGATCTTCATCCGCATCGCCACGGCGCGTGAAGACGTGGTCGCCGATCTTGAGCCGCGTGCCGCGCCGGGGAGGTAGCATGTAGCAACTGCTCTCGTCGCCGATATCGGCCATCACGGGCGCCTCGGACCAGGCATGGGCGAGGTCGGACGGCGGGGCGAGGAACATGACCGCTTGCCGGGACGGTACCGCTTCCGGCCGTAAACTCGGAACCAGCCGGTCGTTCCAGGCGCCGGCCGCCATGACGACGCGATCGCCGCCGAAGACACGGCCATCGCTGGTGACAGTCGCTCGCTCGGGGTCGATTTCACTGACGAGACTGTAGCTGTGGAAGACGACGCCGCGGCCGGCGAGATGAACCACGAGATCCGTCAGGATGCGCACGGGAAAGAGCATCCCGGCGCCATCGGTTTCCACGATCCGCGTGACGGTCTCGAGGTTGAGCATGGGGAAGCGGGCGGCGGCGCGCGCGAGGGGAATGTCGCGGTAGCCGATGTTCATCTCGGTCAGGGAGCGGGACGTGCTGGGGTACCAGGGATTGTCGCCACGCATGAAATAGACTGCGCCACAGGGGTCGTAATGGGTGGCACCGATATCACGCCAGATCTGGTCCCACATCCGGAAAGCCTCGGGCATGAGCGCCGCATAGCCTTCCCATTCGCCATAGGCGTGGCGGGTGATGCGGTGTTCGTCCCAGGAGGAGGCTTTGGGATTTGGGATCGGCCCCTGCTCAAAGACCTCCACGGCGTAGCCGCGCCGCGTCAATGCCCAAGCAGTGGCGAGACCCGCGATGCCAGCACCGACGATGAGGATTTTTCCGCGAGCAGTCATGGCGATCTCCAGGGACGATTCAGACGGTATCAACGATTGGTCAGGCAAGCTTTAACCTCACTCAGGGCTAGCCATGAACGACATGCGCCTTCATCACGTTGTGAGTTATTTCCGGCAGCCCGAATGCAACGGTAACGAAGATGGACATTTCACGCCGGCGGTAGATGCGGCGCGGCTTCCCAGGGAACAACAGATCCTCGCGATGCAGAATTTCCTCAGCCGGGAGAAGCTCTCGCCGCCGCTCAAGCGCATGCTGGGAGCGCTCTATCGGCCGAATAGAAGCAGGAGCGAAAGCTCATTGTACGAAGGTCTCAAACACATCCTGGCGCTGTATTTGCAGAACAGGAGGCATCCAGTTCCGCGACCCGGCCCCCGTCGAGGTGAGATCCAAAGCATAGCAGCTGGCTAGAGTATAGCCGCGTTCCGTTGCGTGGTCGTTGCCGCCGATACTCCCGATGGCACCCATCCCTGCCTTTCGCGCCAGTCACGTGGCAGGTTGGAGAAGCGGTCCAGGCCGAGCTTGTCGATGTCGGCGAAGCTGCAGCGGCCCTCCATCACAAGATCACGAATCGCGTGGCCGGTCGCCGGGGAAAGGCCAAAGCCGACGCTGCTCATCGTTGTCACAATAAGATTGTCGGGTTCGCGCAGACGCTCGATTACTGGGCGGCCATCCGGCGTGTTTTCGATGATGCCGGCCCAACTGCGGATCACGCGCACATGCGCGGCTTTGGGAAACAGTTCGACCAGGCGTTTCGACAAGTTCTGCAGTAGTTGCGTGGAGGGGCGGGCGGTGCTGCCGCCGATCGCAGGCGTATCTTCCAGCCATTCATGCGGGCCGCCGCCATAGGCGAGATTGCCGCGTAGCGTCTGCCGTCCGTAGAGTCCGTTGCCATCGACACCGCCGATCGCCATGAGCGGCAGGGGCTCGGTCACGATCATCTCCGCCCGAGCCGGAGCCATGGGCAGGTAAATGCCGATTGTCTCCAACAAAGCTGCTGTCTGTGGCCCGGCGGCGAGTACCAGATGGTCGCAGTCAAAACGCCCGCGATCGGTTTCGACGGCTTTTATGTGGCCGCCTTCCATCACCAGCGACGAGACCGCCGTATGCTGGAGGATGCGGGCGCCGTGATCCTGCGCCGCCCAGGCGTAGGCCTGCACGGTTCGCTGTGGATTCGCCTGGCCGCCGAAACGGTAATGCACGGCTCCGACAACGTTGTCGCCAGCCAGCGGCACGAGCGAGCGCGTCTGCTTCGCGTCCAATATGTCGTAGTGGTAGCCCATGCCTTTGCAGATATCGCCGTGGTCCTGATATTGCGCCAGCTGCGCCTGCGTCAGCGCGATGATCACGCGCTCGCGACGGTATTCCGTGGGATAGCCGAGCAGCTCATCCATCTGCGGCCATAGCCGCTGCTCCTCGTCGAAGAGCGGGCTTTGGTAATGCGTGCAACCGCCGCCGTTGCGGCCAGAAGCTTCCCAGCCGACGATGCCCTTCTCGATGACGAGAACATCCACGCCCTCGCGCGCCAGCCACCAGGCGGCGCTCAGGCCCGTCACTCCGCCGCCGATGATGATGACGGAGGCCGCTTTTCTGTCGCTCACGGCAGCGTCCTTCAGAAATGCATCATGCGGCCGGCGCGGTCGATTTCGCGCTCGGTGCCGATATCGGCGTAGGGAATCCACTGTTTGCGGATGCCGAACCACACGTTCCAACCCTCCGCCATCTCGGGCGATTCATCGGCCGCCGCCAGCACGCCGAGCGGCAGCGGACGCACCGGCGCGCGGTAGCCGGCAAGTGCGACCTGGGCGAGCGGCACATCGGCGCCGATCGCGAGGAGCATCGCCACCTGTTCCCGGCAGCGGCGCGCCTGACATGGACCCATGCAGGCACGTGTGAGGCGCTTGATCTGATCCTGGTTGACCGGACCGTCTTGCGTGAGTGTCGAGATATCGCGGCGATCGATTGGCGCGCCGAGGTAGCGCGGTGGTTGCACCGTGAGCACGTCGCGCCGCGTCACCTCCTCGCAGGAACAGGCCACGACATCGAGCCCGCCAGCGGCGATGAGCGCGCGCATCCACTCCATGTGATAGGCGTCGGTGTCGGCCGGCGCCAACGGCGTGCGGACTGACGGTTCGGCTGCGGTCACCTCGTGGCCGAGCGAGCGCATTACGCTCCGCGCGATGACGCGGCCATCTACGGCGGCGTCACCGCCCAACCCAGCGCAGTCGCCGGCAAAGAAGACGCCATCGGGTGCGTTTTCCACGGTCGGCACATAGGCCCCGGCATCACTGCGGCGGAGACGGGCGCCTGCCACGTCGGCAAGCTCCACCACGGGAACTGCGCCGATCGCCAATACGATCGTGTCGCAGCTGACGGCCCGCTGATTGCCGCTGCCGACATCGGCGAGTATGGCGCTGGCTACGCCCTCGGCTGTGCCGCGTGCTTCCTGAATTGCGTGGCCCGTAATGACTTCCACGCCGCGCGCGACAAGTGCGGAGACGTCGGCTTGCGGCGCGCTTCGCACCTCAACCAGCGCCGCGACCTCGAGGCCGCGATTGAACGCGAGCGTCGCGGTCTGCACCGCGAGGTCGCCTGAGCCGAGGATGACGAGGCGGTGGCCGTTAAACGCCTCGTAACGGGTAAGGAGGCTGGAGAATCCCAGCGCGCCGATCACCCCCGGCGTCTCGAAACCGGCGAAGCTGTAGACGAGGTCACGCGCGCCAGTCGCAATGATTAGATGTTTGAAACCGCAGAGCCAGGAGCGTGCCTCATCCGCCAAGCCCACAGCCGGTCCGGGAAGCGATTTCAGGTTCGGACCGGCCACAAAGGCGCCCCAGGCATAAGTGCCGAGCCGCACATCGACGCCAAGCTCGAAGGCTTCCTCAAGACCCGGATTCGTCGCCAGCAATTGCTCCGTCATGCGGCCCTGATTCTGCACGGCGGCTGTCCAGCGGTTGCCGAAGAGCAACGGCACATCCATGCCGACGAGACCCGCGCCTAGCGGGTTCTCATCGACCAGCATCACTTGCACGCCCGCGCGGGCGGCCTCGATGGCGGCGGCGAGGCCCGCTTCACCCGCGCCGATCACCAGTAGCTCGACGCTCTCCGCGACCGCCGCATGCTTGGCGCCGATGGCGTGGAAATCTGTGCCGTCCTCGTCGTGACGGGGCGCTTCATCTTCCATCAGACGGCCTCCAAGGCTTGTTCGAGGTCGGCGATCAGGTCATCGGCATTCTCGATGCCGATGGAGACGCGCATCGTGGCGGGGCCGATGCCGACCTCGGCACGCAGTGCTTCTGGCACCGCGTAATGCGTCGTCGTCGCCGGGTGACAGATGAGCGTTTCGGTGCCGCCCAAGCTGACCGCGAAGCGCAGCAATTTCAGGCGGTCGAGGAAGCGGGAAGCCGCCGCCTCATCGCCGCGTGTGCTGAACGAAAAGGTCGAGCCCGCGCCGCCGCATTGCCGATCGAAGACCGCGCGGTCGGGCATACCCTCCTCAAGGAAACCGAGATAGGTGATGCCGGCGATCTTCGGATGGTCGCGCAGATACTCCGCCACAACGCGCGCATTCCGCCCCGCGCGCTCGGTTCGCAGCGACATGGTTTCGACGGACCGGAGCAGCATCCAGCAGCTATGGGGATCGCAATGACAACCGAGCAGGGTCCGCAGCTTTTTGAGTTGGCCCACGAGAGCGGCCGATCCGCTCACGCTTCCGGCGAGGAAGTCGCTGTGCCCACCAGCATATTTCGTGAGTGAGGTGACACAGAGATCGGCGCCTTGCTCCAGCGGCGACTGCAGGAATGGGCCGAGGAAGGTGTTGTCGACCGACACGATCGGCCGCCGCCCCTGGGTCAGCGCGATACGGTCGGCAAGGCGGGCGATAAGGGCGATATCGGCGATGGTGCCGATTGGGTTGGTTGGGGTCTCCACCATGATCAAAGCAAGCGGGCCACGCGCCGTCGCGGCGTTCGCGATCTCGGTGAGATGCGCCTCGTCCGTGCCATCCGTGAATCCGAAGGGCGTGATACCCATTTCGTTGAGATGGGTGTGCAGCAGCATGTCGGTGCCGCCATAGATCGGCCGGCTGTGCATCACGGTATCGCCAGGACGCAGGAAGTTCAGCGCGAGCGTCGAAATCGCCGCCATGCCGGAAGAAAACAGCGCGGCATCCTCGGCGCCATCCAGGGCCGCGACGCGGGCTTGCGCCATGACGAGATTGGGGTGGTCCAGACGGGCATAGATGAAGCCAGGCGCGCCACGCTCCGGCACCGCGCCATCAAAGAAGGCACGGTGGACCTCTTTCGCATTCGCGGCGGAGGGATAGACGAAGGTCGAGGTCATGTAGATCGGCGGCTTGGCGGCGCCGCCATGCTCGGCCGGATCATAGCCCGCGCCGACCGCGAGGGTTTCGAGGCTCAGCCGGCGGTCGGTCTCGGGCAATCCCGCCATCACAGCATCTCCAGCGTCAGGTTCGATCGGGCGTAGGAGCAGCAGGCGAGGATCTCGCCAGCCGCGATCTCGTCTTCCTCGATGCCGCCCTGGTCCTTCATCTCGACCTCACCGCTGATGCGGCGGATACGGCAGGTGCCGCAGATACCTTCCCCGCAGGCATAGGGGATGGCAAGGCCGAGTCGGGTGGCAACGGCGAGCAAAGTCTCCTCGGGTCCCGCTTCCGCTTCCTTGCCGGAGGGTTCGAAGCGGAGGCGGTGGCGGCCGCTCGCGGTGGTTCGGGCTGAGGGCGCGGCGGGTGTGCCGGTCAGTTCGGGGATCGGGACGGCGGTGAAGGCTTCCTTGCGGAAAGCGCCAGCCGGCCCGCCGGCCGCGGCGTGGGCCTGTTCGACCGCCGCCATGAAGCCGACGGGGCCGCAGCAAAAGACTTCTCGGATGGCTAGATCTGGCGACATGGCGGCGAAGGCGGCGGCATCGGGCCGGGTGGCGCCGCCGGTTGCGAGCCAGTCCAGCTTCCAGGTGCCGAGCTCAGCGGCGATGGCCTCGATCTCAGGCTTGAACAGCCAGTCGGCTTGGGTGCGGCCGAGATGGACGTAGTGAACCGGTGTGCGGTCTGTGATGTCGCGCATCCAGCGGGCGATGGCCGCCATCGGTGTGGCGCCGCTGCCGGCCGAGACGAGCAGAAGCGGGCGGGCAGGCGGCGCGGTAAGGCAAAAGGGTCCAGCGGGCGGCATGGCCTTCAACCGCATGCCGGGCGCGAGCTGCGCATGCATCCAGGCGGTGCCGCCGCTTTCCGCGCTTGTGCCGTCCTGCCGTTTGTTGGTGATCGAGATCGAATCATGTTGCTCCGGAGAGGAGGCGATCGTGAAACAGCGCCAGACGGGGCCGCTCGGCAGAGGTAGTTCGAGCGTGACGAACTGGCCGGCATAGAAGTGGACGAAGGCACCGGATTCCGGGGCCATGCGGAAGGTCTTCACCCCTGGCGCCTCGTCCGATATGTCGAGGCAGCGCAGCCGGTCCTCGCCGCCGCGCCAGAATCCAGAAACGCTCATCGCTTCCATGTGGCATGACGAAGAGGCTGGGTCAGGCGCAAAGCGGTATCCAACCAAGTCAGGCGGCGATAGCGGCGCTGCTGGTCGGCGTCCGGGCCGCCTGCTGTTCGTCGAGGAAAGCGCGCGCGGTCGCGCAGTAGTAGTCGGTGAAGCGATGCACCAGGGCTTCCGATATCTCGGAATAGGGGCCAGGCGTATAGGCGGGTGAGTTGACGCCGCGCTGGTTGAGTTCGCAGAGGTCGCGGTCCTGCAGATTGGTGGTGTCCCAAAGCTCGACGAGCTTGGCGAGGTCGTAGTCCACTCCCTCGACGGCATCCTTGTGGACCAGCCACTTGCCGATCACCAAGGTTTCCCGCGCGTTGATGGGTTGGCAGTAGAAGGTGAAGGTGAAGTCGCCGGTGGAGTGGGCGAAGCTGTTCGGTTCAAGCGCCCAGCGCAGGCTGCCGATATCGCCATCGCCAGTCGGGCACATGAGCTTGGCGACGCCCCGGCTGCCATCCATGGTCATCGACACCGCGCCCTCATTGAGCGGAAAGCGGGCGGCTTGCCACCAAGCGCCCTCGGCCGGAGCGCTCGGCAGGACAAGCTGAAGCATGCGGCGGTCGAAATTCGCTTCATGCTCGCTGATCGTCTCGAAATTGCCCTTGGCGAAGATCGGGAAGGTGATCGCGAGCTCGGGGTGGCGGCCCGCGCAGTGGTAGCACTCGCGCGCATTCTCCATCACCAACTTCCAGTTGGCCCGTTCCAGCAGTGTCGCCGTGTGGACGACCTTGGCGTTCTGGAAGTTGTGCACCGCCAGCATGGGGCCGACCGCGCGGCGATAGGGCTCGAAATCCGGCGGGGTCTCGGCGAGGCAGGCGTAAACGGTTCCGGCGACGGTCTCGACATGGATCGGCCGCAGCCCGTGCTGGGCCGGGTCGAAGCCGTCCTGCATGCGGCCGGCGAAGATGAGCTTGCCAGCGAGGTCGTAGGTCCATTGATGATAGGGGCAAACAAGCCGCGCCGCCTTGCCCGAACCCTCGGGGCAGAGCTCCGCGCCCCGATGACGACAGGTATTGTGGAAGCCACGGATTTGGCCGGAGCGGTCGCGGATGAGAATAACCGGCGCGTCCCCGATCTTGATCGACTGGTAACTGCCGGTCGCGGGGAACTCGATCTCGAAGCCGACATGCATCCAGGCGCGCCGGAATAACGCGACTTGGTCGAAGGTGAAGACCTCCTCATCCAGGTAGAGCGAGCGGGGCAGGGAGTGGCCAGGCGGGCGAGCATCGAAGGCGGCGGCGATCCTGGCGTAATCCTGCATGAACCCCTCTTTCCTGTACGTACTCTAGTCCGGCTCTCGTCCGGGCGCCGCCATTGGTCGCCCAGTGGAGGCGCCGTTGCGTCTTCGGAGATGACATCATCGCCTCGGCGGCAAGCAAATCGTATTTGCCGATAGACCCATCGCAATTCGCGCGATCAGGTTCGGCTCTGCGCAATTGGACCTAGCAATCCCTTGTGGAAGCGTTCATACGGGCGCCTCGGCGCTTTTCATCAAGGGCTTTCGTGTTTCGGCCTGCTCGCGCAGCCGGCGCCTTCCCAATGCAAAAGTAGTTTCGGCCCGCATGTTGCGGGTTGCCGGTGCGAGGAGAGACCCGATGGCTAAGGGGAAGGTTAAGTGGTTCAACGCCACCAAAGGTTACGGATTTATCGAGCCTGAGGACGGCACCGCCGATGTGTTCGTGCACATCTCCGCGGTCGAGCGTTCCGGGCTCGGCGGCCTGAACGAGGGCCAGGTGGTCAGCTTCGATCTCGAGCGTGGCCAGAAGGGTAAGATGGCGGCGGTCAATCTCCGCGCTTCCTGATCCCAGGCGGCCCGGCGCGTGACCATGGCGCCGGGCTAGCCGCGCTAGCGGCAAGCTCAAGAGGGAGAGGAGAGTCGAAGCCTTGGCAATGAAGCCGAACTACAACCAGCAGCGTGCCGAGCGTGACCGTCTGAAACGGGCCCGCAAAGAAGAGAAGGCGCGCGAGCAGGAAGATGCCCGCGCCCGCCGTCGCGCCGAGCAGGACGCTCCCGCGACAAGCGAGCCGGCTGCTACCGAAGAACCGCAGGCCTAGTTCCGGCCTGCGGCCGGCATCCCAGGGTGTGACGCCGCGTGCGTTTCACTCGCGGAGGATGAGCCGTGCGTTCGCGAAGATCGCTGACGAGGTCTGGGACCTCGGTTTCGGGGTCGTCGCGGCCGCGAATGGGATCGGCCTTGGCGATCCGCCGGCCGCTCCACCCTCATTACCATCGACAAGCATATGCTGGGCGCTGCGGCCGACATCGATGTCGGCCGGCGTTCGCGGCGAGACTTTGCGGTTGCGCCGGTCATTCTACCTCGTTGCCCTGGCGGCCAACTCACTGGCGAGGCCGCCTAACAGCTCATCGGCGGGGAAGGCGACGAGGCGGCTGTAAATGCGCTGCTCGCGAGCTATGCGCCCGCGGTACGTAGCTCGCTCCCCCTGCCCGGGAGGGCTTTGGGATGGGTTGATACGGGCAACGCCGCCCACTATCGCCGCAAGTACCCACCCCTAGCCTCTCTCTTGCAGCGAGGAGGGTGAAGAGCATGCGCGCCCGCTCGCCCGTTTAATCGCGCCCGGACGTCCTGACTTCGAAGAACGTGAATAAGGGTCGGTGAACGCATCCGTCCGCGAGCGCGCAGCGCCTGCACCCCCCACAACGAAAAACGGCCTTCCCCATCTCTGGGGAAGGCCGTTTCGGGGAGCCGGTAGCTTAGCTGTCTTGGCTCTGCTGGTTCCGGCGGCGGATCGCGGCGCCCAGGATGTCGCCGAGCGACGCACCCGAGTCCACGCTGCCGTATTCCTGCACCGCCTGCTTGTCCTCATCCATCTCCTTGCCACGGATGGTGAGAGCGAGCTTGCGGGCCGCACGGTCGATCGAGACGATCTTCGCATCGACCTTCTCGCCGACGGCGAAGCGGTCGGGGCGCTGGTCGCCCTTGTCGCGCGCCAGTTCGGCGCGACGGATGAAGCCCGTCAGCAGGTCGTCGACCTGAACTTCGATGCCGTTGGCCTGAACCGCCGTCACCACGCAGGTCACGATATCGCCCTTGTGGACGCGATCGAAGATGCCGGCCGCCGGATCATCACGCAGCTGCTTGATGCCGAGGCTGATGCGCTCCTTCTCCACGTCGACGTCGAGCACCTTGGCCTTGATGACCTGGCCCTTCTCGAAATGGGCAATGGCCTGCTCGCCCTGCTCGTCCCAGGACAGGTCGGACATATGGACCATGCCGTCGATATCCGCGGTGATGCCGATGAAGAGACCGAATTCCGTAATGTTGCGGATTTCTCCCTCGACCTCGGTGCCGATCGGATGCTCGTCGACGAACTGCTCCCAGGGGTTGCGCTGAACCTGCTTGAGGCCGAGCGAGATGCGGCGTTTGCCGGCATCCACGTCCAGCACCAGCACATCGACTTCCTGGCTGGTCGCCACGATCTTGCCCGGGTGGACGTTCTTCTTCGTCCAGGACATTTCGGAGACATGAACCAGACCCTCGACCCCGGCCTCCAGCTCCACGAAGGCGCCGTAGTCGGTGATGTTGGTGACGCGGCCCGCGAACTTGGCGCCCGGCGGATACTTCGCCGCGACACCCTCCCAGGGGTCGATCTCCAGCTGCTTCATGCCGAGGCTGATGCGCTGGGTTTCCTGGTTAAAGCGGATGACCTGCACCTTGACGGGCTGGCCGATCTGCAGCGCCTCGGACGGATGGTTGATCCGGCGCCAGGCGATGTCGGTCACATGCAGCAGGCCGTCCACGCCACCGAGATCGACGAAGGCGCCGTAATCGGTGATGTTCTTGACCACGCCGTCCAGGATCATGCCTTCCTTGAGGCCCTGGATGAGCTCGCTGCGCTGCTCGGCGCGCGTCTCCTCCAGCACCGCACGGCGCGACACGACGATGTTGCCGCGGGCACGGTCCATCTTGAGAATCTGGAAAGGCTGCGGCGTGCCCATGAGCGGGCCGACGTCGCGGACGGGGCGGATATCGACCTGGCTGCCCGGCAGGAAGGCCACGGCGCCGCCGAGATCGACGGTGAAGCCGCCCTTGACGCGGCTGTAGATCGTGCCGTTGACCCGCTGGTTCGCGGCATGGGCCTTTTCGAGGTTCGACCAGGCCTCCTCGCGGCGGGCCTTCTCGCGCGAGAGCACGATGGTGCCGTCACGGTCCTCGTAGCGCTCGACATAAAGCTCGACGACATCGCCCTCGGCGACCTCGGGCTTCTGGCCGGGCGGGCCGAACTCCTTCAGGGGTACGCGGCCTTCGCTCTTCAGGCCCACATCGACGATCACGGCATCGTCGGTGACGCGAAGCACGCGGCCCGAGACGACGGAGCCGTCAAAGCCGGTGTCGCGGCCGAGGGTCTCATCGAGAAGCGAAGCAAAATCCTCCTCCAGCGCGGGATCGCGTTCGCGGAGGGCGGCAATGGCTGACATGTTGCGGTATCTGTCCTTGCACGAGGCGCCGAGCCTTGGCGCTTCTGGGTCTGCGCACCACGCGGCGGGGGATTCCACCGGTCGGGACGGCTTGTCCGCTCATTATTCGGGCGAACCGTATGGGTCTTGTCACATCGGCTGTCGTTCAGAACGGATGAAACGAACGACGTTAGAGCCCCGGGCGCGCGGCCCGTGGATCTGCGGGCGGAGCAATACGCTCACATTCCACCAAGTCAAGGAAAACCCGAGGTTTACCCTCGTGAAACCTTCGCGGCGGCGGGTTGTGCCAGCCGAGCCTTGATAAGCCGCTTGGCGGTCGCCAGTGCCTCGTCGGCGGAAAGGTCGCTGGTATCGAGCTGGATGGCGTCCTCGGCCGGGCGCAGCGGCGCTGCCGCCCGATTGCGGTCGGCTTCGTCGCGTGCGGCCATCTCGGCGCGAACGAGGTCCAGCGACGCCACCGTCCCGCGCTGTTGAAGCTCGACCTGGCGGCGCAGCGCGCGTACCTCGAGCCGGGCGGTAACGAAGAATTTGACCGTCGCTTGAGGCAAAACCACCGTGCCGATGTCTCGCCCATCTAGAACGGCGCCGTTTTTGGCGAAGCCGCGCTGGAAGTCGAGCAGGGCCGCCCGCACACCGGGCTCCGAGGCGACCGCCGCCGCAGCAGCATCCGCCACCGGCCCGCGTAGGTCGTCACGTGCGAGGTCTTCACGAACCAAGGCGCGGGCAGACGCGGTCGCCGCCACGCCGTCCGCAGGATTCTCGCCGCGATCGAGCACCCGGCGTCCGACCGCGCGGTAGAGCAGACCAGTGTCGAGATGCGGCACGCCGAGGCTTGCGGCAAGCTGGCGCGCGAGCGTGCCCTTTCCGGAGGCGGCAGGGCCGTCGATGGCGACCGTGATCGTCATGCCGCGACGAGATCCGCGCCAAGGCCGCGCATGAGCTCGACGAAGCCGGGGAAGCTGGTATCGACGAAGGCAACGTCATCAATCCGGACGGTCGTGCGAGCCGCCAGGCCCAGTACCACGCCCGACATCGCCAGCCGGTGGTCCATCTGGGTCAGCACAGTGCCGCCGCCCTCAGGCGGGCCGCCAGAGCCCACGACCAGCAGGTCGTCGCCCTCGATCGAAACCTTGACGCCATTGGCCTGGAGCATCGCCGCCGTGGCCGTGAGGCGGTCGCTTTCCTTGACGCGCAGCTCCGAGAGGCCGCGGAAGCGGCTGGTGCCTGTGGCGCAGGCGGCGGCGACCGCAAGCACCGGATATTCGTCGATCATGCTCGGCGCTCGCTCCGGCGGCAGATCCACTGCGCGCAAGGTGCCTGCTCGCGCCGTGACATCGCCGATGGGCTCGCCGCCCTCGATGCGTTCATTCGCCACGGACAGGTCAGCGCCCATCTCACGCAGCGCTGCGAAGAGGCCCGTGCGCAGCGGGTTGAGGCCTACCCCTTCGACCGTCACGGCGGAACCGGGCACCAGCAGCGCCGCGACAAGCGGGAAGGCGGCGGAGGAGGGGTCGCCCGGCACCATCACATCGGCGCCGCGTAGAGTCGGACGGCCGGTCAGCGTGATGACTCGACCCGCTCCCTGGATCTCGACGCGAAGCTCGGCGCCGAAATGGCGGAGCATGTTCTCGGTATGATCGCGGGTGGCTTCGGGCTCCTCCACCCGAGTTTCTCCTGGAGCGTTGAGACCGGCGAGCAGGACAGCCGACTTCACCTGTGCTGAGGCGACAGGGAGGCGGTAGGAAAGTGGCTTCGCCTCCGCCGCGCCTTCGATGGCGAGCGGCAGCCGGCCACCGGCGCGACCGGTGAACCGGGCGCCGCAAGCGGCCAGCGGATCCGTGACCCGGCGCATCGGGCGGCCCCGGAGGCTCGCATCCCCGGTAAGCACCGTGAAGATCGGATGGCTCGCCAAGATACCGCAGATCAGCCGGGCGGCGGTGCCGGAATTGCCCATGTCGAGCACGTCGGCGGGCTCCCGCAGCTTGCCGCGCCCTTGGCCCTCGACTCGCCAAGAGCCTTGCGACTCGCGCACCGCATCGGCGCCGAGGGCGCGCATCGCGGCGGCAGTACGCAAAACGTCCTCGCCTTCCAGCAGGCCGGTGATGCGGGTGACGCCCTCGGCCAAAGCGCCGAACATCAAAGCGCGGTGGCTGATCGATTTGTCACCGGGAACGCGGAGGCGCCCGGCCAAAACGCCTCCCGAACGGGCGATCACGGGCCTCGCGCTGGCAGCGAGAGTGGGGTTGGACTGGTCCATCGGCATGTCTCGCCTGGCACGGAAACGCGCGGGGTTCGGAGGAAAACGAAGGCGCGGGTTTGACAGCGGCTCCGTGGGATGGCAAGGGCGCCACCTTTCCAAAACCGGCGACCGACGAGGCTCCTGATGCCCAAGCCTGAACTAGGCACCAAGCGGACCTGCGTGGCCTGTGGCGCGCGGTTCTACGATCTCGGCAAGACACCGCCGATCTGCCCGAAATGCGGCACCGAACAGCCGCCGGAGCAACCGCGCCTGAAACGCGGCGGCAACCCGGTCGAGGACAAGCGGGTCAAGAAGGTGGTTCCCGCGGCTCGCACCGAGGAGCCCGACGCGGAAGTCGAAACCGAGGACGCCGTCGAGGAAGATGAGATCCTTGAGGATGCCGCGGATATCGATGACGACGACGATCCTATCGAGGGGGAAATCGAGGTCGAGAAGGACGTTGACGAGCGCGACCAGTAGGCCGCCGCGCCGGTTGGGCGCGGTAAAGACCGAAGCTAGGGGCCTGGACGCGGGATGAGCGTCCAGGCCGCCGACGGAGCCGCGCCCGGGGCGCGCCGGCTCGCATCCTTCGGCGGCTTGGCGGGGCTCAGTATCATTGCCGCTGTGGTGCTGTTCGCCGCTTGCACCGCGCTGATGCTCGAAAACCGGGAAGATTCACTGCGGCGGGATGACCAGATGGCGCGCAATCTGGTCATCCTGGCGGGCCAGACGGTCGCGCGGGAAATCGATCAGATCGATGGTCAGCTGCGTATGCTGCAAACCGCTCTGCAGTATGGCGCCGGCGCTGTCGCCGCTCCTCGTGCTGGCGTGTCGGGGCAGCCGGGGGGTGGGTTGATTGTGGTCGAGCCGGACGGCCGGCTGATCGCTTCGTCCGGCCCGGCATCGGAGGCCAAGGGCTTCCTGGCGAAGGTGCCGCGACTACTCGCCGAGGTCGGTCCTCCGGTCGATGGGCTTTCCGTTGGCGGTCCCTTCAAACCACCTGGTTCGCCGGTCGCGGTATTGGCGCTCATCCGGCGTTGCGCGCCGGGCCAGTGCGGTGGCGCCGTCGCGGTTGTCGCGCCGCTTTCGATGCAATCGCTCAACGCGACCTTCGGGCGCTTGGCACTCGGACGTCGAGGATCGCTTGTGCTGCTCACGGAGGGCGGCACGCTGATTCTTCGGTTGCCGCATTTTCGCAACGCGATCGGACGGGTCGTGGTTTCGCCCGGCGATCTGGAAGGTGCGACCGGAACCCATATCGTGCACCGGGAGCGACGCTCCGGGGTCGACCACGTATTACGCCGCTACAGCATCGGACAGGTCGGTGACCTGCGGCTGGTGATCGCCGTGGGCGTCGCCGTCAGCGAATTGGCGAGCGGGGTCGGGCTGCTCGCCGCCATCATCGGCGTCCTAGTGCTGCTGCTTTCGGCCACCATTGTCGGCCTGACCCTCGTTCTGGTCCGTGAGGTGCGCCGCACCACGGAGGCCGAGCGGGACGCATTGACCGCGAACCGGCAATTGGCCGAACTCGCGCGCACTGATCAGCTCACGGGGCTGCTCAACCGGCGCGGCTTCGACGAGCATCTGTCGCGGGAATGGCGGCGGGCGCGGCGCAATAACAGGCCGGTCGCGCTGCTGCTCCTCGATGCCGACAACTTCAAGCGTTACAACGACAAGAACGGCCATCAGGCGGGGGACGGCGTGTTGCGGCTGGTTTCCCGCTGCATCACGGATGCGATCCGGCGGCCCGGCGACATCGCGGCGCGTTATGGCGGCGAGGAGTTCGCCGTCGTATTGCCCGATACCGAGTTCGAGGGCGCCGGCCTGATCGCCGAGAACATACGCTCCAGCATCGCGGCGCTGGCGCTGGCGCATGAGGGCAATGGCGAAGCCGGTGTCGTCACGGTCAGTATCGGCTTGAGCTACCACGAGCCTGGACGCACCGATAGCGAAGCGACACTTGTGGGTTCGGCGGATGAGGCGCTGTACGAAGCGAAGAATTCGGGCCGGAACCGCGTGGTGAGTCGCAGGGTGGTTTGAGCGCGGCTATTTGTGCAGCGTCGCGGCACTGCCCATCAGACGTTGAGCGATCAGCACTGGCACGATGGTAAGGGCGATCACGGCGAAAACCACGCAGTTTACCTCGGGCAAATGCTGGCCGAGCCGGATCGCGCCGAAGATCCACAAGGGGAGAGTCGTCTGAGCGCCAGCGGTGAAGGTGGTGACGATTACCTCGTCGAAGGACAAAGCGAAGGCGAGCAATGCGCCGGCGCCGAGCGCGCTCGCGATCATCGGCAGAGTGACCAGACGGAAGCTGCGCCATGGTCCGGCGCCGAGATCCATCGACGCCTCAACCCATGAAGGCGGCAGGCGACGCAGCCGCGCAACGACATTGTTGTATACGATGACTGTGCAGAAGGTCGCGTGGCCGATCACGATGGTCCAGAAGGACAGCCCGATGCCCCAGAGCACGAAATAGGAGTTCAGCGCCATGCCGGTGAGGATGCCGGGCAGCGCGATAGGCAACACAGCGGCGAAGGACACGATCTCGTTGCCGTAGCCCCGCATGCGTTGCACCGCCAGCGCCGCGAGGGTGCCGAAGACGGTAGCAATGATCGTCGCGACCACCGCGACCTCTATCGATAGCCAGAGCGCTGCGCGGACCTCGCCGTCATGCCAGGTCGCGATGAACCATTTCACGCTGTAGACCCCGATCGGCCAGCCCTGGATATTCGAATCCGAGAAGGCGTAGAGCAGGATGATCGCGACCGGCACAAACAGGAACAGCAAGATCACGACTACCGAAAACCAGAGAAGTCCGCGCCCGATCATGTGCTGATCCTCACAACGCGTCGAAGGCGCCGAGGCGGCGCGCGATGAGAAGGTAGCCGGCCATCACCAACAGCGGCAGTACCGCGAAGGCGGCGGCGAAGGGCACGTTGTTGGAGACGCCGACATTCGAGTAGACCACGTTGCCGATGAAGTCCGAACTCGGCCCGCCGACCAGCAGCGGCGTCACGTAGTCGCCGAGCGTGAGCGAGAAGGTAAAGATCGCGCCCGCCGCCAGCCCCGGCAGCGCCAGCGGCACAATGACCCGCCGGAACGTGCGGCCACCCGCCGCGCCGAGATCGCTCGACGCTTCCAACAGCGTCGTGGGAATGCGCTCCAGCGCGGCAAAAAGCGGGAGGATCATGAAGGGCAGCCAGAGGTAGGTGAAGACGATCCACATCGCCCAGTTGGAATAGCCGATCGAGGCTGTCGGCAAACCTAGGCCATGCAGTGCCCAGTTGAGCACGCCGTCATGGGCGAGGATGAGGCGCCAGGCATAGACGCGGGCGAGGTAGCTCGACCACAGCGGCAGCATCACCAGCGCCATGAGCATTGCTCGCAAGCGCGGGCTCGCATGCCGCGCCATGACATAGGCGAAGGGCCAGGCGAGAAGCCCGTCGGTGATCGTGACGGCAAGCGCGATGCCGACGGTGCGGAGCGCGATACGGCCGTAGGTCCAGTCGCTCGCCAGAATGCGGAAGTTGGCGAGCGTCCAGCCGGGCAGGATCTGGCCGGAGAGGTCGTCCACAGTATGCAGCGAGGAGACGAACATCGCCGCCAATGCGAGCAGGTAGAAGGCGACGAACCAGATCGCGGGCAGCGCGAGCAAGCTCGCGATGCGGAGGCGTGGGTGACGCCAGAGGGTGGCTGCGAGGGTCGTCATGGCTTCGGCGACGCACCCCTTCCGCGGACGGGAACCATTTCGACGTTCCCTTCTGTCAGCAACCTTAGGCATTTGTGCACGGTGTTGTAGTACTCACAATACTGCTTATCCAGCAGAACGAGCGGCGGCCGCTTACCGTAGTAAAGCACCTGACCATCTCTAGTGATTGTCACCGTCGCCCGCCCGCCCGGTCGCATTAGTGAGGATGGTTGCCAAAATTCCAGGCTACCATCGTGCCTGGCCATGAGTTTCATGCTGGGCAATCTTTCGCCAGCCTCGAACAAATTAGCGCTTCTTCCGGGCTTCAATTCGGGCGGAATTGCTCTGCCGATGTCCTTTCCCGCCTGAGCGACCGCTGCCTCTGCATCTTCGATGATGTTATGAGGAACGTGGAGTTCCAGCGGATCCCGTATCGGCCTGATAACAATGGTTCTATTGGGCCATTCGGGCGATTTCACGAGTTCCATCAAGCGCTCTCGAAGGACGGGTGGCAGGTCGGTGATTGCGGTCATCGGGCTAACTCCAGTGGACTCCCTCTCAGGTAGGGCGACTAGCCTAGCGGCGAGTAAACGCGAGGCGATCCTGTTCTGGGCTTGAAGTAAATTCTGGACCTATGCGACCGTGTGAATGCGACATGCGCCACCCCCAGCCCCTCCCTTGCAGGGAGGGGAGACAGGCCGCGCATGTTTAGCCCTTGATCTGCTGCCAGGCGCGTTGCCACTCGCCGTAGTTCAGGCAGTCCGATTTGCCATTGCCGCAGTTCCGTAGAGGCGTTTTCCAGAATTTTATCTGGTCGAAATAGCTCGCCGGGGCATTCGCGTGATACTGTGCGCAGGAGCCGGCTTGCTGCTTGTCCATCTCCGGGCAGGCGAGCGTGTTGGCCGGCGTCTCGCCGAAGTAGATCGCCTGTTGTGCCTGAACCGCCGGTGTCGTCACCCAGTTGATCCACTCATAGGCGCAGTTGGGATGGGGCGCGTTCGACGACACCATCCAGGTATCGGCCCAGCCGGTGACGCCCTCCTTCGGCAGCGTATCCGCCACCGGCACCTTGGCCGCCTGCAACGTGTTGGTCATGTAGGGCCAGGAGGCGCCCATCGTGCTGTCGCCGTTCTTCATGAGGTCGATCTGGTCGGACGCCAGCGCCCAATATTTCCGCACCAGAGGACGCTGAGTCTTAAGCAACGCCACAACAGCATCCATTTGCGACTGATTGAGTTCATAGGGATCGGTAATGCCGAGATCGGGCTTCGTCTTCGAGAGATAAAGTGCCGCATCGGCGATCTGGATGGGATTGTCGGGAACCGAAACCAGGCCCTTGTTGGCCGGATCGTAAAGCACGGACCAGGAAGTTGGCGCCGGCGTCACCTTTTGCGTGTTGTAGATCAGGACATTCGGCCCCCATTCATAGGACACGCCGTAATGCACGTCCTTGATCGTATTGAAGTCGGGCGCTTGCAAAGCGGGAATCAGGTGTTGCCAGGCGGGGATCAGCGCCAGATTGATCGGCTGCACATTATGCCCATAGATCAGCCGCAGCGTCGCATCGCCTGAGGCCGAAACGAGGTCATATTGGTTGCCGCCGCCCGACCGCATGAGCGCCACCATCTCGTCCGACGAGCCGGCATATTTGCGATGGACGACGCAGCCGGTCGCGGCGGTGAAAGGCTTCACCCAATCATCTTGCGCATAGCCTTCCCAAGCGACGATGTTGAGCGTGCCTTCGCCTTTGCCGATTGCCTGGAGCGGTGCCGCGGCCGTCGCCGCCTGAGTCGCGGGTATCGCGAGCCCCGCCGCAAGTGCGGCGGCGCGTGCGAAACGCCTGATGGACGTGCTCATGATGCGGTTCTCCCTGGTGTTTCGATGATCGGAGCGCTGGCGAGAGGCCATGCCGAGCGGGGCGCCCAATTGGCGTGTACAGCGACTCCGGGCGCCCAACGCGGCGCACCGTCGCCGAAGCCGGCATTCTGCTCGACCACTGTCAGCGCCTCGCCGGTTGCCGTTGTCAGCAGATAGCGTGTCGACATGCCGAGATAACTGGCAGCAGTTACCTTTGCCGCAATCGAGCGCTCGCCTTCGGCCGCGGCGCCGGTTGAGGACAGCCGAATCTTTTCCGGCCGAAGGGCAAATAGGGTGCCGTCTTCACGCAGTATATTCGTGACGCCCACGAAGCCCGCGACAAATTCCGTGTGCGGCCGCTCATAAAGCTCCCACGGTGTGGCGACCTGCTCGATACCGCCGCGATTGAACACCGCGATGCGGTCGCTCATCGTCAGCGCTTCATCCTGGTCATGCGTGACATAGACGAAGGTGATGCCGGTCTGCTGCTGCAGTTGCTTGAGTTCAACCTGCATCTGGTGACGCAGCTTGAGGTCGAGCGCGCCGAGCGGCTCGTCGAGCAGCAAGACGCGAGGACGGTTGACGACGGCGCGGGCAAGCGCCACGCGCTGCCTCTGGCCACCCGAAAGCTGGCCAGGCCGGCGATCGCCGAAACCCTCCAGCCGCACGGTGGCGAGCGCTTCGTCGGCGCGCGCCAGGGCCTCGGCATTTGGGACGCGGCGTGCGCGTAGCCCGTAGGCGACGTTCTCGCGCAGGGTCAGATGGGGGAAGAGGGCGTAGTCCTGGAAGACGGTGTTTACCGCTCGGGCATAGGGTGGGGAGCCCGCAAGATCCTTGCCGTCCAGCTCGATACGGCCCGCATCCGGCTGCTCAAAGCCCGCGATCATTCGCAGCGTAGTGGTTTTGCCGGACCCGGAAGGGCCAAGGAAGGTGAAGAACTCGCCGGATGCGATGTCGAGGTCGAGGCCGGTGATGGCCGGGGCGCCCGCATAGCTCTTGCGCAGGTCGGTGAGCCGGATGATCGGCGTCGTCAGCGTGGCGTCATCCGGCAAGCGGCGCTCTCCCTCCCGCCGCATTCAACCCTTCGGGCGGTGCTCTTCTCTGCCCGAGGCGCCCGCTTTCGTCCAGCACGTCAGGGGCGAAGCAAGCGCTCCGCCCCCTTGTCTTTAGGTCAGTAGCCGCGCGGTGGCGGAGGCGGCGGTGGGCGACCGTAACCCGGCGGAGGCGGGGGCGGATACCGGTGGTAATAGTGGTGATGGTGGTGATGGTAATAGTAGGGAGGCGGAGGCGGCGGCGGCCTGTGGTAACCGGGCGGCGGCGGCGGTCGCCCATAGCCTGGAGGTGGCGGCATTTGAGCGAAGGCCGCTGGCGCTGCGAGGAGCGCGGCGCCGACGCCCAGCAGAAGGCGTCTGAAACCAGTTATCATCATCATCTCCGATCTTGCGCCCGACACTTGGGCTTGAAGCCATTTCCGGCTAGTGAAATGGCGGCAGAGTAACTGCCAAGTGTCGAAGCGATGGCAGGACGTCTCGCAATGTTACGTGGGGAGGGCGCCGTCGAGGCGTGGCCAAGCCCGCGATGCCGGGCGCATGGCCTCATAGGCGGCGGCCAATCTCAGCACACCGGCATCGTCGAAGCGGCGGCCGGCGATCTGCAGTCCGATCGGGGCGCCGCCGCTGGTGTAGCCGCAGTTGATCGAGAGCGCGGGCTGCTCCGACATATTGTAGGCCACGCAATAGGCGATGTGATCGAAGGGCCTTGCGGGATCGTTGAGGGGGCTCGCCCAGTCCGCAGGGAAAGGGGACGCGGTCCAGACTGGCGAAAGGACGAAATCGAAGGCGGCGGTGGCGGCAACCGTCGCCTTGGCCATTGCCCCGATCTGGGAGAAGCCACGGAACACCTCGTTCCCGCTGATCTCGCCACCGCCATCGATCCAGGCGAGGATATATGGCAGGATCATCGCACGCCGCTCGGGCGCCATCTCTGCGAGATCGGCGCGGAAGCGGGTGCGCCAGAAGCGGTCGAGACCCTCCACCATCTCGCGTCGAAGATAAGGCGCTACCGGTTCCACGATGGCGCCGGCCGCTTCGAATAGCTTTGCCGCCGCCTCGGCCGCCGCCATGAGCTCGGGCGCGGCCGTACCGCCGAGGCCGGTGTCGGCGCAGAACCCAATGCGCAAACCCTGAAGGTCGAGCGGGGCTAAGTCCCAGTCGATCGCCGCGGGAGGAAGGCTCATGTAGTCGCGCATATCGGCTGCCGAGAGCACCGACATGGCCAAGGCCGCATCTGCCACGGTGCGGGTGATCGGGCCGGCGACGCGACCGGGGAAAGGCGGGTCGATCGGAATCCGCCCGAAGCTCGGCTTGAGTCCGACGACGCCACAGGCAGCGGCCGGAAGCCGGATCGAGCCGCCGATATCCGTGCCGATATGGATCGGCCCGTAGCCGACGGCGGCAGAGGCAGCGGCACCCGCGCTGGATCCGCCAGGGTTGAGGGCGAGATCCCAGGGATTGCGCGTCAGGCGGTGGAAGCTGGAGAGGCCGGAGGACAGCATGCCGAAGTCAGGCATCGTCGTCTTGCCGAGGATGACGGCACCACCCTCTCGCAGCCGCGCCGCCGGTGGTGCGTCGGCCTCGGCGGGGGTGAGCTCCTTCGCGGCCGTGCCGGCGGGCAGCGGCACGCCGCGGGTCGCGATATTCTCCTTGATCGTCACCGGCACGCCATCGAGCGGACCAGCCGGGGCGCCCTTGCCATAGCGGGACTCGGAGGCCTTGGCGGCAGAGCGCGCGGCATCGGCGTCGAGCGCCCAGGTCGCGCAGATCCTGTCGTCCCAGGCGGCTATTCTGGCGAGGATCGCCTCTGCCGCCTCGACAGGAGAGAGGCTGCGGGCGCGATAGGCGGCGGTAAGGGCGGTGGCGGAGAGGTCGGCGGGATCGGTGCTCATTGACGTAAGCTTAACGCGCGGGCGTGGAGCTTGTCTCCCCGTGGAGCGGTCAACGGCGATGCCGCGCGCGGTTTGTTGAGGCATTGACGGGATCCGGGCGAGCCCGTCCTTTGGCGGGAACGGATCGGAGCGAAATACGATGGATCGGCCGGCGACACAGCGCGTTCGGGTGAAACGCGTCAACGAATTGGCGCGCTACGATCGCGACACATTGGACGCGATTCTTGCCGCGATGCCGATGTGCCATGTAGGGTATGTATTCGACGGTCGGCCCTATGTGACGCCGACGCTGCAATGGCGAATCGGCGACCATATTTATTGGCACGGCTCCGCAGCGAGCCGGATGCTGGAAGCGGTGGAGGGTCAGCCAGTATGCCTGACCGTGTCTCTGTTCGACGGTCTTGTTTTGGCCCGCTCGGCATTCAACTTCACCGTGAATTACCGCTCCGCGATGCTTTTGGGTACTGCGCGCGTCGTGGCGGAGCCTGCGGAGAAGACTGAGGCTCTACAGGCACTGATGGAGATTTTGGTGGCGGGGCATTGGGACCAACTGCGGCCGATGCGCTCCCAGGAGCTTAAGGCAACAACGGTCGTCTCCATGCCGATCGAGGAGTTCTCGATTAAGCTACGCGACGGGCATACGATTGACGATGATGAGGACTACACCTTCCCGGTCTGGGCTGGACTGGTTCCGATCCGGACCGTGATGGGCGCGCCGGAAGCCGACCCGCGCAATCTGGAAGGCGTCGTGGCGCCGCCGGGGCTTGCGGGTTTCGGGGTCGGATGACTTCAGCCTGTGGTGAGGCAAATGATACGTCACCTGTGTGCCGTTTTCGCGATTGTTGGTCTCGCGATTCCGGTCGCGTCGCAGGCACAGCCTGTCAGCGGGTTCTATGTTGGCGGGGAAGGCGGCCTGGCACTTCCGCAACAGCAGAATTTGGACGCTAGCCGGACACATGGCGGCGCCCCTCCCGGTTCCGCGGCTGCGCGGGCGGAAGCTCAGCTCGAAGGCTCCGATGCGGGCGGTAGCGGCAGCGTCGGATGGGGCGCAGGCGATGGCTTGAGGCTGGAGGCTCAGGGGCTTCAGCTCGGACGATCCAATACGGGGTTGGCCCAATAGCGCACGGGCGGGCTCCAGGCCTTACTGGATATTCTGCGCCGTATTGCTGATCGCGTGACCGGCGTTGGCGACGGCGGTGCCAGTAGCCTTGCCTGCGATCGACAAATCCTCACCCGCGCCATGGACGGTATTGCATGCGGTCAGGCCCATCGCGACTCCGGCCAGAAGGAAGACGGCAAGAAGCCCCAATGGGGCGGAATGACCGGAAGCGGCACTCACGGAAACCTCCACACTTGATCTGACATCAGCAGAAACGGTAGCCACCGAGAAAGTGACTGTCACGCGGCTTCTTGGGCTTCCATGCGGCGAGTAGCATCGTCGTTGATCGGCCGTGTGCGCAAGACGTCTCGGCAATATGGCCGCGCACCGATCGCTGACACCAGGGCAGATTGGGTAGCCTTCGCTGCGGACTGGAGGGGATATGTCAGACCCGTTCGATCTCGATCGTTTCCTCCGGGCGCAAGAGCCCGTACTGACGCAAGTGCGCCAGGAATTGGAGGACGGTCGTAAACGCAGCCACTGGATGTGGTTTGTATTTCCCCAGTTGACCGGCCTGGGTCACAGCGCGATGGCTCAGCGCTATGCGCTTGCTTCGCTCGATGAAGCCCGCGCCTATGCTGACCATCCGGTTCTGGGAAAGCGCCTGGTCGATTGCACCGGATTGGTCAACAGGGTCGAGGGCCGCTCTATCCTCGAAATTCTGGGCTCGCCTGACGATCTGAAGTTCCATTCGTCGATGACTTTGTTCTGGCTCGCGGTGCCGGACGAAATTGTCTTTCGCGACGCGCTCGCGAAGTATTTTGACGGCGCCCTTGATCGGAAGACCAAGGAGAGACTGCCCGCGTCGTGAGCAGCTCGCTCGTCTCTTTCGCGAACTATAGTAGCCGCGACTTCGCCATGAGATCGTCGGGGTCCAAGCCGGCCTTGATCATTCGCATCAGCATCAGATCAATTGCTGGTAGCTGATCGAGAAACGCCGTTCGTTTGGATCGTCCAATCCCATGCTCGGCGCTGATCGAGCCTTCAAACTTCCTTGCTAGGGCATAGAGAAGCGTCTCGCACTGCTTCATGAGATCAGCGACTTCGCCTTCCGGCGTGCCAGGCGCCGGCATGACGTTGTAGTGCACATTGCCATCTCCGACATGGCCGTAAGCGAGCGACTGCACACCCGGCATCGCTTCTCCCAATGCCTTGTCGGCCGCCGCGATGAAGGCGGGCAGGGCGGAGAGCGGCACGGAAATATCGGTGCGCAGATGACGCGGCGCTTCCTGGTATTGTGCTTCCACCAGATCCTCGCGGATACGCCAGAGCGCGGCGGACTGGGCTTTCGATTCAGCGACGACGCCATCCAGGACCAGACCCGCGCTCATCGATTGTTCGAGAAAGCGCTCCAGAAGCGGGCGTAACTCGACGAAGCCGCTGGCGGAGGCTTCCAGAAGAACATAGGCCGGCGCTTGCGTTGCGAGCGGCTCGTGTATCGCCGGTTGTTGGCGCAGCACGATATCGATGCAGGGACGCAGAAGAAGCTCGAAGGCGCTCAGAAGATCGGACAGGTCGCGCCGTGCGGCGGCGAAAAGAGTCATCGCGGCTTCGGCGGAAGGGACCGCGAGCAGACAGGTTTCAATCTGCGTCGGCCGAGGAAAAAGCTTCAGCGCTGCGGCGGTGACGATGCCAAGCGTGCCCTCCGCGCCAATGAAAAGTTGTTTGAGGTCGTAGCCCGTATTGTCTTTGCGCAGTTGACGCAGGCCGTTCCAGATGCGGCCATCCGGCAGCACGACTTCCAGACCCAGAACGAGTTCCCGCATCATGCCCCAGCGGAGAACATTGATCCCTCCCGCATTGGTCGAGATCGTGCCGCCGATCTGGCAGCTTCCACGCGCGCCAAGCGACAGCGGGAAGAAGCGATCCTCCGCCTCCGCCGCATCGTTCACGCTTTGCAAGATACAGCCGGCTTCGGCCACCAGGCTGAAGTTGACCCGATCGATCGCACGGACACGGTTCATCCGCTCCAGGCTGACGACAAGTTCGCGGCCATCCGAGGAAGGGATCGCGCCGTGAACGAGGCCGGTATTGCCCCCCTGCGCGACCACTGGCACGCCTCGTTCATGACAAAGCCGCAGAACCGCCGCGACCTCGGCGGTGTCAGCCGGCCGCACGACCGCGAGCGGCTGGCCGACTATTTCGCGCGACCAGTCCCTCGTGTAACGCTCCAGCCCCGCGGACGGTTCCAGAACATGAGCTTCGCCTAAAAGCGCCTGCAATTCGGCGATGATCGTCATGGGATGAATACTCGCGGTGCAGGAGGTCAAATCGTCCGCAGCATGCCGCCATCGGCGAAAAAGGTCGAGCCCACGCAATAGCTTGCGCGATCGGAGCACAGAAACACGAAGAGGTTGGCGATCTCAGCCGCTGAGGCGAAGCGTCTGATCGGCGCGTATTCGTCGGCGACCGATTGCAGATGCGCCTCCCAGTCCCCGCCGGAATCCGCCGTCAATTCCTTCGCCGTCTTGATCCAATCAGGCGTCAGGACGAGGCCGGGGTTGACGGTGTTGACGCGAATGTTGTCGCGGACGACTTCATTGGCGAGGTTTTTCGAGAACATGACGAGTGCCGCCTTGGTGACGTTATAGATCGGCTCGTAGCCGAGCGGCTGGCTCGCGCAGATCGATGCGTTGTGCAGGATAACGCCACCGCCGCGCCGTTTCATTCCGGGCACTAACCCGCGCGCCAGCCTGACCGCCGCCATTACATGCAGATTCCAGTAGAAGTCCCATTTCGAGTCGGGAGCCTCCATGATCGTCTCGTTGCTGCCGGTGCCCGCGTTGTTGATGAGGATATCGGCGCCGCCAAACTCTGCTTCCGCGGCACCCACGATCTGGGTGGCGGCTTCGGCCAGCGAAACATCGCAGGCGACCGGCACCACGCGGACGCCATGGGTCTCGCGGATCGTCTCCGCGACCCGATCGAGCCTCGCTTCATCTCGCGCGGCGAGTACGAGATTCACGCCCTCGGCCGCGAAGCCTTCGGCGATTGCAAGACCGATGCCGACGCTGCCGCCTGTGATGACCGCAACTTTGCCCTTAAGTCCGAGTTCCATGGCGCCGTTCGTCCCCTCGATGTGTTCTTGGCGACTAGGCTACACGCGCGGCAATCAGACTAGAAGTGACTCGACCGCCGTCATCGAGCCTCGATACAACGGTGCGGCGTCCGTCTAGCGATACAATCTCCGGTTGAGGCCGCTTTGCACGCAGCAAGGGTCAAATTGACAGGGAAACTTCACGCCTCTGGCCAGGCGCGAGGGATAGTGACGGCTGGACGGGGATCGCCACACCGTTGACCCTTTCCCCTTGCGACCCCAGGCGTTCGGTCGCTAGGAGTGGACGGCCCTGGAACCCCAGCCCCATTCGGAACGAGGATATCGCCCTGTCGGTTGTCGCTGCTCTCCATCATGCCACTAGGTACCGGTACGACCAGCCCGTGGAACTGGGGCCGCAAACAGTGCGTCTCCGGCCCGCGCCACACTGCCGCACGCGGATCCTCAGTTATTCGCTGACGATCACCCCCGCGAACCATTTTATCAACTGGCAGCAGGATCCCCACGGCAACTGGCTGGCGCGGCTAGTCTTTCCCGAGCGTACGCGGGAGTTCAGCGTCACGGTCGATCTCACCGCCGAGATGGTGGTGATCAACCCCTTCGATTTCTTCATCGAGCCGTATGCCGAGATGTTGCCGTTCAGCTATCCCGACGATCTTCGCCGGGACCTGGCCGCCTATATGGATGTCGACGAGGACGGCCCGCTGCTCGATGCCGCTGTCGGCGATCTGCCCGTTGAAGGGCAGAAAACGGTCGATTTTCTTGTCGCGCTCAATGAGCGCCTTTCGCGGCGCGTCAGCTACGTCGTCCGTATGGAGCCGGGGGTTCAGACCCCTGACGAGACCCTGTCTCAGGGCTCAGGCTCGTGCCGGGATAGCGCCTGGCTGCTGGTCCAGATGCTGCGCCGCCTTGGCTTCGCCGCGCGCTTTGTCTCGGGTTATCTGATCCAGCTCAAGGCCGATATCGACCCGATCGAAGGCCCCCTCGGGACCCAGACGGACTTCACCGACCTGCATGCCTGGGCCGAAGTCTATGTGCCCGGCGCGGGATGGATCGGCTTTGACGCGACCTCCGGCCTGCTCTGCGGTGAAGGACACCTGCCTCTGGCGGCCTCGCCGCACTACCGGTCCGCTGGCGCCATAAGCGGCGTGGCGAGCGTGGCTAAGACCGATTTCGAATTTGAGATGACCGTCTCGCGGCTGGTTGAACCGATCCGCATTACACGGCCCTTCGAGGTCGCGGACTGGAATGCGCTCGATCAGCTTGGGGACCGGGTAGAGGCCGACCTCCTGGCCCATGACGTCCGCCTCACCATGGGCAGCGAGCCGACCTTCGTCTCGATCGACGACCGCGAGGCGGCCGAATGGAACACGGATGCCTCGGGGCCGACCAAACCCGTCATCGGCGAAAGGCTGATCCGGCGGCTTGAGGATCGGTTCGGCAAAGGCGGCATGCTGCATTACGGCCAGGGCAAATGGTACCCGGGCGAGCCCCTTCCGCGCTGGGCGCTGGGGCTTTTCTGGCGCCGCGACGGCCAGCCGGTCTGGCGAGGGACCACGCCTGAGGCAGATGATGCGCCAGCCGCGACAGTCGCCGACGCATTGGCGCTCATCCAGCGGCTCGCGAACCGCCTCGGCGTTGATGCGAGGTTAGCGCTTCCGGCGCGGGAGGATCCGCTCAACGCGATCAAGGCTGAGAGCGATCTGCCGCCGAATGTCGAGCTGAGCGACCCGAACATCGATGATGCAACATCTCGCGCAAGCCTCCGTCGTGTGATGGAGGGCGGCTTGTCGAAGCCGGTAGGCTACGTCCTGCCGCTTCGCCGCGCCTTCACCGAGGCTGAGGGTCAGGGCTGGCTGAGTGAGGCGTGGCAATTCAGGCGCGGGCAGCTCTACCTCGTCTCGGGCGACTCTCCGGTCGGATTACGTCTACCCCTCGACGGCCTTCCAGTGCTGAAGCCTGAAGACTATCCGCATGTCGTGCCCTTGGACCCCTACGAGAATCGCGGCCCGTTGCCGAGCCTGGATGCAATCTATGAGGCGCCGTCACCCGCGTCGTCCGCCTCGAAGGAACACCAGGCCAAGCCGCCGCCGGTGCGGACAGCGATCTCGATCGAGCCTCGGAACGGGCTGCTGCATATCTTCATGCCGCCGATCTCACGGCTTGAGGACTATCTCGAACTCGTGGCGCATCTCGAAGTCGCCGCCGAGGGCAGGCCGGTCCGGATTGAGGGCTATACGCCGCCGGGCGATCCAAGGCTGATCGTCCTGAAGGTTACGCCTGATCCGGGCGTTATCGAGGTGAATATCCAGCCGGCCAGTGACTGGCGGGAAGCGGTCAATATCGTGACCGGCGTTTATGAGGATGCGAGGAGCTGCCGGCTCGGCGCCGACAAGTTCATGGTGGACGGTCGTCATGTCGGCACCGGCGGCGGCGCCCATGTCGTTGTCGGTGGCTCGTCCCCAGACAACTCGCCGTTTCTCCGGCGGCCCGATGTGCTGAAAAGCATGCTGCTGTATTGGCAGCGCCATCCTTCGCTGTCGTACCTCTTCTCGGGGCTCTTCGTCGGGCCGACCAGTCAGTCGCCGCGCGTGGACGAAGCGCGGCACGATGCGCTCTATGAGCTGGATATAGCGCTGGCCGCGATCCCGGCGCCGAGTGAGGCAGAGCCACCGACTCCTTGGTTGGTCGACCGCCTGCTGCGCAATCTGCTGATCGATGTCGGTGGCAATACCCACCGCACGGAAATCTGCATCGACAAGCTTTACTCGCCCGACGGCCCGGCCGGGCGGCTCGGCCTGCTCGAATTCCGTGGCTTCGAGATGCCGCCTGACGCGCGCATGAATCTGGCTCAGCAGCTTCTCATCCGCGCGCTGATCGCGTGGTTCTGGCGGGAGCCGCAAACAGGCCGGTTGGCGCGTTGGGGCACGGCTTTGCACGACCGCTTCATGCTGCCGCATTTCGTCTGGAACGATTTTCTGGGCGTGATGGCTGATCTCAAAGCCGCCGGCTACGATTTCGATCCGCATTGGTATGAAGCTCAACGCGCGTTTCGATTCCCCGTGCACGGTGCTGTCCAATATGGAGGCGTTACATTGGAACTCCGGCATGCGCTGGAGCCTTGGCATGTCATGGGGGAGGAAAGCTCCGGATCGGGCACCGTGCGTTTCGTCGACTCTTCGGTCGAGCGGCTGCAGGTGATGGCGAAGGGATTCAATGCGGAGCGGCATTTGATCACCTGCAACGGCAGAGCGCTGCCCATGACATCGACCGGCGTTTCCATGGAGGTCGTGGCCGGCGTTCGCTACAAGGCTTGGAAACTGCCGAGCGGGCTTCATCCGACTTTAAAGGTCAATGCGCCTTTGACCTTCGATATCGTGGATCTTGGGAATAGCCGTTCCTTGGGTGGCTGCGTCTATCACGTGGTCCATCCAGGAGGCCGCAGCTACGACACCTTCCCCGTCAATGCCTATGAAGCGCAGTCGCGTCGCAAGGCGCGGTTCGAGGAGCATGGGCATACGCCCGGCATCATTACGCCTCCGTACGAAGAGATCACGGGGGAATTCCCGATGACACTTGATCTGAGGACCCATGTTGGCGGCTGAAATCCCGGGTGCCACAAAACGGCGAGGAGACCTCGACGCGGCGGCTGCGATTCGGCTGTCCGAGTGGCTGCGTGGCTATCGGCCCATACAGGGAATACCCGACGAACTCTTCGACCCCACCGGGCGGCCGCGCGAATACTGGCTGAACTTCCTCGGCGATCTCGCAGAATACACGCCGGACGAGCTCAAGAGTCGCTTTAGCCTGGCGACGCGGCATATCCGCGACACCGGCGTCTCGCATCGCGTTTATGGCGAGGAGAATGAGCGTAGCTGGCCGCTCAGCCCGGTTCCTCTGATCATCGGCCATCGCGAATGGGCGCAGATTGCGGCGGGGGTGGAGCAGCGGGCGCGGCTCATGGAAGAGCTGCTGCGAGACATTTACGGCGACGGCAGGCTCGTAGCGGATGGTGCTATTCCAGCCGCCGCGCTGACCGGCAGCCCGGATTTCATTCGTGCCATGCGCGGTGTCGCGCCACCCGGCGGCCGTTATCTTCAGCTTTATGCCGCTGATCTCGGTCGAGGCCCGGACGGACGGTGGTGGGTGCTCGGAGATCGGACGCAGGCGCCGTCCGGTGCGGGGTACGAGTTGGAGAACCGCTTGGTTCTCTCTCGCGCTTATCCCAACCTCTACAACGCGATGAATGTCGAGCGTCTCGCCCCATTCTTCGCCGCATTGCGCAAAGGCTTGGCGCAGGCTGCGGAACGCAAAGATCCGCGTATTTGTCTCCTGACGCCAGGGCCCTATAGCGAGACCTATTTCGAGCAAGCGCATCTCGCGCGCTACCTGGGTTTTCTGCTCGTCGAAGGCGACGACTTGGTTGTTCGCGATGGCCGCGCTTATGTTCGGACCATCGCGGGCCTCAAGCGAGTGGACGTTATTCTGCGGCGTGTGGATGCCGATTTCGTTGATCCGCTGGAACTGAACAGCGCGTCTCGTCTTGGCGTGCCGGGGCTGCTTGAGGCGATCCGCGTGGGCGGTGTGGCCGTGCTGAATATGCCGGGCTCTGGCGTTCTGGAATCCAAAGCTCTGCTGGGGTTCCTCCCGAAGCTTTGCCGCCGGCTGCTGGGCGAAGAACTCAAGATGCCGAATGTGGCGACCTGGTGGTGTGGACAGCCCTCTGAGCGGGCAAGGGTAGAAAGAGACCCGGACTTGGCGATAGGTCCCGCCTTCAACGTGCAACAGCCTGACGAGTTTCTGACAAAGCCAAGGCTGGTCGGGGATCTATCGGCGGAGGAGAGAAAGGAACTCTTCTCTCGTCTCGACGACCGCCCCTGCGATTTTGTCGGCCAGGAAGTCGTGCGACTGTCGACGACGCCGGTTCTTCGAGACGGCAGACTAGAGCCCGCGCCCTTCGTGCTGCGGGTCTTCGTGGCGGCAACGCCGGACGGATATTGCGTCATGCCCGGAGGGTTTTGTCGCACTTCGGATTTTCCGGATGTGCGCGCTATTTCGATGGGCGCCGGCGCGCGTACTGCTGATGTCTGGGTCATCACTGAAAAGCCGGTCGAGCGCGTGACGCTGCTCGCCAACAAGGACGACGTGAAGGTCAGACGGATCATGGGCCAGTTGCCCAGCCGCGCCGCTGACAATCTGTTTTGGCTAGGGCGCTACCTGGAACGCGCGGAGGCGACCCTGCGCCTTGTGCGCAGCCTCTGCACGAGCTTGATGGATTCGGAGGCGGCAATCCACGGCGCCGGCGAGACTTTGGTTCGGCTCGAGGAGTTGCTGATCGCCTGGGGCGCTTTGGATGAAGATGCGGCTGGCCGCAGGGCATTGGACGCGGCCCGCGATGCCTTGCACGACCTGAAGGCGTTCGGCTCGGTCATCTATCTGGTGCGCGCCGCCCGTCGCACGGCAGCGAGCATGCGGGAACGACTTTCACCCGACTTCTGGACGTTGCTGCTCAACCTGGAAAGCGGTCTGGTCGATCCCGCGCGTCACCTGCTGTCAGAAGCGGACGCGCTGCAACAGGTCGAAAGCGCGCTACAGAGCCTCGCTGCTCTCTCCGGTCTGGCACAGGAGAACATGAATCGCAGTGCGGGTTGGCGGTTCCTCGATATGGGACGCAGACTCGAGCGCGGCATCAACACTTGCCGGTTCACGCGAGCGCTGTCGCATGAGGCGGCGACAACGGATGACCTCGACCTGCTTCTTGATCTGGCTGACAGCCAGATCACCTATCGGGCGCGCTACCTCGTGGGTTTATCGCTGACGCCGGTGCTTGATATGGTGATGCTCGACCCCTTCAATACGCGTTCGCTGGCTTTCCAGATCGTGACGTTGGCGGAGCATCTCTCGTCTCTGCCATCTCTGCTTGAGGATGGAATGATGGAAGAGCCCGCCAATATTCTGCTCACCTTGTCCAGCGAAGTGAAAACTCAGAGCGCGGCGGATCTCAATGCCGCGAAAATGCGAAAGCTTGAACTTGCATTGATGCGTCTTTCGGACGCGGTTGCAGCGCGGTATTTTCTGCAGGGTGCCAACGCCGTTCCGACGATCAAGCTCGCTGGCCTGGCGTGATTTACAAACTTCGACACAGGACGACATATAGCTATGCCACTTCGGTAAAGTACGCGCGTTGCGTTCTGCGGTTGACGCCGCGATCCTCCTCCACCCAGACCGTTTTGCAAACCTCAATCACTGTTTCTCCCACTCCGTCCGATCGGTTTGAGCGTATCGGACCATTTGGCGAGCGGACGGTGTCGATTGTGGTCGACGAACCTCATCGCTCATTGATCATCGAAGCGAAGTCTCGTGTGGATGTTCACGCGCCTGCCGAGACGCCGGGTTTCAGCGAGTCTTGGGACGCGGTGAGGACGCGCAGCCTCGCGACGGTTTCCCTCGAGCCCGATGGTCCATCCGGGTATCTCTATCCCACGGCGCGAACACCGTTGGTTCCGGCCATTACAGACTATTCGCGGGCAAGTTTTCGACAAGGTAGAGCGATTGTCGAGGCAACCACGGATTTGATGAGCCGCATACATTCCGACTTCGTCTATGATTCTGAGGCCACGGATGTTTCCACGCCGGCGGCGGAGGCCTTTCGCGTTCGGCGTGGGGTTTGCCAGGATTTTGCCCATATCATGATCTCGGGCCTTCGAGGGCTTGGTCTGCCGGCCGCGTACGTCAGTGGCTATTTGCGCACTTTGCCTCCGCCGGGCGGCGTGCGGCTCGAGGGAGCGGACGCGACCCATGCCTGGGTGTCGGTATGGTGTGGCGAAGAGAATGGCTGGATTGCATTCGATCCTACCAACGCCATTGTCGTCAAGAACGATCACATCGTTCTGGCGATCGGACGGGACTACTCGGACGTAGCGCCCATCGACGGCATTATCTTGGCGCCGGGTAAGCAGACTTTGAAAGTTGGAGTCGATGTGATCCCTGAGAGCGAATTCGAGGGAGCATCTATGGTGGTTTCTTAGCCACAGCAGCGGTTAGACCAGCGGTCCTACAGTGGTTTCCGTCGAACCCGCATTCCGGAACGCGGGTTGCCGCGCAGCCCGGAGGCGGATGTGTGACACATTCTCGCATATGGGAACATCACCCGGTCGCAGATAGCCTGAGAGTCCGCTAGTGCGCGCATATAGCGCTGCCTGTCGCTGGAGACGACGCGATTACGCCCCGCGCGTTTACCATCATACAACCTCTTGTCTGAAATCGAGAGGCATTCGGCGGCATCTTTGCCTTCCTGCGAAAAGGTGAGGCCCAGGCTGATTGTGACTGAAAGGCCGGGAGCTAGCCCCTCCCAGTCATAGGTTTGGACCGCGCTCCGAATTTTCTCGCAAATCTCTCGTCCATACACGGCGGAGCGCTTTAGAAGCACGATCGCGAATTCCTCGCCGCCCATCCGCGCAACAAGATTTCCTTCTTCCTCCGGGTCCATGACGATGCCACGCATGAGCCAGGCGATTGTCTGCAGCACAAGATCTCCGGTGACATGAGAATAGCGGTCGTTGACCAGTTTGAAGTGATCAACGTCAGCAATCGCTATTGCATAGCGGGGCCGGCTCTCAGAAAGTTCCGCGAGCACCGCATCCAGACGGCGCCGATTTCCCACACCCGTCAAGGCATCCTCCAGCGTTTCACGTGCAAAACGCTCAGTCTCCTCGACAAGCTTCATGTTTTGCGCTTCGAGCCGGCTGGAGCGTCCTTCTTCCTCCGCGACGAGAGATCGCATTTCCTCGATCTTGTCATGCAAGATCGAATATTGCATGTGACGGCTCGCATCTTCGTTGGTGTGCCGGCAAAAGAGCTCGTGAAAGCGGGCGTGTGCGGAATAGGCGGCCTGGAAGTCGCCCTCTTCTTCCAGCACCTGCGACAGACGGTGGCAGGAGAAGACCGCGAGTTCCAGAGAGGGATAGGCGATGCAGCGCTCTATGCTTTCTTGAAGCGCCGCAATGGCGTGTGCTCGGTCGCCCTGTTCAAGAAGCAGCAAGGCATGAACATGACCGCGTTGCACAAGACTACGCTTCGATGGCTCTCCCGCTGCGGCGTCGGTGTCCCGCATTGCTTCCTCGGCGGCTAACCGGTCGCCGGCGAGCAGCAGAAATTCGACAAGGTTGTAACCCGGGAGACGTTGCATCTCTCCATCCGCATGGTCACGCGCCAAAACCGCCGCAATTCGGCTGTGCTCGATCGCCGTCTGCAAATAGCTGTACCGCTCTTCGGGAGAAACCACTGCGAAACGGTAAAGATAGTCGGCGTGCAGCGAGCCGAAATTGGAGATACACTGCGCGATTGCCTCAACATCGCCGGAAAGCCGGGCCTGCACCACCGCCTGTTCAGCCAATTCCACTGCGGCGTCATAAAGGCCGAGGCGGGAGCATATGATGGCCGGCACGATCAATGCGGTGGACAGAGCAAGTGGGTCGCCGGTTGCGCGCGCCAGTCGCAGCGCCGCCAATGCCTGATCGGCGGCGGCGGCGGTCTCAATTTCCTCGGCCAGGAGATGCGCGTAGTAGGACCGGCCGAGAGACTCCTTCGCGAGGTCGCCAAGTCTTGCCGCGTCCTCGATCGCGCCCGTCGCCGCGTCGCGGGCGGCATCGTGGCGGCCATCCTGGAACTCGATCCGAATGAGGCGGAGTTTTGCGTTCAGCCGGAGGGTGGCGTCGGATTCGCCGTACGTGCCAATTACTTGCAAGGCTAGCGCCCTTGCCTGCGGCACTAAGCCCAGACGGGACGCGCGAATGCAATCCTGGAACAGAATGGACCCGGCCGTCATCGCGCTTTCGACCGCCACCTCGGAAGGGTGCGAACCCGTCATTGCATTGGCACCAATAGCTGTCCCGTTACCTGGGAACTAGAATCTCTTGCGGCGACGCAAGCCGCGCTACCTCCGCAAACGAGGCGACGCGTTCAAAACCATTCGGATCAAATCGCTTTGTCGATGATTGGACGTCTTGTCCAGCGCGCGGCGCAGATGACACCGGGCGGTGTTATAGCTGATACCTAGTGTGCTGGATGCCGTGCGAAGTGTTTGGCCACGCGCGAGGAGCACAGAAACCTCGAGCTCTTTGGGCGAAAGCCCGTAGATTTTTCCGATCGACCAACCGTCCACCTGGTCATCGAGCTCGTGTTCCTGGACGACGATCATGACGCGGCCCGCGAGTAATCCGCTCCCCGGCACCGGCTCCGTCTGCATCTCCAGTCGCAGGATTCTCACCTGCAACGGCGGACAACCCGACGGACGCGGCAGATGCAATGAGGTTTCAGCTCCGCCTTCGGCGGTCAAAACGCGCTGGATCGATTGTTGCAGCATGGAGTTTGCCGCGGGACTGGACGCTGTGATGATGTCTCCAGCCAAGCCCAATCCGTCCCGTACCTGTAGCAACCGGGTGGCGCCGATATTCGCGAATCTTAGGCGGCCGTCTTGAGCGACGATCAAAACGTTCGAGGCGAGGTGATCGAAGGCCAGACGTAGACTGGTCGCGTCGCTTTTCGCGGCAGCCGCCTCGTGTTCGAGCGCGATTGCCCGGCCAATATAGGGAAGGAGCGTCCGCAGCACCCGAACGTCGCTCGGAGCAAAATCCTCTCGATGGAAAGGGCGGCCTACGATCAAATGGTAGCGCTGGGTATCGCTGACGAACGGCGTCGAAATAAGGCAGTGGAAACGCCCTTCGGGGCGTACAACGTAGTCGAAGAAAGGCGACCGCGCGAAATCGTGGTCTCGCTGCAATGCGGCTCGGTCGACTACCGTTCCCGTATCGAGGTCGCGAAGCCAAATAGGAAGCAGGCGCTCAGCCGAGGCATTTTTCAGCCTCTGTGCGTAAGCGGGATCGACCCCTTGTACGACAGTGTCATCAACGCGACCATCGATCTGCTGTTCCGAAAAAAGCAGCGAATAGGAAGCGCCCACCGCGTCACAGACCGGCTGGAATGGGATGTCGGACCCGTCGATCAGGGCATCACTCAACCGCCCGACAGCGAGAGACAATGATGGCAGGCCGACCAGGGCACCATTCCCTTGTTCAGATATGATCGACTATCCTAGCTTAGGACGAGGTTCTGCCGTTAATCCATTTGGACTAGTGTTCAAAAAAACTTGTTCGTAGGCTTTAATCGATACATCTTTAGCGTGCATAATGACGCCGATGTATTGGAATACAACAATAAGCCGTTGATTGTGTTGCTCTACCTTAGCACCGCTTTGCGATGGCTTGCTCGCAGAGCTGCATATTTTGCGGCAGCCTCGGTTAAACTCGAACGGCGAGGCCATCGGCCGAGTCGGTCATTTCACGAGGAAGCCCATTGAGTCAGAATGACGAACTTGCCCGGGTCAAAGCCCGGATCAAGGCGCTCACCGAGCGGACCATCGACCGAGGCTGCACCGAGGCGGAAGCGATGACTGCCGCCGAAATGGTTGGCCGCCTGCTCGAACGCTATGCTCTGACGATGCAGGAGGTGGACGTCCGGCAGGAGCCCTGCATCCAGTTAGAGGTACCGTTCGGCGGCCAAAGGCGGCGGCCAATCGATGCCTGTGTACCGGCCATCGCCCGCTTCTGTGACTGCAAGGTCTGGATCACTCGAGTGGAGCGGCAGGCCCGCTACGTCTTCTTTGGCTTCGATACGGATACCAGCCTGGCAGCCTATCTCTTCGCGGTGATCGATCGCGCCATCAGGAGTGAACTCTCGGATTTTCGGGCCACCGCGACGAGCTTTGCCGGCACCGCGCTTCGCCGAGCCACGGCGAGTTTCCAGCACGGCATGGCGGCGCGGATCGCCGAAAGGCTCGAGGCGTTGCATGCCGAGCGCGAGGCGTCGGTTTCCGCACAGAGTTCGACCGGCACGGCGCTCATCCTCGTTCGCCACCAGACAGTGGAGACCGCCTTCCGTGCCCGCAAAATCCGGTTGCAGGCGCTTCCCGGCTTGGTTCAGCGGCGGAACTCCGCTTTTCGGGCCGGGCGGCTAGCGGGTGAGCGGGTCAACTTAAGACGGCCGATCGAGGGTCGTGGTCGGATCTTGGTTCAGTAGTGCCAAAACGCGATCTCCAGCGAGGAAGAGTCTATGCTTGGGAGGCTCGTCAGGTCGCGCCGCGTGATCCCAGCTTGGTTGCATTTCTCGCGGCCCAGGGGATGGTTGACGCCATCTGGGCTGAGATGGGGCTACGGTATCCTCCGAGGGTAGAAGCCTTGCCGGCACAGGCGCGCACCCGGATTGCCGATGCGGACCGCCTCACGCTTCGGCTGCGCCCGCAGTCGCCGTCGTGGTGTTTGTTGCACGAACTCGCCCATGCCATGAGCACGACTCAAGATGGAAATTCAGATGGGCATGGAGAGCGCTTTGTTGGGATCTACCTTCAATTACTGGTCCGTTACCTGCGTCTCGACGAAGCCGAACTCCGGCGAAGCCTTACGGAAGCCGGAATACTTTTGATGGAAGGTGCCCGCCCTGTCTTCATCGATCCATAGGCCATTTTCTTGGGGCCGCTGGCCCCACATCCTTAATCTCCCATGTTGTCAACAAACCACGAGCATCCCTCGTAAGTAGAGCGGCGCATCACAATGCTTCCTCTCGGAACATTCCTCGGGGGCTCGATTATGGCGACAAAAGCAGTGCGTTTTCTGGGCCTCGCGGCAGTGGCTTTACCTTTGGCGCTGGCTGGATGTGGGATGTTCGGCGCGTCTTCGCCCGACGCTAGTCCAACCGGATCAGGCGCCTCCCAAACCACTGGGCTCGGGAGCAATGGGCCGGCCTCGAATTCCGGCGGGACGGGTGCTGGAAACGCTGCACAGGGAGGCGCGGGCTCCGGTGGCGCGGGAGCAGGAGGGGCGAGCGGTGCTGGTGGAGGCGCCGGTTCGAAGTAGCAGGATTGCGCAATAAGGGGGCTAGTCATCATCAAGTGCGGCATCGCTCCTGCCGCGCGACCAAGCCCCTCATTTTGACTAAATTACCCATTAAAGAGGATTTGCGCAGCAGTGGGGCGCGTGCCACCTACTGCATCGCCTGCTAATTTTTTAGGCAACTAGAAACTTCGTCCAAGAGGTCTGAGCAGGCCGGGACGTGTGGAAAATAAGGTCTCTTCATGCGCGTCACGATCGAATTGCGGTCCCTGGCCGGCCTGCTTCATGAGCCGGATTTGGTAGCGATCGACTCGCCGGAAATAGGTTGAGCCCATGACCATTCCTCAAAGCAAGTCGCCACGCATCCTGTTTGTCGCTTTGGTCGACAATATTGGACTCGAGCGCGTGGTCGCCGGGTTGGACGGCCAGGGCGCCGTTTGCGCGCTGATGAGCCCGCCCGACTTCTACTGCACTCAAACGCGATCCGTAACACGCTGGTTCGCGCTGCCGCGGCATCGTGGTCTCTGGCTTGGTGCTATTTTCACGCGCGTGCATCTTGAAACCGCCGTGCGGGCGTTTGAGGCCGACCTCATAGTTCCGCTGGATGATATCGCCGCCAAGCTGCTTCGAATGCTGGCCGGAAGTCAGGTGATTACGGGCCGTTTGAAGACGCTGCTCAAGACATCATTCGGTGCGCCAGAAGGCTATGCCGCTGTGTGCAGCCGGGCAGGGTTGATGCAAGTCGCCACGGAACTCGACATCCGCCAGCCCCGGACAGCGATCGTTCCCGATGTCGAGGCGGCGTTGCTTGCCGCCGAGGACTGGGGCTATCCAGTCGTCTTGAAGGCTGAGCACACGAGCGGCGGCTCCGGCGTAGAGATCGTCGCTGATCCAGAGGAACTACGGACAGCGTTCCTATCACTGGTAGGCCGTCGCAGCCTGCGCAATCGCATCCGCGGGGCGGTGCGCCAATCGATCTGGAACCTCGCCGGCATGACGAGGATCGCGCGCATGCCGCCGGTGCTTCAGGCCATGGTTCCCGGAGTGCCGGCTATGCGCAGCGTCTCCACTTGGCAGGGGCGTGTGTTGGACGGGGTGAGCTTCGTGGCCGAGAAGATTCACCCGGAACCGACCGGCGCGAGCACGATGGTTCGCAATGTCGACAATGCCGAGATGGAAGAGGCGGCGCGGCTGATCGTGGCAAAGCTTGGATGTTCGGGCTTTGTGAGTTTCGATTTCATGGTGGATGCCGAAGGCGGCGCTCGCCTGATCGAGATGAATCCACGGCCGATCGGCACCACGCATCTGGGACAATTATTCGGACACGATCCTTGTGCGGCGCTCGTTGCCTGCCTTCTTGACGATGAATCGGCCCACGCGCCACAGCCACGCGCTGTGGCCAAGGGCACCATCATCGCTTTGTTCCCGAAGGAAATGGAGCGAGATCCAAGCAATTTGGAAAGGCTTAGGGCGGCGGGGGTAAGGCATGATGTACCCCTTGGTGATCCTGCGGTCGTCGCGAATTACCTGAGGCGGCTCACTAAGATCCACCCCGACGCCGCAGCAGGAATGGCCGATGCTCTAGCATCGGTCGCTGCGCGCGTTGCGGCGCCCGGCGTTGTCGCGGCGGTAGGTCTGGGCTCGGCCGTCGTCACCGGCGGCTTTGCCTGAAGAGAAAGCGGCGACGAGGATTCCGCGCCACAATGGGCGTGCGAAAGCGGCCGGACAGGACGCTGGACGGCAAACAGCCGCGCGCAACCTATAGATCAACTACTCTGATGGTTTGACTGACCGCATGATTGTAAATTGACAACCAGGGCGATGCGGCGCCATCATCATCATGGCTGCAGAAGTAATAAATAATGTGGGTGAGAAGATTAGTAGAGAAGAGAATATTTGAAGGAAATCTCGCGTGGAGGGCCGGCGAAAGCAGCTGATAGCAGAATATGCGCTTAGTATGCGCTTATTTGATTCCTCACTTCCACGATATTTAATTCGTCGATACTTCGCAGTGCCGCCTTCGATCTGGTCAAGCCTTTCTAAGGCTGCCTCTCGATACTATGTAGTTGCGGTCGTCTTCTTGTTCGCCGGCTGTAGCGCACCCCTCGGCGTTCACAGGCTTACACTCATCGAGAGCTATAAGCAGCTCAATCGAAGCGCGCTATCCGGCACCACGTTGAGTGACTCCACCTTGATTGTGCTCCGGCGGCAGGGCCTGCTGAAGGCATGGAATACCGATCCAGCCGCCACCATCGCCCGCCTCCGCGCCGAGGTCGTGGGTCAGCCCGGTCGTTGGGCGGACCTCTTCGCATTGGCTGAGCTGAGCTATTTTGAAGGCGAAGCGCATGGGTCACGTGACGAGTTTCTCGCTGCGGCCCTCTACGCTTACGCATATCTTGCCCCCGGTGCGGCGGAGGCTGATCAACCGAGCCCGTATGACGAACGCTTCCGTCAGGCTTGTGACATCTACAATCTCGGCCTCACTGCGGCCTTCGGCCCGGCCGACAAACGCCCTGTCCAAATCATTCCGCAGCGCCGAACCCTGCCTTTTGGCGCGATCGATGTGGCGGTAGACCAAAAACAGCTTCAGTGGCACGGTCACGAACTGGCGAGCTTCGTGCCGACGGCGACCCTGGCCGTTTCCGGGCTGCAGAACATCTACCGTGACCCCGGCCTCGGGGAGCCCATGGCGGCTCTTCCGAAAGGCGGTGCGATTTCGTCCAAAGGTTTCCAGGTTGCTCCTCGGCTGCGGATTCCGACCAATATGATGTTGGTCCTCGATGATCCCCGCCGCCAAATCGCGCAGTCAGAGCTGCAGGGACGACTGGTCGTCAGCACCATTCTCGACCAGCCTGATGTCCAACTTGGACAAGAGACGGTTCCCCTGGAATACGACCAGACCGCCGCCCGCGCGGTCAGCATGGTGGAGGCGGCGGCGTGGCAAAAGGAATATAGCGGTTTCCTGAATGGGCGACTGTTCGAGCGGGCGCCGACACAGCTCGTGGCAATCGAGCCGCATGAGTTCGGCCGCATGCCCGTCATCCTGATACACGGTACCGCCTCCAGCCCATTCCGCTGGACAGATATGGTCAACGATCTGCTCGAGGTTCCGGCGATCCGCGACCATTTCGAGTTCTGGCTGTTCTCCTATGCGAGTGGCAATCCGATCCCCTATTCGGCAATTCAGCTCAGAGCATCGATCCAGCAGGCGCTAGCCCAGCTCGGCGGCGTTCAGGCGGATCCGGCGCTTGGTCGAATCACCCTCATTGGCCATAGCCAGGGTGGTTTGCTCGCGAAGATGCTGGTCATCAACCCGGGCGACGATCTATGGAACCGTATTTCAAAGAGACCGCTGTCGTCACTTAAGCTCACTCCCAAATCGCGTAAGCTTCTGCGGGAAACGCTGTTCCCGAAGCCGGTGCCCGAAATACAGCGCGTAATTTTCATCGCTACACCGCAGCGCGGAAGCTATGTCGCGGCATTCTCCATCACCCATCTCATCGGTCGGTTGGTGACGCTTCCCTTGGCCGTCTCCGAGGCCAGCAAGGAACTGGTCACTGGAAACGGTGCAAATGTCATCCTAGGTCAGAGCGTTCTGAGACTCGGCAGTGTCTACGGCATGTCGCCGAACAGCCCATTTATCAGGTCTCTGTCAGCGATTCCCGTCGCGCCCGGGGTCCACGTGCATTCGATCATTCCAGTCGCGACCTCCGGCCCTCTCGCCGAGGGAAGCGATGGAGTTGTCCGGTATTCCAGCGCCCATATCGCAGGCGTGGATTCTGAACTCGTGGTTCACTCGAGCCACTCGACCCAATCCAACCCGGCCACAATCGCCGAGGTTCAGCGCATTTTGTTGCTACAACTGGCGGCCTCGCCGGCCTCGGTCGCCGCGGCGCCCTGATCGGGTGCGAAGGGTGAAAGGCCATGATCGGCCAAGAAACTTCGGTTCGCGTTTGGCGCGTGGCGCTTCCCGATGCGTGATGGTTGCCACCGCGCTGTTCGGTGCTGGCGCATTCTATTACTCGACGATTGAGCCTGATTGGCTGCGAGTGATGCTGGCCGCCCTATTCGTCGTCGTGATCGGCTTAACGCTTCTGATGCGGCCGCTCAGATTCGGTTTGATGGCGTGGGGGACTGCGACACTCGCCCTAGCGATCTGGTATGCTGACGACCGGCCGCTGAACATCCGGGACTGGGCACCAGAATACGCCGTTCTCGCTACTGCGTCCCGCGACGGGCGGACAGTTCACGTCAACCACGTTCGTGATTTTCGGTATCGTTCGGAGAGCGACTACACACCGTCCTACTATGACGCCGCTTATGCGCTGGATGACCTGAAAACCGTTGACCTCGTCACCTCCTATTGGGGCGGTGACGCCATAGCACATGTCTTTCTGAGTTTTGGTTTCAAAGACGGTCGTCATCTCGCCTTTTCCATTGAGACGCGACGACAAAAGCGGTTCGCATATTCGACGATCGCGGGTTTCTTCCATCATTTCGAGCTGTTCTATGTGGTGGCGGATGAGCGTGACCTAATCGGGGTCCGCACCGACATCCGGCACGAAAGGGTCTATCTCTACCGCCTGAACATCTCTTCCGATTCCCGAGAGCGGCTGTTCCTGAGCTATATCGCCCAGGTGCAGAAGCTGGCTGTCGAGCCTGAGTGGTACAATACGATCACCGACAACTGCACCACCGGCATATTAGCGCGTGCTGACGCGACCACACGGGTGCGATACGATTGGCGTATCCTGCTGAGCGGTTACGCAGCCCAGCTTGCCTACGCCCACGGGCTGCTGAACGACCAGCCCAGCTTCCCGGTCCTGCGGCAGGAGAGCCTGATTCGACGACCCCGAGCCTCCTCAATCGACGACCGCTACTCCGAGGAAATTCGGTCAAATTTGCCTCTGGCTGACGCCAAGCCATGACAGCCACCCGCGAGCATGTCATTGAGGTTCGTGTTGGAGCGGTCCGCGAAAGGCGTCCGATGACGGGCCGGAGAACACAGTGCTGAACGAGCAGCGGGCGCTGCCAAAATTGGAGCCGGAGAAGTAGATGTCCGCAGCGGAAACAATGAACGCGCACGCTCCTGGGATGAAAACGATTCCAGGCGGTTCGTTCGTCATGGGGTCCGACCGGCATTACCCCGAAGAGGCTCCGGCCCATCGGGCGCGCGTCGAGAGCTTTCTGATGGACAGCCACCTTGTTACGAACCGGCTGTTTGGCGCGTTCGTCATGGCTACGAAATATGTGACTGTCGCCGAGCGTCCCCTCGATCCTGAGGCTTTTCCGGATATCCCCAAATCTCGGCTTGCGCCCGGCTCGCTGGTTTTCCACAAGCCCAAACAGCCTGTTCCGACAACAGACACCCGCAAGTGGTGGAGTTGGAAGGCCGGAGCCTATTGGCGTCATCCCGAGGGTCGTGGCAGTTCGGTCGCCGCGCGCTTGGATCATCCCGTGGTTCATATCGCTTTCGAGGATGCCGAGGCCTACGCGGCCTGGGCAGGAAAATCGCTCCCGACCGAAGCGGAATGGGAGTTCGCGGCCCGCGGTGGCTTGGAGGGCGCTGAGTTCGTATGGGGCGACGAGTTCGCTCCTGATGGTCGCCCGATGGCGAATACCTGGCAGGGGATTTTCCCCTCGGAAAATCTCCTTCTCGATGGATTTGAAGGAACCTCGCCCGTGGGTGCCTTTTCCGCAAACGGTTACGGTCTCTTCGACATGGCTGGGAACGTTTGGGAATGGACCGTTGACTGGTATTCGGATCGGCATACCGAGGACGCCGCGAAGCCGTGTTGCGTCCCGCTCAACCCGCGAGGCGGCAGCGCGGAAGCGAGTCTCGACAAGCGTCAACCGAGTGTTGCCGTTCCGCGCAAAGTCGTGAAGGGTGGTTCTTTTCTCTGCGCACCGAACTACTGTCGGCGCTACCGGCCCGCCGCGCGTCACGCACAAATGATTGATAGCGGCATGAGTCATGTCGGTTTCCGCTGTATTTCTAGGTAAATGAGATTTTGGAAGGAACTGCCACTATGGCCGAAGAAAAAAAAGAACCGGGCCTCCTTAATCGCAGGGCAGTGTTATTGGCGGGGAGCTCGATTGTCGCGGCCAACGCGCTGTTGCCTGCCGCTCAAGCCCAGACAACAGCAGCATCTTCTTCGACCGGCGCGGTGGGAAGTGGCGGCGGAAAGAAACCCAATATCGTCGTCATCTACGGAGATGACATCGGGATTACCAATTTGAGTTGCTATTCCTTCGGGATGATGGGTTACAAAACGCCGAACATTGACCGTATTGCCAATGAAGGTCTGAAATTCACTGACTACTACAGCGAGCAGAGCTGCACAGCCGGGCGGTCAGCCTTTATCACTGGCCAGAGTGTGTTTCGAACAGGCCTCTCCAAGGTCGGCATCCCTGGCTCGAACATTGGTCTCAGCACGAAGGACCCGACGATCGCCGAACTGCTGAAGCCCCTTGGCTACTCGACCGGGCAGTTCGGGAAAAATCATCTCGGCGACAAGGATGAGTTCCTGCCGACGAATCACGGCTTCGATGAGTTCTACGGCAATCTCTATCACCTGAATGCGGAGGAAGATCCGGAGCAGCCGGACTATCCGAAAGATCCGGCATTCCGTCGGCGCTTCGGTCCGCGAGGTGTCATTCATTCCTTCGCTGATGGCCGTATCGAGGATACGGGACCGCTGACGAGGAAGCGCATGGAAACGATCGATGACGACATCGCGGCGCGATCCGCGGATTTTATCGACCGCCAAGTCAAGGCCAATAAGCCGTTCTTCATGTGGGTGTGCTTCACCCATATGCATCTTCGCACACATGCGAAGCCGTCGAGCGCTGGCCAAGCAGGCCCGGACCAAAGTATCTACCATGACGTGATGATCGATCATGACAAGAACGTGGGCACGGTGCTGGACAAGATCGACGCGCTTGGAATCGGCAACGATACCATCGTCGTTTACTCCACCGACAACGGACCGCACGCGAATTCTTGGCCGGATGCGGCGACTACACCTTTCCGAAGCGAGAAAGACACAAACTGGGAGGGCGCCTTTCGCGTTCCCGCCGTTGTGCGTTGGCCCGGGAAGATCAAACCGGGCAGCGTGTCCATCGATATCTTCCATGCGATGGACTGGATGCCGACGTTCCTGGCTGCCGCAGGTGAGTCAGACATCAAGGACAAGCTGCTCGCAGGTTATACGATTGGCGACCGAAGCTATAAGGTTCATCTCGATGGCTACAATCAGCTGCCATATCTCACTGGGCAGGCCGCGCAGAGCGCCAGGAGCGAATTTTTCTACTTCTCGGATGACGGAGACCTTATGTGCCTGCGAACCGGCAACTGGAAGTTCGTCTTCGCTGAACAGCGGTCACCGGGTACTTTGGAGGTCTGGGCTGAGCCGCTGACGATGTTACGCATTCCCAAGATCTTCAATCTACGCACCGACCCCTTTGAGCGAGCGGACGTGGACTCCAATACCTATTGGGACTGGTATTTGGATCATGCGTTCTTCATTATGGAGGCGCAGGACCTCACGGCCAAGTTTATTGCCAGTTTCAAAGATTACCCGCCAAGGCAGAAGGCTGCATCATTCTCGATCGACCAGATCCTGGCGAATATGCAATCGGCGTCGTCCGACTGAGTTGCTCCTTTTAATAGCTAGGAGCGCCAGTCATCACTGACACCCTCTCGCCGCGAGATGCCATTGCGGAGCTGCAACAGCGCGTCCACCGCGATGTCATTGGTCAGCGGCGTATGGTGGCTCGGCTGGTGATGGCGCTCCTCGCAAATGGCAACGTGCTTATCGAGGGGCTGCCTGGACTGGCGAAGACGCGCGCCGTGAAAAGTCTCGCTCGTGCTTTGGAGTCCGATTTCTCCAGGGTGCAGTTTACACCTGATCTTCTGCCGTCAGACGTGACGGGTGGAGAAATCTACCGCGACGAGGGTGGTCACGGCAGCTTCGAGTTCCGCAAGGGACCGATCTTCGGGAATCTGATTCTGGCCGACGAGATCAATCGGGCCCCCGCGAAAGTGCAGTCTGCCCTGTTGGAGGCGATGGAGGAGCGGCAGGTCACCGTCGGGGGCACGCGGCACAAATTGCCGGACCTGTTCATGGTTCTCGCGACGCAGAATCCTATTGAGCAGGAAGGCACATACCCGTTGCCGGAAGCGCAGATGGACCGCTTTCTCATGCATATCAAGGTCGGCTATCCGAGCGCTCTGGAAGAGGTCGAAGTGATGCGGTTGGTCCGGGGCGAAACTGCCCATGCGGCAAAGGCGCCCGAGATTCCCTTGGCTCAAAGCTATGTCTTCGCGGCACGGACGAAAATCGCTGCCATCAAGTCGTCCGAGATTATCGAGAATTACATCGTGGCGCTTATCCGGGCGACGAGGACGCCAAAGGATTTCGGTGAGAAACTGCCGCGCTGGATCGCCCTGGGCGCGAGTCCGCGCGGATCCCTGGCGCTCGATCAATGCTCCCGCGTTTCTGCCTGGCTGGACGGTCGGGATTATGTCATTCCGGAAGATGTGCAAGCCGTTGTGCCGGAATGTCTGCGCCACCGATTGTCCTTGAGTTACGACGCGACGGCCGATGGTGTGACCGCTGATATCGTCATCGAGGAACTGCTCCGCCAAGTGGCCGTCGCGGTCTGACAGATGCAACCCGATTGCGCAGGCGTCTATCTTACGCTGCGTGACATGGTTCGCTTGCGGGGGCAGGCGAGCGGCTTCAGTCTTCTCCCTCGGCAACCTCCGGGCAGTGTGCTCGTCGGCCGCCATGCCTCGGCCCTGCGCGGACGCGGCCTGAACTTCGAGGAACTGCGAAGCTACCAGGACGGCGACGACGTCCGCATGATCGATTGGTTAGCCACCGCCCGCCAGCGCTCGCCGCGTATTCGTGTCTATACCGAGGAGCGGGACCGTGCGGTGATTCTGATTGTTGATCAGCGTCGCTCGATGTTTTTCGGCAGTCAGCTTGCGATGAAATCCGTGGTGGCGGCGACAGCAGCGGCACTGGCAGCCTGGCGCGTGCATGCGGTCGGTGACCGGATCTCGGCGGTCGTCTTCAACGATGAAACGGCAGTCCTCGTCCCGCCACTGCGAGGGCTGGCCGCGGTCGAGCGTGTCCTGGGTGAAATCGCTCGCAAGAATGGTGAACTCGACGCGCGGGGCGGGCAGAATAATCCGGCTATGCTCAACGAAGCTTTGAGCAAGGTGGCTAGGATCGCCAAGCATGATTGCCTGGTCGTGATTTTGTCCGATGCCTATGGGGCCGGCGAGGAAACAAGAAAACTCGTGAGCGACATGAGCGTTCACAACGATGTCGTTGCCGCCTTCATCTATGATCCGGTTGAGGAAAACCTCCCGGAGATCGGGGAGGTCGTTCTCGCTGAGGGCGATTTGCGGCTCGGAGTGGATACCAGGTCGGGGCGCTTGCGCGAGCGCTACGCGCGGAACTTTGCCGAGCGGCGCGAGAGGGTAGCGGCCTTCGGCAGACACCGCGCTATCCCGATCTTGCCGCTCCGGACTGACCGTGACGTTGCAAGCCAGATCCGCGCCGCGCTTGCGCCTGGCATTCGGAAATGAGGAACGATCTAGCCAGCCTAAGTAATCTTCGAGACCTTGCGCTGCCGCAGCCGGTTGCGTGGTGGCCGGTGCAACCCGGTTGGTGGATCATCTTCGCAGGGTTGCTGGGGATGGCCGCTTTCGGCGGCTTCAAAGGACTGCGGGCCTACCGTGCCGATGCCTATAGACGGATGGCGTTAGTAGAACTCAAGGAATTGCGGCGTCGCCCGCCGGGCGCCCTGGCGCCCGTTCTTGCAGCACTCATCAAGCGAACGGCTTTGGCGGCCTTCCCACGCGATCAAGTCGCAGCCCTAACCGGCGACGAGTGGCTTAAGTTCCTTGATCGAACCAGCCGCCGCAATGTCTTTTCCGGTGACACCGGCTCGGCTCTCCTGCGCGCCAGTGTAGATCCCAAGCGTGTGCTTTCGGAGGACGAAGCCAAGCAGGCATTTGCGGCGGCCGGTTATTGGATCCGCCGACATCGGTGCGGTCGAATGCCATGATCGTTTTCGCGGATCCGTGGCTCGGACTCGTGCTGCCACTTCCGCTGTTGGTGTGGTGGCTCGTGCCGCCCCGCGCCGAAGCCCAGGCGGGCGTGAGAGTTCCCTTCCTCCGCTCCGTGGCAGCCCTCAGCGGACAAACACCTCGCGCCACTGGCGTCATTGCGCGACGCGGCTTTTGGGGGATGTCTCTTCTCGTGCTTTGCTGGGCATTGGTCTTGATCGCGCTCATGCGCCCCCAGCGGATTGAGCCGCCGCTGCGACATGATCAGCCCACCCGGGACCTGCTGCTCCTCGTCGACCTTTCGGCGTCGATGGATACGAAGGATTTCACAAATGCCGCCGGGCAAACCGTGGATCGGGTCACTGCGGTCAAAGAGGTCCTCAAAGAGTTTCTCGGCAAACGGCAATGGGATCGTGTTGGTATCGTGGTTTTCGGGACCACGCCTTTCCCGCTTGTGCCATTTACCTCAGACCTCACTCTTGTGCGCGAGCTGTTGGACGAGATGCAGGCGGGTATGGCCGGGCCGCGCACCGCATTGGGCGATGCGATAGGTCTCGGCATCGGGCTCTTCGCGAAGAGTTCCATGAAGCACAAGACGATGGTCGCTTTGACCGATGGCAATGACACGGCAAGCCACGTGCTGCCGGGTGATGCGGCGCGTATCGCGCGGGATCGCGGCATCACAATCCACACCGTCGCGATTGGAGATCCGCTTGCCATCGGCGAAGACATGCTCGACGAACCTGTACTTCAGGATGTGGCGCAAGCGACGGGAGGCGGTTTCTACCGAGCCTTGGATCGCAAGCAACTCGATCAGATCTACACGCGGCTCGATCAGGTCGAAACGCACGAGGTCGAGACGGTTTTGGCTCGGCCTCGCGTTGACCTCTACTGGTGGCCTTTGGCGGCCTTGCTGATCGTCACCCTAGTTGGCCAAGGGGCGCGCCTCATTCCCTGGTCCAATTTGCGTATGGCGCGCGCGGCGGCATGAGCGGCGCTATTGTCTTTTTCGAAGCGTTCCACTTCCTACGCCCCTTCTGGCTGGTAACCCTACTGCCTGCGCTGGGGGTGTGGTGGTCCTTTCGTCATCGCGCCGACGGAATCCAAGCTTGGCGCCGCGTCATCGCACCGGAGCTGCTGGTTCACCTCATCGCGCCTGGCACGAAGAAAGTCTGGTTGCGACCAATCGATGTGCTGCTGATTACCTGGCTTGTCGGCATCGTCGCCGTGGCGGGACCGGCCTGGACGCTCGCGCCGCCGCCTTTCGCGGAAGACTCCCCGCCGGTCATGATCGTGCTGAAGGTGACGCCTTCGATGTCGAATCACGATCTTCCTCCGAACCGTCTGGAAAGGGCGCAGGAAAAGATTGCCGACTTGCTGAGGCTTCAGCCGAGCCAAGCAGCTGGTTTAATTGCCTATGCGGGTTCGTCTCATCTCGTCTTGCCGCCCACGCATGACGCCAGCATCGTGGTTAGCATGGCGCAGGCACTGGCGCCCGATATCATGCCTAAACCGGGTGACAATCTCGCCGGCGCCATCGAACTCGCGAGCAAGGTTCTAGCCGATGGCGAAAACGGTGGCTCCATCCTGGTTTTGGCCGATGACGTGGCGCCAGGACAGATCGCGAAGCTGCAAGCGTCCGAGCAGGGCAGGGTGCCAGTCAGCTTGCTGGCTATGGTGCCGCGAAACCAGGAAACCGGTCCCGCGCTTCGCCTCGCGGCTCGCGCGATGAAGGCGCGCCTGATGGTGGCGACGGTTGATGCCTCGGATGTGGCGGCGATCGGCAAAAGACTCGCGACGACGGGCTATATCGTCTCTCGACCAAGGGAAGCGCGGCGGTGGCGCGATATGGGATGGTATCTTGTGCCGCTGCTGGCAATCGTCGTGCTGCTTTGGTTCCGGCGCGGTTGGGTCGTGGCAGGATGAGACGGGAGTTTCGCATTTGGGCGCCGCGACATGCGCCGCTTATGATTGTTGCCGCGACCATCATTGTTCTGCTGACGGCAATGCCCTTTGCCGGAGAATGGCGGGACTTGTGGGCCACACCGGACCAATGGGGCGCCTGGCGGCTGACGCGGGGCGAGAATGCCGCCGCGGCCGGCGCATTCCTCGATCCGGTTTGGCGCGGAGTTGCCCTCATGCGCGCCGGGCGGTTTCAGCAAGCCGCCGATAGTTTCGCGCAGTCTGACAGCGCGACGGCTCGCTATGATCGTGGCAACGCTTTGGTGATGCTAGGCCAGTATCCGGATGCTGTCGCCGAATACGACAAGGCCCTGGCGCTTCGCCCCGGCTGGCCGGATGCCTCGGCAAACCGGCACCTGGCCCAGCTACGCGCGGAGAGCTTTGCTAAGCTGCAAGGCGAGCCGGCGGATGAAGCGCACGCGCCCACGGACGAGGCTTACCGCTCTAACCGCAAGCGGGAAGCGCAAGAGAAGTCCGACGCTGTCGCGGCAGACGCCATGAGCGATGATGCAATTCGTTTCCTCTGGCTGCGCCGCGTGGAGACGAAGCCGGGTGATTTTCTGCGAGCGCGGTTCGGCTATCAATTGGCGCATTCTGCGCCGGAAGCTGCGCCATGAGGGGGCCGAGGCTTCTCCTCTTCCTGACCCTCGCCCTGACACCCTTGGCCGCGGTTGCACAGGATCGCATTCTGGTGCGCACGGAACTCGATCCGAGGGCCGTCGTTGTCGGCCAGCAAGCGCGGCTGTTAGTGGATGTCTATTTCCTGAACGACATGCCCCACCCGCCAAGGGTCGGGGTTCCGGCCATGGGGGGCGCCCAGGTTTTCCGCTTCGAGAGTCAGGCCACGACGGTGAGCCGACAGATTGGCGGAAGCAGTTATGTCGGCCAAAGATTCGAGTTTGACGTTTATCCTCGTCGGGCAGGGATTTTAACCGTTCCTCCGGTGGCAGTGACGCTGCTGGGCCAGGGTGGCGCGACGACGGGCACCGTGATCGGTTCCGGTCAGCAGCTTTTGGCCAAACTACCGGCGGGGTTCGACGCGTCTCAGCCTGTCATCGCCTCCCCGGAGGTGACGCTGCGGCAGCGCTGGAGTTCTTCCGCAACGAAGGGCCGGATCGGCGATGCCGTGACCCGCACAGTCACCCGCACCGCTGCAGCGGTGCCGGGCTCATCCTTCGGTGACATCCTCGCCCCGGTGCCGCAAGGAGTAATGGCTTACCTCGATCCGCCCATTATCGACGACCGGATCGAGCGCGGCGAGGTTACCGGTATTCGCACAGACCGCGTGACCTACGTCTTCCAGCAGTCCGGGAACCAGGCTCTACCCGGCATTTCCCAGAAGTGGTGGAATGTCGACGACGGTCGTGCGGAAACGCTCGAACGTCCGGGCTTGTCCGTAGCGATTTTGGAGGGAGAGCCTGCGCCAAGCCCCAAGGGTGGCCGAGCGCTGGGACCAAAGACGATCCTGGTTCTTGCTATCGCGCTATGTCTGGCGCTTCTGGAACTGGTCATTGTCCTGTGGCGCTTCAGGCGGGCAAAATTGCTGTCGGACCCCTCACGCAGTGAAGAAGGAGCCTTCCGGCAGCTCCGAAAGCAATGCCGTCTCGGCAAAGCTCTGGAGGCTTATAGGGCTTGGAGGATTTGGAGAGACTACCGACCAGCTTCTGACTTGAACGCCGCCATCCGCTCAAGTGTCACAGAGCTTGAAAGCGCGGTCTTTGGACACACTGTTTGGACACGCTCGGCGGCAATGCGGCTGGAATTTGCTGTGCATGACGTGAGGATTAGTCGCGGGGCGCGAGGAAGGCGATTGCCCGGGCGGCGCAGATTGCCAAGCCTCAATCCGATTGAGGGCAAAGAAGCCATTTGAAACGGATCCGGGGGCAGGGACGGAGTTTTACGACCTCGGATTCCGACGATTCAGATTGCGTGACGAGTGCTGGGTAACTCCGATTCAGAGACTGGAGACTTAGCCATGACGAATTACAATTGGGGCCGACGGCTTTACCGCGTTATCCCGCCAGCCAATCCGAAATTCATCACCCTCGATGGGAGGATGATCGATGGGAGCGCTGGTTATGCCGATGTCTCCGTCGCCGACGTCTTCCAATTGACCTCACATGGTTGGATGAAGGTCATGGAATCCGGGCCGACCTCCGCGCGGCCTCAACCTGGCCCGGCCTGTGATATTCCCGGATTCATTGTTATCGTCACTGTGGGACAGCCCTATTACGATACGACGCTGGGGCGAGCGGTGTATTGGAACGCCGCAAAGTTCGCCTGGGTTGACGAAACAAACAATGTTGTCTGAACGCGCATATTGCGCGAAACCTGGCGATAATGTCGGACATAAGACCGAGTTGCTGCTAGCTTCGAGTGTCAGCGGGCCGGGGCACCTAATCCAATCGAACGATGCGTTGGACGACATTATCGCCCAGCTTAGTCTTCGATGATCGGGTCAGCAGCAACACCTAACGTGGCTCCCATACTTTTGGATTGAAGACCCCCGCTGGCGCCGCCAGAGAGCAGAGGGGCGTCTTTTCCTGTTCATCACCGTAGTCGCGCTTAAGCCGATCAACGTGCGCTTTGCGGGAGCAATTGCTCGAGCCGGCCGACGAAGGAGACAGAATGACAGCCAACCACAAGCCTCAGCACGACTATGTCATAGAGGCCATCAACGACCTTCTCGCCGACGAAGAGGCAGAGGTTTTGGCACCGGCTCAAAACCACCACCGCGGCGCGCGCCAAACGCCGCTCTATTCCGACGGACAGCTAGCGCTGCCGCGCTCCGGCTTCCCCGCCGAGTTCTCCCCCACAGAGACGGGGAGAGTGATCTCAATCCGCGAGGCCCCGCGCCAGGGGCGCCGCTAGTCGCGGTCAGACCTGCGGCTGGACGCGCGAGACGTCTTCGAGCGTGCCACGCGTTTCGATGCGAAATATCCAGGTGACGACGGCACCGGCCAGCGACGAGATGATCAGCAGGACCAGCAACATCTGCGTTCCGATGCCCTTGAGGAGAAAGGGAAAGAGGAAAGCCGTTGCGACGGCGCCGATCTTGGCGAAGGACGCGGCAAAACCCGCGCCATAACCGCGGATATGCGTGGGGAACACCTCGCCGGCGAGCAGATAGGTCTGCGCGTTCGGACCCATATTGGTCATGAAGTTGAACAGCATGAAGCCGGCGAAAAGCAGCGTCATCTGGGCGGTGCCGGCCATATCCTGCGACAAGGCGGCCAATCCCAAACCGACGGCGCAGCCGATAAATCCGATGATCTGCAGGCGAATACGTCCGGCGCGTTCGACGAGGAGAATCGCCACCAGCACGCCAACGACCAGCAGAACGTCGAGGAGTGCCGTACCTTTCGCGGAAAGCTGGACTTTCGTGACAAGGCCGCTGACGGACTGAGCGGTTCCCGCGCTTCCAATGGTCGCGGCAAGGATCACGGGCGTAAAAATTCCGATGCCGTAGGTCGAAAGGTCCTGCAGGAACCAAGGAAGAGACGCGAGAAAAGTCGCACGGCGATGCGGCGCATTGTCGAACAATACCGAAAGACCACGCGCCGGCTCGATTCTTTTTCCCTCCCCTTCGTGGTGATGAGGGTCAATGAGTTCGACGAGCTTGGGGTATTGCGGCTCGCGCCTGAGCAGTTTGTGGGTCTCGGTCGCGGCCTCGGCCATGCGGCCGCGCGACACCAGCCAATGTGCACTGTCGCAAACGAAGAAGCGCCCGATGACCACGAGAATGGCGGGGAGAATGGCGGCGGCGAACATATACCGCCAGGCGTCTACTGCAGGGTAGATGGACAGGATGAGAACGCCGAGCCCGGCGCCGCAAATGGCGCCGACGGCCTGGAACGCGAAAGCGCCGAGAACGAGGCCGCCCCGGCCACGGCTCGGGACGCTTTCTGAAATAACGACATGAGCGGTCGGGTAGTCGCAACCGAGCGCCATGCCTATTCCGAAGAGGCATATCGCAAGCCAAATGAAGCTCTGAGCGAAGGTCAATGCGATCAGGAAAACAGCAAAGATCGCCATCTCCGCGATGAACATCCGTTTCCGGCCGAACACATCCGCGAGGCCGCCGAGGAGCGTCGCCCCGATCAGGATGCCAAAAAGCGCGGCCGCGGTGACCACGCTGTTTTGCGCGGCGCCTAAGCCAAAAGACCGGTCGATGAGCGGCAGCGCCACGCCCGTCATGAATACGACCAGCCCCTCGAAGAACTTGCCCGCAATGGCCAAGCTCCAGATGCGCCACTGCATCCTGGTCATCGGCAGCTTGGTGAGCTGCGTGCCGTCGGACCAAATGGGAATTTCGTCGATGTATTGTTGCACGGTCTTGCCCGCGACGATCTTGCCCGCCTGGGTTCTCGACGGCTTCGCGCTGATTTCGTTCATCGTGAACCTTTTAGGCTGAAAACATCTGGGACCTCATGTTACGCCGGACGCTTGCCGCGGCCCGCGACAGAACGGTGAAATTTAATCCGGCCGTCCCGGCGTCGGGGCGGATTTCGGCTTTGACCAACTAACGCCGCCGTGCGACCATCCTTTGAGAATGCGTATTCGGGCGTCTGCCGCGCACTTGGCGGCAGCGCTGCGAGGTGTTGCGGTCGCGGAGGGATCAATGCCCTACGAGTATCCAGCGCAAGCCGGTACCGTTCGAATTGTTATGCGAAAACGATACTGGGTTTTCGAGTTCTCAGGCACGCATTGCGGCCACTGGCGTACGGCCGATGAGGCTGCCGCGAGCGTCGCCCGCCATCGCACGGGAAGCGCGAAATGGGACCGGGAGCCCGAGGAGGTGCCGGACGACCTTCTTGATTGGAGGCCTCTCGGCGAGTCCATCTGAACAGAGTCCAGATACCGCCGATCGCGGTTCTAGAACATCTTCATTCGCCGAAGAACGAAAAGAAGGCCGATAACAGAAAAGACCATGACGCCGATCGTGCATAGGAAGCCGAAGGGCGTGTGCGTGAACGGCAAACCATCGACATTCATACCGAAAATGCCAGAGATCAAGGTCGGCGGAAGCAAGACAGCCGAGATGATGGAGAGCAGCATGAGGCGCTTGTTCGTCATTTCGGTCTGCCGCGAATTCAACTCGTCCTGCAACGCTCGAGCTCGCTCTTGCAAGGCGACGAGGTCGGCACAAACACTGTCCACCCGGTGAGCAACCTGAGCGCTATCCTCCGCCGCATCCTCGGTGAACCAATCCGGACGTTCGGCGAGCAGGCTGTGAAGCATGAAGCGGAGCGGCGTGGCCTGGCGATGGAGCTGCACGGCTTTACGTCGGACCGAACCCAGAGACTCGAAATCGCCGCTGTCGCGCTCATCCAGCAGGCCGTCCTCGACCTCGTCCAATTGGCCCACCATGCGTACCGATGCCGCCCCCAGGGCGCCGGCAAAGCTGTGGATGATGCCGTTGAAGAGATGCAGTACATCGGGGAAGCGTCGACCCGACAGAATGGCATTGTGCAATTCCGCCATGGTCTGCAGGGGGCTCCGTCGGGCGGAGATGAAAGCGTGGGGTGCCATGCAGAAGCGCCAGGATAACATGCGCCGAGGGTCGAGTTCATCCGCGCGCTCGAAGTCCATGACGACGCCGGCAATGACTTGACCGTAGGTTTCCATTCTCTGCCGGTCGTCGACGCCGAGTAGCAACTCGCGTGCCTCATCGGGAATATGCGCAAGATTTGCGAGAGCCTTGCGGGCGCGGCCGTCGATCAGATCGAAGTGTAGCCAGACCCAGCTTTCCTGGCGTTCCAACTCAAGCATTGCGGCGGCGCCGTCCAGTGGATCGGCGCGGCCATCATCATTGAAACGGTAGCCCCAGACTAGCCCGTCCACCGGCGGCAACAGGGGAGCGGCGGTTACGCTGGCCAATGTGCTTACCCCCGGCATACCGACCTCTCCATTCCACCCGGCACGGCATCCCCCCGGACATGGACACTCCGATATGCGCCTTTGTCATGTTCGGCTTCGCCAGGCAATGCGACGCACTATGCGGTGCCTGCCCGTCGCGACGCCGCCGACGACGGCGGTTTCCCGGAAGCAGAGACAATTTGTAACCAAAAGGAGTTCCAGCGGCGCGGGATCCGCCGCGCACATCGCCGCCGCGCAGGGCGGTTATGCTGAGGTCACCGCCAGCGAGCCTGCAGCTTAGCGACGATATGGAATATATTGACGAGGTGAGGGTAAAAATATGCAATCACCGAAGAGACTGATTATCTGCGGCTTAGCAGCGCTTGTTGTGGCCTCTCCCGTCGCCGCCATGGCGCAGATTGAGAATTCCTACAAGCCGCTGGTGACGAGCCCGCCAGGGCCACAAGACCCGGCGCATTTCAACATGGGCAATCCAGGAGCGCCAGCCATCACACCGCCGGCGTTTTCCAACAGTAACCAGTCGGCTCCGCCCATTAATGGCGGCTCGTTGACGACGGCGCCGTCGCCGCCGCCCATGCCGTTTCCGCCCCCCGGCACCCCTGGCGGCTTCCAGAGCGCGGCGCCGAAATAGCGGCTCCTCCGCGCCAGGGGCGGGGCACCGGCATCCTGGGTGCCTTACCGGCTCACTGTACTTGGGTCCCCTCTGGCCTGGGTGCGGGATCGAGCCCTCTGCTCTTGAGGAAGTCGTACAACTCGAGCGCCAAAACCTGGGCGCTTGTCGTCGGCAGCACAATGCGACCGACCACGACGCGCTTATTCGGGATCCCCTCATCGTCCCAGGATGCCCTGAGGGACGACAAGGTCAGGGTCACATTGCCATGGGCGAGGGTGAAGCCACTCACCTCGGTGGCGTAGAGTTCCACCCCATGCAGGTCGTCGACGATGACTGGCCGGTGTCTCTCATCTGCCATTGCGCGCTCCTTCACACTACCCGGTAGAGGGTGTCGTGTTATGGAAGCCCTAGCAAGCTTGCGCGAGACCTGGTCGCCTGACCCGGAAGGCAAAGGGCCCAACGGCGCGGACAACCGTCGCGGAAAGCGTTCGTCAGCCGAGGCTGGGCCTTGAAGCGTGCGAATACGTCGTGTGCGGAGACGGTTGCCGATCCCGGGAAGAAGCCGGAGTGGCGATGGATGGCGTCAGTGACGTGGATTCCCCGCGAGGGCTTGGCGCCGAGGGGGTTGATCGATCAGCCGGGCGTCTGTCTTCGATGACCTCGGAGGGCTCGGGCTCCCTGAACAAATAGGTTTGAGCGGGCGGCAGAGCTTTGGGGTCGACATGCTGGACCAGGCTTAGCGAGCTTTCCTCGAGCGAAATCGCAGGCCGCTGAGTCTTCATCCAGCTCTGAATGAGAGAGCACAAATCCTGAGCCTGCTGAGCATCTATTCCCAGGTAGAGCGGCAGAGCGAGCGCCTCGTCTTGTCGTTTTGGCCAAAGCGTCAAAACGAACCGTCTTGGTCCTGGGATGGTTGTCAACCGGTCAGCTTTCTTCACGACGCCCGTTCCCGTTCGAATGAGGCGATCCCGTGACGGATTTGGGGTCGGGTCGCCTAAACTTACCTGAACCTACGCCGGCTCTTCGCGGTTCGCTGCTCGGCTCTTGTAATTACGAAACGATCTCAAACGACGGATCGTCATGCTACTCGTGGCTTAGTCAGCGAACTCAGCCTACCTCTGGGGTTCAGCGCTTCGATTGCCGGGCAATCGTTGCCGGCGACGGCGCGGGCTACCGGAATCGAACCGGTGTCGTTGGTCGAGATGACCGCCGCAGGACCACTTTGCCAAACCCGCTTAGCCGCCGATGGAAGGTCTGCCGCCCTTTCTGGCCTACAGGAGAGCTGCGTCGTGCGCTCACCTGCCCCTCGCACCTAGCGGATCTCGGGGGAGAAAGAAATCAGACTTGGGGATCTCATACTAACGACTCACCCACTTACCCACCTCATCAATCAAACGGGGCGATTGTCGCGCCGGAAAGGCAGAGCCGCCGCAAAGACGATAGGTTGCCAAAGCTGATACAAAACCGGTGCGCTGCTGCTAGATCGCGCGCAACCTTACGCCTCTGTTGAAAATGTCGTTCCTATCAGTTCGTCTGCGGATCGCATATTGTGCGGAGCGCGGACCTCAACACAAAATGAGGTCGGTCAAGTTGACACAGGAGGGTCTTTGAACGTGCAAATATTCCGGACGACGCGTAGCCGTGTCGCAATCCCTTTGTTTGCTGGGTTAATTGCGGCTGCGATTTCTGGGCAAGAGGCTAGCGCACAGCCTGCCACGGGTTCAGGCGCGGGCATGTTCGGGATAGGAAAACAGACTTGCTCGACGGCGTTGCAAAGTCACTATGCGGCTCTATCGGTCGGCTGGGCGCTTGGCTATTTCAGTGCAATCAATGTCGTCAACGCCAGAAACCACGCGGTCGGTCGAAGCGTCGGCGACAAAGGTATTCTGGAACGAGTGAAACAGGAATGCGAAACGAATTCCTCCGAAGCTTTCGCTCTCGCCATATCAAAGGTCTACGACCAGCTTGAGAAGGCGGGGCAGTAGGCGCAAAACTACCGCGGGTACCAGCGATGGCGGCGAGCCTCCATCGCGGAAGGCAGCCGCCGAAGCTGATCGGCGCGAGACGGCGCTGGCTGGCGGCTGATGAGGTCGCCACAGCACACATCCCGGCCGGTCAAACCGGCAACCGATGCTTAGTAACGATAGCCGTAGCCATAGCCGTGGTGGTGCCAGTGATGGTGCCAATCGTGCCAGTGGGCGCGCCAGTAATAGTGGTGCGGATAATGGCGCCAGTAGACCTTCTCTATCGCCGCATTGGAATGCGGTGCGGCGGCCTCGATCGCCTCGCCATTCGGGGAAAGGATGGCAGCGGTCGCAGGCTTTGCTTGAACTGTGACAGCAAGCAGGCCGCCGATAGCCAGTGCCGCAAGGAGACGCATAACGGTTTCCTCTCAATGTGGAAATACGAATGTCGTCTCAAGATATGGCCACAAAACTCTCAATCAGCGGCGAAAACATGGCTGGCTTACTCTTTGTCTTCACGAAATCTGGCGCGGGCGGCGACGATTGCGCCGCTACAGGAAATTTACTGACCGCGAGGAATATCGATATCTGAGATACCTATGGCACGGTCGTCGCCTGAGCACCGCTTGTGGCGGCGCGTTAAAGTATTTGCAGTCGATCGCTTTCATCGAAGAGGTAGACTTCTTCGAATTTGAACGCGAGAGTCGAGCGTGGACGCGCGATATGCGGCTCAAACGTGAAGAGGGGCACGCTGTCCAACCGCTCACCGCATTTGGCATCCATGAAGGCGCGCCGTCGCACATCACCGCCGATGCTGTGACCGAAATTCCCTAGGAAATCGAGGTTTTCATAACCGCGCCGGGCAAGTTCATCGGCGATGATACTGTGCAATTCGCGAAACGTCATCATTGGCTTCGCCGTCTCGCGCAACAATGCGTGCAGTGCGGCCTCTGTTGCCATGCCCTCCGCCTGCTCGGCGCCGGCCGCTTGCGCGTCCACCAGCTCGCCGTTTCGCAGGAAATAGCTGCGTGCACAATCGCCCCAGTAGCCATCGACCTCGGGGGCGAGGTCGATCGTAACCATGTCATCGGCACGAAGTGGCACGTCGCGGGGAAGGTAGACATCCCCTTCGACCGATGCGCGTAGCGCGTCCCCCGCAAGAATATACGCCGGCGTGCCGTACCACCAATAAGCGGTGGCGCCTGCCTCATCCATCAGCTTGCGGCAGGCCGCGCCCAGGCTCGCCTCTGTCGCGCCAGGCCGGATCTGGGCACGAATTGCCTTAAGGACGTCACGCGCCAAAGCCTGGGACCGCTTGTAGGCAGCGAGGTCAGCAGCTGAAAGCATCATCCTACGTCCACATCGTTGCTCACGGCGCTTTCGGCAGATCGGCGGGGATATAGGCATTGCTATAGTAGGTGGCGGCCGGCTTCACCTCAGGAATTTGACCAATGCCCTTGATGGCCTCGGCAAGGTCGACCCATTGCTTGTCGTCCTGAACAAAGTAACCTTGCGGGCCCGCGAGGCCAGACAGTGTCTCCTTCCAGCCAATCACTGCGTAGTTTGAGCTGCCGGAGGCGGGATACGCTTTCTGGAACAGTGCTGCCGCTTCCTCAGGATGCTGCGTGCTCCATACTGTGGCTTCCGCCGTCGCGGCGAGGAAGGCGCGGGCGGCATCCGCGTTCTTTTCCAGCCAGGCCGGGCTCGCCGTGTAGGCCCAAACCGGAATATTGGGCACACCGATGGCATCACCGCAGGCGAGCGTCGGCTGCTTGTGGATATTATCCTGAATCTCAGCGACGCCGTAAGAAGCAACGTTGGTTGCGACATCGAGCTTCTTCGACAGCAGAAGCGGAATATCGTCATCCTGGACGATGATCTGGTGCACGTCATTCTCGCTAAGACCTGCTTTGCGAAGCACGAATCCCATCATCACGCGCGTCCAAGAATCAGTGAAGATGCCGATCGATTTGCCACGCAGCGCCGATATCTCTACGGGTTCGCCGGGTCGCCCTATGAGGCACCATGTATTATGCTGAACGAAATTCGCGATCGAGATGACGGGCACGCCCTGATTGGCGGCGAAGATGAGGTCGGTCGTCGCCTCGAAGCCGATATCGGCTTTGCCAGTCGCCAGCATTCGCGCGGTCGTTTGCGCATCAGGCGGGAACAATGCCTCCACCTTCAGCCCATGCTTCTCATAGAAGCCCTTCTGCATCCCCACAGCCACGGGAACCATCCCGAAATCGGGTACGGGCCAGTCGTAGACGAAGCGGAGGGTCGTCACTGTCGCGGCTTCCGCGGTTCCTCGAATGAAGCTGGCAAGCGCGAGGGCCGCAACACCTAGGCAAAAGAAGAGCGCTCTCGGCTTCATCTGTCTCTCCCGTTCTTCTCGATCCAGAACCGAAGGTTACAGATCGGCCAACGTGGCGCAAGCCGTTACGTGGTTGCGGATCGCGGCCAGAGTGTTGAGCCGGTTATCCAGCCTTTGACCCTGCGCGATCGCGATGGTCAGGCAATTTTACTCAACTCATCCAAATTCACCTGTCCGTTCTGGCTGGTGAACGACAATGAACGTTCAGCGCTATCCTGCTGCGATACGCCGCTGATGCGATGATCTCCACTGTCATAGGTCGCGAGTTCGCCGGCTTGCTCGATCAGAAGGCGTTGCTTTTGCGGGAAGAAGGCATAGCGCATGCCGTTCTGCGATCCACTGGCCGAGGGTTGGCCGAGAGCTTCTGGCCACCACGTCTCGCCGCCCGCCATGGGCTTCATCGGCTTCATAGGTTCCATCGCCGGCTTCTCCTCTAACGCGTGAAAGCGGTGACCGCCGTAGATTTGGGGCCGCCCGTCAATTTGTAGTGGTGGGCAACGCACCAACCCGTGAACACCCCGGAGGTGGGCAGGACTTCACTTCTTTCGTGAAGAGACGGTTCGCCTTGAGGCTTTCACCCCATGCACTCTAAGCTGGTTCGCTGACCGAACGGGCGGCTTCCCCACAACAGAAGAAGGGTTTTTCAATGGCAGAGAAGTTGGTTGACGTGTTGAAACAGGATGTGACGGTTCTCCATACGTTTCCAGTCACAATTGGGGACGCCGAGAGCGAAGTTGCGGACACCGATTTTCAAGCAAAGGCCACTCAGGCTGCGGCTCACGCGCAGTTGGTTCCCGAGTGTGACTTCGGAGAGCTTACGACCCGGATGCATGTAAGCCGGGGCGGACCTTTGAAGCCTTATGGTGACGACCGCGACTTGCTGATCGAAACCAAGCAGAGTCTTGAGCAGGGGGTTCGCGAGCACGCTTACCTTCTATGGGAGCAGGACGGTTCCCCCGCAGGGCGCGCGGACGACTACTGGCACCAGGCGTATGAACAGCACATTCGCGAGCGCGCCTATGTTCTGTGGCGGCAGGAAGGCTGCCCGCAAGGACGAGCGGAGGAATACTGGCACCGGACACTGAATTTCGAACGAGATTGATATGCCTCCGGGACGGACGGTCGCCGGTTGTCGTTCCGGTACGAGTTGATAGGGGCATCTCCCGATGCGGAAAGTTGCAGTGTCTGTGCATCCAATCTTGTGCCTCCCGAGTAGCTGATGGCGATGTGAGCCGGAAGAAGTATTTCGGAGTGAGCACCCCCTAGGGTACTCACTCCTTCTTCGGTTGCTCCGGCGATTTGCCCGCGCTCCGATTGGCGAAGTGGGGCGTGTCCAGCAAACACCATCAAGCATTGTCGAGATTTTCGCCGCCCCCGCAAAATCTCACCGCACGACTGCATCCAACTTTGTGACTCATTGCGACTATGTGTGCGGCCGACGTGGTCGCGACAGTGAAGGAATTTTGCCATGAGCAGAACAATTCGGTTAGCAGTCTTCGCCGTGGGCGCCGCGCTCGTAGCGCCCGTCGCAATCTCAATGGCGCATGCGCAATCATCCATGATGGCGCCGAATACCGTGTCGGTTGGCGGTATGGCGATGTATCCGAGCAAAACGATCGTCGCCAACGCGGTGAATTCACAGGATCATACGACACTCGTGGCCGCGGTGAAGGCGGCGGGCCTTGCCGGTGCGCTCAGCGGTGCCGGGCCGTTCACAGTATTCGCGCCGACCAACGAAGCCTTCGCCGATCTTCCGGCGGGGACGGTCGATTCACTTGTGAAACCCGAGAACAAGGCGACACTGACCAAGATTCTCACCTATCACGTCGTTCCCGGTGACTACAACACCACCAAAATCCGGAGCATGATTCTGGCTGGTGGCGGAAAGACAGAATTGAAAAGCCTTGAAGGCGGGACACTGACATTCATGATGAATGGCTCCAGCAATATCATCGTTGAAGACGAAAAGGGCGGCATGGCGGATATCACAATCGCCGATGTCGGCCAATCCAACGGTGTTATTCAAGTTATCGACAAGGTTTTGATGCCCGGCTGAGAGTGGTGGGGAGAAATGCTTCGCACGAAGCATCCCTTGGCGTCCCGTCTCGCTAGGTCTAGCAGGCCCCGCGCGCCACTGACGCGATCACTTTAGGGGCTGCGTGACGCTCGAAGATATAAACGGAATGGTTGAGTGCTTTCACCAATGCGGACGCCCCGGCGCTTATAGCCGTGGGCGTCTTGCTGACCGATGAAGCCCTCTGTCGAGGGGTACTAGTCAGCCGACCGTGCGAGTGACACCATAGCCCGCAGCGACTGGCGAGGGGGCCCGCCCTTCTGATCCCATGTTCTCTCGACCGCTCGCAATGGAGGTGACGTGGAGGTTGTTGCGCGTGAGGATGGGCGGTTTGAGTATCAGGAGCAGGTCTACGCCCTCGCCGAAGGTTTTCCTCAATTCGGATTGCCTGGCTGGAGTCTGCCTCTACGCATCAAGAATATCGCCCTGTATCGCCACTACGCCACCTATGGATCCATGGAGGGCGATTTGCGCCCTCCGGTTTCCGAGCCCCGCCTGGGCGGCGTCGCGGAGATCGACGGATGGATCAACCGCGTCGGAGTCCTGGGCCAGCCCAAAACGGAAACGACCGAGTTTTCGGTTTCTATTTACTCATACGACGGGGCAAAGCTTGGGACGTCCGATTGGGATCGGCGCGCTCGTAAATCCTGGCCGGTATCGGTTTTGCGACTGACCGAGCCGCATGAGGAAATCCTGCCCTGGAGTCTCACCGCCTACCTGCCCCGGCAAGTCTTCGAAAAGATCGCCGACGCGGTCTCCACCAGACGTCTTGAACGGTTGCGGCTGGAGACGAGGGTCGAAGGCTTTTACGTTCTCGACGTCGAGCGCCCGAATGGCCAGGGGGAAGGATGGGCGGCCTATCTCCCGCCCGCGGATGAGGAGGGTCAAGCGGCGGTCCTCCATGGTTACATCTCGGACTTGACCGTCGACGAGAGCCGCCTGGACCTGAAGCTGGACGATGGAGGCCCCTCCGTGCCGACCTCCGAACCCACCCCAGCCCCGGCGGCTCTACCAGGGCGAGCGCGGGTAAGAGTGACGCAGAGTATATTCTGGGCTCTCGTCGGACTGGTTATTGGCGTTGGCATCGATTTGATCCGCTAGAGGCTGCTAGGGTCCGGGCCGGATTTCAGGCTATGGCTGGCTGTCGCCGCTCCCACACCAGAAAGCAACAAAGCGCGGTGAGAGGCGGCACCGCGCCCAGCAAAGCCACCAGCGGCCATCCTCCATATGCGAAGGCGAAGGGCGCCACGGCTGAGCCGACTGCCGCTCCCAGGAATGCCACAGCTATGAACATCGCATTGATTCGGCTGCGCTGGGCCGGCGCTAGATCGAATAAGACTTTCATCGCGAAGGCTTGGTGAGCCTGGGCTCCGCCGTCCAGCAATATCGTCGCAATGCTCAGGGTGAGAATGCCGATCCAGCCATCGGAGGCCGAGCCTGGCCAAGTCAGGAGAATGCCGGCCGACACCATCATCAAGGCGATAGCGGTTCCTGTGAACACTTTGCCCGCATCAGCGAGACGCCCCGCGATGGGCGCCGACAGCGCACCCGCCGCGCCGACAAGAGAAAAGAGCGCGATGCCGGGCTGCCCAAAGCCAAAATGCGGCGATGATAGCTCCAGAGGAATAGCTGTCCACAACACCGAGAATGCGAACATCACCGATGTCTGATACACCATGCGCCGACGTAAGACGGGCGTATTTCTCACCAATGGGAACAGGGACCTCAATACACCGAGATAGTTGTTGCGCGTTTGTGGGTGATGGTCGGGCAGGCGACGCCAAAGTACGATGGCAATGCTCGCCATCGCAAAAGCCGCGACAATGAAAACCATTCGCCAGCCGATGGCGCTCGCGATGAGGCTGGCGATAGGGCGGCCGAACAGGATTCCCGTCAGTAACCCACTCACAATCGTCGCGACCTGACGCCCGCGTTTTTTTGGGTCCGCGAGATGAGCGGCGAGGGGCACTGCCATATGCGTCGTGACCGAAGTCAGCCCGATAATGAAGCAAGCAATCAGGAAAAGCGGCGCAGATCGAGCGAAGGATGTGAGCAGAAGCGTGGTCGCGCCAAGACTCAGCGTGACGACCATCAGCCTTCGAATCTCAAGAAAATCTCCCAGCGGCACGACTAGAAGCAAGCCGCTGGCATAGCCGATTTGCGTGAGGGTCACGACTAGCCCGAAGGCCCCTCGGTGAAGGCCGATAGCCGGGCCGATAAGGCCGATCAAAGGCTGTGCAAGATACATGTTCGCCGCGCTGATGCCGGCGGTCACGGCAAGGAGCAGGGTCAGGCCCGCGGAAAGACCTGAAGCTTTTCGATCGGCGGACGGTTGCATTGCGGAACTATCTCGGGGCCGAGAGAGTGGATGTCAACGGCTGGGGAAATTCCGCCGAGTTTTCCGTGAATCATAATTGTCGCCCAATCAGGCACGAGCGGGATCGGACCATTGACAATCCGAAAGGGGCGGCTTTCTCTCTCCAAGAACACTCTGATTTCCAACAAGCTATTACCGCTACTCGGCCAATTTGAGGACCAATTCCATGGGACCAATGCTGTGCGGCTGCCTGATCGGCATCGCTCTGGCGGCAGGCTACACGGCCCATGGCGCGAGCGCGCAGAACTACATCGCTGCTTGCGGCTCTCGCCTCAACTTCGACACCACCGCGATCAAAAGCAATTTCGCCTACCGGCTGGCGCTGAGCAACACGATCAACGCGAATAACTTCGCGGCCGAAAAGGCGAGTGGAACTATCGCGGTGATCACGCTTGGTGCCGCCTCGAGCTACAAGGATCTCGTCAAAGAAGTCGGCGTGATGAAGGAGCTCTACACGAAGGAAGTCGGCCAAATAAGCGATCTCTCTATCCTCGAAAGAGCTGTCCAGAGGGGCGGCTGGGACGCCTATTCGAAATGCGTCGCGGGTTCGAGCCGTCGCCCCATATTGGCCTGGATTTCAAATCTGCTTCCGGATGACAAAGCTTCGACAGAGGCCGTAACGGTGACCGTGAAGACGAATTTGCCGGGCAAAGCCTTCGTCGCAATCACCGGTGATGAGCCCCACCACGAAAACCGTCTCAGCATCGAAGGCCAGCAGGACGTCGTTTTCGTCCACCCGAGAGGTGAGGCTCTAAACTTAAGCTTCGATCTTCAGCGGCCGAACGGCGCGGCCATCGGCTCGGCGCAGGTATTTTTGGCGGAGGACGTTCACGTGAACCAGGTTCCGAAGAAAACCGTATTGACGGATTACGGGGTTTGCCGAGCCGGTAGCCATAGAGGCACGCACGGCAATGCATCGGAGCCAGTTCTCGCCTTCAAGGCCGCGCCCGACTCAACCTTGCTGGACGACCGCAGCTTCGCGGTGGATGAAAACCCGCTAGCTGGTTCTGGCTGCGATAAGATGGCGAAGACGTCCTATGTCGGTTTTGGCCGGGCGGACCCTCACGGCTGGCATCAGGCAAGCACGGGGAGGGAGACCTTCAAGGTCTATTGCCAAGGCGATCAGCATAGCGTGGTGAACCCGGCATGCGCGAGTTACCACGTCAGCGTCACCCAACTGGGATACGAGTTGGTGAGAGTTCAGTAGCGCTATACCAAAGCGGGCTCAACCCCGACCTCCTCAGCCGCGAAACCCCGCTAGCGGGTTTAAGACTTAGGAGTATGCTTCTTCTTTTTGTACGACCTTGTGGCGCGATGAACCGTTACCGTCTCAGGTGGCGCCGATGGTGAGCCGCATGCTTCGACATCCAGGGACTGCTGAATGGGAGATTGAGCCGCGAAGTTGTTGAGGTCCTCAACAGTCGCCAGCGCCTGCGCCTTATCCAGCTGAGATTTGCTGAAATCGCAATACGAGGCGCCCGACTTCAGATCCTGTTGCGACTGGGCATTAGCAAGCTGGGTGATGTACGCGTCGAAGGAGCTTCGTGACCGGGCGCTTCCATAGGCTCGGGTAAAGAAAAGCGCCAGGACTTTGCGTTGATCTCGAAGATCAGACTGAAACTTGGTGACGAAGGTCCCGTATTTGTCTTCGCCACCGCAGGACAGCGCGGTTTGCATGAGTTGCGTCTGCAGCCCGACCGCTGCGAAAGCCGCGACCTCTTCGGGCCGTCCGCAGATGGGTGCTCTGTCTGTCGGTTTGGAGGGAGGGGGCGGCACAAACTGAACCTGCTGAACGGGAGGAGGTTCAGCTTTGCATGAGGCCAGTAGGATTAAAGTCGACGCAATCACGAGCTTACGCACTGGCACCTCCCGTTTCTTATAAGATCAGGTGCCAGATCCTTAGGCTTTTAGCTACTGCGCCGAAGGCACTATGCAATAGCCCCTCCCTGGACGGGCAGAGGTCGGGGTGGGTCGCCAGTCGGGCGAACCCACCACTATCCCCTCCCAAGCAAGAAGGGGTGGAAGCGACGTGGTAGAAACTACGCGATCAGAACCGCTCGCCCACCATCTCCTCGCTCTTGGCCCAGAGTGCCTTCGCATGCTCTGCATCGAGGGCATAAGCGCGTACACCGCCGCGGATGCCTTCCCCCTCGCTGAGTTCCGCCACGTGGCAGTCCTCGCAATAGAGGCCGCCGACCTCGTCGGCGGAGGCGACGATGCCGCTCCAGACCGAGGTCGCCGCGCCCTGCGGAACCGTCTTCCAGTCGAAGGCGGGCTGGCCCGAAGTCGCGTTCGCCGCGTTTATCCCGTCGATCAGCTGTTGTATGGCTTCAGGACTGAGGTGACGGCCAAGTTCGGTCTGGATGCCGCCGGGGTGGACAGCCGTGGCCCGCACACCCTTCGCCTTGTGTCGCCGGTCGAATTCGACGGCAAACAGGATATTGGCGGTCTTCGAGCGGCCGTAGGCGCCGAACTCGGTATACGGTGAGTTCTCGAAATTCGGGTCGTCGAGATTGACGTCCGAGAATCGATGGCCCGCCGAGGACAGGTTGACCAGCCGGGAGCCGGGATTGAATAGCGAGGCGATGCGGTTGACGAAGACGAAGTGGCCCAGGTGGTTCGTGCCGAACTGCGTTTCGAAGCCGTCACTGGTTTTGCCGAAAGGGCAGGCCATGACGCCGGCATTGGCGATCACCAGGTCGAAGCGCTTGCCCGCCGCAACCAGTGCGTCGGCGCAGGCCCTCACACTTGCCAGCGACGCAAGATCCAGTTCAACGAGTTCGAGACCGCCGACTCTGGTTGCCTGTGCGCGAACCTCCTCGGTGGCGGCATGGGCCTTCCGCAGGTCGCGCGCTGCGCCGACCACCTGGGCGCCATGGGCGGCCAGAGTCCGGGCGGTCTCAACCCCCAACCCGGCCGAGACACCCGTGACCAGGATTCGCTTGCCGCTCAGGTCCACACCCTCGAGCACCTCGTCAGTGGTGGACGTCGCTCCAAATGCTTTTGCCATAACAGTCTCCAGTTCTTGGTTAGTTTCGGACCAGATGGGTCCAGGCCTCCGCTCGCTCGCCAGCTTGGCATTCTCATTGCCATCAGCTCGGCCACCCGTTAAACGGAGGATGTCTCCGGATCATATACGGAGGACTCCTCCTTTTAGCAAGAGGCCGGCACCATGACCGTTGAGCTGGAGGGCCTGACTCCCAGGATCGAAGGAGGGTCAGACGGGGAGGAGGCTCTGCCTCCGCGTAGATTGCGGGCGGACGGGCAGCGGAACCGCGAGCGCCTGACGGAGGTGGCAAAGCTTGCCTTCGCCGAATTGGGCGCGGATGTCAGCCTCGACGAGATCGCCCGACGGGCGGGGGTGGGCATCGGCACGTTGTACCGACACTTCCCGACGCGCGACGCGATCATCGAGGCGGTCTACCGGCGCGAGGTTGAGCAATTGGCGGGGTCGGCGGCGCGTCTTCTCGCGTCCTTGTCTCCCGGTGAGGCCCTTCACGAGTGGATGCGGCTTTTCGTTGACTATATCGCCACGAAGAAAGTCATGGCCTCGGCGATTGGCGCGATCGTCGCCAATACACCGGAACTCTACGCCTCCTCGCTTGGGCAGATCACAAACGCCATGGTTCTTCTCGTCGACCGCGCCAGCGTCGCTGGCGATATCCGCCCCAACGTCGATCCGAACGACCTTCTGCGCGCCCTCGTCGGCTTCACCTACGGCAATACCAGCCCGGGGTGGCAGGCCAGCGCGTTACGGCTAATCGATATTCTAATCGATGGACTGCGACCGCCTCGACCTGCCGATTGAGGATGCAGGAGACGAGAGATCCACTTACGCTCAACTCGCGGCGCCGAGAGGCCTCAGCCGGGTGTCCGAGCACAAGGAGATGCACCGTGCAGATAAACAATGTAGCCGACCTCATCGTCGAGACTTTGGCTCAGGCCGGGGTCAAACGCATCTTTGGCGTAGTTGGTGACAGCCTCAACGGTCTCACCGAGGCATTGCGACGCCGGAATACGATCGATTGGATCCATGTCCGCCACGAGGAGGTAGCGGCTTTCGCGGCATCAGCGGAGGCGCAGATTACCGGTGAGCTGGCGGTCTGCGCCGGATCATGCGGGCCTGGCAATTTGCATCTCATCAATGGCCTGTTCGATGCACATCGCAGCCGTACGCCGGTCCTCGCGATAGCGGCGCAGATTCCGTCCGGGGAGATCGGCGGCGGATATTTCCAGGAGACCCATCCGCAAGATTTGTTTCGCGAATGTAGCCACTACTGCGAGCTCGTTTCGGACGTGGCGCAGCTCCCCTATGTTTTGGAAAACGCTATTCGCGCGGCCGTCGGTCAGCGTGGCGTCGCTGTTCTCGTGATTCCCGGCGACGTCGCACTTCGTTCGGCGCCCGCTCGCGGTATTTCGCCGAATGGCGGGCTTGTGCCAGTGGCACCTGTCGTCACGCCCGCCCAGAGTCAGCTGGCCGCGCTCGCACGGCTCCTGAACGACGCCAAGAAGGTGACCCTGTTCTGCGGCAGGGGCTGCGCGGGGACGCACGACAAGCTTCTGCAGCTTGCCGAAACGCTGAAAAGCCCAATGGTACATGCGCTCGGCGGGAAGGAGCATGTCGAGTTCGACAACCCCTATGACGTCGGAATGACGGGGTTCATTGGCTTCTCCTCCGGCTACGCGGCGATGCATGCTTGCGATGTGCTGCTGATGCTCGGGACCGACTTCCCTTACAAGCAATTCCTGCCGACAGACGCGAAAATCGCGCAGGTCGATATCCGCCCCGAGAATCTCGGTCGCCGCTGCAAGCTCGATCTAGGTCTCGTGGGCGATGTCGGCGCAACAATCGACGCGTTGTTGCCGATGTTGAAGGCTAAGACCGAGAGAAAGTTCCTGGACGACAGCCTGACGCACTATCGGAAGGCCCGCGCCGGCCTCGACGAACTCGCCCGCGGGACGCCAGGCCACAAACCCATTCATCCGCAATACCTCGCGCGCGTGCTCAGCGAAGCGGCTGCGGAGGATGCCGTGTTCACGGCGGACGTCGGCACACCAACGATTTGGGCGGCACGCTATCTCGCTATGAACGGGCAGCGCCGTCTCGTTGGATCCTGGGTTCACGGCTCCATGGCCAATGCGATGGCACATGCGATCGGTGTGCAGGCCGCTCAGCCGGGGCGTCAGGTCATATCGATGTCAGGCGATGGTGGCTTTGCCATGCTGATGGGCGACTTGATCACGCTGACCCAGATGAAACTGCCGGTGAAGGTGGTAATCTTCAACAATGGCGTTTTGGGATTCGTCGCCTTGGAGATGAAAGCGTCGGGTTTCGTTGAGTCGGGCGTCGATCTGCAAAACCCGGATTTTGCCGCCATGGCGCGCGCGATGGGCATTCACGCGGTTCGCGTCGAGGACCCTGGCGACCTGCCGGGTGCGGTTCGCGACATACTCGCTCACGATGGTCCCGCTGTCCTCGATGTCGTGACGGCGAAGCAGGAACTCTCCATGCCGCCGACGATTGGCGTGGAGCAGATGAAAGGATTCAGCTTGTGGGTGCTTCGCGCGGTAATGAGTGGCCGTGGAGACGAGGTGCTCGATCTCGCGAAAACCAACCTGCTTCCACGTTGAGCAACGCTCACGCCTGCGGGCGATAGCCTTCTATCAGAAGCTTTGGAACGATCAGGCCGGCGGCCATGGCCACGAGAATGATCATCGCCGCCGTCCCATCGCCGATCGCGGTGGACACCAGATCCGGCGATCCTGCGTCACCGGCAGCAACAAGCTGAACCAGAGCGCCCGCCATCCGCAGCAGGTAGATGCCTGGAATAAGCGAGACCACCGCGGCGAAAGCGCAGCCCGAAAAGGGAAGGTGCAGCCAATTTGCGATCGGTGTCATCAGGACGCCGACTAAAGCGCAGGCTCCGAGCGCGCCTAGCGCGGGTGAAGTATGCGCGACACCGATCAATACCCACCTCAGCGCATGGGCCGCCATGCCGATTACCACGGGAATTGGCAACATCCGCCACGGCATCGAGAAGAAGGTTCCGTAGGCCATAACCGCCACGCCGGCGGACAATACATCGATGAGGAGAGACACCGAAGCCGGAGGGGTATTGACCGGGAGGTTCGCGCCGCCGATCGCCAATCCGAAAAGCAGGCCGGTGCAAATCATCAGAATCGTCATGCTGGCATAGCCGATCCGCGCACCGCCCAATGGCAGGCGGCCGCGGACAAGATCGAGTGCCCCGTTCAGCAAATGTGGTCCAGGGACGAGGATCATGCAGGAACAGAGGGCGACCAGACTCGACATTGAGCCCGGCGCATGCCGCAGGGCAAAAGCACCCGCCAGCCCCGCCACCAGTGCCGCCATGAAAGGCTGCACAAAGAGATTCTTCGTCACGAGGGCGAGTCCCCGGCGGATAAGCGCGCCTATCCCCGCCGTGGCGGCCACCAGGAGAATTTCAGGCCAGTGTCGCGCCCCAAACAAGATGGCGAGCGCTGCCGCGCCCGCCGCCGCCAGCACCGCGAAGCGCCAGACCGATATCGGCGACAACCGGGAAACCGCGCCCAATGCGGACTCGGCGGAGGCGATATCGCGCCTGCCATCGCATATCTCATCGACCACAGACATCGTCGTGGTGACTTTGCGCATGTCCACTGCCACCGGCGCGCCGGGCACCAACTCCAGCCGCTTGTGCTGGTCGTCGTCGAAAGCGAGGATGGTCGCACCCCAGCCCGGCAAGACCGTGACGCGCATCCCGAGCCTCATGCCTACGCGTTCAGTCGCATGGACAAGACGCTCAGTTGTCTGGCCGCTCATGAGCAGCAACTGCACGATCTGGGAGAGGAGGGTAAGTTTCTGCGCCGTCAGCGCTTCTCTCGTTTGACCGGCAACCTCCCTATCCTGCCTCTGCACTTGCAAAACCCGATTCATTGTAGCGAGGGCTTAGCTCGGATAGACCGGCTTATAGGCACTGCTTCGGATAAGAGCCGCTACGTCATCGGGCCGCGCAACCCGGGCGAGTTTATTGTCGAAAATGTAGTTCGCGATGGCGGTCGCGACATGGAGCGAGGCCTCGAAGATCTTGCTTTGAGGCGGGTAGATGAGGCCGGTGGCCAGACTCTCTTCGCCAACCTGCTCGGCGACCGCCTTGGCGGCGACTATGAACATCTCCTCCGTCACGCGAGACGATTCCGTTGCGTAGACGGCCATGCCCATCGCGGGAAAGATATAGACATTGTTGCCCTGGCCGGGAACCAGAGTCTCCCCGGCGAATTCGACGGGCGGGAAGGGGCTGCCGCTGGCGAAGATCGCCTGGCCATTGGTCCAGCGGTAAGCCTCCTCCGCCGTGCATTCCGAACGCGATGTCGGATTGGAATACGGAAAAATGATGGGTCGCTTGTTGATCGCGGCCATGGCCTCGATCACCTGCTGATTGAAGAGTTTCGGCACGGTGCTCACGCCGATGATCCCGGTCGGCCGCAGCGCTTTGACGGCATCGACGAATTTGTCGAGGGGCGCGTGGTCCTGCGCGAATGGCTTCTGGAAATCCGCGAGGTCTGTCCGCGATTTCACCATCAAACCGTTAATGTCGAAAAGCGGGTTGCGCAGCCGCGCCTGATTGATGTCGAGCCCTTCCAGCGCCATCGCCTGCGAGATCAGCTCAGCGATGCCCGTCGCCGCCGATCCGCCGCCCAGGAACAGGAAGCGCTGCTCCGTGAGTTTCCCGCCGGAGATGCGCAGGGCCGCGTAAATCCCAGCCAGCGCTACCGCCGCCGTCCCCTGGATGTCATCATTATAGGTGCAGATCTTATCGCGGTAGCGGGCAAGGATCGGAACCGCGTTGAAATTCGCGAAGTCTTCCCACTGGATGCAGCATTTGGGGAAGCGCATCTGCACCGCCTCCACGAACTCATCGATGAAGCTCGTATAATCCGCGCCGCGAACCCGTTCCTGGCGGAGGCCAAGATAGAGCGGATCGTCGATTAACGCCGGATTGTTGGTGCCGACATCAAGCACGATCGGCAGGCAAAACTGCGGTGGCACGCCGGCGCAGGCGGTGTAAAGCGATAGCTTGCCGAGCGGTATGCCCATGCCTCCGACCCCGAGATCACCAAGGCCAAGGATCCGCTCGCCATCCGTCACGACGATGAAGCGGACATCCTGCTCCGGCCAATTGCCAAGCAGCTCCGCGATCCGGCTGCGGGCGGTGATCGGCAAATAGAGGCCACGCGCGGCACGGAAAACATGGTCGAACTTCTGGCAGGCTTCGCCGACTGTGGGCGTATAGACAAGCGGCATGAACGTCGCGGGATCGGACATCACGACGGCGTAGAAGAGCGTTTCGTTCCGAGCTTGCAGATCGGACAGGAACAAATACTTCTGCAGATCATTATCGAGATGCGTCAGCTCAGCATGCGCCCGCGCAACTTGAATCTCGAGCGTGTTCGGCACCGGCGGCAGCAGGCCCTCAAGGCCATGCGCACGACGCTCCACCTCAGTGAAGGAAGTTCCCTTGTTGAGGCGCGGATTGTGAAGAAGCGCATATCCTGTGTCGCCGGCTTGGGTCATGTCGATCGCCTTCGAAGAAATCCGTCTGCTACAAATGAATAGGGGTGTGTGTTCCTATTCCGCGGTGGCAACGTAGGGCTTCGTCATCCTGATGGGGTCCACCACGCGATCGAACTCCTCCGCGCTGACGAAGCCGAGTTGCAATGCGGCGTCTCTCAGCGTCAAGTCGTGGTCCATCGCATGATGGGCAATTTTCGACGACTTATCGTATCCGATGACCGGCGCGAGCGCGGTCACCAGCATCAAGGAACGCTCGACGTATTCAGCGATCTTCTTGCGGTTGGGGCGCGTCCCCTCCACCAAGAACTTCCGGAAGTTGGTGGAACCGTCGGTGATCAGCGTGATCGACTGCGTGATATTGGCGATGATCAGCGGCTTGTAGACATTCATTTCGAGGTAGCCACCCGCGCCGCCGAAACCAACTGCCACGTCATTGGCCATCACCTGCACCGACAGCATGGCGAGCGCCTCGGCCTGTGTCGGATTGACCTTGCCCGGCATGATCGAGGAACCCGGCTCGTTCTCCGGGATCAGTAATTCGGCAAAGCCGGCCCGCGGCCCGCAGGACAGCAGGCGGATATCGTTGGCGATCTTGTAGAGCGAGGTTGCCAAGGTGCGAAGCGTGCCGGAAAGTTGAACCAGCGCGTCATGCGCGCCTTGGACCGTGAATTTATTGGGTGCGCTGACGAAAGGCAGTTTGGTGAACCTGGCGATCTCGGCGGTGGCGGCCTCCGCGAAGCCCGGCGCGGCGTTGATGCCCGTCCCGACCGCTGTACCTCCCAAAGCAAGCCGGTAGACGCCCTTGAGCGCGTCAGTGAGCCGCTCCAGATCGTCGTCAAGCATGCCGACATATCCCGACCATTCCTGTCCGAGCGTGAGAGGTGTCGCATCCTGCATGTGCGTGCGGCCGATTTTGACGATATCGACCCACTCATCGGCCTTGGCGGCAATCCCATCCCTGAGCGCCGAGACAGCCGGTATCAGCCGGCCCGTCACACCCATCGCAGCCGCGATATACATCGCCGACGGAAAGCTGTCGTTCGAGGATTGCGACATATTGACGTGGTCGTTGGGATGAACGGGTGCCTTACTGCCCAGCGCGGTTCCGGCCAGCTGACAGCATCGATTCGACAAAACTTCATTGACGTTCATATTGAACTGCGTGCCGCTGCCTGTCATCCAGACATGGAGCGGAAACATATCCTGATGCTGCCCACTCAACAGTTCGTCGCAGACCTTTACGATGAGATTAAACGCGTCAGTCTTCAACCGTCCCCCGTCGTGATTGGCGACCGCCGCACAGCGCTTCAGGATTGCATAGGCCGCGATCATCTCGCGCGGCATAAGATCCTGGCCAATGCTGAAATGTTCCAGCGATCGCTGCGTCTGTGCGCCCCACAGCTTGTCGCTCGGAACCTCGACGGCACCAAGGCTGTCGGTCTCGGTCCGGAATTCAGTCATAATGTCTTCCCCCCAAAGAACTGTCTCGGCACCGATCCTGCAAGGGCGGCGCTGCGGACGCCAGCCGGACAGACCAGTCTAATATTGCAAGTCCAATTCGGCGATTGTAATACTTGCCGCGAATGCGATCAACTCAGCTCTCGCTGTAAGACAAGCCATGCCTAGTCGGTTCGCGTAAATATCTACCTCAGACGGATCCCGTCGCGACCAGCGCCGCCAGGCCGGCTGCTACCAAGCCCAATCCTGCCCCCACAAACGCAATGACTCGTATCCGCGTTATGACCGATACACTTGCCAGCACGATCGCAATCTGCAGCGCGCTGGTGACGATCTCAAACCACTCGTATCGGTGCAGCGCCAGGTCGCGCGCCTTGGTCTCGGCGACCGCACGCGCCAGGATTTGCTTCTGGCCGTTCCCCCGGTCGCTGTCTTCTATCAGGCGGTTGGCCTCCGCTCGAGCCGTTTGGGCCGCCTTCGCCGTCTGCGGCGTCGGCGGTAGCGCGTCCAGCAAGACGGCGCTCTGGTTCAGCACCAGCGCGCGCGTCTGTCGCGCCTGATAGAAGGCATATTCGTCGCTGGCGCCGACATGATGAGCAAGATAGGCGTTCTGGGAACTGCGCTCGCTCATGTCGCATACCGCCAGGACGGCAGCCAGGACGCCAATCAGCAGAGCGATGCGCCGCCCATGATGATCGGGGGCGCCATGAGCGAGATGTTCGTGCCGCTCCAAGGTCTCTTGCGTGTCTTGAACCAGTTCACTCATGTCCTGTGCTCTAGCATGATTTAGCAGCCTGTCCACGCGCGTGACATAGGCAAGCTCGAACCGTTCGAGATAGCGGCCGTGCCCATCAATTCTCGGTGGGCCACGATTTTGTGCTGAGTTCCTCCGCCGCCTGCGGCCATCTCTTTGTTCCCCACGGGGCGTAACGGGCCCGTGGCTAGGCTCAGCAATGGAGTGAATGATGGACAGGATCGACAATCCCAGTGACACCGGCGGCCGGCTGATCGCTGCCAGCAAGGTCAGCGGTACGGCGGTTTACAATACGGCTGGCGAGAGCCTCGGCAGCGTCTACGACGTGATGCTCGACAAGGCTTCAGGGAAGGCCGACTACGCGATCCTCAGCTTCGGTGGCTTTCTGGGGATCGGAGAGCGCTATCATCCGCTTCCCTGGAACCAATTGACCTATGATCCGCAAGCTGGTGGCTTTGTGGTCAACATCGACCGCCATCGACTTGAGGGTGCCCCGACTTTCGACGCCAGCGATTTGGGCCAGTGGAGCGATACCCGCAGTACGGACATCGACACGTATTACGGTACGGGCGCCGGCTACGGAAGACCGCCCGGACTCGGAGATGCGGGGCTCGGGGCGACAGGCGCCGTCCGATAGGTTGGTTCTCAACGTCAATGGCGCTCGGTGCTTTGTGCCGGGCGCCGTGGGCCGCTGCAATCGTCCACCGAGCCAGTGCAGTCTCACGACGGATTATATCCTAGCGCGAACCGTGCCTCATCCGGCGCGAGGCCATTGGAAGTTGTCGAATGGTAGCTGAGACGCCGATCCTCCCCGCGCATATCGAAGAAACCATCCGTGCCATCGCTAAACTCCATGCTGATCATCACCAGGAAGCGGGCACGCTCCAGCGGGTGGTAGAACGTCTGACGGCGTGGATCGGTCGTCCGCGGTTTATCGCGGCCCTGACGGCGATCGTCGCGCTCTGGATCGCCAGCAACCTGCTTGTGAGCCTATCGGGCTTGCGACCTTGGGACGCGCCGCCATTCAATTGGCTTCAGGGAGGCTTGGGGCTTCTGGCACTCTACGTGACCGTGTTGATTCTGACGACGCAAAGGCGTGATGACCAGCTTGCCAGCTACCGGGAGCAGCTAACCCTGGAACTCGCCATTCTAAGTGAGCAGAAATCCGCGAAGATAATTTCACTGTTGGAAGAGCAGCGCCGAGACCATCCTCATCTTGAGAACCGGGTCGATACCGAGGCGGCGGCGATGGCGGTGGCGGCTGACCCGCAGACTGTGCTGGACGCAATCAAAGACAGCGCGGCGGCCTCGCCGGCAGCGGACCGGATGAACGCTCAGGCGGTTTAAGCACCCGGTAGCGATGGCGGGCCCGGGCCGTGCAGCGCCCAGAACATCGAACGCCGGAAAGGATTTCGCGTCAGCGAGCATTCGTGACATGTTGTCGGAGGGGGGTGACACAATAACACGGAGCGTGGGTCGATGACCAAAGCGCCCACAAAACTGCCGCTCGCGGCTCTGCTGCCACTATCGACAGCGGCTTTTTCAACTCTGCTCACTGAAATGATGCCGGCGGGCCTGCTGCCACAAATGAGTGCGGATCTGCGGTGTTCACCAGCTGCCGTAGGTCTTCTGGTTTCTGTTTGCGCCATCGCCTCCACGGTAGCCGCAATTCCTATCGTCGCCGTCACGCGGGGTCTGCCCCGCCGCCCTCTTCTCATTGCTCTGCTGGGCGGCTTTGTTGTCGTCAATGCCACGACCGCATGGTCCTCGACGTACGAGCTGACGGTTGTGGCGAGGGTTTTTACCGGTCTTCTCATGGGCACGCTCTGGCCGCTTCTGGCCGGCTACGCTTGGCATCTGACCACCAGAGACAAAGCGGGCCGCGCCGTTGCGGTCGCCTTGGCTGGCAGTACCGTCGCAATGTCATTCGGCCTACCTCTGGGGAGCGTGGTCGGAGGCTTGATCGGCTGGCGCATGATTTTCGCGATCTTATCGCTTGTCCCATTGCTGCTGATCGGCTGGGTCGCTTGGAAGCTGCCGTCGGTTCCTGGCGAAACCGTCGAAGAGCGTATCTCGCTCCTGCAGGTCGCAATCCGACCGGGATTTCCGATCGTTCTTGGCGCCACCTTGGTAACGGTTTTGGCCCATTACACGCTCTACACATATATGGCGCCGCTGGCGGCAAAATTGCAGCTGGTGGGTGGCACAGGAACAGCGCTGCTCCTGTTCGGCGTTGGAGCGCTCGTCGGCATCTGGATAGTCGGCCGAACGGTCGACGAACATCTTCGCCGAACCGCTTGGGGTGCCATGCTGCTAACAGGAATCACGATGCTCTCCTTGGGTGTCTTGGCCCGCTTCGCGGTAATAGACTATGTCACGATCTTTCTATGGGGCGTGTCGTTCGGTGGCGTGCCGACCTTCTTCCAGACGGCCACCAATAACACGGCTGGGCCGCCTGCGGATGTCGCGGCGTCAATGCTCTCCACGATCTACAGTTTTGGTATTTTCGGCGGTTCCGCGCTCGGTGGTTTGCTTTTGGAAGTCGAAGGTGTGCTGAGCCTTTCTTGGGTAACGCTGATCATCATAGTTTCAGCGATTGCTCTTGTGGCATTTGGCCACCGTCAGGCGTTCCCGAGAACAGATCGCCGACCGCGCGAGGCGAGCTGAGGGGCTGCGGAAGCTGCGCTGATTAGGAGCCGTGACATGCCTGGAATCAATCGCATCCTTGAAACTTGTCTGTATGTCGCCGACCTCGACGCATCCCAGCGTTTCTACGAGACACTCTTCGGATTTCAGCCAATGTTGCGCGATGACCGGATATGCGCCCTTTCCGTGCCCGGACGAGGCGCATTGCTGTTGTTCAAGATCGGTGCTTCGCTCAGTCCAAGCCGCATGCCTGTCGGAACAATCCCGCCGCATGGCGGTCAGGGCAACCAGCACCTCTGTTTCGCCATTGATCGCGCCGACATTGACGCCTGGCAAACGCGTCTCGAAGATGCAAATATCCCGACCGAGAGCCGGATCGACTGGTCGGAAAACGTGACCAGCCTCTATTTCCGCGATCCAGATCATCACTCCATCGAACTTGGCACGGCCGGCCTGTGGCCCAATGATCCTCAGGACGATCGATAGTGCGAGCCATCGGAGCATGGTTTATGGCCGTTCGAACTGATCAGCCGGAAGGAATGTCATATCGACACGCGCATCGAAGACCGTCCTCGTTGTTGGAGCCTCACGTGGCTTGGGCCTCGCCCTCGCGCGCGAATGGCTGTCGCGCGGCTGGACCGCGATTGCGACGATACGAGGGACGGAGCGGACCGGCCTGCACGAAAGCGCCGAGGCATCAAACGGTCGCCTCCTCATCGAGCAACTGGAGATGACCAATCACGAGGCTGTGAGGGCGCTCCGCGACCGCCTATCCGCCCATCAGTTCGACGTCTTGTTCGTGAACGCCGGCGTCGCTAACGGCGCCGAGGACTAAACCAAAGCGCTGCGCCTCAGCTCATACGCAACATCGGCCTATTCGCAGCGTCGGCGCGAGATGCAGTGACGTGATCGTGCAACGTTCGGGGGGGACGACATGTTGCAGTTCCGCCGTCGCCCATCAACTGAGGAGAAGACAAACACACAGGGATGAGCAATGAAAACGTCGACGATGCTGAAGGCCTTCTCGTCCGCCTGCCTGGTTTTGGGACTCGCGGCCTGTGACATGGGCACGAGCGCCAGGGAACCCAATGTAACGACTCCGACGCCGGACGCTTCGCCGGCGGCCTCTACCCCGACAAACCCTGTCACCGGCACTCTCCCAGGGACCAATTCAAGCGGCGCCTCTCCCACTGCTCCTGGCGGCGGCGCGAGCGGCGGTTAAGTTGCAGGCCCCTCAGCGCTTGCGGATGCTCCGGAACTGAATGCCCTTCGAAACGGCGTGGGTGGCGGCCGCAATGGCTTGATTTGCTTGGCGGACCCGAGGCGATTCGAACGTCCGGCATTTGCTCGAGGGGCAATAGGCAAGGCTTTGGGACGTTTGCGGGACATTCCTGTCCCCCTCCAGATGCGGCATGATACAATACCGACGAGAGTGAGACGCTCGCTAGCGGCGTCTCCCCCGGCTCTGCCGCAGCCCATTATTGCGGCAGCGCAAGATTTGTTCACGCGGGCTTACTATGGCGATCGGAGGAGGATTTGCTGTAGTTTCTAGCGGAGGCCGCTTTGATGACGCCTCATTGCTGGTGGCTTTCGAGGTTCCGCTAGAGGCGCAGTCGAAGGAGACGGGCACTCCATCAGAACTGGAACGGGAAGCGTGCGTCGACAAAACCTGGGCGTGTCGCGGACGAATTTAATACTTACTCGGAGATGAAAAGCCGGAGTAGGCGCGATAGCTACGTGATGTGGGTATGGGATTTGGATCAAAGGCCTCTGCGAGTTCACCCCAGCGACGCTCAATTTCGCTCGCGCGTGCCTCGATTTCGTCGAACTCTCCATCTATTGCTGCGCCGCTGATTTGGGCTCGCGCCAATTCCCTGGTCATGCAAGCAAGTTTGTTCAACGTCACAGCTATCGAGTAGAGACTAACGGTGCCTTCCATTGTCGCTCCAATCAAAATGATCCTCGCTCGCAGCCACAGCAGCGTTGAGAAGAGGGCGCAGATGCATGGCGGGCCTGTCAGTTATCAACCCGCTCACAGTGCTGATAAGAGTGAGTCCTAACAAAACTAAACCGCTTCGACTGTGAGTAATCTCACACTGCCGCCGGTTCTCTTCGAAAGGCGTAGCCCGTTGTCGTGATCCTAGAGCAAGGCTTGCTGGCTGCTTTGTTTCTGCGGCATAAGCGTGATCGAAAAGGCAATCCCGCTGTGTGGTAGATCACTGCGCGGCGATCCGGAAGTCGCGATCCTGTCTCCGCAAAGACAGGAGGTGGCGAAATGCTTCCGTATATCAAGGCGGTCGGGGCAGTGATGGGATTAGTCGCTATCTGGGTCGCAATGGTGCAATTTGGGGCGTGATGGTCCGAAGGTTGTGCGCATCCTCAGCCTGGTCTTTTAGTAGGCGAGCGATTAGCGAGAGGCGCGGCTAGTAGTCGCAAAACCCGCGCGGGATTATGAGTGCAAGCGCAACAACCGCCATCGCTGCGAAATACAACGCTGCAACGGTTATTATTCGCACCCAGAGAGGATCCCTTATGAGTTCAAAAAGTTGTTGTTAGGCCACAGATGGAGCTGGAAGCGGGGTGCTAGTTCCGCTCCCAGCGGCGGTGACAAAAATGCCCGCTCAAAAGGTATCCGACTGTGACTTACATCACAGCGCCGCGTTCCAGAATTACCGACTCTGTCTTCGTGCAGGTGGGACGGAGCGATGTGCTTCCCGGCGACATCTCCGTCTTGGGACGCGATCAGTCAGCAGCCAAGAGGCCTTCACTCGCTAATCGAGCGGATTCGTCAGCGGTCAGCGTTTCGGGGCGTGAGAGACGGCGCATAAACCTGCCGTCCAAGCCGTAGACTGCGCCGTCCCGAAATGTGCCGATCTTCCGATTGGCGGCCTCGGTGAAGACCTCGCCGTTTATGACCCGGACAACTTGATTGGGGTGACCATATAGAATGAATTCTTTCATCAAATTCTTTGTCCCGTTGAAAATGCGGCGCTAGGGTTCAACCCCGTGCTCGAGGCTCTGCATGGCCTGTGCCAGACCCAACTCGAGAGGCCGCCGAATTGCTTACGGCCGTGATAAGGGGTCTTTTTGCCAAGCGATCCATAAGTCAAGCTTAGCCAGGCGCGGTTGTTGCAAGCGAACGCCAATGAGGGTTCCTTTGCCGGAGAGTGGCGCCTTTCGCACGATCAAGCGGTTGCAACTAGCGTTATCATTTAATCACGCTACTACAACCGGAGAGAGCAGACAAGACCAAAGAAAACACGGAAAAGTATATTTTGGCTATCTTCTCGTCGATGGACAATGGCCTCGGATGTTGAGTTCGAAGAAGCGGCTTTTGGAAGCAGAACTCGAAAGCTTTTCATCGGGAGGCTCTCATCATTGCTTTCCGCCTCTGAATAGGCGACTCACGCTCAGTTGCGAGTATATATTCGTCCGTAGGCGACGCCCATTTTATACGCTCTCTCCGGATCATCCGACACCCGCGCTTCAGCGAACATGCGATCTCCCCATACTTCCTCACGCACCACGTCGAAGCCGGCGTCGCTTAGCATATCGACAACGCACAAACGGTTGGGTGACCAGAAGTTCGTGATGTCGCCGGCGAGTGAGTCGCCCTTGTAGTATCTGGCCATAGCGAAATCTGGGCTTGGGGAGTTGTCGCAGTGGGTTTCTAGGAAGAGAGTTCCACTGCAGAGCGCGCGCAGCTTGTGAAAGGCTCTCATCATGTCTGGCAAATGGTAAAGAACGCCTAGAAAAAGCACTATTCCAAATTGACCCAGACGCTCAGTGTCCAGGTCAAATATATTGGCGTGCTCGTAGGCGAAGCTTCGTCCCGTTAGCGTCTCCATGACACCAAACCCATGCCTATCCTTCGAACGGAAATCCACGGCTGTCACCTCGCCGCCTTTTTCAGCAGCCCGCAGCGTAAAAAAGCCGTCTGACGCACCAATATCCAATACACGTTGACCGCTGACGCGGTTGTCGATCCGGAGCTTGTTCCAAAGGTCCTGTGGATCATAAGACCCAGGAGTAACGAGGCCGGGGATAATTTCAAATTTATGATGCCAGCGACGAACTTTCCCAATAAGGGCCTTGGCATCGTCCAGCGAAATCAATTCGTTCATTGATGGTAACCTTTCGCAGATCCCGGCCGCCATGATGGCGCCTCTCCAAGGTCACGGCTAGATGTGACGACCTTGTTTCTTTCCGCGATGCGACTGAATGGGCGATTACATCTATCGGTCGGGGTTTCTAAGAGACCGTTTGAAAATGCTTGTGGCGGCTCGGGGAGGGATGATTCAAGCTCGGGATGTGGACCCGAGAGAACC